>CAVWLK010000068.1:0-177598 GCA_963755675.1 uncultured Actinomycetes bacterium
ACTGCGTAGTCCGGCACCCATGCTCTCCCGGCCAGTCCCGAGTTCAGTCCCCGAGGCCTCCCTACACCGGATTGTGCGCGCGCGGCCTCGAGCAGAAAACAAGCGACTCCTCGACCGCAGAGCTGGCGGTTCTCCTTGATCTCCCTTGGGAGCCCCTCGATTCCGCGTTTGCGCCCACGACGTCCGCTCCCGGCCCTCTCCATGTGGCCAGGCACCGCCCGCTGGCGATTCCCGGACCATAGCGGCCGCCATCGTGACGCCCCTCGTGGCGGCCACCAGGCGCTTGATTGACCAGCTCTTCGGGAGCGGGCGGCGCCTTCGTTCTCTGGCGACCAGACGCGATCCGGGGACGGGGGCGCGGCCACCGAAGGCACTAATGGGCTCTTCGGGCATTGGTACGGGTCGTCGCTGGGCGGGAGCCGGCAAAACCCCTGCAAGGAAACGGGAAGTGCACCTCTCCCGGCTCACGCCCGCGTACGAGTGATTCGATCCGCGCCTCGAAGATTGCCCGGCAAGGCCGCAACCGCCGTACCGAGCGGGATTCGGGCCGAGGGCCCGGAAGGCAGCACCCACAGGAATGCCCGAAGAGGGACTCATGCCCCACCACCGGGCAATGCCCTACGCGCATCTCCCGGATCGGGGCTAGACTGTCGCTCGACCTCAGACTCGATCTCTTCAACCCGCCAAACAAGACCAGAATCCCGAGTCACGTCTCGCCGAAACGCACGGTACCCCCGACCCGTGGGGCCTCGGGTGCAGTCGGAGACACACGAACTTCGGAGGATCGATGGGCAGCGCGACGATACTAGGCACGGGGGCGTATCTCCCCCAGGTGATGCCATTTCCAACCAACAACTAGCCTCAGCCTTTGGTCGTGAGTTGCTATGGCTGGCCGAGATGCTCGGCGCCCAATCTCGGCACTTCGCTATCGATTCTCGAGACTCGTGAGCTCCCGAAGGGCGAATCGAATGCGCGAATGGCCGCGGAGGCTGCACGTCGAGCTATCGCCGATTCGGACATTGACCCCCAGTCGATCGATCTTGTCGTCATGTCGACCTGCACCCCAGACTACGTTTTTCCGGCGACAGCCCTCTTTGTGCAAGAATTCTTGAAGCTCCCCGCGTGCTGTGTGCGGAGTTCCGTGCGGGCTGTGGTGGCATGGCCCAAGCCTTCATGATCGGCAGAACTGCGATTGCGACGGGAAGCGCAACAAGGGCGTTGCTCATAGGAAGCGATCTCATCTCGCCCCTTATCTCATTGTTCGGAACATCTTCACGGACCACAAAAGACCTCCTTGTGAGCGCAGCCATGTTCGGCGACGGGGCAGGAGCGGTGGTCCTCGGAACAGATGAAAGCGAGGGTGCTGTCATTGAGGCGCGCTCCTGGTCCACAAACGCGGGTCGTCCCCCGGCGATGTTCCTACCACAGCCCGAGATGCGGCACGGGCGGGACGGGGACGCTGGGCGGGCGCAGGAAGAGATTTTTCTGTCGAGACTCGAGCGCAATCCTGCGGCATGGCCCAGGCTAATGCACTTGCCCTGCGCGTGGCTCCGAAAGACGAGAAGTTATGAGCGTCTCAGAGCTTCGCATGTAATCCCGCCCCAGATAAGCGAGCCAGTATGGTCCGAGTCCGGTGGCGAGTGAGATCGGCATCTCGGCGACGAGGGTAATCTCGGACTTTGCACGAGTCGGTAATACCGTGTCGGCAAGACCATCTCGCGTTGGACGAACTTCACCGCGGCGGGTCACTCAGTGAGGGAGATTGCCTGCTCCTGCTGCCTGCGGAAGCCACGAAGTGGGTCTCAGGAGCCATCGTCGTTCGGTGGGGCCTCAAAGGAAGGTGACGGCGGTGCGCACCCCGCCCCGAACAGTCTGAGCGCGTCGTTGTCACTGGAATGGGAGTGGCAAGTGCACTTGGCTGCGATCTGGAGGCCTTTTGGGCAGGACTCGTTAGTGGGAACTCTGGCGTGCGGAAGACGCTCGACTTGCGGCTTTCGGAATGCCGGACACAGTTTCGCCGTGGCGGAGGGCTTTGCCGGACGAGCACTTCTCGCCGCGGGAACGGCAGCGCCTGAGCCGGACCTCTCAACTGGCTATCATTGCGACGAGTGCAGCGCTTCGGCAGGCCGGCTTCAGCGAGGCTCAGTGCCGCGACATGGGTGTCGGCGCAATTCTCGGAAGTTCGTCTGGTGGTTCGTGGCCGGCGAGGCCGTCATGGAGCGGTTTCTCGGCGATCGGACCGTCAGCGATCCGCTAGCGCTGGTTCTCATCATGAACAACGGCCCAACGTCAAACGTGTCGATGAGGTTCGGTTTGACGGGACCGACGATGACGATTGATGCCGCCTGTGCATCTTCGGCACACGCAATTGGTCATGCGTACGAACTGATTCGCTCGGGGGGTTCGTTGCGGCCGTCACCGGCGGGGCGGACACGGCAGTGGGACCGTCAATGGTTCACGCTTGGTCAAGCCTCCGCGCGCTGAGTGAGCGCAACGCTACCCCGGAGGAGGCCTGCCGGCCGTTCAGCCGCGATCGCGATGGGATGGTGCTAGGTGAGGGAGCAGGTATTCTTGTACTCGAGTCGGAGGCCTCCGCGCTGCGGCGTGGCGCGAACATCTTGGCTGAGGTCTCCGGGTACGGTGCGGCTAGCGACGCACACCATCTGACGCAGCCTTCGGCCGAGGGTATGTGTCGTGCCATTGCACGGGCGCTCGATGGGGCAGGGCTAGAGGCAGATGACATCGACTGCGTTAATGCGCACGCCACGGGGACGAGACTAAACGATCGGATCGAGACCCAGGCGCTGAAGGAAGTCTTAGGCGATCGTGCCCGGGAGATTCCGGTGGTTGGCATCAAGCCGGCGATTGGCCACGCCATCGCCGCGAGCGCGGCGCTTGAGTGCATAAGCTGCGTCCTCTCGCTGCGAGAGCAGATGGTGCCACCAACGCTTAACGTCCGAGTTCCAGACCCTGAATGCGATTTGGACTACGTGACTGACGGGCCGCGGGAGTGTAACCTGAAGCACGTTCTTAGCAATGCCTTCGCCTTCGGGGGAAGTAATGGCATCTTGATCCTGAGTCGCCGCGTCAGCGAGGCCGGAGCAAAGTAATGGATCTGGGCGGATTCGTCTTATCGTCAGCGACGTAGTGGCTCGCGAAGCGGAACTGCCCCCAGATAGGCTCTCGCCGAGCACGCAGCTCAAGAGCCTCGGCCTCGACTCACTGGATATGCTGAAGGTGGCAGCATCATTGGAGCAGAGTTTTCGCGTCAGCATTGCGACTGAGGAGCTGGTCGCGCTCAGAACGCTTGCGGACGCGATCCGCCTCCTCGCGAAGAAAGTCGATGCCTCCGAAACGTCGAGGGACGGCCGAGAGCCGGAGCGTCGATAGAGGGACCCATGCACTGGCTTTGTGTAGCGCTCTTTAAGGGTGGTCATGCGGCGAGTGGGCCAAAGTTCATCGTCGGCATTGCGGAGATTGATCATTGTGCTCAGTTGCTTGCACCTCAAGATATACCGATGGAGCCGAGGCCGGATCGGAGGTCGCCTGGGGCTGAAGCACGGCAGAATTATTCTGCTCACAACGACCGGGCGCCGGAGTGGTTTGCCGCGGACTGTTCCCCTACTGAGTATCGAAGCGGGTAAGGATTTCGCCGTCATCGCATCTCACGGAGGCCTCGAAGCGGCAGCCCGATTGGTGCCTTAATCTCGGCGTGCACCCAGAGGGTATCGTTGAGACGGGTGGAGTGCGACTGAGGGTGGGCAGACGTCTGAGCGAGGCTGACGAGAAGGCAGCGGCGGAGTTGTGGCCAGAGTTCGTTCATGCGTTTCCCTTGGGTACGTTGATTATCGGCGCCGGACGACCCGAGGCTTTCCGATACTTATTCTACGGCGGGTCCACAAGGCGGCGCGAAGGTAGTGGAGAGGTTGCGCACTTCGTCCTGGAAGCTTGTAGGGAGCGCCTCGGAGACCCGGCGTCAGTCCCACTAGGGCGGTGGCCAACGCCCGTGGTGCCCGCGGGGCGAGACGGCAGGTCGATCATCGTGAAGCGAGACGACCTCTCGGGTCATGGACGCGGGGGCGTCAAGACACGGATCGATGCCGGCGAGCGACTTGAACCCGCCGTCGGCGATCGCGGCGCCAAGCTCCGTCACCTGCCGATAGTACTGGTTTGTCGGGCGGCGGCCGGTAAGTCGCGTTTGCTCCTGGCACAGGACGTCGGCCGCGTCGCGAATCATTTCTTCTTGTTGCCGAGCCCCGTATAGCGACGCACAGGATCGTGATCAGGTTCTGGCACCGCAGCGACAGCTCCGCCATGCGGCATTGCCGATCGGCGAGCTGCGAGCTGGAACGGCTCATGGTGCCGGAGATTTCCAGCGCCATCCGCTGCAGTTCGTCGCAGGCGAACTCCGCGTGGCGCGAAGTTCCGGCGGCATCGTCGGCAATTCGCTCGGCGGGCGGCATAACGCCGCCCGACGTAACCATTTCATATAGGGCATGACGACTTTGAAGCGCCCAGGCATGGGCCGGATTCAGCGGATTCGGTTTCCTGATTCCGGCCGCGGCGAGCGCCTTGCCAATCGGCTCGAAGTACGTTTTGCCGTGATCCTTCACCAGCGACTTGAAGAAGCCCATGGCGAGCATCTCGCCTTCGCCTTCGTAGATGCACGGCGCGAGGTATTCGTGGACGTTGTCGCCGAAGTTGTGGCCGTGCAGGAACGAGCGGCCGCCGTGCGTCTTCATGAAGAACTCGATGGCGGCGTGCTTCTGAGCTTCGCTGCCGAAGATTTTCGCGACGATGCACTCCATTTCGCCGCGGTAGCCCTGGTCGATGAGCTGGGTGGAGCCCGCGTTCCGAGACGGCCGCTACACCACGGCCTACCTCGACCAGGCGCGGGACGCGCTTCCCTCCCTGTCGGAGGCGGTGCCGGCGTGAGCGTGCGCGTCCACAACGCGGTGCTGGCGGACGAGGCGATGGTCTCGATCGTGCGCGGCGCGGTCTCTCAGGTCGAAGGGGTGCGGCTCGACCGGCCGGGACGCGTGTCGAGGGTGCTGCCGGGTCGGCGGGATGCCGTCAGCTGGGAGCTGGGCGAGCGGGGCGCGGCGTTCGACGTCGACGTGGCAGCCGCATACGGCGTCGTGCTGCCGCGAGCGGCGGCGGAGGTTCGCCGCTGCGTGGCCGAGGCCGTCGCCACGATGACCGGGCTGGTGGTTCTCTCCGTGGACGTGACCGTGACCGGAGTCGAGCGATGAGCCGGCGATCGGAGCGGCGGGCGGCGGCCTTCCTGCTCTACCAGCGCGACCTGATGAACGGCGATTTCGAGCCGCTGTACGTTGCCTACACTCGCGACAACGGCGAGCCGGTGAGCGAGTTCACGCGCCGTCAGGCGGAGGGGGTGTGGAACGACCGCGTCCGGCTCGACCGCGCCATCGACGCCGCCGCCGAAGGCTGGACGAGCGAGCGGATGGCCGTCTTGGAGCGGAACATCCTGCGTTTGGCGGTGTGGGAGATGGGAGACGGCGAGACCCCGGCTGCGGTCGCGATCGACGAGGCGGTGACCCTGGCCAAGCGGTATGCGTCCCCCGAGGCGGCGACGCTGGTCAACGGTATCCTGGGACGGATCGCGCGGACTGAGGGGGTGGGGACGTGAGCGACGACGCGCTGGCGGGCCTGGCGGCTCGCATAGAGGAGCTGCGGCAAAAGCTGGAGGCCGATGATCTGGACGCTGATGCCGCGACGGAGGTGCTCGAGCAGATCACGCAGTTGGCGCAGGACGCGCTGGACGAGATCGAGCGGCGGGCGGAGTCGCTGGAGACGACGGAGCCGTCGCCCTGATCGAGCGCTACCTGGCCGAGCTCGCCGTGTCCGACATCGCGGAGCTGGACGAGGCGGTGCTCTACTCGCTGCTGTCGCCGGGCAAGCGGGTGCGGCCACGGCTCTGCCTGGCCGCCGCGCGTTCAGCGGGGGCGGATCCTCGCGATGCGCTGCCGGCGGCGGCCGCGATCGAGATGGTGCACGCCTTCTCGCTGGTTCACGACGATCTGCCGGCGCTGGACGACGACGTCGAGCGGCGCGGTCGGGCGACCAGCCATGTCCGCTTCGGCGAGGCGGTTGCGGTGCTGGTCGGCGACGCGCTGCTGAACGCCGCCTACCGGCACGTATCGGAGCGCCTGCGCGCCCCGGCCGGGGTGAGGCTGGCGGTGATCGACGAGCTGGCGCAGGGCGTCGCGAGGATGATCGACGGCCAGTACCTCGACGTGACGGCGCCGAGTGACCCGACGCACGAGCAACTGGTGGAGTTGCACCGTCGAAAGACGGGGGCGTTGATCCTCGCAGCGGTCGGCTGCGGCCTGCACGTCGCGGGACTGGACGACGAGGCACAGGTGCCCTACCGCGCCTTCGCCGCCGAGCTGGGGCTGCTGTTTCAGATCGTCGACGACCTGCTGGACGAAGGAGACGGCGGCGAGCCGAGCTACGTCAACACGCTGGGCGCCGACCGCGCGCGTGAGCTGGCCATCGAGTCGCACCTCCGCGCCACGGCGCTTCTATCGGCAATCGACGGCGACACCGCCGAGCTTGCGGAGCTGACGGAGCTGATCGCCAACCGCACGGCCTGACGCGACCGGGGTCAGACCCCCCGTTCTTGTTGCGAGATCGGCGCGGCGGCGTGACGGGATTGAGCGGCCGTGTTGCGTGTGCTGGTGACGGAGCTGATCGCCAACCGCACGGCCTGGCGCGATCGACCGGGGTCAGACCCCCGGTTCTTGTTGCGAGATCGGCGCGGCGGCGTGACGGGATCGAGCGGCCGTGTTGCGAGTGCGGGCGATGATCTACGCTGGTCTGATGGCGACCAGTGCTCGCAGCCGGCTCGATCTCGCCCTGGTCGAGCGCGGCCTGGCCGAATCGCGCAGCCGCGCCCAGGCGCTCGTGATGGCCGGTCGCGTGACCGTGGACGGCGCCGTCGTCGACAAGGCGGGCACACCGGTCTCGGAGCGGGCCGCGATCGAGGTCGCGCGTCCTGCCCGCTACGTGTCCCGAGGCGGGGACAAGCTCGAGACGGCAATCGTGCGCTGGCGGATCGATCTTGCCGGCGAGCGATGTCTCGATCTGGGCGCCTCCACAGGCGGCTTCACGGACTGCCTGCTGCAGCACGATGCGGCCGAGGTTATCGCGGTGGACGTGGGGCGCGGCCAGCTGCACGAACGGCTGCGCGGCGATCCTCGCGTCCACGTGCTCGAGCGCGTCAACGCCCGCGGGCTGACGCCGCAGATGCTGCCCTATGCGCCCGCCGTGATCACGGCCGACGTCGCCTTCATCTCGCTGCGGCTGGTGCTGCCGCCGGCGTTCGCGTGCGCCGCGCCCAGGTGGCGCGCGGTCGTGCTGGTGAAGCCTCAGTTCGAGGCCGGACGCGCCCAGGTGCACCGCGGGGTGGTGCGCGATCCGGCCGTTCATACACAGGTGTTGCACGATCTTGCCGCTTTCGTGACAGGCGAGGGCGCTGTCATCCTCGGCGTGTGCGATTCTTCGCACCCGGGGCCGGCGGGCAACCGCGAGTACCTCATGTACCTCGCCTCGCCCGGCCATCCGGCGTGTCAGGAGCGCGAGATCGATGTCAGTGCCGAGATCACAGACGCAGTCGGCGACGGTGGCTAGCCGCAGGGTGCGGCAGGCCGCCGTTGTGACCCACGGCCGTCTCGAGCGGATCGGTGACGCCCTCACGCGGCTGCGGGCGGTGGCCGAACGGTGCGACGTGGCGCTGGTCGACGATCCGGCACCCGACATGGCGATCGTGCTGGGCGGAGACGGCACCACGCTGCGCGCGCTGAACCGCTACCTCGGCACGACCACGGCCTGCCTGGGAGTCAACTTCGGCCGCGTCGGCTTCCTCACCAGCATCGACGGCGCCGAGCTCGAGGCCGGGCTGGAGCGTGTGTTCGCCGGCGAGTACGACGTCGAGGAGCTGCCCACGCTTACCGGGACGGATGGCGCGGCGACGTTTACCGCGATCAACGACATGGTGCTGACCAGCGGCGTGCTGGGGCGAATGGTGATTCTGGAGTGGTGCGTCGACGGCGCGTCGATGGGCGAGATCGGCTGCGACGGAGCGATTCTCGCGACCCCGACCGGGTCGACCGCCTACAACCTCTCGGCCGGCGGCCCGGTGCTGGCCTGGGGGACGGACGCCTTCGTGCTGTCCTTCGCCTCGCCTCACTCCCTGCACGCACGGTCGATGGTGCTTGGCCGGGGCCATCAGGTGGAGGTCCATAACCGCTCCGACGACGTGCCGCTGCAAGTTGTGCGCGACGGCCATGCAATGGGTGAGGTGCTGCCAGGGGGACGCTTCAGCGTGCGCCTGGGCGAGGATCGCGCCCGCCTCGCGCGGCTGTCCGGCAGCTCCTTCTTCAGCCGATACCGCGAGACGTTCAGCACATGACGCTGCTGCGGCTCCAGATCGAGAACCTGGCCCTGATCGAGCATGCCGAGCTCGACATGGCCGACGGGCTGAACGTGTTCACGGGCGAGACCGGAGCGGGCAAGACGATGCTCGCCCAGGCGATCGGCCTGCTGGCCGGTGCGGCGCCGGTTTCCGGCATGGTCGGCCCGCACGCCGCCGAGGCGTACGTCGAGGCCGAGTTCGCGGTGGCGGAGGGGTTCTTCGACGGAGATCTGCCGGCGGCGGTGAACGCGTTGCGTCCCGACGGCGAGGAGACGCTGGTGGTGGCGCGGCGGATCGCCGGGTCGGGCCGAAGCCGCGCCATGCTCTGGGGCCGGAGCTGTGCCCGCAGCGATCTCGAGGCGATCGGCGAGCTGCTGCTCGAGGTCTCGTCCCAGCACGAGGCTCGGCGGCTCGCTCTACCCTCGACGCAGCTCGACCTGCTCGACGCAGCCGTGGGAAACGATCAGCTGCGGCGGGAATGCGCCGTCGCATGGTCGGCACTTCGCGAGGCGCGCGCCGAGCTCGAGCGGGCACGCTCAGAAGCGGGCGAGGCCGAACGCCGGCGCGGCGAGCTGGAGGAGCTGGTGGCACGGATGGAGTCGGCGGCGGTCGCAGACGGCGAGCGACCGGCGCTGGAGCGGGAGCGGGAGCGGCTTCGCCACCTCGATGAGCTGGCCGCCGGCCTGGGCGGCGCGGCCGCGCTGGTCAACCCCGACGATGGCGAGGGCGCTCTCAGCATGGCGGCCCGAGCGGCGGAGCTTGTGGCCGACGTGCAGCGCTTCCAGCCGGAGCTCGAGCAGCTGGCCGGCGAGCTGAGGGACGCCTGCCTCAGGCTCCAGGAGTCCGGTATCGAGCTGCGTGCCCAGCTCGACGGGTTGGAGGCGGAGCCGGAGCGGCTGGAGTCGATCGAGTCGCGGCTACAGCTGTTCGCCGACCTGGAACGCCGCTTCGGCGGCGACCTCGAACAGCTGGTCGGCCGTGCCGCCGATGCCCGCCAGGCGCTCGACCTGCTGTCGGAGGGGGGACGGCTGCTGGACGACCGCGAACGGGCGGTGGACGGGGCGTTGGCCGAAGCGGAGCGATGCGCGGCCCAGCTGCACGAGGCCCGCGAGGCCGGCGCCTCAGCGTTCGCCCGCGCCGTCGAGACCGAACTGGCGGACCTTGGCATGGATGCGGCACGGCTGGAGGTGGTGATCGAGCCGGCCGAGCTGGGCTCGCGGGGAGCTGACCGCGTTCGCCTGATGCTGGCCGCAAACCCGGGACTTCCCGCCGCGCCGCTCGCCGACGTCGCCTCCGGCGGTGAGCTGTCGAGGATTGCGCTGGCGGTGAGGGTGGCAGCGCGAAGCGGCGGTGGCGCGGCCACGCTGCTGTTGGACGAAGTCGATGCCGGCGTAGGCGGCCGCACGGCGCGGGCGGTGGCCGAGAAGCTGAAGCGGCTCGCAGCGAGCGCCCAGCTCCTCTGCATCACGCACCTGGCGCAGATCGCGAGCGCGGCAGACGCGCACTTCCAGGTCGAGAAGTCACCCGGAGATCCGACCGTCACGGCGGTGCGCCGGCTGGGTGAGGGCGAGGTCGTGGACGAGATCGCCCGCATGCTGGGCGGCGATCAAGGCGACGAGGAGGCCCGCCGCCACGCTGCCGCCATGCTGGGGTGAACGGAGGCCCTCCGCACATACGACGGGCGCGGGCATCCCGGCCAGTGGGACGCCCGCGCCCGGTTTCCGTCGGCGTCAGGACGGAATCGCCAGGCCCTCGCGGCGGCGGTTGCGAATCGACGTGAAAGCGAACGCTGCCAGCAACGAGGCGCCCAGCAGGAAGGCGGCAGCGATGATGCCGTCACTCCAGCTGAAGCCTCCGTTGCTCGCTGCCGCGATGGGCACCTGCACGAGCTGCGGGCCGCGCGACGTGCCCAGCGCGTCACTGCGGTCGGGGACGATCGGGACGCTGCTGGTGATGACCAACGGGCCGTGCGACGTGCCGAGCCCGTCGCTGCGGTCGGGGACGATCGGGACGCTGCTGGTGATGACCAACGGGCCGTGCGACGTGCCGAGCCCGTCGCTGCGATCGGGGACGACCGGGACGCTCGCGGACGCGGCAGGAGCGATCACCAGCACCGCGGCCAGGGCTGCGGCGGCGGTCGTGAGACGGATGGAGGAACGGAAGGTCATGATCGAACCTTTCTGAGAATGCGGTCGCCGAAGCGGCCGCCGGATGAGTGTGGGGTGTCCGGCCCGGGGCTCCCGACGGGAGCCCCGGGCCGGACGGGAAGATCAGGACGCGAGCGCGGCCGGGTCGGTGCGCTTGCGTGCGATCAGTGAGCCGATGCTGGCCAGCAGTGCGACGGCGAAGAGGGCGGCCGCCGCGAACGGCACGTCGTTCCAGGCAAACGAATCGGACGACGAGCTGGGAACGGTGGCGACTGCGACCGGGCCGGGCCCGTTGACGGTACCGAGCAGGTCGGCACGATCGGGTACGGCGAACGGGCTTGCGGTGACGACGCCGAGCTTGTCCGCGCGATCGGGTGCGCCGACCGTGCCGGAGACGACGACGCCGAGCTTGTCTGCGCGATCGGGTGCGCCGACCGTGCCGGAGACGACGACGCCGAGCTTGTCAGCGCGATCGGGAACGGTGTTCGTGCTCTGCGAGTTCACGCCGGTCTGGTCGGTTCCGTTGGGGTTGAGATTGACCGGGCGGGCGTTGGCGACGGAGACCATCACAAGGCTCGCGAGCATTGCCGCGGCGAGCCCCGCGAAGCGGGTGCTGGTGCTATGGGTCATGACGTGCCTTTCAAGAAACGTGGCCCCTGCGATCTGCCGGGGCCACGAGAGGTATCTGGTATGTCACACATGACGCGAATGAGGCCCGCGTTCTTCCCACGGAGTTCGGGGCCGAGCGCCCACGGAGAGTTGTGCGCCCGGCCCCGAGGCTGCCGCCGGCGTCAGGACGGCAGAGCGACGTCGCGCCGGCCGCGGGCGAGCAGCCCAGCCATTGCGACGAGAGCGATGCCCAGTCCCGCGATCGCGCCGAGGATCGCGGCGGTCCAGTCGAACCCGGACGGCGCGCCGCGCACGATCACGGTCGGTGCCACGACGGGCGTGAATCGGCTGCTGCCGAGCCCGTCCACGCGATCCGGTACGGCGGGCGAGGTGACCTGAATGGTGGCCGCTCCGCCGAGCCCGTCCACGCGATCCGGCACGGCCGGTACGGTGGCCTGAATGGCTGCCACGCCGCCGAGCCCGTCCACGCGGTCGGGCGGCAGCACGCCGACGATGTGAGACGTCTGGTTCGCTCCACCCAGACCATCGGTTCGATCGGGAGGCGTTGTGGTCGAGGCGAGCGCCTGCGGAGCCAGCGCCAGCGACGCCAGCACCGTTGCGAGCAGCACCGAGCGTCGAATCGATGTGGATTGAGCGGTCACGGTTGTCCTCCTCTTGTCGATGTCCGGCTCGTCGATGGCCGGTGATTCGGGGAGAGCGTCGCGAACGCCGCCAAAGAATCGCCCCAAATTCGGTAAGAACCGGTAAAAGCTCTGCATTTCGCGACTTTTACCGGTGTGATAGGTTCGTGCAGTGCTCCGCTTCAACGTGCTCGGGCGACTCGAGGTAGTGGCCGATGACGGGCCGTTGTCGCTGCCGGCGGGGAAGCAACGGGCGTTGCTCGCGGCGCTGCTGATCGATGCCAACCACACGGTTTCGAGCGACAGGCTGATCGATCGCCTCTGGGGCGAGGCTCCCGGCTCCGCGGCGGCCAAGAACCTTCAGGTGCAGGTCTCGCAGCTTCGCAAGGTGCTCGGTGAGGGCGTGATCGAGACTGTGTCCTCCGGCTACCTGCTGCGCGTCGAACCTCTGGCGATCGATGCTGAGCGATTCGAGCACCTGCTCGAACGGGGTCGCCACGAGCTGGCCGAGGAGCGGGCCGGGGATGCGCGGCGGACATTCGACGAGGCGATCGCCCTCGTGCGAGGGCCGCCCTATGAGGACGTCGGCTACGAGGACTTCGCGCGCGACGAGGCGGACCGCCTGGCGGAGCTGGTCACGCAGGCCAGGGAGGAGCAGATGGAGGCACTGCTCGCGCTTGACATGCCGGCCGAGGCGCTTCCCGAGCTGCGCAAGCTGGCGGCTGAGCATCCGCTCCGCGAACGGACGATCACGCTGCTGGCAGCCGCGCTGGCCCGCACCGGCAGGCGTGCCGAGGCGCTCGAGGTGTACGACCACACGCGCAGGCTGCTAGCCGAGCAGGTTGGCATCGAGCCGGGCGACCGATTGCGCCGCCTCCATGCGGCGATCCTCGCATCGCCGGAGCAGGTGCGCGCCGACGACTCGCTGGCCTCGGCCCCGTCGCACCACCGGCGGCCGCTGACGCTGCTCGCCGTCGGAGGCGGGCTGCTGGTGGCGGTCGCGATCGCGGCTTCGCTGGTGGTGCTGAACCGTGGCAGCAGCGCCTCCGGCATCGAGCTGATCGGGGCCAACTCTGTCGCCGCCGTCGATCCGTCGTCGGGGCGGCTGACGGCGCAGTATCCGGTCGGCAGCACGCCCACCAGCGTGGCCACCGACGGCTCGACGGTCTGGGTGCTGAACGCAGACGACGCAACCATCTCGCGGATCGACGACGCAGGCGAAACGATCACACGCAGTCCCGGTCACTCCCCGAGCGACCTCGTGTATGAGGGCGGCGCGCTCTGGATGAGCTACGCCGACCGGCTGGCGGACGGAGATTTCGAGCCGGGTGTGGCCAGGCTGGATCCGGTCACACTGCGCGTGCTCGACCAGGTCACGCTGCACAACCGGCGTGGCTCATACGGCACGGTGCCGATCGCGGCAACCGATTCCGCCGTCTACGCGGTCGTGCCCGGCGCCGTGATCCGGTTCGACCCGCGCACGCTGAAGATCACGGCGTCCAGCCCCGGCGGGGATTCGATCGCCGCCGGAGATGGAGCCGTCTGGGTGGTCCGGCACGGTGCCGATCTGTACCAGCTCGATCCGAGTACGCTTTCCGTGCGGGGCCGGATCCACGTGCCCTCGCTACGCGGCCTCGGGCAGCTCGCGGTGGGCGGCGGCTGGGTGTGGGGGGCCGACGGCTCGGGCCTGGTGTGGAGGATCGACGCAGCCTCCACCAGGTCGGCGGACAGCATCCGGATCGGCCTCTCGGCCGGCGACGTCGCCTACGGCGGCGGGGAGGTGTGGGCGACCAGCGCGATCGACGGCATCCTGGCGCGGATCGATCCCCAGACCGAGCGTGTGCGCAGGTTTGCTGTCGGCAATGCCCCGCAGCATGTCGCCGTCGGTGGCGGCCATGTCTTGGTCACGGTTGCGGGCGGCGGTGGCCAGCCGATCGCGTCCGGATCGGCCGCCGGACTCTCGGTGCTGCCGTCGTCGTCCTGCGGCGAGCCCGTCTACGGGGGCTCCGGCCGGCCGGACTTCTTGATCGCCTCCGACTTCCCGCTCGACGGGAGGGACGCACCGGCCACCGGCGCGATGGTGCAGGCGATCGAGTACACCCTTCGCAAACACCACTTCAAGGCTGGCCGGTTCCGGGTTGCCTACCAGGCCTGTGATGACTCGACGCCGCAGGCTGGCGGGTGGGACGAGGGGAAGTGCGCCGCCAATGCGAAGTCCTACGTGGCCACAGAATCGGTGATCGGCGTGATCGGCACGCTCAACTCGGGCTGTGCCATGCAGGAGATACGGACGCTGAACAAGGCGTCGCTGGCTATGGTGTCGCCGACGAACTCGTACATCGGGTTGACCAAGCGAGGCATCGGTGTCGCCCCGGGAGATCCGGACACGTTCTACCCGACCGGGAAGCGGACATATCTGAGGGACTACCCCGCCGATGACCAGCAGGCCGCTGCCGATGCGTTGCTGCTTCGCAGGCTGGGATCTCATCGCGTGTACGTGTACAACGATGGAACCGGCGAGAGCTACGGGATGATGCTCGCGGGGACGTTCGCAGCTGTCGCGCCGAAGGTGGGGCTGGACGTGGTCGGCCCCAGTACACCGCCGTCGAGTCCGGCCGCCATGCACACGTTCGTGAAGCAGTTGAAGGCCAAGGGTGTTGACAGCGTCTTCCTATCCGGCATCGGCCCGAACCAGGGAGGACCGCCGCTGTCAGGGCGGATCGTGGTCGAGCTTCGGCGAGTCTTCGGGCGGCAGATACCGATCGTGGCGAACGACGGCTATCTGGAGGGGTTCGGGCTCGCCGACGTGTCGTCCGGCCACCCGACCGCCGGCACCTACATCAGTGGCGCCTACGTCAGTGACCCGGCCAAGCAGCTGCCGCCGGCGGGCGTGGAGTTCGTCCGTGAGTTCAGCGCCACCCAGCCCGGCCGGACGGTGAACACCTTCACCCCCTACGCGGCACAGTCGACGGAGGTGCTGCTGGCCGCGATTGCGGCGTCGGATGGCACCCGCGCGTCTGTGTCGAACCACCTGCTGAGCGTGCGGGTGAAGGACGGCATCCTGGGCAGCTTCGGCTTCGACGAGAACGGCGACATGACGTTCAACGTCATGCCGATCTTCCGCGTGCCCGCGGGGCCGCCGAAGGATGGCCCGCTTCCCTTCTACACGGTGATCCAGGTTCCCGGCATCTACACCCAGTCCCTGTTCTCGAAGTAAAGAGCGATCGAGGCCCGCTCCGTCCCGCCGCTCGCGTATGATGCCTTCCCGGGACCGGTCACTCTCGGAAAGGTGGGGCACAGGTGAGCAAGCAGGCCAAGTACGTGTTCGTGACCGGGGGCGTGGTCTCGTCGCTGGGCAAGGGGATCACCGCGGCGTCGCTCGGGCGGCTGCTGAAGTCGCGCGGCCTGAAGGTCTCGCTGCAGAAGTTCGACCCCTACATCAACGTCGATCCGGGCACGATGAGCCCGTTCCAGCACGGCGAGGTGTTCGTCACCGAGGACGGCGCCGAGACCGACCTCGACCTGGGGCACTACGAGCGGTTCGTCGACGAGTTCCTGTCCCGCAACTCGAACCACACCACCGGCTCGATCTACAACGCGATCATCCGCAAGGAGCGCAAGGGCGAGTACCTGGGCTCGACGGTGCAGGTGATCCCGCACGTCACCGACGAGATCAAGCGCCGCATCCAGCGCGTTGCCCAGTCGGACGAGGTGGACGTCGTGATCACCGAGATCGGCGGCACGGTCGGCGACATCGAGAGCCTGCCGTTCCTGGAGGCGATCCGCCAGTTCCGAAACCAGGTCGGCCGCGACAACGTCGATGTACATCCACTGCACGCTGGTGCCCTACATCGAGGTGGCCGGCGAGCTGAAGACCAAGCCCACCCAGCACTCCGTTCAGGAGCTGCGCCGGATCGGTATCTCGCCGGACGTGATCGTCTGCCGCTCCAAGCATCCGCTCGGCCGCGAGATCCGCGAGAAGATCGCGCTGTTCGCCGACGTTCCGGCCGAGGCCGTGATCTCGGCGTCCGACGCGGCCAACATCTACGAGATCCCGCTGATGATGCAGGAGCAGGGTCTCGACCGGCTGGCCTGCGACCGGCTGGGCCTCGTCACCGGCCCGCCCGACATGCGCGAGTGGGAGGCCGTTGTCGAGCGCATCCACGCGGCCGAGGGCGTGGTGCAGATCGCCATCGTCGGCAAGTACGTGCAGCTCCAGGACGCCTACCTGTCCGTGGTCGAGGCGCTCAACCACTCCGCGATCCACCACGGCGCCAAGCTCGAGATCATCTGGGTGGATGCCGAGACGCTGTCGCTGGGACGAGGCCGAGCGCAGCTTGCCGGAGGCCGACGGCATCCTGATCCCCGGCGGCTTCGGCATCCGCGGCATCGAGGGCAAGATCGCGGCCGCCCGCTTCGCCCGCGAGAACGAGGTGCCTTACCTCGGCGTCTGCCTGGGCATGCAGGTGGCGGTGGTCGAGTTCGCCCGCCACGTGGTCGGGCTGGAGGGCGCCAACTCGAGCGAGTTCGACCTCGAGACGCCCTACCCCGTGATCGACCTGCTGCCGGAGCAGAAGGAGGTCGAGGACATGGGCGGCACGATGCGTCTGGGCGCCGACTCCGTCACGCTGGTGGACGGGTCGGGCGCACGCCGCCTACGGCGAGCGCGTGGTGCAGGAGCGGCATCGTCATCGCTACGAGGTCAACAACCAGCTGCGGTCGCAGCTGGTGCGGCCAAGGGCCTGCTGATCCCGGGCACCTACCAGGACGAGCGGCTGGTCGAGGTGATCGAGCTGCCGGATCATCCATGGTTCGTGGCCAGCCAGTACCACCCTGAGTTCAAGTCCCGCCCCAACCGGCCGCAGCCACTGTTCCGTGATTTCGTGGGTGCCGCGGTTGCGCGACGCGCCGGGGTCGGCGTCCAAGCCGAGAACGTGTCCGCTTGACCGCCAAGCTGCGCTGATAGGTTTCGGACTGGTGTCAACGGTGACCGATACCTGGACCGAGCTTGCCGCGCGCATGCGGGAGTTCGCCGATCTCCGCCATGTGACCGCGCTGCTGGGCTGGGACCAGGAGACGTATATGGCGTTGCGAGGCGGCGATGCGCGTGCCCGCCAGCAGGCGACGATGCGGGTGATGCTGCACGAGCGGATGGTCGACGCCCGGCTGGGGGAACTGCTGGACCGGGCCGAGGACGAAGAGCTCGATCCGGCGCCGCACCGCCATGGTGCGGATCCTTCGCCGCGACCGCACCGGGCGATGCGGCTGCCGCCGGCGGCTTCGTTCGCCGTCTGGCCCTGGCCGAGGGCCGCGGCTCAACGCGTGGCGGGTCGCAAGGGAGGAGGGCGACTTCGACCTCTACCGAACCGCTCTCGAGCAGGTGGTCGCGCTCAAGCGCGAGCAGGCGGATCTGATCGGCTACGAGGGCGAGCGGTACGACGCGCTGCTCGATCAGTACGAGCCGGGGATGCGCGTCGCGCGGCTGGAGCCGCTGCTGCTGATGCTCCGCGACGAGCTTCAGGAGCTGCTGTCGCGATCGTGGCCGCCGGTCAGCTGCCGCCGCCGGCGTTCGATGGACGCCTGTTCCCGGACGACGCGCAGTGGGATCTGACGATGCGGATGCTATCCGACATCGGCTACGACCTGAGCGCCGGACGGCAGGACCGCTCGGCGCACCCTTCACGATGTCGGTGGCGCTGGGGGACGTGCGGGTGACGACGCGCATCGACGAGCGAAACCCGTTCGGCAGGGATCTACGCCACCATCCACGAGGCCGGCCACGGCATGTACGAGCAGGGCTTCGACCCGGCTCACGAGGACACGCCGATCGCCGACGCGCCGTCGCTGGGGCTGCACGAGTCGCAGTCGCGTCTGTGGGAGAACATCGTCGGCCGAAGCCGCGCATTCTGTGAGCACTACGCGCCGGTGATGCGCGAGCTGTTCCCGGAGCGAGATGGCCGACGCCGGGGCGGACGATCTGTTCCGGGCGGCCAACCGGGTCGAGCCGACCCTGATCAGGGTCGAGGCCGACGAGGTCACCTACAACATGCACGTGCTGATCAGGTTCGAGCTCGAGCTGGCGCTGCTGCGGGAGGAGCTCGAGGTGTGCCGAGCTTCCCGAGGCGTGGAATGACGCCTACGAGCGGCAGCTGGGGGTGCGGCCACCGAACGACTCGCTGGGCGTGATGCAGGACATCCACTGGTCGCACGGCTCGTTCGGCTACTTCCCGACCTACACGCTCGGCAACCTCTACGGCTCGCTGCTCTGGGACACGTACACGTCGGCTGCGCCGGACGCGACCGAGCAGATCAGCCGCGGCGAGTTCGCCCCCCTGCTGGGCTGGTTGCGCGAGAACGTCCACCGCCCCGGCTACATCGAGCTTGGAGAGGACACTCGTCCGGCGCGTGACCGGCTCGGGGCTCGATCACGCGCCGTTCATGCGCTACCTGTGGGACAAGTACGGCTCCCTGTACGGGATCGCGCGAGATTGACGGGTTTAGGACCTCCGCCTGCGGTCGCGCTGCTGTGCGGCGCCGAGGATGGAGAACAGGAAGAGAAGGGCTCGCATGTGGTCACCTCCCGGTGGCCGGATCAGGTCTGGTTGTCGTAACTGGTATAACTCTATCGCAGGTTACGTAACCGATCAAATCTTATAGACGGTGATGTACTCAAAGATGACCGAGGATCCAGATGGCTAAGGAACGACCGGCCCCAGGCGATCTCGAACTCGTACGCGGGTTCGTGAACACGCGGGACATCGAGGAGCGGCGCGATGAGCTCAACACCCCGGCCGAGCTGCATGATTGGCTGGTCTCACACGGGCTGCTCGCCCCCAATGAGGCCGCCGGCGGCGCCGACCTGCGGCGCGCGCTGAAGCTGCGCGAAGCGCTGCGTGCCGTGCTGCTCACCAACAACGGCGCGCCCGTCGACCCGGCCGCCGCCGAGACGCTGGACGCCGCCGCCCGCCACGCCAGGTTGGGCGCCCGCTTCCTCGGCGACGGCGGCGCGGCGCTCGAGCCCGCGGCGCACGGCGTCGACGCCGCGCTTGGCCGTCTGCTCGCGATCGTCTACGCGGCCATGCTGGACGGCACCTGGCTGCGGTTGAAGGCATGCCGTAACTCCGACTGCCACTGGATCTTCTACGACGCGACCAAGAACCGGTCGGGGGCGTGGTGCGAGATGGGAGTGTGCGGGAACCGTGCCAAGGCACGCAGCTATCGCGCCCGCCACCGATCGGCTGTGGTCGAGGCGTGAACGCCGACTCGACCACGCTGGAGATCTTCCTCGAGCTGGCCGCCGAACAGAGCCCGCCGGGGAATGAGCGAGCCGTCGCAGACATGGTCCTCTCCTTCCTCCGCGAGCTCGGCCTCGAGCCGGACGAAGACGGCGCCGGCGCCGAGATCGGTTCCCAGATTGGGAACATCCTCTGCCGCCTTCCTGCCATCGGAGGCGGTACGCCGATCTTCCTGAACGCCCACCTCGACACCGTGCCTCCCACGTCCGGCATCGAGCCGGTGGTGGAGGACGGCGTCGTCACCAACAGTCTGCCGACGATCCTCGGCGCCGACAACAAGGCGGCCGTGGCCGCGATGCTGGCCGCCGTCCGCGACCTGCTGCGTGAGGGCGCTCCGCACGCCGGGGTTGAGCTGGTGCTGACTCCGATGGAGGAGGTCGGCCTGCGAGGCGCCAAGGCCTTCGACATATCCCGGCTGGGTGCGCGCTTCGGCTACTGCTACGACCACGCGGCGGCGATCGGCGAGATCGTGCTGGCGGCGCCGTCGCAGCGAACGTTTCTGTTCACCTTCCACGGCCGGCCGTCGCACTCCGGCATCGCCCCCGAGCAGGGCCGAAGCGCGATTCTGGCCGCTGCGCGTGCGATCGCCGCCATGCCGCTGGGCCGGCTCGACGATGCCACAACGTCCAATGTCGGTCTGATCGAAGGCGGGGTGGCGGGCAACATCGTGCCACCGGTCTGCACCGTCCGGGCGGAGGCTCGTAGCCGTGATGCCGGCCGTCTGGCCGAGACGGTGCAGGCGATGCTGGACGCGGCCACGGCGGCGGCCGAGCAGAGCGACTGCCGGCTCGACGTCGCGATCACCAGCGAGTACGAGAGCTACCGGTTCGATCGTGAGGACGAGCCGGTGGCGCTCGCCGCCAGGGCGTTGGAGGACAGCGGCCACGCGGTGCGCTTCATCGAGTCCGGCGGGGGCGCCGATGCGAACGTGTTCAATGCCGCCGGGCTGCCGTGCGTGAATCTCTGCAACGGCATGGCGGAGATTCACACCAGCGACGAGCACATCGCCGTCGCCGATCTCGACGCGATGACAGCCGTCACGCGCAGGCTGATCGATCTCGCCCGTGACGGCGGCTGAAGCCGTAGAATCGCCCGGTTTCCGTTTCCCCCAAGCAGGAGAAGGTCCCACAGCATGAAGATCGGTGTCGCCAAGGAGATCAAGAAGGACGAGTACCGCGTCGCCCTCACCACGGCGGGCGTGCGGGAGCTCGTCGCCCGCGGGCACCAGGTGATCGTCGAGACGGGGGCCGGGGACGGGAGCTCGTTCGCCGACGACGATTACCGCGCCGCGGGCGCGGAGATCGTGCCGGTCGACGCGGTGTGGGGCGACTCGGAGATGGTGCTGAAGGTGAAGGAGCCGCTGGACGGCGAATGGCAAAAGCTGTCGCCGGGCCAGATCCTGTTCACCTATCTTCACCTGGCCGCCGCGCCCGAGCTGACCAGGGGCCTGGTCGACAGCGGCGCCACCTGCATCGCCTACGAGACCGTCGAGACCGCAGATCACAGGCTGCCGCTGCTCGCCCCGATGAGCGAGGTCGCCGGCCGGCTGGCGGCGCAGGTTGGCGCCTACTACCTGATGAAGCCGTTCGGCGGCCGCGGGCGCCTGATGGGGGGCGTCCCGGGCGTGCTTCCGGCCAAGGTGCTGGTCTTCGGTGGCGGCATCGTCGGCTACAACGCGGCCCTGATCGCCCAGGGCATGCAGGCCGACGTCACGATCTTCGAGCGAAGCGTCGATCGCATGCGCGATCTCGACGTCAGCCTTGGCCGCACGGTGCTGCTGACGATGTCCAGCCGCCAGGCGATCGAGGACGAGCTGCCCGACGCCGACCTCGTGATCGGTGGCGTGCTGATTCCGGGTGCCAAGGCGCCGCGCCTGATCACGCGCGAGATGCTCTCGATCATGAAGCCCGGCTCCGTGCTGGTGGATGTCGCGATCGACCAGGGCGGCTGCTTCGAGACGTCACGGCCGACCACTCACACCGATCCCACCTACGTGGTGGACGGCGTGCTCCACTACTGCGTCGCGAACATGCCCGGCGCCGTGCCGATCACGTCGACCGGCGCCCTCACGAACGTCACGCTGCCCTACGTCGAGGCGCTGGCCGACAAGGGTGCGGCACTCGCGATCGCCGAGGATCCCGCGCTGGCCAAGGGCGTCAATGTGATCGACGGCAAAGTCACCTACCAGCAGGTGGCGGACGCGGTCGGTCTCGAGTACACCCCGCTCGAGCGGGTCACCGTCCCGGCGTGATCCACATCGGCGGCGAATCCCGGCCGCCGAGGTGTTCGAGAGCTGGGGACACCCATTCCCAACGGCCGGGTAGGAGTACCGTTCAGGGGAAGGGTTCGCCGCGCTCGCGACGAACATCCACCACGTGATGCGGACATACGACCAGAAACTCGCCGACTTCCTCACCAGTCTTCAGCTCGAGCGCGGCGCGTCGCCCCACACGATCGAAGCCTATAAACGCGATCTGATCGACCTGGGGGCATTCGTCGAACATGTCGATCCCGACCTGATCGAGGTCAGCGTGCTCGACGATTACGCCGTAGCGCTTCAGGATCGAGGGCTGTCCCCTGCCACCGTGCGTCGCAGGCTCGCGGCCGTGCGCGCGTTTCTCAAGTACCGCGCCCGTGAGGGCGGGCGCGCCGATGCCGGCCGCTCGGTCGCGCTTCCGCGACTCGGCCGGCGGCTTCCGGAGCCGCTGACGATGGAAGAGGCCGAGGCGATCGTCACCAGTCCCGACGGTTCGCCGCGAGGCCTGCGCGATCGCGCGATGCTGGAGCTGATGTACGGCGCCGGGCTGCGCGTGTCGGAGCTGGTGTCACTGCGCCTGTCCGACATCGAGCTCGACGAGGCGCTCGTGCGATGCATGGGCAAGGGAGCGAAGCAGCGCGTGGTGCCAACCGGCCGCCGCGCGATCGAGGCGATCCGGATGTACATGCACCGCGGCCGTCCGTACCTGGGACGCATGCAGCGCGGGGACATCCTGTTCCTCAACCATCGCGGCCAGGGCATCACACGCCAGGCCGTGTTCCAGCTGGTGCGCGACCATGCGCGTGATGCTGGGATCGAGAAGATCGTCACGCCGCACACGCTGCGACACTCCTTCGCGACGCACCTGATCGAGGGCGGCTGCGACCTTAGGAGCGTCCAGGAGATGCTGGGCCACGCGTCGATCGAGACGACGCAGGTGTACACGCATGTCTCGGTGGAGCACGTGCGCGAGGCCTATCAGAAGGCTCACCCCCGGGCTTGAGCGTCGACGTCCGGCCGCTGCGATCCGACGACGTCGCCTGGCTGGCCGATCTGCACAACGCGGCGTTCGCGGACTACGCGGTGCCGGCGGTTCTCGACGCCTCGACGCTCGGCTTCTACCTGGACGAGACCAGCGTCGACCCGGCGCTGAGCAGGGTGGCGTTCGTGGACGGCGAGCCGGCCAGCTTCTGCCTGGGCGCGGTGCGCGATGCGCGAGCCAGCATCCGCGGTGAGGGAACCGCCCCGGCCTTCAGGCGTACGGGTCTGGGCAGGCGAGTGCTCGAGGAGACGATGGACGCGCTGCGTAGCGCCGGCGCCCAGCACGTCTCTCTGGAGGTGCTGAACGGCAACGACGCCGCCGTGCACCTGTATAAGCGGAGCGGATTCGAGCAGCGGCGGCGGCTGCTGGGATACAGCATGCAGCGTCCGGCCCGCCGCGGGTTGCGCCTGCGCGTCTCCGGCAGGCTGGCCGAGGCCGACGCCGGCCTGGCGCTCTCGCGGCTGACGGCGTGGGGGTGGAACGATCCGCCCTGGCAGCTCGAGCCCGCCTCGCTCGCACACCTGCCGGCCTTCGAGATCGGCGGCGAGGCGGTTGCCTTCGGCAAGTCCCGCGGAGACCGCTTCTGGCTGTACGCGCTGTCAGTCGCGCCCGATCGGCGCCGGCGGGGGCTTGCCCGCCGCCTCTGCTCGCTGCTGCCCGCGTCCTGGATCGGCGTTCCGGCGCTCGTGCCGGAGGAGTGGTGGGAGGCCGGGGTGCTGCTGCGAGGCCTGGGAGCTATGACGGAGAGTCACTGGCAGTGGGAGATGCGCAGACCGCTGTAGGGTGATTGCGATGGCGATCGAGCTACACCCTGTCTCCGCCGTGGATCCGGCGCGGCTGGCTCCGCTGCTCGAGGCCCGGCACCGAGCCCACCGGGCATCCCAGCCGTTGCTCGCGGCCGCTGACGCCGAGGCAGCGGTGCGCGAACTCGTCGCCCGCGACGCGGCAAGCGGCGTGGTGGCGCTTCGCGCGGGAAAGGTGGAGGGCTACCTGGTGGCCGAGCTGCGTGAGACAGAATTCTGGGGACGCCACGCATGGATCGACTACGCCGGCCACGCCGCGACCGACCCGGAGCTGGTGCGCGATATGTACGCCGCCGCCGCGCCGGCCTGGATCGAGGGCGGCGCCCGTCTGCACCTGCCGATGGTGCCTGCCCTGGGGGAGATGCTCGAACCGTGGTACCGGCTCGGGTTCGGCCAGATGCAGCAGGAGGCGATCCGCAAGAGCGGCGGCCGCGAGCCGGTGCTCCCTGACGGCGTCACGATCCGCGCGGCCGGCAAACCCGATCTCGAGCGGGTGGCGGACGAGCTGGGCTCAGTGGTGTGGGATCAGTCGAGGCTGCCGCCCACCTTCTCGGGCGGCGCGCCGCTCGATCCGGATCGGCTTCGCGAGGACTGGCTGCAGGCGTTCGAGGATCCCAGCGATGCGCTGTTCCTGGCCGAGCAGGGAGATCAGCTGCTTGGCCACGTGCTGCTCTACCGCGCCCCGCCCACGCTGGGCGTGCCCGAGGATGCCGTCAATCTCTCGTTGATGGCCGTCGCGCCTTCAGCGCGCGGTCGCGGGGTCGGCCTGGCGCTCAGCGATCACGCCTGCCGTTGGGCGTCCGAGGAGGGCTACGGGTCGCTCACGATCGACTGGAGGGTGGCGAACCTGCTGGCCTCTCGATTCTGGCCCTCGCGAGGTTTCCGGCCCACGTTCTTTCGCGTGTGCCGAATGGTCGAGATCGGCTAGATCATCCAGGTTGCCCCGCTCGGCGCCGCCGCGTACCATTCGACCATGATGACGACGAGCACCACACGCTTTATCGCGCCCCGGCCGCAGGCTGGGGTCGTGGCGCTCCGCCGGCTCGCGTAGCCGCACGCATCGCCTCTCCTCTCAGTCGAACGCCGGCCGGGGCTCACCCGTCCGCTGTCCACGTACTGACCTTGAGGAGAGGTTCCGATGCCCATCACCATTACCGCCGACCAGCTCGACCGCGCGCTCGCGCTGCGCGACCTGACCGACCCCAACTCCGGCCCGCACGCCATGCAGCTCATGCTGGGGGCGATCACCGACGCGCTCGAAGGCGCCTGGAACTGCCCGGTGCTCGTTCACAGGTCGAGCCCGATCGTCACCATCGAGGAGAACTACGAGCTGCTCGGCTACGAGGCGGGCGCCGCCACGCGCGACGCGCGGTACACGCGCTACGTGGACGAGCGGCGGCTGCTGCGCTCGCACACCTCGGCCGTGATCCCGTCGGCGCTTCGCGCGACGGCCGGGGACGGAGGCGAGCTGGTGGTCGCCTGCCCCGGCCTCGTCTATCGCCGCGACGTGGTCGATCGGCTGCACGTCGGCGAACCGCACCAGCTCGACCTGTGGCGGATTCGGCAAGACGCGCCGCTTGACGGCCATGACCTCGACCAGATGGTCGGCCTGGTGGTCTCGGCCGTGCTTCCGGGGGCCGCCTACCGTTCGATCCCCGCGACCCACCCCTACACCCGCGACGGCCGCGAAGTCGAGGTGCGGATCGGCGAGGACTGGGTGGAGCTGCTGGAGTGCGGCCTCGCCGCGGAGCACGTGCTGGCCGCCGCCGGGCTCGACCCCTCGCGGTGGTCCGGCCTGGCGCTCGGAATCGGGCTCGACCGGGCGCTGATGCTGAGAAAGGGGATTGCCGACATCCGTCTCCTTCGATCGGACGATCCCCGCGTGGCCGGTCAGATGCTCACCCTCGACCCGTACCGCGAGGTCAGCTCGATGCCGCCGGCCAACCGCGACATCTCGATCGCGGTCGAGGATGACCTCACCGCGGAGGAGCTTGGCGACGCGATTCGCGACAGCCTGCCGCCGGAGATCCTCGACGCCGTCGAGGAGGTCGTGCTGCTCGGCGAGACGCCGGCCCGAGACCTGCCGGCACCCGCCATCGCCCGCATCGGACTGCAACCCGGCCAGAAGAACGTGCTGCTGCGGCTGGTGCTGAGACATCCCACGCGAACCCTCACCGCTGACCAGGCGAACCGCATCAGAGACAGGATCTACGCGGCCGTCCACCGGGGGACGGTTAGCCAGTGGGCGGCGAGGGAGTAGGGGTGGTGGCCAAGTGGCACTCGCTGGAACTGCCAAGTGGCACTCGGTGGAACTGCCAAGTGGCCAGACCTCGAACTGCCAAGTGGCCACCCACCGTGGCACCCCAACCACGACAGGTAGATTGCTGCCATGGCCAGAGCCTGTGTGATCGTGCTGGACGCTGTCGGCGTCGGAGACCTCCCCGATGCTGAGGCGTTCGGCACGGCCGGCTCGAATACGCTCGCCCACGTCGCCGAGGCGGTAGGCGGGCTGGAGCTGCCCTCGCTGCAGCAGCTTGGGCTCGGCAACGTGCTGCCGCTGGCCGGCTGTGCGCCGCGGGCGGATGCGCCGTCGGTGTGGGGCAGGCTGGCCGAGCGAAGCATCGGCATGGACACCACCACCGGCCACTGGGAGATGGTCGGGATCGTCACCGAACGGCCCTTCCCGACCTACCCGCACGGTTTTCCGGCCGAGCTGCTGGATGAGTTCGCCCGCCTCACCGGCCGCGGAGTGATCGGCAACGTGGCCGCTTCGGGCACCGAGATCATCCAGCGGCTCGGCGAAGAGCACCAGCGCACGGGTAGCTGGATCGTCTACACGTCGGCCGACAGCGTGTTCCAGATCGCGGCGCACGAGCAGACGGTGCCGCTCGAGGAGCTGTACTCGGCCTGCCGCACAGCACGCGAGCTGCTGACGGGCGAGCACGCCGTCGGCCGCGTGATCGCGCGGCCGTTCGAGGGCGAGCCGGGTGACTACCGGCGGACGCCCCACCGTCACGACTTCTCGCTGCTGCCGCCGCGTCCGAACCACCTCGAGCGCCTCCGCAAGGCGGGCGTGGGCGTGCATGCGGTGGGCAAGATCTCCGACATCTTCGCCGGCCAGGACGTCGACAGCTCGGCGCCCACGGAGTCGAACGGCCAGGGCATCGCCCGCACGATCTCGCGGCTGCGCGAGCTGCCCGACGGCAGCCTCGTGTTCACCAACCTGGTCGAAACAGACATGATCTGGGGGCACCGCAACGATCCGCAGGGATTCGTGGAGTCGCTGCGCGAGTTCGACGCGGAGCTGCCGCGGCTGCTTGCGGCCCTCCACCACGGTGACCTGCTCGTGATCACCTCCGACCACGGTTGCGACCCGACCACCGCCTCCACCGACCACTCGCGCGAGCACGCGCTGCTGCTGGCGCACGTCGCCGGCCGGCCCGCCGCGTCCCGCCGCCACGACGGCGAGACGTTCGCCGACGTCGGCGCAACCGTCCAGCGTCACCTCACCGGCGCACACGACAGCGACCTGCCCGGAACGCCGGCACTGTGAAGCCCCTTCAGGAACGCCTCGCGGCGCCTGACGGCGTTGCGCTGGCGCAGGATGACGATGCCGCGCCTCGCCCAGATTACCTCCGGATATGCGCTTCGGCCCAGCATCGTCCCCTGCTGGCGCACCCCTCGTCATCCATCCACGAACCGTTCCTAAAGGGACTTCTATGAAGCTCATCAAAGACCTGATCGCCCGCAAGCGGGACGGCGGCGAGCTGACTCCTGACGAGATTGCGGCGCTGATCGACCCGTCCGTGGACGATGCCCAGCTGGCCGCGTTCCTGATGGCAGTGGTCCTGCGCGGGATGAACGAGGCCGAGACGGTGGCGCTGCTGGAGGCGATGCTGGCGTCCGGCGAGCGCGTCTCGTGGCCGTGGCCGGTCGCCGACAAGCACTCCACCGGCGGCGTCGGTGACAAGACGACGCTGGTGCTGGCACCGCTGCTGGCCGCCTGCGGCGCGTTGGTCGCGAAGATGAGCGGCCGCGGGCTGGGGCACACCGGCGGGACGCTCGACAAGCTCGAGTCGATCCCCGGCATGCGCGTCTCGCTCTCGCTGGCCGGTATGCGCCGCCAGGTAGAGCAGGTCGGGATCGCGGTCTGCGGCCAGACGGCCGAGCTGGCGCCCGCCGACGGCCGGCTGTACGCGCTCCGCGACGCCACCGCCACCGTGCCCAGCCTGCCGCTGATCGCGACCAGCATCATGGCGAAGAAGATCGCATCCGGCGCCAGCCGTCTGCTGCTCGACGTCAAGGTCGGCGAGGGTGCCTTCATGCCCTCCGTCGAGCAGGCTCGCGAGCTGGCGGCGCTGATGGTGCGGCTGGGCGGGGAGTACGACATCGAGACCGATGCGATACTGACGCGTATGGATGAACCGCTTGGCTACGCGGTTGGCAACGCGCTCGAGGTCGAGGAGGCGATCGCCACCCTTCGTGGCGAGGGGCCGCCCGACCTGACCGAGCTGTGCGTCGCGGCCACCGCCATCCTGGTCGGCGACCGTGCGGCGGCCGAGCGCGCGCTGGCAAGCGGTGAGGCATTCGAGTACTACGAACGCTGGATCGCGGCCCAGGGAGGTGATCCCCAGGCACCGCTTCCCCGCGCGCCGGTCGTCGAGCAGGTGACCGCGGACGCCTCGGGGGTGGTGCAGCGGTGCCACGCGCTCGCCGTCGGCGAGGCCGCCGCGAGGCTGGGCGCCGGCCGCGCCAGGAAGGGAGACTCGGTCGACCACGCGGTCGGCATCGTCGTTCACCGAAAGCAGGGTGATGTGGTGTCCGCCGGTGATCCGCTGGCGACCGTGCATGCGCGCGATGCCTTCGACGCTGCCGGCATCCGGCGCTGCTTCGAGATCGCGGACGAGCCGGCCACTGTCCCGGCGCTGATGATCGAGACGCTCGATGCCTGAGCTGCCCGAAGTCGAGACGGTGCGCCGCGGGCTGGACGCCGCGCTTGCCGGGCGAACGCTGGAGCAGGTCGAGATCCGCGACGGCAGGCTGACCGCGCCCGCCGATCCCGCTGCCGTCGCCCACGCGCTGCACGGAGCGGCGGTGACCGGGGTGGGGCGAAGGGGCAAGTACCTCGTGATCGGCCTCGACGACGACTCCTCGCTGGTCTGCCATCTGCGGATGACGGGGTGGTTCCACCACGTCGCGGAACCGGAGGAGCGGCCGCACCTGCGCGCGCTGTTCGGCCTCGACGACGGAAGCTGGCTGCTCTACAGCGATCAGCGCCGGTTCGGCACGATGCGTCTGCTGAGCCCCGAGGAGCAGGAGAGCTACTGGCGAGGCCGGCTCGGGCCGGAGCCGCTGGCCCCGGACTGGACGCCGGCCGACCTGCGACGGGCACTGCGCGGACGGCGCGCCCCGATCAAGGCGCTGCTGCTCGACCAGCGCGTGGTGGCTGGAGTCGGCAACATCTACGCCGACGAGGCGCTGTGGGAGGCCCGTATCCACCCGCTGGCGGTGGCCGGAGACCTCGGCGCGACCCGCGTCCGGCGCCTGCACGGTGCGGTGGTCGACGTGCTGGAGCGCGGCATCGAGGCCGGCGGAGCGACCATCGACAGCTACCGAGACGTGGACGGTGCGGCCGGCGCGATGCAGGATCGGTTCAACGTCTTCGACCGGTCGGGTCAGCCCTGCCCGCGGTGCGGCGCCGAGATCGTCAAGACCCGTGTCGCCCAGCGCGGCACCCACCTCTGCCCGAGATGCACCCGACTGCGCTGAGGTTCCAGCAGCGAGCGGCGGAGGCGGGGCTCGACATCACGGTCGAGGAGCTGGCCGAGTCGACCCGCACCGCGGTCGAGGCCGCGGCGGCGGTGGGCTGCGAGCTGGGCCAGATCGTCAAGTCGGTGGTGCTGGTCGACGGCGACCAGCGGCCGCTCCTGTGCCTCTGCGCCGGAGACCGGATGGTCGACCTCGAGCGTGTCGGCGACGGGCTCGAGATGGCGCGCGGCCGTGAGGTGAAGGAGCTGACCGGGCTTCGCCATCGGCGGGGTTCCGCCGCTGGGGCACGAGCGCCCGCTGACGACCGTCGTCGACCGGTCGCTGCAGCGATTCGGCCGCGTCTGGTGCGCGGCCGGCACGCCGCGGACGCTGTTCTGCGTATCGCTCGCGGATCTGCTGGCGGCGATCCCTGGTGCCGAGCTGCGCGATATCGCCGCCGGCTGAGCTCAGGTCGGTCGACGCCCGTCTGTACGATCCCGCCATGGGCCGGAGCTACAAGACCGAGGCGGTCGTGCTTCGCTCGATCCGCTACTCCGAGGCCGATCGGGTGCTGCATCTGTTCTCGCTCGACCGCGGCCGCGTGAATGCGATCGCGAAGGGCGTGCGCAAGACCGGCTCGCGGTTCGGCGCGCGTCTGGAGCCGCTGACCCGCTCGGCGCTGATGCTGCACGAGGGGCGGGGGGAGCTGCACACCGTCTCAGGCGCGGACATCATCAGCTCCCACGAGGCCGTGCGGGCCGACAACTACACGCTCGCCGTCGGCCTGATCGGCGCCGAGGCGGTGCTCAAGCTGTACGCCGAGCCGGAGCCCCAGCCGCGCGCCTACCAGGGCCTCTGCCGCTTCCTCGACTGCTCGGCGGACCGGTCGAGCGTGCCCCCGACGCGACCCATGACGGGCTCGGCCTGGCCTTCCAGCTCAAGCTGCTGGCGCTGGCCGGCTACCTGCCGCACCTGGACTCATGTGCATCCTGCGGCGCGCGACGAGCCACTGGTCGGCTTCTCACCTTCGGCCGGCGGCGGCGTCTGCGCGGGTGCCTGGGAGCGACCGGGCGGCTTCGCGGTGGACGAGGCAGCGTCGCCGCCATGGAGGGCCTGCTCGACCGGCCGCTGGCATCGGCCGCGGCTGGAACCGCGGGCGGCGGCCGACGCGCTGCGGGTCGTCGAGGAGACGTACGATCACCACGGCGGTTTCCGGCTCCGCACGCTGCACGCCGGGTGATGCGGCTGGCGCCGGGTGGCCGATGGCGGTCTGATAGCTTGCGCCCTCGATGCGACCTTCCAGTCGATGATCGCCGACCTTCAGTCCTACTGGGACGGCCAGGGCTGCATGATCATGCAGCCGTACCACACCGAGGTCGGCGCCGGCACGTCCAATCCGGCAACGCTGCTGCGCGTGCTCGGGCCCGCGGCCGTGGCGCACCGCCTACGTCGAGCCCTCGATCCGGCCCGACGACGGCCGCTACGGCGAGAACCCCTACCGCTTCCAGCAGCTACTACCAGTATCAGGTGATCCTGAAGCCTGCACCCGACGACGTGCAGGACCTCTACCTCGCCTCGCTGGCGGCGATCGGCATCGACCCCGCCGAGCACGACATCCGCTTCGTCGAGGACAACTGGGAGAGCCCCAGCCTGGGCGCCTGGGGCCTGGGCTGGGAGGTGTGGATGGACGGCATGGAGATCACCCAGTTCACCTACTTCCAGCAGGCGGGCGGAATCGAGCTCGACCCGGTCTCGGTCGAGCTCACGTACGGCCTGGAGCGGATCGCATGTACCTGCAGGGGGTGCGACGCGCGCACGACATGCGATGGTCGCGCCGGGCGTCAGCTGGGCGATGTCTACCTCGACAACGAGCGCCAGTTCTCGACGTACAACTACGAGGTGGCCGACACGGCGATGCTCGCGCGCCACTTCGACGACCACGAGGCGGAGGCCGGCCGCTGCCTCGAGGCGGGGCTGCCGCTGGCGGCCTACGACCACGTGCTGAAGTGCTCGCACGCGTTCAACCTGCTCGACGCCGGCGGGCGATCGCCGTCACCGACCGGCAGGCCTACATCCTGCGCATGCGCGGCTCGCCCAGGCGGTCGCCCGGGCCTACCTGGCCGCCCAGACGGAGGCCGCCGATGCCTGACCTGCTGATCGAGATCGGCTGCGAGGAGCTGCCCGCATCGGCCTGTCGCGAGGCCGAGGCAGCAGCTTCCCGTGCTGCTCGAGCGCGGCGCTGGCGGCAGCCGGCCTGCCCGCGGACGCCGTCCGCGTTCACGTTGCACCGCGGCGCTTGACGGCGATCGCCGAAGGCGTGCCCGACGAGCGGCGGGCCGAGGGCAGCGAGCGGCGCGGCCCCCGCGCCGACGCTCCCGAGCAGGCGCGGGCCGGCTTTGCCCGCAAGCACGGGCTCGACGCCGAGCAGCTGGTCGAGCGCGACGGCTTCGTGTGGGCGATCGATCGGAGGCTGCGCAGCGATCCCGCCGCCGACCTGGTGCGGAGCGGTCGTGGGCGAGGTCGTCGGCCGGCCTGCAGTTCTGCGAAGACGATGCGCTGGGACGGCGGCCGGTTCTCGCGTCCGGTGCGATGGCTGGTCGTCAAGCTCGACGACCGGCTGGTGGACGTGGCCGTGCTGGGCGTGACGGCGGGACAGCGAGTCACGCGGCCACCGCTACGCTGGGCGGCGAGGTGCGGATCGGCTCTGCCGCCACGCTACCTGGAGGACCTGCGCGGCGTGCGGGTGGTCGCCGATGCGGCCGAGCGGCGCGAGCTGATCGAGCAGGGGCTCGACGCCGGCCGGCGAGTGGATCGACCCGATGGGCAAGCTGGACGAGGTCGTCTACCTGGTCGAGTGGCCGGTGGTGCTCGAGGGCCGGTTCGACGAGCGCTACCTGCGAGCTGCCCGAGCGGGTCGCCGGTCACGGCCATGCAGTCGCACCAGCGCTACTTCCCGGTCGTGCGCCGACGGGCCGGCCTGGCGCCGCGGTTCGCGTTCGTCGCCAACGGCGGCGACGGCCCGCCGATCGTCGTCGCGGGCAACGAGGAGGTGCTGGTCGGCCGGCTGCGAGGACGCCGCGTTCGCGCTACGAGAAGGACCTCGACCGCGGGCATGGAGGCGATGCTGGCCGAGCTGGGCCGGGTCAGCTTCCTGGAGGGCGGCGGCTCGCTGGCGGACAAGAGCGCGCGGGTGCGCGGGAGCTGGCCGAGCTGCTGGCCGACCGGGTCGAGGCCGAGCCGGGCACGTGCGACGCCGTGCGGTGGCGCGGGCGGCCGAGCTGTGCAAGGCCGACCTCGTCTCGAGCGCTGGTCGCCGAGTTCTCCGACCTGCAGGGCTATGCGGGCTCGGTCTACGCCCGCCAGGCGGGCGAGCCGGACGCGGTCTGCGACGCGATCGAGCGAGCACCACCAGCCGGTCGAGGCCGGGGGCGCGCTGCCCGCCAGCGAGGCGGGCGCGCTGCTGTCGGTCGCCGACAAGGCCGACACGTCGCGGTCGCCTTCGCGCTCGGGCGCGCAGCCGACCGGCAGCCGCGATCCGTACGGGCTGCGCCGCGCCGCCGCCGGCATCGTGGCGATCACGCTCGACGCGGGGCTTCGAGCTGGGGCTCGCCGAGCTGATGGCGGCGTCGGTGCAGCCGGCTCGTCGCGCAGGGCTACGAGCTGAAGCGAAAGCCGCTCGAGGCGGTGCCGGAGGCGGTCGAGTTCGTGCTCGACCGGGTGGAGCCGGTGCTGCTGGACGGAGGGGGTCTCCGTGGAGGAGATGCGCGCGGCCCGCGGCGCCGGGCCACGCGGGCCCCGGTGCCGCTGGCGGCGCTGTGCCGGGCGCTGCGCGACGCCCGCGGCAGCGAGCGGCTGGCCGCGCTGCGCGACGCCTACGGCCGCTGCTCGCGGATCGCTGCGAAGGGCAGCCGAGGAGGCGGCGACCGCCGTTCGATACGCGCTCTTCGCGAGGCCGGCGAGCGCGCCCTGCGCGCGGCGCTGACCGTGGCCGACAGCGAGCTGGCCGACTGCGTCGCCGCGCGGCGCGACTTCGCCTGCGCGCTCGATGCGGCGGCCGCGCTGGTCGGCGCCGATCGACGTCTTCTTCGAGGCGGTGATGGTGATGGACCGCGACCCCGCGGTGCGCGGCAACCGGCTGAAGCTGCTGGCGGACGTCGCCTCAACGCTGCGCCTGGTCGGCGACTTCGAGCAGCTGCCGGGCTGACGCGTGGCAGCCCATCGCCGGCGTATACCGCACCGGCGCGCCGACCGGCGGTAGAGTGCTTGCGGTGGAGGACACCCTCGAGATCCACATCGTCTCCGACTCGACCGGCGACACCGCCGCTCGGGTCGCGCGTGCGGCGCAGAGCCAGTTCGAGGACTTCGAGACCGAGCTCCACCGTCATGCCCGGGTGAAGACCCGCGAGCAGCTCGCGCGAGCGCTCGAAGCCGCGGCGGGTCGCCGCGCAGCGGTGTTCTACACGCTGGTCGACCCGGTCCTGCGCGAGGCGGTTGTCGAGATCGCCCGCGAGCATCGGCTGGTGGTGCTGGACGTGCTCGGTCCGGCGCTGAACGCGATCAGCACCGCGTCGGGGACGCAGGCGATGCAGGTCCCGGGCCGCCAAGCGCCCTGGATGCCCAGTACTTCCGCCGTATCGCTGCGATCGAGTTCGCCGTCAAGCACGACGACGGCCGGGGCGCCAACGACCTGCAGCACGCCGACATTGTGCTCGTCGGCGTGTCGCGGACCTCGAAGACGCCTACTTCGATGCATCTTGGGTATATGGGCTACATGTCCGCGAACATTCCGATCGTGAAGGGCATCGACCCGCCGCCCGCGCTGTTCTCGGTCGAGCCCTGGAAGATCGTCGGGCTGACCATCGACGCCGATCGGCTGGCAGAGATCCGGAGACGCCGTGTACGGGCGCTGGCCGCCGGTTCCACTGCCCGCTACGCCGACCTGGCCGAGATCTACGAGGAGCTCGAGGCGACCGCCAACCTGCACAAGCGGCTGGGCTGCCCGGTGATCGATGTGACCAAGCTGGCCATCGAGGAGGCCGCGGCACGTTGTGCTGAGTTGGTGGACGAACGGCGCCGAGCCGCGCTCGAGGGCACGCTCACGTCCGGATGACCCAGTACGTCTACGACTTCTCGCAGGGCTCGGCCGAGATGCGGGCGCTGCTCGGCGGCAAGGGCGCCAACCTGGCCGAGATGACGGCGATCGGGCTGCCGGTCCCGGATGGCTTCACCGTCACCACCGAGGCATGCATGGCGTACCTCGACAACGATCAGAGACGGCCGGACGGCCTCGACGGCGAGCTGGCGAAGCACCTCGCCGACCTCGAGCACCGGACAGGCAAGCGGCTGGGAGCGCGGCACGACCCGTTGCTCGTCTCGGTGCGCTCCGGCGCGGTGGCCTCGATGCCCGGCATGATGGACACGATCCTCAACCTGGGCATGAACGACGAGTCGGTGATCGGTCTGGCCGAGGCGGGCGGCGGCGAGCGGTTCGCGTATGACTCCTACCGCCGGTTCCTGCAGATGTTCGGCGACGTCGTGGCCGGCGTCGACGGCAACCTGTTCGAGAACGCGCTGGGCCGGGTCAAGATGGCCCGCGGTGCGTCTGACGACGTCGACCTCACCGCCGAGGATCTCAAGCAGGTGGTCGAGGAGTATCGCGAGATCTACCGGCATGAGACGGGTGAGGAGTTCCCGCAGAATCCGGCCGAGCAGCTCGACCGTGCGATCGATGCCGTGTTCTCGTCGTGGAACACGCCTCGTGCGAGGACATACCGGCGCGAGTACCACATCGCCGATGACCTCGGCACGGCCGTCAACATCGTGCAGATGGTGTTCGGCAACATGGGCGACGACTCCGCCACCGGCGTCTGCTTCACCCGCAATCCCTCGACGGGCGAGCGCGAGCTGTTCGGCGAGTTCCTGATCAACGCGCAGGGCGAGGATGTTGTGGCCGGCATCCGGACGCCGCAGCCACTGGCCGAGTTGGAGTCGCTCATGCCCAAGGCGTTTGCCGGCCTCACGGCGCAGATGGAGCGCCTGGAGCACCACTACCGCGCGATGCAGGACATTGAGTTCACGATAGAGCAGGGGGAGCTCTACATCCTCCAGACTCGCGCCGGCAAGACCACCGCGGCGGCTGCCGTACGGATCGCACGCGAGCTGGTCGAAGAGGACGTGCTGACCCGCGAGGAGGCGCTGCTCCGCGTCGATCCCGGCCAGCTCGATCAGCTGCTGCATCCGGCGATCGATCCCGAGGCGCACCGAGAGGTGATCGCGCATGGCCTGAACGCCTCGCCTGGCGCGGCGGTCGGTGCTGTGGTCTTCGATGCGGAGACCGCCGAGCAGCGCGGACGCGATGGCGAGGCTGTGATCCTGGTGCGATGGGAGACCACGCCCGACGACATCCACGGAGTGCTCAGGGCCCAGGGCGTGCTGACGGCCCGCGGCGGCATGACCTCCCACGCGGCCGTGGTCGCCCGCCAGATGGGCAAGCCCTGCGTAGCGGGTGCCGAGCAGCTCGAGATCGACCTCGGCGCCCGGACGTTCACGGTGGACGGCCGCGTGGTCAAGGAGGGCGATCAGATCACGATCGACGGCAGCCTCGGCGAGGTGATCCTGGGCGCGATGGCCCTGGTTCCGGCCCAGCGAAACGACGACTTCGAGACGCTCACCGGCTGGGCGGATGAAGCGCGGCGGCTGCGGGTGCGCGCGAACGCGGATACACCCGAGGACGCCATCAAGGCGCGCGAGCTGGGTGCCGAGGGAATCGGCCTGTGCCGCACCGAGCACATGTTCTTCGGCGAGCAGCGGCTGGCCGTGATGCACGAGATGATCATGGCCCCGGATGAGCAGCGCCGTCGCCGCCAGCTCGATCAGCTGCTGCCGTTCCAGCAGGCCGACTTCGAAGGCATCTTCAAGGCCATGGCCGGCTTGCCCGTCACGATCCGGTTGCTCGACCCGCCGCTGCACGAGTTCCTGCCCGACCTGGGCGATCTGGTGGCTGAGATCGCCGAGATGCGCGACCGGGGCGCGCCCGAGGCCGAGATCTCGCGCCAGGAGCGGGTCGCCGCGCGGGTGCGAGCGCTCGAGGAGCAGAACCCGATGCTGGGCAGCCGCGGCTGCCGACTTGGGATCATGTACCCCGAGATCTACGAGATGCAGGTTCGCGCGATCGTGCGAGCGGCCCTGGCCGTCGAAGCTCGCGGCGTTGAGATCATGCATCCGCTGGTGGGCTTTGCCTCCGAGCTTCGGCGCCTGCGCGACCTCACCGAGCGTGTGATCGAGGAGGAGGGCGGCGAAGGCTTGGCATCCTGATCGGCACCATGATCGAGGTGCCGCGGGCGGCGCTGACCGCCGACGAGATCGCGGAGGTGGCCGACTTCTGCTCGTTCGGCACCAACGACCTGACGCAGATGACGCTGGCCTTCTCGAGGGACGACGCCGAAGGCAAGTTCCTGACGTACTACCTGGAACACGACGTGTTGACCCGAAACCCGTTCGAGACGCTCGACCGATCCGGCGTGGGCCGGCTGATCGAGACCGCCACGCGGCTGGCACGCGATGTGCGGCCGGAGATCAAGCTGGGGATCTGCGGCGAGCACGGTGGCGACCCGGAGTCGATCGCATTTTGCGACACGGCCGGGCTCGACTACGTGTCCTGCTCGCCGTTCCGGGTCCCGATCGCCCGGCTGGCGGCCGCTCAAGCCGCGCTGCGGCACTCTGACGCGCGGGTCGCGTCGTGAGCCGGATCGACGTCGCGTTCACGCCTGCCAAGCCCGACGACGCATCGGTCGCCGTCGTGATCGACGTGCTGCGGGCAACGACCACGATCGCCTACGCGCTCGCTCAGGGGTATGAGCGCGTGCTGGCCTGCGGTGACCTCGACCAGGCGCGGCAGCTCGCCCACCGCGTCAACGGCGGCGCGGTGCTGGCCGGCGAGAGGGAGTGCGTCAAGCCGGAGGGATTCGACCTCGGCAACTCGCCGCGCGAGTTCGAGGGGCCGGCGTTGGGGACGACGCTCGTCATCACGACCACCAACGGCACCCGCGCGATCATCACGGCCGCCGCGCACGCCGAGACGGTGGCGATCGGCAGCCTCGCCAACCTGACGTCTTGCGCCGCCCGGGTGGGTCGCTCCGCGCGCGAGGCCGGTGGAGACGTGCTGGTGCAGTGCGCGGGGGTGGAGGGCGAGTTCACCATGGATGACGCGTACACCGCCGGCCGTTACGTGTTCGAGCTGTCGGTGTGGCTGGCGGAGTGGGAGCTGACCGACTCGGCCCGGGCGGCCGAGGCGATCGCGCGTGGCTACGAGTCGGCGGGCGACGGGTTGGCGGCATCCAAGAGCGCGCGCAACCTGCGAGACGCGAACCTCATCGACGACGTCCGCTTCTGCGCGCGCGAGAGCACGCTGGACGTGGTGCCGATGGTGGCGGACGTCGACGCCGGCGTCGCGCTGATCACCGCCGCGCCGAGTCGCTAGCGCCGGAAGCCACCCTCGGAGTCGATCACCTGACCGGTGATCCACGCCGCGTCGTCGCTGCAGAGCCAGCCGATCAGCCGCGCAGCGTCGGCGGGATGTCCCCAGCGTCCCTGAGGCATCGCCGCCAGCACCGCTTCGTGGGTCGCGTCATCCGCCCAGCCGGTGTCGGTCGGGCCGGGGTTGACCGTGTTGACAGTGATGGCGCGATCGGCGAGCTGGTCGGCAAGGCTGGCCGTGGCCTGGTGGATCGCGCCCTTCGACAGCGCATAGGCGAGCTCCGATCCCATCGGCCCGCGATGCTGGCCGGACGTCATCATCACCGCACGGCCGCCCGGTCTGCCGTCGTGCTGCGCCGCCAGCTCCTTGATCAGCATGACCGTGGCCCGCAGGTTGACGGCCATCGAGAGATCGACCTCGGCCTCGGTCAACGTCGCCAGTCCACCCGAGATGCTGCGCGCGTGGTTCGCGACGACGATGTCGACGTGGCCGAATCGCTCCGCTGCGGCCGCGACAACCGCGGCGGCGGCGCCGTGGTGGGCGAAGTCGGCCTCGATGTGCTCGACCGCGACCGTCTGGCTGCGTAGCTCGTCGAGCAACGGATCAATGGCACCGTCGGCGCCCCATGGCTGGTCGTCGTCGTGCGGGGTCCAGGAGTGGATGACCAGGTTCGCGCCCATGCCGGCCAATCGCTGGGCAATCGCGAAGCCGATCCCCGCCCGCCTGCTGGCCCCGGTGACGATGGCAGTTCGACCGGCGAGCGGCGGCATGGGTGGATCGTAACCCCCCGCCCGGGGGACGACGGGCGGGACGGTGGCTGGCACGCTCCGAGAGAGAGCGATGGAAGGGGGTCTCCCATGCGCTGGATGGACTTCGATGACGAGGAGTCGGAGGAGTACGGAAGCACCGGTGTGCTCGACTGGGCACAGGAGCGGCCGATGGTTGCCGTGTGCATGGTGTTGCTCGTTTGGATGGCGTTCATCGTCGCACTGACGACGGTGTACGGCCTGTTCCTTTAACGAGCGGGAGGTCGAGGGTGCCCGCCGCCGGTTTCGGCGCCGGGCACCCTCTTCGCTTTGCGTACGTCGCCGCCGCAGGTGTACTCGATCGGGTATTCAGACGGCGATCCAGATGCCGATCACTGGGCGGGAACGTTTGGATATCCGGGGAGGGGTCTTGATCATGGGTCGATTCGTGAAGTCTGCCGACGCGTGCGAGTACGGCAGGGCCGGGCTGATGGGATGGGCGCAGGATCACGCGATTGTGTGCGTCCTGGGCGCGGTGCTGGCCTGGCTGGCCGTGCTGTACGCGGTGTTCAGCTCGGTACTGACGCTCGGCTAAGGACCTCCGGGTTGTTGCCGCTCGATTCGACCCTATTGGAGCGCAGGGCCTTGATAGCAAACGGGGTCTGACCCCGGATGGGATCTGACCCCTTCCCGTGACGCTGCCAGCCGGTCGGAACGGCCTCTGCCGCTGTCGGGCAGAGCCCTGAGAACAGCCGCGGATGGCGCCGATGGCGCCCCGCGCACATCCTTACGCCGCTGTCGGGCAGAGCCCCGAGAACAGTCGCGTTCGCCGGCGCTGCCGGCTATCGCGCCCGTCGGCCGCGCCCAAAGCTGTTGGGATGCGGCGCGGCCGCCCGCAGCTCGCCGACGTCCACGTCCGGCACCTCCGCCGCTGCCCGGCCGATCTCGGCCCTGTCCGGCCGCTGAAGCGGCTTCACGCTCTCGGCCAGCACGTTGATCGTGCCCTCGCGCCGCTCCAGCCTGCCGGTCACCTCCAGCAGCGGCTCGGCACGGACGGCGATCCGGTCGCGCTCGTAGACGTTCACCGGGACGATCGCATTGCTCATCCCGTGCTCGTCCTCCAGCAGCAGGAAGACGATGCCCTTGGCCGTCCCCGGCCGCTGCCGTGCGACCACGATGCCGGCGATCGTGACCTGCGAGCCCGGCGGATCGGTGATCAGGTCGCGTGACGTGCGGATCCTGTCCGGCAGCGACGGCCGGAGCAGCGCCATCGGATGCGGCCCCGTGCTGAGGCTCATCGTCTCGTGGTCGCCCACCATCCGGTCCCAGTCCGATAGCGCCGGCAGCGCCGGAGCGGGCGAACCGTCCAGCGCCAGCGCCAGCTGGCCGCGTTCGGGGGCTCGGTGCAGACGGATCTCCCACAGCAGCCGCCTGCGATCGCGCGTAAAGGGGTCGAGCGCACCCGCCCGCACCAGCTGTGCGAGCACGTCACGCCCGACAGGCGCCCGCCGGACCAGATCGCCGGCGTCCCGGAAGGGGCCGCCGCGGTCGCGCTCCTCGACGATCAGCTCGGCCGTCCTGCCGACCCCCTTCACATAGCCGAGGCCGATACGCACCGCGCCCTGCTCGATCGTGCAGTCGGCCTGGCTGCGGTTGATGTCGGGAGCAAGCGGGGTGACGCCGCGTCGTTCACCGTCGCGCAGCAGCGTGGCCGGAGGGTAGAAGCCCATCGGCTGGGCGTTCAGGAGCGCGCACAGAAACTCGGCCGGATGGTGCAGGTGCAGCCAGGCCGACTGGTAGGCCAGGATCGCGAACGCGGCGGCATGCGACTTGGGAAAGCCAAACCCCGAGAAGCCGAGCACCTTCTCGAACACCATCAGGGCGATCTCCTCGGGCACGCCGTTCTGCTTTGCGCCGGCACAGAAGCGCTCGCGGTGGGCGTCCAGGGCTTCGTGGCTGCGCTTGCGGCTCATCGCCCGCCGCAGCGACTCCGCCTCGCCGGTGGTGAAGCCGGCCATCGCGATCGCCACCTCCAGCACCTGATCCTGGTAGACGATCACGCCCAGCGTGTCGCGCAGCGGCTCCTCCAGCAACGGGTGGTCGAACGGCACCTGATAGCCGGGATCCTCGCGCAGCAGCTTGCGGCGCTTGATGTAGGGGTTGACCGCCTTGCCAACGATCGGCCCCGGCCGCACCAGCGCCACCTGGACGGTGAGGTCGTCGAGGTTTTCGGGCCGGGTGCGCACGATCGACTGCATCTGGGCGCGGCTCTCGATCTGGAACACGCCCACCGTCTCGGCCGCCTGGATCTCGGCGAACACCTGCGGATCGTCGAAGCCCACCCGTGACAGATCGACCGGCTCGGTCGCCGTGCGGGCGATCAGGTCGACGCACTCCTCGACCGCCGACAGCATGCCCAGCCCCAGCAGGTCGATCTTGAGAAAGCCGGCATCGGCACAGGAGTCCTTGTCCCACTGGCAGATACGGCGGCCCTCCATCGCCGCGGGCAGCACCGGCACAAGCTCGACCAGCGGCGTCGATGCGATCACCATGCCGCCCGAGTGCTGGCTGATGTGGCGCGGCAGGCCCATGATCTCGCCCATCAGGAAGCGGAAGGCTCGCCAGCGCGGGCTTTCAGAACCCTCAGGCAACCGGGCCGAGTCGGCGCCCCTGTCCCAGCCATCGGTCATCCGAGCCATCCGCTCGATCTCGCCCTGGGGCAGCGCCAGCGCCTTGCCCAGGTCGCGGATCGCCCCCCGCACCTTGTAGGTGGGAAAGGCCGCCACCAGGGCGGCGTGATCATCGCCGTAGCGGCTCTGGATCTCGAGGATCAACCCCTCGCGGATGTCGCGGGGGAAGTCGATGTCGATGTCGGGCACGCTGGCCATGTCGCGCGACAGGAAGCGGCCGAGGAACAGCCGCGCCGCAATCGGATCGACGTGAGAGAGGCCAATCAGGTAGCAGACGATCGAGCCGACGCTGGAGCCGCGTCCACGGCCCGGCGGCAGCAGACGGCGGGCGGCGCTGGGGCCGCGCACACGCACCGCCACCTCGCGTGCCATCTCGAGCAGCTCGCGGTGCAGCAGGAAGAAGCCGGCCAGCCGGTGGTGGGCGATCAGTCCCAGCTCCTCGTCCAGCCGCTCCCGCGCCTGCCGGCGGTGAGGCAGCCGGGCGTAGCGCAGCTCCAGCTCGTCGCGGCAGATGCGGGTCAGCGCCGCCTGGGCGGTCTCTCCCGTCTCGGAGACGAAGTCGGGGTAGGCGTAGCCAAGGTCGGAGGTGATGTCGAACCGGCAACGCTCGGCCACCTCCAGCGCACCGCGCACCGCCTCGGCCGGGAAGCGGGCGGCCAACTCGGCGGGCGCACGCAGCACCGCCTCGTGGTTTCCCCGCCGCTCCCGCTCGCAGGCATCGAGCGAGGTGTTGAGCCGGATTGCGACCAGCGCGTCCTGGAGGTAGGCGCGCCGCGGTGTGTGGGCGTGGACGTCGCCGGTGGCGACGGTGCGGAGCCGAAGCGCGGCGGCCAGCTCGCCCAGCAGCCGGTTGCGGCGGGCGTCGCCCTGCCAGTACGGGCGCTGAAGCTCGATTGCGAGCCGCTCGCGGCCGAAGATGGCGCGCAGGTCGCGGGCCGCCTCCATCGCCTCCTTCATCCGGCCCGCCGCCACCTCACGCGCGACCAACCCGTCGCGGGCGCAACCCGAGAGACAGTGCAAGCCTTCGGCGTGGCGGCCGATCCGCTCCAGGGTCAGCGATGGCGCCCGGCGGTCGCCGGCGTGCGCCAGCGAGATCAGCCGGCTGAGGTTGCGGTAGCCGGTCTGCGACTCAACGAGGAGCGTCAGATGGGCGCCGTCGGCGAGCGTGACCTCGCAGCCCGTGATCGGGCGCAGGCCGACGTCGTGGGCGGCGTGGGCGAACTCGAGCGAGCCGGACAGGCTGTCGTGGTCGGTCAGCGCCATCGCCTGGAAGCCCAGCTCCGCCGCGCGCAGCGCGAGCTCATCCGGCTGTGAGGCGCCGTCCAGGAACGAGTAGCAGGAGTGGGCGTGCAGCTCGATCATGTGCGCTGCGTGTACCAGCGGCCGCGGCGGCGGTCGCAGAAGACGACCGTCTGCCGGCCGCCCGCCAGCACCAGGTCGAAGTAGACGCGGCGCACCGGCTGCCGTGTCCACCAGCCCTCCTCGACACGCCACTGGTCGCGCAGGTGCTCCACCGGCCGGCCGGCTACGGCCACTGGCCGGCCCGAGGTATCGGTGGAAACCGCCACCTCGCGGGGGAGACCGAGACGGCGAACATATGTTCGATCCATGCTCGCAGTCTACTACGATTCGCACGCCCTGGGCGGGGGCGTGATACCGTCGATTTGCTCCCGGTCAGGAGGAATGCATCTCCCGTTGTCTACGACCCGCCGTGGTCGCATTGCTGGTGCTGCTTGCCTGCGCGCCCGCCGCGGCCGCCGCTGTCACCGCCACGGACGTCGCCCAGCAGGCCGGCATCGCGCAGATCACCAAGACCTGGCAGGGCTCGGTAACCGACGTCAACGGCGATGGGTATCCCGACCTCTACCTGGGCCGTCACGCGCTCTACACCGGACAGCTGTTCCTGAACGACGGCGCCGGCCACTTCACCGAGACCGCGGTCGGCACGTTCACCAAGCGCGACCGGCACAGCTGCGCCTGGGCGGACGTGAACGTCGACGGTCTGATGGACGGCTACTGCACGATCGGCACCCACTACGGCACCACAATCAATCCAAAGGAGCTCTGGATCCAGCAACCGGGTGGCAGCTTCGTCAACATGGCGGCTGCCTACGGCGTACAGGACGAGTACGGCAGGGGGCGCACGACCACCTTCATCGACGTCAACCACGACGCCTACCCGGACCTGTTCGTGGCCAACCAGTCGCCGCGCCCTGACGGCATCCCAAGCACCAACCGCCTGTTCATCAACGTCAATGGCACGTCGTTTCGCTCCGCGCCGGAGTACGGCGTCGATGTGGCGCTGGGCACGATGCCCGGTGGCGGATGTGCCCAGGCGATCGACGAGAACGGCGACGGCTGGCAGGACCTGATGGTCTGCACCAGCGCCGGCGTGCGGCTGTACCGCAACCAGGCCGGCGCTTCGTTCAGGGACGACAGCACCGCCGCCGGCCTGTCGAAGGTCTGGAAGGACGCGGCGCTGGCCGATCTGAACGGTGACGGCCGTCCCGACCTGGTCGAAATCGTGAAGCTCAAGGTCGTCGTGCGCATCGGCTCGGCGAGCGGCGTCTTCGGCCCGCTGGTGACCGTCGCCACGCTGACGCAGGGACGGGGCCTGGCGATCGGCGACGCGGACGGCAACGGCACCACCGACGTCTACGTCGTGCAGACCTGCGACTCAGCCGGCCACGACCAGCCTGACTTCGTGCTGCTGAACAGCGGCTCGGCCACCTTCACGCGGCTGGACGTACCTCAGCCGGATCTGGGCTGCGGTGACGACGCGGTTGCGATCGACCACGACGGCAACGGCACGACCGACTTCGTGGTGCTGAACGGGAAGGACGCCGTCAAGGGCAGGATTCAGCTGATCAGCTTTGAGCCCGTGGTTGCGGGTGGCGCCTCGGCAAACGTTCACCGGTCGTAGGGAACCAGCAGATGCCGGCCTTCGGGCAGCCGCGTCCAGGGCGCCACCTCGACAACGCGCAGCAGATGGCCCTCTCCCATCGCCGCGCGTAGCTGGTGGGCAGCCTCGGCGGCGCGCTCGCGGCGCACCTCCTCCGCCGGGCGCAGCAACATCTGCTGGCGGCCGACCGGCCTCGCCCAGTTCGACCAGCTCCAGAGTGATCCGGTCGATCGCTCCCGGCAGCTCGAGCAGGTGGGGCAGCAGGGCATCGCGCAGGCGCCGAGGCTCAGAAGTGGCATCGCGCAGGGCGACCGGCCGTCGCCATGAGCCGCCGGCAGAGAGCCGAGCCGACAGTGCGAGCGTGCGCACCGGACGGCCCGTTCGTCGCGGAGACGCCAGCAACCGTTCCAGCAACAGCAGCACCGCCTGGCGCAGCGTCGTCTCGTCACCGACCGGCTCGGGAAACTCGATCCACTGGCGCATCGGCTCGGGCGGCATGCGGGGCGCCACATACGACTCGTCCTCGCCGCGGGCGAGCCGCCAGCCGGCGATCCCCTCAGGGCCGAAGCGGTCGGCTACCGCAGGCAGCGGTAGCGCCGCCAGAGCCCCCGCCGTACGGATGCCAAGCGCCTCAAGCTCGCCGCTGAGGAGTTCGTCGAGCCCCAGCCGGCCGATCGCCATCCGGCCGATGAACCCCGCAACCCCGTCGGCGTCCACCATCCGCGGCCGGCCGGGCCGGGCCCGCATCGCCGCCGCCTGGGCGGTGAAGCGGCCCGGCCCCGAGCCCACCCGGCCTCCCGCAGGCAGGCATGCCTCCGCCGCGTGCAGCAACCGGCCCATGCCGCCGTGCATGCGCACCAGTCCATCCGCGCGCAGCAACGCTCGTCCCGGCGTCAGCGGCTCGACAGCAGCGCCGATTCCCTCCAATCCCACCAGCATCGCCTCCGCCGCATCGGCCACCGCACCCGGGTCGGCTGCGACCAGCGAGATCCGCGGACAGCGCGCGATCGCCTCTCCGGCGCGCATGCCGGGACGCACGCCGAACGTCGCCGCGGCCGCGTTCACCTCGCCGATCAGAGAGCGGCCACCGGCTTCCGGCGCAAGTGCTGCAGGCTCGTCCCCCGCCGCTCCTCCCATCGCGACCCGCAGGGCGAAGCGGGGGACGAGCGCGCAGATCAGGGTTCGTGAAGCGGGTGGCATCTGGGCCACCAAGCATAGGCGAACAGGTGTTCGCTTACAAGGTGCGATACGTTCCTGACATGGACGTCCTTCACCTGGATGCCGGACAGGCCCTGGAGCAGGTCCAAGCGCTGCTCCGCGCCACGGGTGCAGAGGGCGAGTTGTCATTGGGCATCCTGCAGCGCCTGGTCGGCGAGCCGGATGCATGGGGCGACGACGTCACCATCTTGCTCGCGATGCGTTCCGGCACCCCCGTCGCGCTGGTGACGATGACGGGTCCGCACCCTGCTGTGATCGTCGGCTTCACGGAGCCCGCTGAGGTCGACTTTGCGAAGATCGTGGGCGCCATGCTCACGATCAGCCGGCGGCCTGCCGGTATCAACGGAGCCCGTCGCTGGAGTGAGCCGTTCGCCGGTGCGTGGGTTGAGGCCGGTGCTGCGGCCGATGTACATCGTGACATGCGGGCGTTCAAGCTTCGATCGGTGCGGCGACCCGACATGCCGGCAGGAGGGTTCCGATCGACAACACCGCAGGACGCCGAGATCGTGACACGCTGGACGGTTGCCCTCGGAGCAGACATCGACGAGGCGATCACAGAGGCGGAGGCGGCGCGCACGGTTGCACGGCTGACGGAGGCGAACGATCTCACCGTATGGGAGCTGGATGGCGAGCTCGTCTCGATGGCCGCGGTCGTCCGCCGCACCCGCTGGTCGTCGTCCATCGCTCTTGTGTACACGCCTCCCCAGCTCCGTCGCAGGGGGTTCGCGAGCGCCACCGTGGCAGAGCTCTCGCAACGCGAACTCGACTCGGGCCAGGCGTGGTGCTCGCTGTTCACCGACCTGGCCAACCCGACCTCGAACCACATCTATACCGAGATCGGCTACGAGCCGGAGTGCGATTTCACGCACTTCGCGGTCGCCTGGTGAGCCTCCCGATCCCGGATCAGTCGTACGGGCCGGTCAGAAGCTTCATCTGCGGATCGACCACGCCCGGGTTGTGCCGCTCCACGACCACCTGATCGAACACCTTGCCGCATGAGTCGCAGATGTAGCGCTGGCGCCTGTCCAGCCATCGCAGCGCACGACGATGGCAGGAGTGGCAACGGGGCTGCTTCTGCTTGCGGGCGATGGTTGAACGCTATCCGCCGGCTCGGACGCGACGAAGCCGCGAGCCCTCATTCGTCGAGGTCGGGATCCATCGCCCGCCGGTAGACCCGGCGCGCGGCCAGCGACGGCAGCTGCCGTTCGGCCGCCTTGCGGAACTCCCGCTCGTAGCGCATCCTGTCTCGCGCCGCCATCGTCTCGGCGTAGCGGTCGCGCAGCGCCAGCAGCTCGTCCTCCGCCTCCTCGATCAGGTCCATGTAATCGCCGTACAGCTCCTCGGCGGACTCGGCGCGTGAGTGCGTGTAGCTGACCCGCGCCTGCTCGACCCGAAGCAGCAGGTCGTGGTGATCCTCGGCGAACATCGCCAGCTGGCGGTTGATCACATCCCCGAACCGTGCTCGTCCCGGAACCCTCATGCCCGGATGCTACCGGGCCGGATGGTTAATCCACAGGGTACGATCGTGCCTGTGACTGAGCCGGTCAGCATTCAGATCCGCACCTGGAACATCGCCCACGGCCGCGATGTGCCCCCTGACCGCGGCCATCGCCACCTGCGCCGCAAGCTGCTGGACGAGATGGCGGCATTGATGATCGAGGACTCGCCCGACGTCATCCTGCTGCAGGAGGTGCCCGTGTGGGCGGGCGATGTGCTGCGGCAGGCGACCGGCATGGGGGTGACCCTGGCACCCGCCTACGGCGCCCACGTGCCGTTCCTCCACGTGCCCCTGCCTCTGGCGCTGGGCGCTGCCGTCGGAAAGGCGCTGCCCGACGTGGTGCGCACGCAGATCGAGGGCCAGGCCAACGCCGTGCTCTACGGCGAGAGCATGCTGCTCGTCTCGGCCCGGCGGGTGCAGATCAACCAGCAGCACCGGTTGCGCGGGGAGCCCAGGATCGCCCAGCTGGTCAGGCTTCGCCACCGCTCCGCCGGTCGCGAGCTGGTGATGGCGAACGTGCACGCCGACTCCGGCGACAACCGCCACCAGCTCGAGCGGGCCGGCTACGTCCTTGAGCGGTTCGCCCGGGGAGCGCCGATGGTGCTGGGGGGCGACCTCAACGCCGACGCCGACTCGGCCGCGCTGCGGTCACTGGTCGCGCGCGGCTGGCTCGACCACGCGGCCGACGTCGGCATCGACCATCTGCTGGTGCGAGGCATGCGCATCGAACGTGCGGCCGCCCGCTGGGATCCCGCACGGCGCGACCTGGCCCTGAACGGCGGCCCGCCGGTGCGGCTCTCCGACCACGACCCGGTGGACGCCGTGGTGGCGTTTTGAGCATCCGCGACGAGCTGCCCGCGATCGCCGGGGTCGCGTACCTGAACGCCGGCACCAACGGGCCGATGCCTGAGGCGGCTGGTGAAGCCATGCGGAGGGAGCTGGCCTCCTCGCTCGAGCGGCCGCGCATCACCAAGGCGGCGTTCGAGGGCTTGTTCGAGATCCGCGACCGCGCTCGTGCAGCGCTCGCGCGGACGGTCTCCGCGCCTCCGGAGCAGCTGGCGCTGACCAGCTCGACGACGCAGGGCATCGGGCTGGTGGTGGCAGGCATCGAGTGGTCGGCCGGAGATGAGGTGATCACCACCACCGAGGAGCACCAAGGGCTTCTCAGCCCTCTGGACGTGATCGCCCGCCGCCACGGCGTCGTCGTTCGCGCGGTGCCGGCGGAGCACGTCGCGAGCGCTGTCGGTCCGTCCACCACGATGGTGGCGGTCTCGCACGTGCTGTGGACGACCGGCCGCGTGCTCGACCTGCCCGCGCTGGCGGAGACCTGTCGCCGCACACGGCGCGCTGCTGCTGGTGGACGGCGCTCAGTCCGGCGGGGCGATCGCTGTCGACGCGCCGGCCAGCGGAGCGGACTTCTACGCCTTCTCGGGTCAGAAGTGGCTGCTCGGCCCGCAGGGCAGCGGTGGCCTGTGGGTTGCGCCGGAGCGGGTCGAACGGGTGTGGCCGGCCGTCTCCGGCTATCTGAACCTCGAACAGGGGCAGGTGGGATCGTTCAAGTCCACCGCCGGGCGCTTCGACGGCGGCTCGGTCGACACCGTCACCCTGGCCGGCCTCGCCGCCGCCATCGAGTGGGTGGAGGCGCTGCCGGGCGGGCGATCGGCCTGGATCGAGCGCACCGCTCAGAACGCGGAGCGCGCCCGCCAGAGGCTGGCCGGAGTGCCGGGCATCGAGCTTGCCGACCCGGGCGCCGAGCGCGCCCGCTGATCGCCCTCTCGGTCTCGGGAGCGGACGACATGCCGGCGCTGGTGGCCGGCTGGGCGAGCGAGGCGTGCTGGTGCGGTTCATCCCCAACACGCCCTACCTGCGCGTGTCGGTCGGCGCGTGGACGTCGCACGGGGACATCGACCGGCTGATCGAAGGGCTCTCGACGCTGCTCGATTAACCCCGAGGCCGAGCTCGCCCGCGATCGGCGCGCAGCGCCTCGATCACGAACGTGATGTGCTCGTCCAGGTCGACGCCGATCTCCTCGGCGCCGCGCATCACGTCGTCACGGTTGACGCCCTTGGCGAAGCTGCGGCTGCTTCAGCTTCTTGCGCACCGAGCTCGCCTCCAGCGTGGCGATCCCGTCGGGACGCACCAGTCCGCAGGCGTGGACGAACCCGGACACCTCGTCACAGGCGTACAGCGTGTGCTCGAGCAGCGTCTCGCGGGCGATGCCGAGTGTGGTCGCCGTGGGAGAGGATGGCGTGCACGAACCACTCCGGGTAGCCGCGCTCGCGCAGCACCGGTGCGCCGTCCTGCGGGTGCTGGTCGAGCGTCGGGTGGCGCTCGTAGTCGAAGTCGTGCAGCAGGGCGACGTTGCCCCACGCCTCCTCGTCCTCGCCCAGCTTGCGGGCGTACGCGCGCACCGAGGCCTCGACCGCCAGCGCGTGGCGCGCAGAGCCTCGCTCTGCGTCCACTCTGTGAGCAGCGCCCAGGCGGCGTCTCGGTCATGTACGAGGTCGTTGCGACATCGGTCGAAGCAGGAGACCCCGCTGCAGGTCGCGCGAATGAGGCTACCCTAGATGGCTATGGTCACGGCGACACGTGAGGGCACCGTTGGAATGCTTTCCTGATCGAGGGCGGGCGGCCGCTCTCCGGCACCGTGCATCCGGCGGGCAACAAGAATGCCGCTCTGCCTGTGCTGGCCGCCTGCCTGCTGACCGCCGATCCGGTCACGATCGAGAACGTGCCCCGCATCCGCGACGTGGAGGAGATGATCGAGCTGATCGTCGCGCTCGGCGTCGAGGTCGAGTGGACGGGCCAGAACACGGTGCGCGTCTGGGCCGCCGACGTCATCGAGCACCAAGCTCGATCCCGGAGCTGTGCGCGCGCATCCGCGCCTCGATCCTGCTCGCCGGCCCGCTGCTCGCCCGCTTCGGCTCGGTCGACGTGCCGCCGCCGGGCGGCGACGTGATCGGCCGCCGCCGCGTCGACACCCACCTGATGGCTCTCGCCGCGCTGGGCGCGGACGTCGAACGTCGGTCGCGAGTATCGCCTGCGCGCGCCGGGCGGCCTGCACGGCGCCGAGATCTATCTCGACGAGGCCTGCGTGACCGGCACCGAGAACGCGATGATGGCAGCCGCGCTGGCCACCGGCGACGACCGTGATCACCAACGCCGCATGCGAGCCGCACGTCCAGGATCTCTGCCACCTGCTGTGCACGATGGGCGCCAGGGTCGAGGGCATCGGGTCGAACGTGCTCACGGTGCACGGCGCCGCCGAGCTGCACGGCTGCACGCACCGCATCGGCCCCGACCACATCGAGGTCGCCTCCTTCATCGGCCTCGCGGCGGTGACCGGCGGCGACATCGTGATCGAGGACGCGGCGGTCGAGCACCTGCGCGCGATCCGCCTCGCCTTCGCGCGCCTGGGCGTCGAGATCGAGATGCGACGGCGAGCGCTGTTCGGGTGCCGCCCGACCAGACGCTGCGAGATCGTGGACGACATCCACGACCAGATCCCGAAGATCGAGGACGGGCCGTGGCCGATGTTCCCGGCCGACCTGACCTCGATCGCGCTGGCGGTCGCCACCCAGGCCACGCGGCACGGTGCTGATCTTCGAGAAGATGTTCGAGAACCGGCTGTTCTTCACCGACAAGCTGGTCTCGATGGGCGCGCAGGATCATCCTCTGCGATCCCCACCGGGCGGTCGATCACCGGCCCACGCAAGCTGTACGGCTACCGGATGGAGAGCCCTGACATCCGCGCCGGCATGGCGCTGCTGATCGCCAGCCTGTGCGCCGAGGGCAAGAGCAGGATCGGCAACATCGGCCAGATCGACCGCGGCTACGAGCGGATCGACGAGCGGCTGCGCGCGCTCGGCGCGAGGATCGAGCGGATCGAGACATGATCGACGGCGCCCTCTCGGCGCTGGTGCGGGGCGGCCTTGTCGATCAGCGTCCCCCCGCCGACATGCTCTCGCCGGCATCGCTGCTCTCGGAGCGCGGTGCCGTATTGCCACTCGACCATGCGCGGCTGCTCTCGCTCACAAACGGCCTCAAGGTCTACGGCGGCTACTTCCGCCTGTTCGGCATCGGCCCCGGCGCCACCCGGGACATGCGGCGGTGGAACGCGTGGACGTGCTGGCGGCACGCGTGGTCGGAGGACGGCCGGGCCGACGGCTGGTGGTTCTTCGGCGAGACGGCCTGGGGCGACCAGTACGCCTATGCGACGTCCGATGATCCGGTGGCGGCCGACCGGACGGTGTACCGGCTCGACGTCTGCCATCTCGAGCCCGAGCCGATCGCCGACGGCTTCGCTGAGTTCCTGCGTGGCGAGCTGGCACGAAACGCCGTCGACCCTCGCGACGAGATGACGATCGCAGCCCGCGAGCGGCTCGGGGACATCGATCCCGGCACTCAGATCGCCTACGTGCCGTCGCTGGTCACGGGCGGCGAGGAGGACGTGGCCAACCTGGTCACGCTGCCGGCGCGGGCGGCGATGGTGGCGGCCGGACGAGCGCACCGCGGATCGAGGCTCGCGGCTGCATCGATCTGACCACCTGCGAGTACAATCGCGCCGGTGGAGCCGGTTCAGATCACGTCCAGGTCGGTCGCCGAGACCGTCCGCTCGCTGCGTCCCACGGCCGGCGACCGTGAGCGCGTCCGCGGGGCGGTCGCTGACATCGTGGCGATGGTGCGGGCCGGCGGCGACGAGGCGGTGCGCCGGCTGACGTCCAGGTTCGACGAGGTCGACGTCGAGCACTCGAGACTGGCCACCGGGGCTCTCGAGCGTGCACTCGACCAGACACCCCGACGTGCGCGAAGCGCTCGAGATGCTTGCCGACAACCTGCGGCTGACCGCGTCCGAGACGCTCCCGGTGGCGACACGCCAGGTGCTGCCGCAGGGCCAGATCGTCAGCTACCCGCCCGGTGGCCGTCGACCGCGTCGGGCATCTACGTGCCGGGCGGTCAGGCCGCCTACCCCTCGAGCGCGGTGATGGCGATCGTGCCGGCGCAGGTGGCCGGGGTGACCGATATCGCGGTCTGCTCGCCGCCCGGGCCGGACGGGCTCGCCGACGCGCGCCGTCCTGGCCGCCTGCGCCCTGCTCGGAGTCGAGGAGGTGTACGCGATCGGCGGCGCCCAGGCGGTGGCAGCGATGGCGCTCGGCACCGAGACGATCCGGCGCCGTCGACGTGCTGGTCGGCCCCGGCAACGCGTACGTCGAGGAGGCCAAGCGGCGGCTGTTCGGCGAGGTCGGGATCGAGTCGCTGGCCGGTCCCAGCGAGCTGATCGTGCTGGCCGACGAGACCGCGCCCGCCGAGATCATCGCCTGGGATCTGCTCGCGCAGGCCGAGCATGGCGCGGGCTCCCATCGGTGCTGCTCGACCGACCGCGGGGTGCTGGACGAGGTCGCGGCGCACCTCAGCCTCGACCGGAGCGGCATCAGCCTGATCGAGGCCGACTAGCTGGGCACGGCGTTCGCGTTCGTGAACGCCTACGCGCCGGAGCACCTGCAGCTCGACGTGGCCGGCCGCAGCCGGCGCTGGAGCGCGTCCGCCACGCCGGCGCGATCTTCGTCGGCGAGATGAGTGGCACGGCCTACGGCGATTACATCGCAGGGCTCGAACCATGTCCTGCCCACCGGCGGCCGCGGCCGCTTCTCGTCGGGACTGGCGCCGTCGGTGTTCATGCGGATCCAGGAGGTGGTCGAGATCTCGCCCGCCGCGGCCGAGCGGCTGGCCGCTCCGCTGGCGGCGCTGGCCCGGGCCGAGGGCCTGACCGGCCCACGCACACTCCGCCGAGGCGCGCGCCGAGAAGGTTGCCGCCCAGCCCACGAGGCGTAGTGAGTGAACCGACCGACCGCCAGGAAGGAGCAGCCCGTGAGCAAGACCGTGATCGCCGTCGACGGAGCGCCGAAGCCGTTCGGCGGCGCGCCCTACAACCAGGCCATCGCGGCCGACGGATTCGTGTTCTGCGCCGGGCAGGTGCCGCTGGAACCGGACTCCAACACGATCGTCGAGGGCGGGATCGCCGTCCAGACCGAGCGGGTGCTGCGGAGCCTGGGCGCGGTGCTCGCGGGTGCCGGCTGCAGCCTGGACGATGTCGTCAAGACAACCGTCTTCATGACAGACCTGGGCGAGTTCGCCGAGATGAACGCGGTCTACGCCACATACTTCACCAGCCAGCCACCGGCCCGGTCGACGGTGCAGGTGGCCGCGCTGCCGGCGGGAGCGCGGGTCGAGATCGAGGCGGTGGCGGTGCTGCCGGCCGGCTGAGGCGGCGCTGGGCGGGTACCTACCGGCGGATCGAATACGCTTGTGGCATGCGGCCGGCCGAGGTGATCGTCTCCCATCAGGCACGGACTTCGACGCCCTCGGCTCGATGCTGGCGGCTCGGCGGCTGTACCCGCAGGCGATCATCGTGCTGCACGGCGGCTTGAACCGCAACGTGCGCGAGTTCGTCGGCCTGCACGCAGGCTGAGCTGGATCTGCAGGATGCGGCGCGTTGCGACCTCTCGGGCGTGCGGCGGGTGATCGTCGTCGAGACGTCCGACGTGCGCCGGCTGGGAGAGCTGGCGGAGGTGGTCGGTCGCGACGGCGTCGAGACCGTGCTGTTCGACCATCACGGCGGAGAGCCGCCCGAGTGGGTTGCCGCCGACCACCTTGTGGCCTCGACCGATGGCGCGCTCTCAACGACCATGGCCGGCATCCTGGCCGAGCGGGGGATCGAGCCGACCGCGGCCGAGGCGACCGCTCTGGCGCTCGGCATCCACGAGGACACCGGCTCTCTGACCTACCCCACGACGGGCCTGCGTGACGTCGAGGCGCTGGCGTTCTGCGCCCGCCACGGCGCCGATCAGCGGCTGATCGGCAGGTTCCTGCACACGCCGCTGGACGAGGATCACCGCGCCCTGCTGGGCGCCCTGCTGGACGGCGCCCGTCAGCGCTCGACGTGAGCGGGGTGCCGGTGCTGGTGTCGGCCGTGCGCTGGCCGCGCTACGTGGACGGCGTATCTACGCTGGCGACCAAGATCACCGACCTCACCGACTGCCGCGCGCTGGTGATGCTGGTCGAGATGGACGGCCGGGTGTTCGTCGGTCGCCCGCAGCCGCACGCCCGGTTTCGACGTCGCCGCCGTGATGACGCGGCTGGGCGGGGGAGGCCATCCGCAGGCCGCGTCCGCGATCGTTCGGGGGACGCGGCTGAAGGAGGTGCGGGCATGGCTGGACGATGCCGTGGCGGACGGCATCGCCACCGCTCCCCGGGCCGAGGACGTGATGTCGTCGCCGCCTTGGTTCGTCGATGCGCGACGATTCGATCGACAGCGTGCTCGCCGAGTGCCGGCGCCGGCACACGTCGGGCGTGCCACTGCAGTCGGGCGGCGCCATGGTGGTGGGTGGTGGAGAGGGACGACCTCGGCCGTGCGATCGAGCACGGGCTCAGCCATGCCCCGGCGCGGGCGGTGATGAGCGCCGAGGTTGCGGCCGTGCGCCGCGACGCCTCGCTGGCCGAGGTGCAGCGCTCGCTGCTGCGTCGGGCACGGCCGGGTGCCGGTGACCGAGACCGGCGGCCCGGGCCCGTTCCCCGTCGAGCAGGTGCTCGGCATCATCACCCGCGGCGACCTGCTGAGGGCGCTGCGGGAGCGCCCCTCGGGGGAGCCACACGCGGTGACGGTCGACCTGGGTGACCGGCTGCGAACGCTGGACGGCCTGGAGCGATTGTGGCCGGCGGTCGCGGCCGCCGCGGGCGGAGTGACCGGCCTCTACCTGGTGGGCGGGGCTGTGCGCGACCTCCTGCTCGGGGAGCCCGGCTTCGACGTCGACCTGGCGGTCGAGGGGGACGGGGTGGCGTTCGCGCGCCGGCTCGCCCGCGAGCTCGGGGGCGCAGCCACGCGCACGAGAAGTTCCACACCGCCGTGGTGATCGCGGGCGAGGACCTCCGGGTGGACGTGGCCAGCGCCCGCACCGAGCACTACGAGTATCCCGCCGCGCTGCCGACCGTGGAGCACTCGTCGATCCGGCAGGATCTCCATCGCCGAGACTTCACCATCAACGCGATGGCGGTCTCACTGCTTCCGGCCGACTTCGGCGTGCTGCTCGACCCCTACGGCGGTGCCGGCGACCTCGAGCAGGGCGTCGTGCGGGTGCTGCACAACCTCTCGCTGATCGAGGATCCGACCCGCATCTTCAGGGCGATTCGCTACGAGAACCGCTACCGCTTCTCGATGGACGCGCACACGCGTGAGCTGGCAAGGGGCTGCGTCGGCATGGGGTTGGTGGGCGACCTGTCGGGCGCCCGCGTGCGCGACGAGCTGGTGGCGATACTGAGCGAGAGCGAGGTCAGCCGCGCGCTGGGGCGGCTCGACGAGCTGGGCCTGGCGCGGGCGGTACACCCGGCGCTCGACTGCGGGCCGCCGGTGGTCGAGCTGGTAACCCGGATCGACGCTGTGCGCGCCCGGCACACGCCGGAGCTGCCCGCCTGGCGGATTCGGCTGGCCGCGCTGTCCGGGGCGATTCCCGCCGATGAGCTTGCGACGTGGCTGGAGCGGCTGCGCGTTCGCCGCCGCGACGCCCGCATCGTGGGGGCGGCGGCGGTGATTCCACCGCGCCTGCTGGAGCCCTTGCAAGCGGCCGGCGAGCCGGCCCAGATCGCTGAGCTGCTGGCCTCCCACCCCGACGAGGTGGCGGTGATGGTTGCGGCCGGCGAGGGAGCGGCGGCGACGGCCGCGGAGCTCTACCTCGAGCGGCTGCGCGAGGTGCGGCTCGACATCGACGGCGGAACGCTGCGCGACGAGCTCGGCATGGGCGAGTCGCCGCGGGTCGGTGAGCTGCTCGCGGAGCTGCTGCGACGGCGCCGAAACGGCGAGCTCGGCGACCGCGAGCAGCAGATCGCGGCCGCACGCGAGCTGCTGTCGGAGGTGACCGGGTGAGAGTCGCCACCGCCAACGCCAGCCGCTGGCACGGCGAACCTGGTCACTACGAGGCCTGGCACCTTCGGCTGGTCGATCCCCACAGCGCCGCCGCCGCGTGGATCCGCCACAGCTTTCACGTGCCGTCCGAAGCCGTGCACGGCGAGCCCAGCGCGGAGCTGTGGTTTGTCGGACGCGATCCCGAGGGCCAGACATACGCTCGCCGCCAGAGCTTTGCTCTCGACCAGTTCCAGACCGGGGCCGGTGGCTTCCCGCTGACGCTGGGTCCCAGCTCGCTGGATGTGGCAAGCGCCAGCGGAAAGGTCGACGAGGCCCGCTGGGATCTGCGCTGGACGCCGTCGGGGGAGCCGTTTGGCTACGGCGGCGGCAGCCGGCTGGGGCGTGCGGACATCATGGTCAGCCAGCCGACGCTGCGGGTCAGCGGCACGTTTGCGATCGGAGACCGTGAGCTGGCGGTGCGCGCATGGCCCGGGTATCAGCTCCACGCCTGGGGGAACCGCCACGCCGAGGCCTCGGCTCGCGTGCATTGCAACGCGTTCGGGTCGCCCGAGGACTTCGTCGAGGTGATCAGCCGCCGCTACGCCACCTTCGGGCGGCTGGCACCGGTGCTGTCGACAGGGGCGGTGGTTGCGGAAGGCGAACGGCACGAGCTGCGCGGCGCCCTGCGCAGCATTGCGGCGCGCGCCCGCATCAGCCCCGACGGATACCGCTTCTCGATCCGAGGCCCGTTCGTACGCATCGACGGTGAGGTGCACTGCGCACTGGCTGATCTGGTCGGCGTTGCCTACCGCGACCCTGACGGCGGCCGCGTGTACTCCTATGCGGCCGACCATGCCGTGATCGAGGTGGAGGTGCAGCGACGTGGCGCGCGCGGCTGGTCGCGGGCGGCGCGGCTCTCGGCGGGGACGTGTGCCTACGAGTACGCCAGCCGCAGCCCGGTACCCGGTGTCGAGGTGGTGTTATGAGCTCCCTGGAATGGGACCGCGAGCCCGCGACGCCGCCGGTGCTGCGCTGGACGGCTGCCCCGGAAGGCGTCTCCGTGGCGTTCACCGGCCGCGCCGGGGGCGTGTCGGAAGGGGCCTTCGCGTCGCTCAACCTGGGCGCACTGACGGCCGATGAGCCACGGCGGGTGGCCGAGAATCGCCGCCGCGCGGTGGCCGCGGTCGGCGCCGACGGCGCGTCCACGACCATGGCCTGGCAGGTGCACGGCGCCGACGTCAGGGAGGTGGTGGAGGAGCCGGCGTCGGGCCGGTTCCTCGAGCCGGGGGCGGAGCCGTTCCCCAAGTCCGACGGCCTCGTCACGAGCCTCGAGGGCCGCGCGCTGACGCTGCTCACCGCGGACTGCCTGCCGGTGGCGGTCGCGGCCGCCGACGGCTCGCGGCTGGCGCTGCTGCACGCCGGCTGGCGAGGGCTCGAGGCGGGCATCGTCGAACGAGGCGTGGGGGCCGTCGGCCTGCCGGCCGTGGCCGCGGTCGGGCCCGGCGCAGGTCCCTGCTGCTACGAGGTCGGCGAGGACGTCGCCGCGCCGCTGGCCGCACGCTTCGGCCGCGACGTGATCCGCGGCGGGCACGCCGATCTGTGGCTGTGCGCGGAGCGGGCGCTGCGCTCGGCCGGCGTTGAGAGCGTGGCGGTGGCGGGTGAGTGCACGATCTGCAACCCCGAGCGCTACTTTTCGCATCGCCGCGATCGCGGGCTCACAGGCAGGCAGGGAGTGGTTGGCGTCCGTGCTTGATCCGGCGGTGGTGGCCCGCAATCTGGCGCTCGTCCGGGAGCGCGTGGGCGACGGGGTCGAGATCCTCGCCGCGACCAAGTACGTCTCGGCCGCTGATCTGCCGGCCCTGCACGAGGCCGGCGTGACGCTGGTGGGCGAGAACCGTAGCGATGCGCTGATCGAGAAGCAGGGGCTGCACGGCGAGCTGTTCACGTGGGACTTCATCGGGCACGTGCAGAGCCGGAAGGTGCGCGACATCGTCGACCGCGTGCGGCTGATCCATGCTGTCGACTCGCTGTCGGTGTGCCGCCAGCTGCACGAGCGGGCTGAGGCCGCGGCCGCCTGCCTGCTGCAGGTGAACGTCGCGGGCGAGGACACCAAGGCGGGCGTCGATCCCGGGCAGGTGGACGCGCTGCTGGAGGAGACCGCCGATCTCGATCGGCTGCGGTTCGACGGCCTGATGACGATGCCTCCGCTGAGCGACGATCCCGAGCAGGCGCGGCGGTGGTTCGTCGCGTTGCGCGAGCTGCGCGACCGTCTGGCACCGCGATGGCAGGGCCGGCACCGGTTCGAGCAGCTCTCGATGGGCACCAGCCAGGACTACACGGTCGCGGCGCAGGAGGGTGCCACGATCGTACGGGTGGGGAGCGTCCTCTATGGGCGATAGAGTGTTGCGAGCATGAGCGTCCGCGATATGTGGCATCGAACCCAGGTCTACTTCGGCATCAAGGAGGAGGACTGGGACGACGAGTATTTCGACGACGACGGCTCGGCCGCGCACGAGGATCTCGAGAGCCGCTACAACGAGCGGCCAAACGTCCGGCGGCTGAACCCTCGGCGGCGGTCCGGAGCCGAGTTCGACGAGATCTTCTCGGACGAGCCGCCCCGCTCTGGCCGCGGGCGGGGCAGGGGTGGGCCGGCACCGGTGCAGAACGGCGGCCAGCGGCACGCATCGCAGGTCGAGCTGATCGTTCCCAAGTCGTTCAACGACGCGCAGAAGGTGGCGGACAAGCTGAAGGCGGACGTGCCTGTGATCATTAACCTGCAGACGGCCGACTCGGACCTGGCGAAGCGGTTGATCGACTTCTCGAGCGGTCTCACCTACGCGCTCGACGGCAGCATGCAGCGCGTCGCCGACCGCGTCTTCCTGCTGACGCCGGCGCACGTGAAGGTCTCCGCCGAAGATAAGGCGTCGTTGATGGAGCGCGGCTTCTTTAATCAGTACTAGCGGCAGCGGCGGCTGCAAACCGTCGTCTGGCTTTGTCGCTGCGGTCGGCCCGTGCAAAGCACTGTGCCTCCCTTGCTCCTCGCCATACTCGGTTTTCGCTCGCCGAGTCGGTGGGGTCGTACTCGATGAAGAACCGTGAGCTTCCAACCGCGAGGCGACGGTTTGCAGCCGCCTCTACGCCTCGGCCAACCACTGCGCACAGGCCACCATCATCTCGTCGGCCTCGCGGCTGTCGATACCCCAGGCCAGCGCGTGGGCGATCCCCCAGCCGCGCAGACGCTCGCGGTCGAGGCCGGTCTCCGATGCGAGCAGGTCGAGCCGCCGTCGGACACGCCGGCCCGGGTGTGGATCGGCGGCCAGGCTGTCGCGGCGGTCGCGCAGGAGCGACGCGAGGTCGAACTCCCGCTCGCCGATCAACGGCTTGGGATCGATCGCGAGCCAGGCTGCGCGCTCGGCTCGCAGCACGTTGCCGCCGTGCAGATCCTGGTGGAGCAGCACCTGCTCGCCCTGATCCGGCGCGAGCGTTACCAGCGCGTCGAGCGCCCGGTCGAGCAGCGGGCGTTCGAACGGCCGGCCCAGCGCCTCCCACGCGGTCGGGATCTCCTTCGCCCACTCGCCGGCGGCGGCCGCAAGCGACCGGTGCGGTGAGTCGAGCGGAGCCCACCGCCAGAGCAGCCGAAGCAGGCCGGCCACGACCGTGTTCGCCGCGTCCTCGTCCGCCAGATCCCACAGCGGAGTCCCCGGTCTCGCGCGCTCGAGCAGCAGCATCCCATCGGCGTGGTCGAGCAGCCGAACGGCGCCGCGGCCGTCGTAGTGCCGAAGGCCTTCGGCCTCGTGCCGGTTTTCGGTGTCGGGGATGAACAGTTTCAGCACGGCCTCGCCACCGTCGGCGCGGGTGGCCGGCGCGACCCAGGAGACGCCGCCGCCGTCCTCGAACACCGGCCCGACCTCGATTCGCCATCGCGCCTCGCACTCTGCGACCAGGTCGGGCAGTGCCGCCAGCCACTCCCGCGCACGGTCGCCCATCCAGTAGGTCAGATTCTCGGCCAGCTGATGCGGGATCCTCACCATCGCCCCGACGATAGATCCCCGCGCGGCCGTCGTCCGCTCCGGTACGCTCCCGACTCCATGAGCGACGGCGCAACCACAACGCTTGGCCTTCTCGGATCCGGCAACATGTCCTCGGCGATGGTGCGCGGGTGGGTGCGGGCCGATCCGGCGATGGCCGGCCGGCTGATGGTGACCGATCGCGGCTCCGGGCGGGCGGCCGGGCTGGCCCGTGATCACGGCGTCCGCCACGTCGCCGACAACGCCGACCTGGTGCGCGAGAGCGACGTCGTCGTGCTGTGCGTCAAGCCGATCGACGTCGAGCGGGTGCTGCGCGAGGTGGGCGAACTGATCACGCCGACCAAGGCGATCGCGTCGGTCGCGGCGGGCGTTCGAACCGCGACGCTGGAAACGATCCTGGATGTCGATGCGCCGGTGTTCCGGTTCATGCCCAATGTCGGCGTGCAGGTCGGCATGGGCACGCTGGCGTATTCCGCAGGCCGCTTCATCGACACCAAGGCCGAGCAGACGGTGCTGGACGCGTTCAGCATGCTGGGCGAGATCGTGCCGCTCGAGGAGCGCCAGTTCGACGCCGCCACGGCGCTCTCCGGCTCGGGGCCGGCGTTCCTGGCGCTGATCGTGGAGGCGTTCGAGGACGCCGGCATCGTCAGCGGGCTGAGCTACACGGATGCACGGCGCCTGATCCTGTCCACGATGTCGGGCACCGCGGGGCTGCTGCGCGAGGAGGACGTGCCTTGCAGCGTGCTTCGGCGCATGGTCACCTCGCCCGGCGGCACCGCGGCCGCGGGGCTTGCGGAGCTCGAGCGACAGAGCACGCGGGGCGCAATCATCGACTGCGTCGTGGCCGCGATGCGGCGGGCGGGGGAGCTGGGATGATCGATGCCCTCGTTCGATTCGTGACGGCGCTCTACTGGGTCTACACGATTCTGATCTTCGTCTACATCCTGATGTCGTGGGTGCGACTGCCCTACAACGTCTGGGTCGGGCGGCTACGCGGCTTCCTTCACGACACCGTCGAGCCGTACCTGCGGGTGTTCCGGCGCATGATTCCGCCACTGGGAGGCATGGACCTCTCGCCGATCATCGCGCTGATCGTGCTCCAACTCGTCTACCGCGTGATCCTCAACATCCTCTGGGGCTTCCAGTAGCGGGAGGAGTCCATGCGGGCCCGTCGAAACCGCCCACATGTCACTCTCACCGGTAGAACTCAGACACCAGCGTCCAAAGCGGCGCATCCTCGGCTATCGCGTATCCGAAGTCGACCAGATCATGATCGACGCGACCTCGGCATTCGAGAACGTGTGGCGCGACCGTGCCAACCTCGAGGACAGGGTGCACGAGCTCGAGACCTCGCTGGGCGAGCTGCGCGACACCGAGCAAGCGATGCGCGACGCGCTGGTTACCGCGCAGCGCACCGCCGACGAGATGCGCGCACAGGCGTCGCACGACGCCGAGCTGATCGTCCGTGAGGCCGAGGGTCGCGCCCGCGAGATCATCCACAAGACCTATGCGGAGCGTGAGCAGGTGCGCCGCGAGATCGAGCGGCTGCGGGCTGACGAGATGCAGTTCCGCGCGAGGCTGCGCTCGCTGCTCGGTTCGACGCTGCAGTCCGTGCGCGATCACGAAGAGCTGATCGCAGCACCGACGGCGGTCGAGCTGACGGCCGTCTCGTAGCCGATCGCGATGTGGCACGACATCTTCAGCCTGCCGGTACCAGCGGGCGAGAAGGTCGTGCGCGCGCTGCTGATCTACACGTTCCTGATCCTCGCCTTCAGGCTGGCGGGGAAGCGCGAGCTGGGGCAGTGGAACACGCTTGACCTGGCCGTGCTGCTGCTGGTGGCGAACGCTGTCCAGAACGGGGTGATCGGGCCTGACAACAGCGTCACGGGGGCGGTGCTGGGCGCCTCCACGCTGATCGTCGCCAACACGCTGGTATCGCGGGGCGCGTTCTTCTCGCCGACGTTCGCGACCATTCTCGAGGGGTCGCCGACTGTGTTGATCGAGCGCGGAAGGCTGCAGGTGCGGGCGCTCCGGCGTGAGAACATCTCCCTGCCGGAGCTGCGATCGATCGCCCGCCGCCAGGGCTTCCCCGACCTGGGTGCGGTGCACACGGCGGTGCTGGAGACCAACGGCGTCGTCAGCATGTTCCGCGAGGACGAACCTGGCACCTACCATCCCGACGAGCCGGGCGGCCCGCGGATCGGCAAGCGCCGCCGCCGGCCTGGTCGCTGAACCCGCTCTGGCTATACTCGATACGTCCGTTTGGCTCTCCGACCCTGCACCCGGTGACCGATCTCACGACCCGAATCACGCTGCGAGTCTCGCCTGGAGCACGCCGCTCCGCTGTCGTAGGACGGCACGGCGAGGCCTGGAAGGTGCGGGTTGCAGCGCCCCCAGTGGACGGCCGAGGTAACAGCGCGCTGCAGGCGCTGCTGTGCCAGGTGCTGGATGTGGGACGCGGACAGCTGCGGATCGTGACCGGCGCCGGCGGCCGCGACAAGGTCGTGGAGGTGTCGGGTCGTGACGCCGCCGAGGCGGACGCTCTGCTGGCTGCAGCCGCGCGAGGGACGGCGGCGTGAGCATCGACGTCGACCAGGTACGGATGAGGTTGCTCGACGAGCGCGAGCGCGTGCTGGCCGAAGTGCAGGTGCTCCACGACGATCTCTCGCACTCGATCGAGGAGTCGTTCGACGAGGATGGCAACGACTCTCATCTCGCCGACAGCGCTTCGGAGACCGTCGATCGCGAGATCGAGCAGTCGCTCGGCGACAACGCCGAGCACCTGCTGGCCAGCATCGACCAGGCTCTGGCCAGGCTCGACGAGGGGACCTACGGCAGCTGCGTGCGGTGCGGCGAACCGGTCGGCGACGATCGCCTGGCGGCCCTGCCATACGCCGCAAAATGCATCGAATGCAAACGTCTCGAGGAACGGGGCTGATCGAGCAGCTCCCCCCGGTCGAGCCTCCGCCGCAATCGGCGGGCTCGCTCCAATGGGCCGGGCTGCTCGCGGTGGTCGCGGCTGTGGTCGCCGCGGACCAGCTCACGAAGCGCCTGATCGTCCGTGAACTGTCGCTCGGCGAGACGCACCGCGTGGTGCCCGGCGTGGACATCACCCACCTGCGCAACACCGGCATCGCGTTCGGCATCTTCCCTGGGCGGCTGGAGGTGATCACCCTGCTGACGGCGGTCGCCGTGGTGTGGATGTTCGCCCACTTCGCCCGTGCCGGCGCCCGCCACCCGCTGTTTCCCGTGGCGCTCGGCCTGCTGATCGGCGGCAGCATCTCGAACCTGGCCGACAGGGTGCGCAACGGCTACGTGACCGACTTCATTCACCTCACGCACTGGCCCACGTTCAATCTCGCCGACACGTTCATCGTGATCGGTGTGGCGCTGCTGGTGATCGGCCTGGGTCGCGCCGAGCGGCCGCCGGAACCGCTGCGGCCACCCGGGGACACCCCCGGCGAGCTGATCTGATGCCGCTTGCGATGGTGCCGGCGGAGGCCGCCGGTCAGAGGCTGGACGGCTTCCTGGCCGCCCGCGAGGAGGTCGGGTCACGCGCTCGGGCGGAGCGGCTGATCGAGGCCGGCGGCGTGCTGGTGGACGGTGAGCCGCGCCCGAAGTCGTTCCGGCTCGCCGCCGGTGCGGAGGTCAGCTATCCGCAGCCCGAGCAGACGCAGACGCGGCTCGAGCCGGTCGACATCGAGCTGTCGGTGCTGCACCGCGATGAACACCTGCTGGTGGTCGACAAGCCGGCCGGTCTGCTCGTGCACCCTGTGCCGGGATATCGCGGCCCGACGCTGGTGCAGGGACTCTTGGGAGAGGTGGGGGGAGATGGCATTCGCCCCGGCATCGTGCATCGGCTCGACCGCGACACCTCGGGACTGCTGGTGGTGGCACGCGACGACCGCACGCTGGCGCGGCTGCAGTCCGCCCTGCGGCGGCGAAAGATCCATCGCAGCTACGTCGCCCTCGTGCGCGGCCGGCCGCCGTCGAGGCGGGGCACGATCGAGGCTCCGATCGGGCGCGACCGCCGCGACCCGACCCGCGTCTCGCTCGATTCCGACGTTGCCCGGCCGGCGGTCACCCACTTCGCGATCGGCGAGGCGCTGACCGGCCGCACGCTGCTCGACGTCGAGCTCGAGACCGGGCGCACGCATCAGATCCGCGTCCACCTGGCAGCCGTCGGCCACCCGGTCGTCGGCGACCCGGTATACGGCCACGGAGGCGAGCTGGGGCTCGACCGCCAGTTCCTGCACGCGGCCCGCCTCCGCTTCACGCATCCCTGGAGCGAGCAGGAGCTCGACGTGCGCTCGCCGCTGCCGGCCGATCTTGCGGCGGCGCTCGATCTGGCTCGTATCGGCTAGATATCATCTACACTCCCCGGGCTTTTTCTGCCCACCTTCCAACCCGGCGGGTGAAGTGGCGACCGGCGGTGCCTCGATGCAGCTTGGGGCTCCGGACGCCTCCACCGGAGAACATCAATCAACCGATTCTGCAAGGAGGCGATTGCGCGTGCCCGCAGTCACCATGCGAGAGCTGCTCGAAGCCGGAGTCCACTTCGGCCATCAGACGCGGCGCTGGAACCCGAAGATGCGCCGGTTCATCTTCGGCGAGCGCGGCGGCATCTACATCATCGATCTGCAGCAGACGATCGTGATGCTCCAGGACGCTTACGACTATGTCCGAAACATCTCGGAGCGGGGCGGCTCGGTGCTGTTCGTCGGGACCAAGAAGCAGTGCCAGGACGCCGTGGAGGAGCACGCCCGTCGCGTCCAGCAGCCGTACGTCAACCACCGCTGGCTGGGCGGCCTGCTGACCAACTACCGCACGATCCAGGACCGGATCGCCGCGCTGCACGAGCTGCGCCGTCAGAAGACGGAGGGCCAGCTCGACCTGCTGCCGACCAAGGAGCGCCAGACGACGCTGGCCGAGCTCGAGAAGCTGGAGACCAACCTGGGCGGGCTGGCCGACACGCGCAAGCTTCCCGATGCGATGGTCGTGATCGACATGAAGAAGGAGGCGCTGGCCGTACGCGAGGCGCGCCGCCTGAACATCACGGTGATCGGGCTGGTCGACACCAACTGCGACCCCGACGACGCCGACTTCATCATCCCCGGCAACGACGACGCGATCAGGTCGGCCGGGCTGATCGTTCGCGTGCTCGCGGATGCCGTGGCCGAGGGACAGATGAAAAGGTGAGGGCGGCCGAGATGGAGGCCGCGGCAGCGGCCGCCGCCGAGGCTGAGGCGGCTGCCGAGGCCGAAGCCGCCGCGGCCGAGGCTGCAGCAGAAGCCGCCGCGTCAGAGGATGTCACGGCCGGTGAGCCGGAGGCCGTCGCGGTGCCGGCAGCGACCGAGGAACCAACCGCAAGCGAGGACGAGAAGAGTGAGTGACGTGGCGTACAAGCCGAGCGCGGCCGAGGTGAAGCAGCTCCGGGAGGAGACCCAGGCCGGGATGATGGACTGCAAGCGCGCGCTGGAGGAGACCCAGGGCGACATGGACGCCGCCAAGAAGTGGCTGCGCGAGAAGGGGCTGGCGTCGGCCGGCAAACGCGCCGGGCGCGGCACCGGCCAGGGCGCGATCGAGAGCTACATCCACGCCACCGGCACAATCGGCGCGCTGGTTGAGGTCGGCTGCGAGACCGACTTCGTCGCCCGCAACGACACGTTCAAGGCGTTCACGCGAGACGTGGCGCTGCAGGTCGCGGCCGGCCGCAACCTCCAGTTCGTGTCGGAGGACGAGATCTCTGATGAGTTCAAGGCACTGGAGCTCGAGATCTACCGCGGCAAGGCGATCTCCGAGGGCAAGCCCGAGCAGATGGTGGACAAGATCGCCGAGGGCATGTGGAACAAGTCCCTGGTCGACATCGTGCTGCTCAACCAGCCCTCGATCAAGCCCGAGCACGACGGCAAGACGATCGACACCCTGCGCGCCGAGCTGTCCGGCACGATCGGCGAGAACATCGAGATCAAGCGCTTCGCGCGGTTCGAGGTGGGCTCAGAGTGAGCTCGTCACCCGCCTTCAGCCGGGTGTTGCTGAAGCTGTCCGGAGAGGCGTTGATGGGCGAACGCAGCTACGGCCAGGATCCCGAGCGGATCGCCGCCATCGCGCGCGCGGTGCAGGAGGTGCAGCAGACCGGCGTCGAGATCGCGATCGTGGTCGGCGGCGGCAACATCCTGCGCGGCACGCAGGAGGCGGCGCGAGGGATGGACCGGGCGACGGCCGACTACGCCGGCATGCTGGCGACCGTGCTGAACGCGCTCACCGTGCAGGACGCGCTCGAGAAGCTGGGCGTGTTCACACGCGTGATGTCGGCCATCGACGTTTCCGAGGTGGCCGAGCCCTATATCCGCCGGCGGGCGATCCGTCACCTCGAGAAGGGGCGAGTGGTGATCTTTGCCGCCGGCACCGGCAATCCGTACTTCACGACCGACACGGCGGCCGCGCTGCGGGCGCTCGAGATCGCCGCCCAGGCGATCCTGATGGGCAAGAACGGTGTCGAGGGCGTACTGGATGCCGACCCGCGTACCAACCCGCAGGCGCAGCTGATCCCGCAGCTGACCCATATCGAGGCGATCGAGCGAGGACTGCGGGTGATGGACACCACCGCCCTCTCGCTGTGCATGGACAACGGGCTGCCGCTGTACGTGTTTAATCTCGACGACGAGCACAACATCGCCCGCATCGCGCGCGGCGAACGGCTTGGAACCATCATCTCGAGCGTCCCTGGAGGTCTCCCCGTGCAGGTGCCACAATGATCGACGACGTCCTCACCGACGCCTCTCGCCGCATGGACAAGACGGTCGAGGCGACCAAGCACGAGTTCACCACCATCCGCACCGGTCGCGCCTCCGCGGCGCTGCTGGAGCGAGTGCAGGTGAACGCCTACGGCACCAAGATGCCGATCAACCAGGTGGCCACGATCGGCGTGCCTGAGCCGCGGCTGCTGACGATCACGCCGTTCGACAAGTCGATCATGCGCGACATCGAGAAGGCGATCATGGAGTCGGACCTGGGCCTGACGCCGGCCAACGACGGCCAGATCGTGCGGCTGCCGATTCCGCAGCTGACCGAGGAGCGGCGCAAGGAGCTGGTGAAGCAGGTGCGGCACCTGGCCGAGGAGGGCCGCGTGGCGGCGCGAAACGTGCGCCGCGACGCGCTGCACCATCTCAAGGAGGCCGAGAAGAACGGCGAGACCGGCTCGGACGAGGTGCACCGCGCGGAGGACCGGCTGCAGAAGGTGACCGACGAGCACATCCACTCGATCGACGCGGCGCTGAAGGCCAAAGAGGCCGAGATCATGGAGGTCTAGGGCGGCACTGCCGCACCCCGTCGTGCCGCGCGTTTCGACGTTGGGTGACTCCAATCTTCGCTGGTTAGCGTTGGCGGGGTGAAGGACGCGATCTACGTCGTCGGCGGCTTGGTGGTCGTCGCCTTCTTCATCGTTCGCCAGCGGCGCAGCGACCGGTTCAGGGAGCGCTCGCTGCTGTTTCCGCTCGGGCTCGGGATCTACGGTGGGGTGCTGCTGAACGACACCGCCAAACGGCATCCTCTCACCCCTGGCTCGGCCGCACTGCTGTCGATGAGCGCGGTGGCATCGGTTGCCTTCGGCGTCGTGCGGGGACGGACGATCGAGCTTTCGGTGCGCGATGGAGAGCTGTGGGAGCGAGCGACCTGGACGACCATCGTCGCCGGATGGGGCGGACTGCTCGTGGTCCGCGTCGGCCTGATCATCGCCGCCACCGCGGTTGGAGCGGAGCTGGCGGCGTCCGCCACCTCGATCCCGCTGATGCTGGCGATCACCCTGGCGACGCAGATGATTGTGGTGCGGCAACGGGCGAGGCGGACCGGGGTCGCGATCGCCCCGGCCGCGCGGCGCCCGCGCCGCCGGCGGCGAGCGGACATGTAGGTGCCACATGCGGTCGCTGCTGCCTCATGCTACGCCCGCGATCGGCTTAGATATGCGGTGATGGCGGACTTCCCTCAATGGTCGGAGCCGACGTGTCCAGGCACGGCGGAGTGACCCTCACCTCCGCCCGTCTTCGCCGACTGTTCCGCCTTCGCCGTGCCGCATCTCAGGACGAGCCGATGGCGGACTCTGCGGCCACGGTTGCGATCATCATGGACGGCAACGGCCGCTGGGCGCGGCGGCGGGGGCTGCCGCCGCTGGCCGGCCACCGGGCGGGCACCAAGGCGCTTCGCCGCACCGTCGAGGCTGCGCCCGACCTGTGCGTCCGCAGCCTGGTGGTGTACGCCTTCTCGACCGAGAACTGGGGCCGTCCGCCGCAGGAGGTCGACGACCTGATGGAGCTGTTCGCCGACACGATCCGCGACGAGTTCCCCGACCTGCATCGCCAGGGCGTGCGCGTGCGGTTCGTCGGCAGGCGCGACCGCTGCCCAGCCTCGCTACTCGAGCTGATGGAGGACATCGAGCGGAGAACGGTCGACAACACACGGCTCGACCTGTGGGTCGCGTTCGACTACGGCGGCCGCGGCGAACTGGTCGATGCGGCGCGGGCGCTGATGCGGGAGGGCGTTTCGCCCGAGCAGGTTGACGAGGACGCCCTCCGCGCGCACCTGTACGCTCCGCAGATGCCCGACCCGGACCTCGTGATCCGCACCAGCGGCGAGCTCCGCGTCTCGAACTTCTTGCTGTGGCAGGCGGCGTACGCCGAGTACCACTTCACCTCCACCCTGTGGCCCGACTTCGGCGGCGAGCAGTTGCAGGAGGCGCTGGACGCCTACGTCACCCGCCGGCGGCGATTCGGCCGCAGGTGAACGCGCTCGCCTCCCGCATTCTCGTGGCGGTGCCGCTGGCCGTGGTCGCGATCCTTGCCGTCGTCGCGGGCGGCTGGCCGATGGTCGGACTGGCCGTTGTGGGCGCCGTGGTCGCGATGCACGAGTTCGGGCAGATGACCCGCGATCTGCGCCCGCTGACAATCGGCGGGTTCGCCGGCGTGATCGCGATCATCGTGACGATCCACGAGGGCGGCTTGGTCTGGAGCCTGCTGCCGCTGATGGCGACGCTGCTTGTGACGTTCTGGCTGAGCGCGGTCGCTGACGTCCGCCAGACAGCCACAGTCCAGCTCGCGGTGACGCTGTTCGGCGTGGTGTGGATCGGGTATGGGATCGGGTTCCTGGTCGCCCTGCGCGACATCGAGCAGAACTCGGGCTGGGGTGAGACGCTGCTGATCGCGGTGCTGATTGGCGTCTGGATGTCGGATATCTTCGCCTACGTCGGCGGGCGCATGTTCGGCCGTCGCAAGCTCGCTCGCGAGATCTCGCCCAACAAGACGGTGGAGGGCTTGTTGATCGGCCTGCTGGTGGGCACCGCCACCGTCTTCTTCTGGCTCTACGGCCGGCCGGTTGACGATCCGATCAGCCCTCTCAACGCCTTCGAGTTCGCGCTTGCGATCGGCATCACATCGCCGGTCGGAGATCTGTTCGAGAGCTACCTCAAGCGGGACTGGGGCGTGAAGGACGTGGGCAGGCTGCTGGGAGGCCACGGCGGCGTGCTCGATCGGATCGACGCCCTACTGTTCGCCGGCGCGGCGGCGTACTTCGTGGCGCTCGCTCTCGGTCGCGCCTAGATGGTTGATTCCATGCCAAGCGTGGATGGCGGGCGCGTTGGGCGGCGGGATCGCTCGCAGCGCAGGCTCGGGAAGCCCTGGGCAAGAGCGATCGTGACGCCCAGCGTGTGCCTGCGCGGCGCTGGGTATGGAATCAGCCATCTCTACGCGTCGCGCGTGACCACTCGCCAGGCGCCGATCGCCAGTGCCACGGCCATCCAGAGCGCGATCGTGATCCAGGCTTGCGACGAGCTCACCTGGTGCTCGCTGTAGCGGGCCAGATCCTCGCGGGCGAAGTGGTCGACGGCGGGCCCCAGCAGCCAGTCGCGCATCCGGCCGAGCTGGTCGATGTGGGTTAGCAGCGGCTGCACCACCCACTCCAGCACGATCAGGCCTCCGATCACCCAGCCCCGCGAGCCGGCCAGCGCCGCGAAGGAGACGCCAAGCACGGTCAGCGTTCCCAGCAGCAGCGCGAGGTAGCCGGCGTCGTCGCGGATCAGGTTCCAGCTCACGCTCGGCTCACTGCCGGCCAGCGCATATCCAGCCGCGACCGAGATCAGGTAGGCCGGGATGACCAGCATCGACACCACGATCAGCGCGCCCGGCGGACGCACAGTGAACAGCTTCAGCCGAGACACGCCGGTCGCCACCAGGTCGCGGAACACTCCGGAGCTGTGATCTTGCGATCCGGCCGTGGCGCCGATGGCCGTCGCGATCAGCCCTCCGAACGAGATGATCGCGTACATGCAACCGGTGTAACCGCCCTCGCCGCCCGTTTGCGTGTAGGAAACCGCCCGCACTGCGAGGATCACGAGCACGCTGCCCAGCATGAACGCCAGCGCAGTCCACATCAGGCCGCGCCGGCGTACCAGCTTCAGCACCTCGGCCGCGATCAGCGAGCGTGTCACTCCGGCTCGGGCTCCTCGCCCAGCCGGGAGGTGATCTCCAGGAACCGCTGCTCGAGGGTGGCCGCCACTGGCTCCAACCGGTACACCGCCACTCCGGCCGCTACCAGCGCGCGATTGACCGCCACTGCCGACGCTCGGCCACCGTCGTCATCGACCTCGACCAGCGTCAGCTGGAGCACGCCGCCTTCGACCCTCGCGGCGGTCACCGCCGGGCTGCCCGTGATAAGCGCCAGCGCGCGTGCGGGGTCGTCGCACCCCACAACCAGCAGCTTGTCGCCGCCCGAGCGAAGCTCGTCCAGCGTGCCCTCGGCGATCAGCCGGCCCTGGTCGACGATCGCCACCCGGTCGCAGATGCGCTCCACTTCCGCCAGCAGGTGCGAGGAGAGGAACACCGTGCGGCCCTCGTCCACGAACCCCCGGATCATGGCCCGGAACTCGTGGATACCGGCCGGATCCAGCCCGTTTGACGGCTCGTCCAGGATCAGCAGGCCTGGATCGGAGAGCAGGCAGCGGGCGACCCCCAGGCGCTGGCGCATGCCCAGGGAGTAGCGCTTGACGCGCTCATCGGCGCGGTCGCCGAGGCCGACCTTGGCCAGCGACGTGGCGACCCGGTCGAACGCCTCGCTGCCCCGTGCCGCCGCGATGATGCGCAGGTTCTCGCGCCCGGTGAGGTGGTTGTGGAACCGCGGCTCCTCGACGATCGCGCCCGTTCGCGCCAGCGCGGACGCCCGTTCGGCCGGCAGCTGAAGTCCCAGCATCGAGATCTCGCCCTGGTTGGGACGGGTGAGGCCGAGCAGCATCCTGATCAGCGTCGTCTTGCCGGCGCCGTTCGGCCCCAAGAAGCCGTACGCGCACCCTTCGGGCACGGACAGCTCGAGCGAGTCGACGGCCGTACGCGAGCCGAAGCGCTTGGTGAGACCGGAAACCTCGATCGCTGCGGCCATGGGCGGCGGATGCTAGATCATCAAGCCCGGAGGTGGCGGCGGGCCAACCGGTCTGCAATCCGTCGCCGGTAGACTTTGCACGATGAGGTCAGTCGCCATCCTCGGCGCGACCGGCTCGGTCGGTGCGCAGGCGCTTGAGATCGTCCGCGACAGCCCCGACCTGCGTCTGGTGGCGCTTTCCGCCCACTCCAGCTCCGGGCCGCTGCTGGATGCCGCCCATGGGCACGGCGTCGAGCTGCTGGCGCTGACCGACGCCGGCGCCGCCGCGGCCGTCCGCAGCGACGTCCCCGGCAGGCTGTTCGAGGGCCACGCGGGGCTGGTCGAGATGGTGCGCGCCGCCGGCGCGGATGTGGTGCTGAATGCCGTCGTCGGCGCGGCCGGCCTCGAGGCGACGATGGCGGCGCTCGAGTCGGGCAGCGACCTGGCGCTGGCAAACAAGGAGAGCCTGGTGGCGGGGGGCGAGCTGGTGACCGCCGCCGCGCGGCGGTCGGGTCGCCGGCTGCTGCCGGTCGACAGCGAGCATTCCGCGCTCTACCAATGTCTGGAGACCGGACCCGCCGAGGCGCTCGACTCGCTGGTGCTGACTGCGTCGGGCGGACCGTTTCGCGGCTGGTCGCGGGAGATGCTGGCCGACGTCACCGCGGAACAGGCGCTGGCCCACCCCACCTGGTCGATGGGGGCGAAGATTACGATCGACTCGGCAACGTTGATGAACAAGGGTCTGGAGCTGATCGAGGCGCACCACCTGTTCGGGGTGCCCTACCAGCGGATCGAGGTGGTCGTGCATCCACAATCGATCGTGCACGGCATGGCCCGTTACCGGGACGGCTCTCTGATCGCGCATCTGGGCCTGCCCGACATGCGCGTGCCGATCAGCTTCGCGCTCACCCATCCTCACCGGGCGGCCACGCCGGCGCCACGGCTCGACCTTGCCCAGCCGTTCTCGCTCGACTTCGAGCCGCCCGATACCGCTGCCTTCCGCTGCCTGGCGCTGGCGCGGCAGGCGGGGGAGGCGGGCGGCACGGCACCGTGCATCCTGAACGCGGCCAACGAGGCCGCCGTCGCGGCGTTCCTGAGCGGCGGCTGCAGCTTTCCGCAGATCGCCGACACCGTCGAGGCGGTGCTCGATCGGATGCCGGTCGAGCCGCTGGAGTCGGTGCCCCAGGTGCTCGCCGCCGACGCCCGCGCCCGTGAGCTCGCCCGCGCCGAACTGGGGGTGGCGGTGTGAGGTATCTGATCCCGATCCTCGGTCTGCTGCTGCTGGTCTTCCTGCACGAGCTTGGTCACTTCGTCGCCGCCAAGCGCACCGGCATGCGCGCGCTGCGCTTCTTCGTCGGCTTTCCACCGGCACTGGTCAGCCGTCGGGTTGGCGAAACGGAATACGGCATCGGCATGATCCCGCTCGGCGGCTTCGTCAAGATCCCGGGGATGCTGAGGCCGGAGCCGTCCGACCTGTGGGCGATCGACGACATCCTCGACCGCCGCGAGAGCCTCAGCAGCGAGGATGCCTCGGATATCGGCATCGCCCGCGACGAGATCGCCCGCCTAATTGCGGCCGGTGACATCGACCGCGCCGCCGATCGGGCCGCCGCCCTCCAGCAGCGGATCGACCAGAGCGAGGGGCTGACCGAGCGCGACCGGCGCCGCGCCGACAAATGCCTCAGCCGGCTGATCGAGTCGAGCGACCCTCGCGGGTACTGGCGCAGCCGCCCCCGCCACCGCCTGATCGTGATCGCAGCCGGGCCGTTGGCCAACATCGCGGTCGCCTACCTGTTGCTCGTTGCGCTGGCCGCCACCGGCATGCCGCAGCCGCTGAAGGCGATCCCGGTGGTGGCCGGGATCGAGCGCGGCTTCCCCGCTCAAAAGGCCGGACTGCGCACCGGCGACCGGATCGTCTCGGTCGACGGTCGCCGGGTGAGCGGCTTTGACCAGCTGCGCAACGTCATCGGCAGCAGCGCGGGCCGGCCGCTGCACATCGTCGTGCAGCGCGGCCAGGCTCAGGTCGCGCTTCCGGCCGTGAGCGCGCGGCAGGATCAGGGACGGTACGTGATCGGCTTCATCCCCGACGCCCAGGCCACAACCAGAACGGTGGCGGTGTGGCGAGCGCCGATCGAGGGCGGAGACCAGGTGTGGAGGATGATCTCGGGCACCTTCACCGGGATCCAGAGCCAGGGCGCCTCGTCGGTCTCAAGCCCCGTCGGCATCGTCCGCGTCTCGGCCGACGCCGCCGACACCGGCGCGCCCTACTACCTGTGGCTGCTGGCCTACATCTCGCTCTCGCTCGGCATCCTCAACCTGCTGCCGTTCCTGCCGCTGGACGGCGGCCACATCCTGCTGCTGGCGCTCGAGCGGATTCGCGGCCGGGTGCTCTCGCGGGCGACGTTCGAGCGCGTCTCGGCGTTCGGGATCGCACTGGTGCTGCTGCTGTTCCTGTTCGGGCTGCAGAACGACCTGCTGGGGGCGCAGCCGCGCTGAGGGTGTGGCCGATCCTCGCATCAATCGTTGCAAATCGGACGGTTATGCCATAGGATCACCCGGAATCAACGCGACCCTTGGGGGGCCCATGGGATGACGTGATGCGTTGAGTGGCTTCGGGATCGCTCCAGACATGCCCGACGCCGGAGGTTTGTCTTTGCCCGCCGGCTCCGCTGCGGCTCATACGGCAGGGCGGCAACTCTAACAGGGGGGACGATTGTCGTGAAAATGCGACCGCACGGAGGATCCGGGCGTACCAGGCGACGGCGAGTTTCGATAGGAAGCTCGGTGTGCGCGTTGGTGGTGCTTGCAAGCCTCTACATCGTGGGGTCTGCTCAGGCCGTCCACGATCTCAGCTTCCAGCTCGACGGCGACACGAGCGTTACGTGCGGCACCGTGCCCGACTGCTCGACACAGACTCTCGACTGGAACAGCCTGTTCAACGCCAATGGAACGAACACCTCAACTATCGATCCGACGGCGACGGTCGGATTCACGAACGGTGATTTCGTACGCGATTTCGGCGTGAAGGTCAGCGCCACCGACAAGTGCTCGCTCACGAACACCACGTCGACGACCTTCTGCACCGGCGACAGCACGACGTTCGCGACGGGCAGCAAGGACACCCTGAACATCACGCCGGGGTGGCAGTGCAACCACGACAACAACGTCAACAGCAAGATCGACATCATGAACGCCTACTGCAGCGGCGTACACGGCGTCGAACGGCGACAAGATCATTTACTTCGGGCTGGACAAGAACAAGGACAACGGCAACAACAACGTCGGTTTCTGGTTCCTCCAGGGCGGCGCGAGTTGCACGTCGCCCAGCGGGAGCGTGCCGTTCACCGGGACTCACCAGGACGGCGACGTCCTGGTCGTCTCCGCGTTCACGAGCGGCGGCGGCGTGAGCAGCATCCTCGCCTTCCGGTGGGCGGGTGGTGCCACAGGCTGCATCGACTCGAACGACGACCCGAACCCGAAGACCGGCTGCAATGGGCAGCCGATCGGCAGCGGCGGTGACTGTAAGGACGCCTCAGCCATCGGCACACATCCGGTCGACGTGATCTGTGCGACCACCAACTCTGGGACGAAGGCCTTCAACGGCAACATCACCACCAAGTGGCTCACCTCTGACGCCACGCTCGGTGTTGGCCATACCGTCGTGCCACCCGACTTCTTCGAGGGTGGGATCGACATCACGAGGGCCTTCCAAGAGGCCGGCGGCACCACACCATCGTGCTTCAACACGTTCGTCGGCGATACCCGCTCCTCGCAGTCGCTCACCGCGACGCTGTTCGACTTTGCCCGCGGCCAGCTCGGGGAGTGCACGACGACCCTGACGACCAGCGCCGCCGGCACGGCCAACGGTGATATCGGCTCCGGCACGGTCTCGTCCGGTACTGACACGGCCACGTTGACCATCACCGGCACCACGAACTGGGGCGGGACGCTGACCTGGTACCTGTGCGGCCCTGTCGCAGTTGATGGGTGCGACAACACCAAGGGCGTCCAGGTGACGAGCAGGACCGTCGAGCAATAGCTCTCCGGCGACCGACTTCGTCTCCGGCACGGCGAACCTGACGTCGGTGGGGCGCTACTGCTGGACGGCCCACTTTGAGCCGGACAGCGCAACCGCGGCGGCAGGTGTTACCGCGCAAAACGACACAGGGGTCGGAGAGTGCTTCACCGTCAGCCCGGTGACGCCGACGCTCGCCACGTCGGCGAGCTGTTCGGCGAACCCATGCGTCGTCGGCAACACGCTGAGCGATACGGCGACCCTCACCGGTGCTGCCACCGGGCCGGGCACCAACGGCTCAAACACGAACTACCCGTCGATCAACGCCACCAGCCCACCGGCAGCGGGCGGTTCGATCAGCTGGATCGCATACGGGCCTGACAACTGCACAACTGTTGCAATGGCCTCGACGTCGAGGGATGTGAGCGGAAACGGGACGTACCCAACCGCCTCGCAAAGCGCGGTCAGCTTCACGGCCGGCGCGGTGGGCACGTTCACGTTCGTCGCCTCTTACACGGGCGACTCGCCGAACACGAACAGCGCCGGCCCCTCCGCATGTCCGGACACGACCGGCACGGAGAAGATCACGGTCGGCGGCAACGCCAGCATCGCGTCGGCACAGAGGTGGCTCCCGAACGACCGCGTAGTGGTGACGGGAGACGCCAACCTGAACGGCACGTTGACCGTCACCCTGTACCCGAGCAGCGACTGCACCGGTACTGCGGTGAGCAACCAGTCCTACTCGACGACGTTCACGAATGCGACGAGCCCTCAGACGTTCAACACGACCAACTCGACGTTCTTCGTCGGTACCAAGTCAGACGGTACCGCCGGAGGTGCGACGGGGGCCTACTCGTGGTTGGTGCACTACGCGGACACCAAGCTCAACAGCCCGACCGACACCTGCGAGTCGTCGAACGTCTCGATAACAAACTGATATCCAGGAAGGAGCGACTGGCTCGATGAACGAGAGGCCCCGGCAAACGCCGGGGCCTCTCGCTGTCTCGACTCGTGACGGAGGTTGATCGCTCGGTTACGAGCCCACGTGGAAGTTGGTGGAGGCGAGCTTCGACCAGCCCCGCTTCGTGTACTTGTCGAGCCATGCGGTGCAGTCCGCGCCACCGCCCTGCCAGGCTCCGGAACCGAGACCGAAGTCCCAGCTGCTGTTGAGAGCAGCGGCGAAGTAGCCGTTCCAGCCGTTCAGGACGAGGACGCCGTTCTGGTAGCACTGCAGGTTGACGTAGGGCTGCGTGGTGGCGGTCGTCGAGACGTTGAAGGTCACGACGTCGCCGTAGCTCGGCAGGCCGTCCCCGTTTGTATCGGCGACGAGCGGAGCCAAGCTGATGGAACTGCCGCTCGTTGCACCACCGGTCGTGTTGTTTCCGCCTTTCGCGGCAGATGCCACGCCCGAGAAGGCGAGCAACACAACCGCGATGACCATCAGGCCGCCGAGGACATGAATACGACGAATCATATGAATGGGACCCCCTTCGCGCGGACAGCAAGCCGCGCGTCGTGTTCAGCACCGCTGGGCGGATGCCCTGCGGCTGCCGGGCAGACGGAATAGCAGACCCTGGGTGACCCCCACCCGCCGTCCAACTCGACACTGCATGTATCGCCCGCAACCACCTCGGCAGCCATCCCCGATCGGGGGAGTTTGCCGGGCCAAACCGGAGACTTCGGGTGGTGATATCTCGTGCTCGAGACCATCACCTGCACCTTCGGCCGCCCGGGTTCGAGGGCTGTAAGCAGCCACTGAGGAAACTGTTGGGTTGCCGAAAAGAGTTCGCAAAGTCCGGCGCTGTGGGACACGGCAACGCCGGACGGGAGCTCGTGGTCGGACCGGGACCGTAGTCTCGGGGCCGGACGGCGCCCCCCGGAGGGGTGGCGGGTATCCTTCCCGCGATGGCCAGCCAGCGTCAGATCTCGGTCGGCGGCGTCGCGATCGGCGGCGGCGCTCCCGTCGTGATCCAGTCGATGGCCACCACCGAGACGTCTGACGCGGCCGCCACGCTGGCCCAGATCGGGCGGCTTGCCGAGGCCGGCTGCGAGCTGGCCAGGGTGGCCGTCCCGGGCCGGGCTGACGCAGACGCGCTGCCGGCGATCGTCGCCGGCTCGCCACTGCCGGTGATAGCCGACATCCACTTCAACGCCTCCCTGGCGCTTCGCGCCATGGACGCCGGCGTTGCGGCCGTGCGCATCAATCCCGGCAACATCGGCGGCGACGACAAGGTCGAGCAGGTCGTGCGGCGCGCGCAGCAGACCGGCACCCCGATGCGGATCGGCGCCAACTCGGGCTCGCTGCCAGACCACCTACGGCAGTTCGCCACCAACGATCCCGCCGGGCGCCCTGGTCGAGGCCGCGCTCGAGGAGGTGCGGCTGCTGGAAAGGCTCGACTTCCGCGAGTTCAAGATCTCCGTCAAGTCCTCCTCGGTGCCGGTGATGATCCAGGCCTATCAGCGGCTGTCGCAGAAGGTTCCCTATCCGCTGCACCTGGGCGTGACCGAGGCCGGTCCTGCATTCACGGGTACGGTCAAGAGCGCGATCGGGATCGGGACGCTGCTCTCACAGGGCGTGGGCGACACGATGCGCGTCTCGCTGACCGCCGACCCAGTCGAGGAGGTGCGCGTCGCCTGGGAGATCCTGCGGTCGCTCGGCCTGCGCCAGAAGGGGCCGATGATGATCGCCTGCCCGTCCTGCGGCCGCACCAACGTCGAGGTGATGGAGCTTGCCGAACAGGTCGAGCAGCGGCTGGCCGGCTACGACGAGGTGTTCGAGGTGGCGGTGATGGGCTGTGCCGTGAACGGTCCGGGTGAGGCCGGCGACGCGGACTTCGGTATCGCCGGCGGGCGGGACGCGGGCTTCATCTACGCCCACGGCCAGGTGCTGCGCAAGGTGCCTCAGAGCGAGCTGGTGGAGCAGCTCTTCCTCGAGATCGATGCCTGGATCGGAGCGGGGATGGTGCGGCCGGAGCGGCGCACGCGCAAGCACGTCCTGCCGATGGCGACGATCTAGATGGTTGATTCCATATCCATCGCGGCGCAGGATCGGGCCCAGGACACGCTGGACGGCACGATCGCTCTTGCCCAGGGCTTCCCCAGCCTGCGCTGCGAGCGCTCCCGCCGCCCAACGCGCCCTGTTCTCCGCCCTGCATTCACGCTGGATATGGAATCAACCATCTAACGGTTCTCGCGATCGTCCAGGTAGCGTGCGAAGCGGGCGTGCTTGTCGAGGTAGGCGCGCATCTCGCGGAAGCCGTAGTCGACCCACTCGCCGATGAAGCGGTCGTCGATCTCCGTGGTGTTGGCCGTATGATCCATCCCGATCACCCCTTCGCTCGTTGACGATGGGAGAGAATCGACGAACCCGCGTCGTCCTGCCATCACCGGCTTGCGGTATTCGACTCCCGCTCTTGGGTAGCTCATTAGACTAGGGCGATGAAAGCGCGCAGAGCACTTATCAGCTACGTCAGCTTCTGGCTCGGCCGGCGGATCGTCGAGCGGATCATCCACCGGCAGGTCAAGCGCAAGGTCATTGCGTTTCTGGAGCCTCCGAAGCAGTCCAGGCTGCGTCGCAGGCTGCCGCTGGTGGGCGGCGCCGTCGCACTCGCGGCCGCTGCCGCGGCTGTGGTGTTGGCCCGGCAGCGCACATAGGCATCTGGCTCCGTCACCCCTGATCGTTACACTGGCTCGGCCGTGACCGAAGCCTCGCCGTACGTCCACCTCCACGTCCACAGCGAGTACTCGATCCTCGACGGGGCATGCCGGATCGCTCCGCTCGTCGCCCGCGCGGCAGACCTCGGCATGCCCGCGATCGGGCTCACCGACCACGGCTCGATGGCGGGAGCGGTGGAGCTGACGCGGGTCGCCCAAGGCGGGCCTAAGTCCGGTGCTGGGCTGCGAGGTGTATCTGGTGGACGATCACGCCGCACGGCCGCTGCGTGAGAAGCGGGCCCACCTGACCCTGCTGGCCGAGACCACGGAGGGCTACCACAACCTGATCCGGCTTGTCTCCAGTGGCTACCTGGACGGGTACTGGTACAAGCCGCGCGTCGACTTCGACCAGCTCTCGTCGCACGCCGACGGCATCATCGCACTGTCCGGCTGCCTGTCCGGACGTGTCTGCAAGGCGCTGATCGAGGACGATCCCAGGGCGGCCCGGGAGGAGCTCGACCGGCTCGTCCAGATCTTCGGGCGCGATGACACGTATGTCGAGATCCAGGACGGCGGCATCGACGTCCAGACGCGGATCCTCCCGGCGTTGATGGAGCTGGCCCGTGACGCCGGGCTGCCGATGGTCGGCACCGGCGACGTCCACTATCTCACTCGCGACGACGCCATCCCGCACGAGGCGCTGCTCTGCATCCAGACGCAGGACACGCTCGACAACCCCGACCGTTTCCGGTTCTCCAACCACGAGTTCTATCTGAAGACGCCGCAGGAGATGTATGCGCTGATGGCCGGGCGATTCGGCGAGGAGACGCTGCGGCGCACGGCCGAGATCGCCGAGCGCTGCAACGCCGAGGTCGGGCTGGGCGCGATGCACCTGCCGCGATTCGACGTGCCCGAGGGCATCACGGCGGTCCGCTACCTGCGGCAGTTGGCCGAACAGGGCCTGCGCGAGCGCTACGACGCCGAGACGCCCGAGCTGCGCTCGCGGCTCGAGTTCGAGCTGAAGACGATCGAGGAGATGGGCTTCGCCGACTACTTCCTGATCGTCTGGGACTTCATCCGCTTCGCGCGTGAGGACGGGGTCGCGGTCGGCCCGGGCCGAGGCTCGGCGGCCGGCTCGCTGGTCGCCTACTGCCTGCGCATCACCGACCTCGACCCGATGCGCTACTCGCTGCTGTTCGAGCGCTTTCTCAACCCGGGCCGCAAGAGCATGCCCGACATCGACATCGACTTCGCGGTGGCCGGCCGCGAGCGCGTGATCAACTACGTGGCGGAGAAGTACGGCCGGCGCAACGTCGCCCAGATCATCACCTTCGGCAAGATGCAGCCCAAGGCCGCGATCAAGGACGCCGGGCGGGTGATGGGCATCGCCTACGGACAGGTCGACCGGATCGCGAAGCTGGTGCCGGACGGGCCCAAGGTCTCGTTCGACGAGTGCATGAAGCCCGGCGCCGAGCTGCGGAAGAGCTACGACAGCGACGAGACGACCCGCTCGATCGTGGACATGGCGCGTCCGCTGGAAGGAGTGGTGCGAAACGACTCCATCCACGCCGCCGCGGTCGTGATCGGCGACCGGCCGCTGACGGAGTACCTGCCGCTGCAGCAGAAGGGCAGCGATTCCGAGATCGTGACGCAGTTCTCGATGGGAGACGTCGAGGAGCTGGGACTGCTCAAGATGGACTTCCTCGGCCTGCGCAACCTGGATGTGATCGACCGGGCCGTCGAGCTGATCGGGCAGTCGAACGGCGGCGCGCCGGCGATGGACGAGCTGCCGCTGGACGACGAAGCCACCTACGCGATGTTGGCCCGCGGCGACGCCACCGGCGTCTTCCAGTTCGAGTCGAGCGGCATGCGCGAGGCGCTCCGCCAGGTGAGGCCGACGCGGTTCGAGGACCTGGTCGCCCTGGTCGCGCTCTACCGGCCCGGGCCGATGCAGAACATCCCGAAGTTCGCCGCGCGCAGGAACGGACGCGAGCCGGTCACGTATCCGGACGCGCGCCTGGAGGAGATCCTCTCCGAGACGGCGGGCGTGACGATCTATCAGGAGCAGTCGATGCTGATTGCTCGCGAGCTCGCCGGCTTCAGCCCGGCCGAAGCCGATGATCTGCGCAAGGCGATCGGCAAGAAGATCCGCTCGCTAATGGACTCGCTTAAGGACAAGTTCATCGACGGTTGCCTCGCCAATGGCATCTCACAGCAGGTGGCCCTGCAACTGTGGGACGACAACGAGCGGAGCCGGATTACGCCTTCAACAAGGCCCACGCAGCCTGCTACGCGCTGATCGCCTACCGCACCGCCTGGTTGAAGGCCAACCACCCGGCCGAGTACATGGCGGCCCTGATCTCGTCGGTGATGTCCACCAAGGACCGGGTGCCGTTCTACGTCGCGGAGTGCGAGTCGATGGGCATCGAGGTGCTGCCGCCGGACGTCAACTCCAGCCAGTCCGACTTCGCCGTGGTGGACGGCCGCATCCGCTTCGGACTGACCGCCGTCAAGCGGGTCGGAGAGGGGGCGGTGCGCGCGATCGTGGCCGCCCGCGAGCAGTCGCCGTTCACCTCGATCTGGGATTTCTGCGAGCGGGTGGACGCATCGGCGCTGAACAAGGGCATGCTCGAGAGCCTCGTCTGCTGCGGTGCGCTGGACTCGACCGGCGCCACTCGGCGCGCGATGATGGAGGTGCTCGAGCCGGCGCTTGCCTCAGGCGTGAAGCAGCAGTCCGACACGATGATGGGTCACATGTCGATCTTCGACATCGCCGGCGACGACGACGGTGCCGGTGCGCTGGCGGTTCGCAGCCACCCCGCCGTGGTCGGCGAGGAGTGGCCGAGGGCCGAGCTGCTGGCGCGCGAGAAGGAGGCGCTGGGACTGTTCGTGTCCAGCCACCCGCTGGCCGATGTCCGGGATCAGCTGTCTCGCCGCTCCGACGTGCCGCTCTCGGCGGCCGAGTCGCTGCGTGATGGCCAGGTCGTCACGGTGGGCGGGCTGGTGACGGGCGTGAAGCCGTTCGTCACCCGTAAGGGAGACACGATGGCCTTCGCCGAGCTGGACGACACCACCGGCTCGATCGAGGTGGTGGTGTTCGCCAACACGCTGGCCGCCGTGCGCCACTTCCTGGTGCCGGACGCGGTCGTGATGGTGAAGGGCCGCGCCGACCGCAAGAACGAGGGCGAGGTGAAGCTGGTGGCGCTCGAGATCACCGTCTTCGAGGCCACAGCCGACTTCGGTGTCGTTCGACTGAGGCTGGACGCCCGCGAGACGCCGGCCGCGATCATCCAGGAGCTGAAGTCGCTGATCGGCGAGTTCCCCGGCGACGCGCCGGTCGTGCTCGAGGTGCAGACCAGCGACGGGCCGAAGACGCTCCGCTTCGGCCCGAGTTCAAGGTGCGACCGGACGGCGACTTCTTCGCCGAGGCCAAGGCGTTGCTTGGCGACGCCGCCTTGATCGCGTAGAGCCACGCAAGACTAGGGGTCGGTAATCTCCCGCTCCGCCTGATCGACCATCCGCTCCAGCTCGAGCAGGCCCTCGTCCCAGATGCCGGGATCGTTGAGATCCACACCCAGCGGCGCCAGTAGCTCGGCTGGGCTGGCCGAGCCGCCACGGTCGAGGAACTCCAGGTAGCGGCCCGCGAACGCATCGGGATCGTCGCGGCGCCGTGACATCAGCACCAGCGCCACCAGGCAGGCGAAGGAGTAGGAGTACATGTAGAAGCGGTACAGCAGGAAGTGGGGGAAGATCGCCCAGGCCGAGGCATTCGGCTCACCGGCAACGCTGTCGGCCAACCCCAGGCGCATCCGTCCCGACCAGATCGCGTCCAGCCGCTCCGGTGTAAGCGTCACCCCGGTGCGCTTGACGGCGTACATCTCGCGCTCGAACTCGGCTGCCACAGCGACCTCGAAGACGCAGCCTACGGCGGTCTCGATCGCGGATCCGATCAGCGCCGCCCGCGCGCCGGGTGCGGTCGCTCGCGCTCGCATGCCGTCGCAGAGCAGCAGCTCCGCCAGCGTCGAGGGCACCTCGGCCACGCCCATCGTGGGCAGGGCGACGTGGACGCTCTGGGCGGGGAAGCAGCGGTCGAAGTGCAGGCCATGGCCGAGCTCGTGCGCCATCACCTGGACGTCGAACAGGCGCCCCGTGTGGTTCAGCAACACGAAGCTCCGAACGCGATCGTCGACCTCGTTGCAGAATGCGCCTCCCATCTTGCCGGGGCGCGGTGACGCGTCCACCCGGCCCTCGGCGAAGACCGCGGCCACCGTGTCACCGGCTTCGGCTGACAGCTCCCGGAAGCACTCGGTGACGACTGCCACGGCCTCGTCATAGCCGACCTCGGGGGGCGTTCCGACCGGGGCGTGGCGATCGCTGATGCTCAGCACCGGCACAGCTAGATGTGCGGCCTTGACGCGCATCCATCGCCGCCAGAGGTCGCCGCGCCGCTCGATCGTCGACAGCATCGACTCGATCGACGCGGGCTCGAGCTGGTTGTCGAGGTGGGCGGGGAGCATCGCGTCGTCGTAGCCACGCAGGCGGTCCATCGCAAGCCGGTCGCCGACCACGGCGTCGAGGCAGCGGGCCGCCGTTGGTGCCAGCTGCTGCGCTTGGTCCACAAGGCGGTCGTACGCCGTCCGGCGAACGTCGGGGTGGGCATCGGTCTGCGCCGCGGTCAGGTCGCTGAACGTCTGCTCGCGTTCGCCGTCGCCCAGGTCGCAGGACACGGTCATGGACGACGAGACATCGTTCCAAAACCGCCACCATGCCAGCTCGGCAGAGGCCGTTCGCGCGGCGATTGCGCGCTCCTCGCCGCTGCTCAACGTGTGCGGGCCAAACCGCCGCGAGGCGATCAGGAAGTGGCGATCCCGCGCCAGCAGCTCGTCGTCCGCCAGAGCAGCGGCGGCCGGGTCAGGCAGCGCCAGCCACGCAAGGTCGAAGCCGCGCAGCGCATCGTCGACGTCCGGGAGCCGCTGCTCGATCAGCGACGCCAGGTCGGCGGCGGCCGCGTCGCGCGAGTCCTCGGCCAATCTCAGCTCCGCGTAGACGCGCAGCCGCCGCACCCGGTGCTTGAGCCTTCCCAGCTCCTCGAGCAGCGCTGCCAGCTGCGGCGCGGTGACCATCGTCAGGTCGGGCAACCGGCCGGCGACCGCAGTGCTGTCGGCGACCAGCTGCTCCAGCTCGCGCGCCGCCGCGTCGTCATCCGCATACAGCGCCGACAGATCCCATCGGGCGTCGATCCCTGCCGTCGATTCTGTTCCGGTCGCGCTCACGGCCGGATTGTGCCAGGGCGGGCAAGCCGTCATCAACCCTGTGAAGGGCGATTGACCGTTTCCGCCGCCATCCGCCTGGCCACCTAGAATGGCGCGAATGATCCTTGCCGACCTCGAGCTCGACCTTGACGTCTTCCAGGGGCCGTTCGACCTGCTGCTCGCACTGGTGCTGCGCGAGGAGGTCGAGCTGGCCGAGGTGCCGATCGCCGAGATCGTCGTGGCCTACGTCGGCCGCGCCTACGACCAGGGTGAGCTCGACCTCGAGTCGGCCAGCGAGTTCCTGGTGCTGGTCGCGGCCCTGCTCGAGATCAAGGTGCGCCTGCTGTTCCCGGGCGAGCTCGACGAGCTGGATGAGTTGTCGCCCGAGCAGGCCGAGGCCGAGCTGTTCCAGCGCCTGATCGAGTACCGCCGTTTCCAGGGCGCGGCAGGATGGCTTCGCGAACGTGCCGCAGCAGGAACTGCGGGTCTTCCGCGACGGTCCGGCGCCGCTCGCGCCGCGTCCCGAGCCGCCGGTGGTCGAGTTCAGCGAAGATCCCTGGCAGCTGGCGGCCGCCATCGAACGTCTGCTGGTCCCACCGCCGCACATCGACGTCTCGTCCGTGCGGAGGCCACTGGTTCCGGTCGAGAAGTTCCTCGACCACTTTCGGACGATCCTCGCGACCCGTCGCGGCTTCCAATTCGACGAGGCGGTTCGTGGCCTCGATCGGCTGTCGCAGGCGGCGGCGTTCTTGGCGCTGCTTGAGATGGTCAAGCGCGGGGAGGTTGCGGCCGAGCAGCAGGAGCTGTTCGCCCCGATCGCGGTCACCGGGCGTGGCGCCGGCGAATCCGCTCGCGACGACGTCGAGTCCGAACGGGCGATCGCGTGAGCGAGCTGACGCATTCTGTCGAGGCGCTGCTGTTCGTCGCCTCCCAGCCGCTCTCGCTGAAGGAGCTGGCGTCGCTCACCGACGCCCCTCCGGAGCGGATCGAGCGGGCGCTGGACGCGCTCGGCGACCGTTACGGTGAGGGTCGCTCGGGGGTCGTCCTGGAACAGGCCGCCGGCGGCTGGGGCTTCCGCGCCTCCCGCGAGACGGCCGAGGTTTGCGCCAGGCTCGTCAACCGGCCGAGTGCGAAGGGCATCAGCCAGGCGGCGCTCGAGACGCTCGCGATCATCGCGTACCTGCAGCCGGTGTCGCGACCGGAGATCGCCCGCATGCGCGGCGTCGGCGCCGATTCGGCAGTGTCCGGATTGCTCGAGCGCGGGCTGATCGAGGAGGCCGGTCGGGCCGACTCACCCGGCTCGCCGGTGGTCTACCGGGTCACCAACGCGTTCCAGCGCGTGTTCGGCATCGACGACCAGCAGGGACTGCCCGAGCTCTCGGACTTCGAGCTGACCGAAGACGATCACCAGGCGCTTCGCGCCCGCCTGCACCTGGTCGCCGACCAGCGTGCCGGTCAGGCTTAACAGGTTCCTGGCCTCCACCGGGCTGGGCTCCCGACGCGCGGTCGAGGAGCTGATCCGGGCCGGACGGGTGACCGTGAACGGCGAGGTGGCCGGGCTGTCGGCGAAGGTATCAGCCGGTGACGACGTCCGCGTCGACGGGCGGCAGGTGTCGGCCGAGGCCACCACGTGCCTGCTCCTCAACAAGCCGGCCGGCGTGGTGACGACGGCGGCCGACACCCATGGCCGGCGCACCGTGCTCGACCTGGTGGATTCGCCGCTGCGACTGTTCCCCGTCGGCCGGCTCGACCTGGAGACGACCGGGGCGCTGCTGTTGACCAACGACGGTGATCTGGCGCACCGCCTGATGCACCCGCGTCACGGCGTCGAGAAGACGTACCTGGCGCGGGTGCGCGGGCACCCCGATCAGGGCGTCCTCGAGCAGCTCAGCGCCGGCGTCTCGCTGGAGGACGGCGTGACCGCTCCCGCCGTGGTCGCGCTGCCGGCCGCCGACACGATCGAGCTCACCATCCACGAGGGACGAAACCGCCAGGTGCGGCGGATGTGCGAGGCGGTCGGCCACCCGGTGGTGCAGCTGCACCGATCGCACTACGCGGGGCTGGGGCTTGGTGATCTACAGCCGGGGGAGTGGCGGGAGCTGACATCCGAGGAGCTCTCGGGTCTGTCTTCGGCCTGACCGTAGTGCTCGTCACTTGACAGGCTCCGTCGCGGTGTGAATACTGCTGCTAACACTTTCCTTACAACTGGAAGGTCGGAGGAGACAGAAACGGGCGGCTCCGGGCGCGGCCACCAAAGGCCGCGCCCGCTGCCATCACCCGGCGAATCCCATTAGGCGGCGCATCTCGGCCAGCGTCTCGCTCGACACCGACCGAGCCCGCTCGGCGCCGGCATCCAGGATCGACCGCAGGGCGGCCTCGTCCGCCCGCAGCTCGAGATAGCGCTCGCGCACCGGCCGCAGCATCTCGACCACGGCCTCGGCCACGTCCGCCTTGAAGTCGCCGTAGCCCTTGCCCTCGTACGCTGCCTCGATCTCGTCGTCGCTCTGCCCGCTCGCGATCGAGAGCAGCTCGATCAGGTTGGCGATGCCGTCCTTGTCCGGGCCCCGCCGCACCTCACGGCCGGAGTCGGTGACCGCAGCGCGGATCTTGGAGGCCACCACCTCAGGCGGATCGAGCAGCAGCACGGTGCCCTGCGGCGTGCCGCCGGTGGTGGACATCTTGCTGGTCGGCAGCTGGAGGTCCATCACACGGCCGCCGCTGGACGGGATCGCCGCTTCCGGCAGCGGAAACAGCTCCCCGAACCGGTGGTTGAACCGCTGCGCGATGTTTCGGGCCAGCTCGAGGTGCTGGCGCTGGTCGTCGCCCACCGGCACGCGGTCAGCGCGGTAGAGCAGGATGTCCGCCGCCTGCAGCACCGGGTAGGTGAAAAGATCGATCGAGACCGAGTCCTGGCCGTGGCTCTTCTCCTTGAACTGCGTCATCCGCCGCAGCTCGCCCATCGTCGCCACGGCCCCCAGCAGCCAGGCGCCAATGGCGTGTGCATCGACGTCGCTCTGGATGAATAGCGTGCAGCGGGACGGCTCGAGGCCGGCCGCCAGCAGCGTGGCCGCGGTGTCGAGCGTGTTTTCGGACAGCTCCGCCGGCTCGTACGGCACCGAGATCGAGTGCAGGTCGACGATGCAGTAGAACGCCTCGCCGAGATCCTGGTCGGTGACGTAGTGGCGGATGGCGCCGATGTAGTTGCCGAGGTGCTTGGTGCCGGTCGGCTGGATGCCCGAGAAGACTCGCGTCATGGGTCCGAGAATTTAGATGATTGATTCCATGTATGGCGCGGCGCAGGGTCGGGCCCAAGACTCGCTGACCGGCACGATCACTCTTGCCCAGGGCTTCCCCAGCCTGCGCTGCGAGTGCTCCCACCGGCCAACGCGCCCTGATCTCCGCCCTGCATCCACGCCGCACATGGAATCAACCATCTGGCCGCTCGGTAGACTGAACGTCCCATGGCACTCACCGAGGACACCTGGTCTCCCACCTCCTGGCGCGGGCTTCCAGCCCTGCATCAGCCGCAGTGGCCGGACGAGGCTGCCGCCGAATCGGTGCGCGACCGGCTCGGCTCGATGCCCCCGCTGGTGTTCGCCGGCGAGGCCCGCCAATTGCAGGAATCGCTGGCCGCGGTTGCCGACGGTCGCGCCTTCCTGCTCCAGGCCGGGGACTGCGCCGAGTCGTTTCACGACTTCTCGGCCATCAGCATCCGCGAGAAGCTGAAGATCATCCTCCAGATGGCGGCCGTACTGACGTACGGCTCGATGCTGCCGGTGGTCAAGCTCGGCCGCATCGCCGGCCAGTTCGCCAAGCCGCGCTCCTCGCCGACCGAGACGGTCGCCGGCGTCGAGCTGCCGAGCTTCTTCGGCCACATGGTGAACGGCGACGAGCCGACCCCCGCAGCGCGCGCGTTCGACCCTGACCGGATGCTGCAGGGCTACCACCAGTCGGCCTCGACGCTCAACCTCCTGCGCGCATTCACCAAGGGCGGCTTTGCCGACCTGACCAAGGTCCACCTCTGGAACCAGGAGTTCGTCGGCTCTTCGCCCGAGGGCCGCCGCTACCAGGCGATCGCGTCGGAGATCGCGCGGGCGCTGCGGTTCATGGCCGCCTGCGGCATCGACCTCGAGGGCGAGCGCAGCCTGCACGAGGTCGACGTCTGGACGAGCCACGAGGGCCTGCTGCTCGATTACGAGCAGGGCCTCACGCGACGTGACTCGCTCACCGGCCGTTGGTACGACTGCTCCGCCCACATGCTGTGGATCGGTGAGCGCACGCGCCAACTGGACGGTGCCCACGTGGCCTTCTTCGCCGGTGTCAACAACCCGCTCGGCGTCAAGCTGGGCCCGGCTGCGACCGCTCAGGACGTGGTCGGGCTGTGCGAGGCGCTCAACCCCGACCGGGTGCCCGGCCGGCTGACGCTGATCGCACGTCTGGGCGCGGCGCGCGTCGAGGAGCTGCTGCCGCCCCTGATCCGGGCCGCCCGCCAAGGCGAGCACCCGGTGGTGTGGGTCTGCGACCCGATGCACGGCAACGTGTTCCGCACCGCCTCGGGCTACAAGACGCGCCGTTTCGAAGACATCATGGCCGAGATCCACGGCTTCTTCGCAGCCTGCCTGGCCGAGGGCGCGTGGCCCGGTGGCGTCCACCTCGAGTTCACCGGGGAGCATGTCACCGAGTGTCTGGGCGGCTCCGAGGAGGTGCTCGAGAATCACCTCGACCACAACTACGCCACACTCTGCGATCCCCGGCTCAACGCGCGACAGTCGCTCGACCTCGCCTTCCGCGTGGCCGAGCTGATGCGGACAGCGGAAGCGAACCGATGAGGATCGCGGTTGTCGGGCTTGGCCTGATCGGAGGCTCGCTGGCGCTTGCCGCGACCGCCCGCGGCGACGAGGTCTCGGCCTTCGACTCCGATCCCGATGCGGGCCGGATCGGGATCGAGCGGGGCGCGGTGGCACGCGTCGGCGACTCGCTGGCAGCCACGCTCGACGGCGCCGAGCTGGCGTTCGTCTGCGGACCGGTTGCCGACCTGCCGTCGCTGGCGCGGCAGGTGCTGGACGCCGCTCCCGAGGGCTGCACCGTCTCCGACGTCGGCTCCACCAAGAGCCGCCTCTTGGCCGCGCTGGGCACGCACCCGCAGTTCGTCGGCGGCCATCCCGTCTGCGGCTCGGAGGCGCGCGGCATGGCCAACGCGCAGCCCGAGCTGTTCGAAGGGGCGACCTGGTTCCTGACCCCGGTGGCAGAGACCGATCCGGTCGCCCACCGCCGCCTGCACACGTTCGTCAGCTCCCTGGGAGCCCGGCCGGTCGCGATCGACCCCGACGCCCACGACCGCCTGGTCGCGCTGACCAGCCACCTGCCGCACGCGCTGGCCAACGTGCTCGTGAACCAGGCGGGTGCCGGCAAGGTGGGCGGCCACGATCCGCTGGGCGCCGTAGGCGGCTCCTTCCGCGACATGACGCGGGTGGCCGGCGCGAACCCTCGCATCTGGGTGGACATCTTCCTCGACAACCGCGGAGCGCTGCTGGACGGGCTGCGCGAGCACAACCGCCGGGTCGAGGAGCTGGTGCGGGCGCTCGAGCGGGAGGACGCCGGATTCGTGGCGCGCTGGATCGCCGAGGCCTCCGGCCACCGCCGGCGGCTGCTGCAGGCGGCGTATCCCGCACAGCCCGAGGAGCTGTACCGGGTGCGTGTGCACGTGCCCGACCGCCCCGGCGTCCTGTCCGGCATCACGCAGGCGCTGGGCGCCGAGGGCATCAACATCGAGGACTTCGAGCTGCACCACATGTCAACCGATCGCGGCGGCACGGTGGTGGTCACGATCGCCGGTCAGGCCGAGGCACAGCGCGCGGTGGCGCTGCTCGACGAGCAGGGGTACGGGGCGATCGCGGCCCCGGCGGTCGATGAGTGAGGCGGCGGTGATGCGGGTGGCTCCGGCGGGATCGCTCGTCGGCGAACTGACCGTGCCGGGCGACAAGTCGATCAGCCATCGCGCCGTGATGGTCGGCTCGCTGTGCGACGAGCGCGTCACCGTGAGCGGCTTTGGCGCCTCCGCCGACACTCTGGCGACGGTTGAGGCGTTCCGCGCGATGGGCGTTTCGATCGACCGCCGCGGCGAGGACGGACTGGTGATCGAGGGCGTCGGCATGCGCGGGCTGCGCCAGCCGGCGGCGCCAATCGACGTGCACAACGCCGGCACGCTGATGCGGATCCTGCCGGGCATCCTGGCAGGCCAGAGCGGCGACTTCACGCTGGACGGCGACGACAGCATCCGCCGCCGGCCGATGCGGCGGATCGCCGAGCCGTTGGCGATGATGGGCGTCGAGATGGACACGGCGGATGGCCTCCCTCCGGTCACGCTGCACGCGACCGGGACGGTGACGCCGATCGAGTACCGGCCGCCGGTGGCGTCCGCCCAGGTCAAGTCCTGCCTGCTGTTCGCCGGTCTGTTCGCGGAGCGCGGGGTGACCGTGATCGAGGAGGCGATCGCAACCCGCGACCACACCGAGCGGATGCTGCAACGGGCGGGCGTGCCGGTCGATCGCCGCCCGGGTCGGATCTCGATCTCGCCGGTGCGCGAGCTGGTGCTTCCCGAGATCCCGGTGCCGGGGGATTTCTCGTCGGCGGCCCCGTTCATCGCCGCCGCCACGATCCTCCAGGGCTCCAACCTGACACTGCGAAACATCTCGATCAACCCCACCCGTACCGGCTTGCTGGCCGCGCTGGAGCGGATGGGCGCCCGGGTGGGCCTGTTCGGCCGCCGCTGGGCGGCCGGCGAACCGGTCGCCGACATCGAGGTGCGCCCGGCGGAACTGGTGGCGACCGACATCGAGCCGGAGATGGTTCCGGCGCTGATCGACGAGTTGCCGCTGCTGGTGTTGCTGGCCAGCTTCGCCCGTGGCACCACCACCATCCGCGGGGCGGGCGAGCTGCGCGTCAAGGAGTCCGACCGTATCCGCACGGTGGTCGAGCTGATGAACCTGTGCGGCGGCCACGTGACCGAGCTCGAGGACGGGTTCGAGGTGCTCGGCGTCCCCCACCGGCTGCGCGGCGGCCGCGTGCAGGCCGCCGGAGACCACCGCGTCGCGATGCTGGGGGCGATCGTCGGCGTCTGCTCGCAGGAGGGCGTCAGCGTCGAGGGCGCCGAGGCGCTCGAGGTCAGCTTTCCAGACTTCGCGGACCGACTCGCAGCGGTAAGTGCATGACTGTGATCACCATCGACGGTCCGGCCGGCGCCGGCAAGAGCACGGTCGCGCGGCGGGTGGCGGAGCGGCTCGGTCTGGTGTACGTCGACACGGGTGCCATGTACCGCGAGCTGACGGCGGTCGCGCTGGCGCAGGCCGCGAACCTGAACGACGGTGAGGCGCTGGCGGCGCTGGTCGGCGTTGAGGCTCCTGACGGCACCGACCTGCGTGCCGAGGCCATCTCGCGCAACGTCAGCGCCGTCTCCCGGCACCCCCAGGTGCGGGCGCGCATGCGCGCCCGTCAGCGTGAGCTGGCCGTGGACGCGGTGCTCGAGGGACGCGACACCGGCTCGGTGGTCTGCCCCGGAGCCGACCTGAAGGTGTATCTGGTGGCGTCCAACCGCGTCCGCGCCGAGCGCCGCGCGGCCGACCTCGGCCTTCCGGTGGATGAGGTGCAGCAATCGCTCACCGATCGCGACGACATGGATGCCGACCAGCTGGCGCCCGCTCCGGATGCGCGGCTGCTCGATACGAGTGCCCTGTCCGTCGACGAGGTGGTCGACCGGATCGTCGCGCTCGCCGGCGAAGTGGACACCCGACCGGCCCAGGCGGACGCCGGCGGCGTGCCCGGCGACCGCTTCTGGAAAACGGTGCGGCCGGTGGCCGAGCCGGTGTTCAAGGGCCTGCTGCGCACGCGCGTCAGCGGCCGCGAACTGGTTCCGCGAACGGGTGCAGTCGTGTTCGTCGCGAATCACCAGTCGCTGTGGGATATCCCGGCACTTGGTGTCGCCCAGCCACGAGCGATCCGCTTCATGGCCAAGGCCGAGCTGTTCCGCCCCCGGCCGTTCGGCGCCTTCCTGCGCATGGGCGGTACCTTCGGTGTGCGGCGGGGAGAGCCCGACCGCGACGCACTGCGCACGGTGCACGAGACGCTGGAAGCCGGCGGCGTGGTGGGCGTGTTCATCCAGGGTCACCGTCAGGAGGGCCTCGACGAGGCCAAGGCCGGCGCCGGCCGGATCGCCGTGGTCGAGGATGCGGCCGTCGTGCCGGTGGCGATCCGCAGCCGAGGGTGGCGGCCTGGGCGCTCGATCCGGATCGCATTTGGCGCTCCCCGCCACTACGAGCGCGGCCAGCGCCGCGCCGCCCAGGCCTACCGCGAGACCGCCGACGAGCTGATGGCCGAGATCCGCCGGCTGTACGAGCAGACGGCATGAGCGAGGGGCCGCGGATGCTGGCCGGGCGGGTGGCGGTGGTCGGCTTCCCCAACGCCGGCAAGTCGACGCTGATCAACCGCCTCACGTCATCGCGCAAGGCGGTCGTGCACGAGACGCCGGGAGTCACCCGCGACCGCACGGAGGCGCTCTGCGAGTGGCGCGGGTCCGAGTTCGTGTTGGTGGACACCGGCGGCGTGAACGTCGGCGACGACTCGCCGATGCAGGCGCAGGTGGCCGAACAGGCGCGACTGGCCGTGCAGGAGGCGGATCTGGTGCTGCTGGTGATCGACGCCCGCGCCGGTCTTGCGGCCGGGGACGAGGAGATCGCTCAGATCCTGCGGCGCTCGGGACGACCGGTGCGGGTGGTTGCCAACAAGGTGGACGACGCCGCCCACGAAGCGGCCGCGCTCGAGCTGCACGCGCTCGGGCTGGGCGATCCGCTGCCCGTGTCGGCGCTACACGGCCGCGGCACCGGCGACCTGCTCGACGAGGTCGTGCAGACGCTGGCCGGGATCGACGGCGCCGAGCGGCCGGACGAGGCCGGCGATGAGATCCGGGTGGCGATCCTGGGTCGGCCCAACGTCGGCAAGTCGTCGCTGCTCAACGCGATCCTGGGTAGGCCCCGGGTGATCGTGTCGGACGTGCCGGGCACCACCCGCGATGCTGTCGACACCCCATTCGTCCGAGGGGACACCCGCTATCGGCTGGTGGACACGGCCGGCATGCGGCGCAAGCGCAAACACCGCCAGGGGATCGAGTTCTACAGCGAGGTGCGCGCGCTGCAGGCGCTCGAGCGGAGCGACATCGCGCTGGTGCTGGTGGATTCCTCCGACGGGCTGGTGGAGGGCGACCTCTCCGTTGCCGACGAGGCTCGCAAGGCCGGTTGTGCCACGCTGGTGGTGCTCTCCAAGTGGGACATCACCACGGTCGAGATCGACGACGTGGCGGAGCGGATGGGCGGAAAGCTCCGCCAGCGTCCCTCGATCATCACCACCTCGGCGCTGACGGGCCGCAACGTCGACAAGCTGCTGGACGCGATCGAGGAGCTGTTCACCCGCTTCACGTCCAGGGTCGGCACGGGCGTGCTGAACCGGGCGATCGAGGAGATCACCGCCATGCGTGAGCCTCCGCGCAGCGGGCGGCGCCGGCTCAACCTGCTGTACGCGACCCAGTACACGACGCGGCCGCCGCGGTTTCGGATCGTGGTCAACGACCGCGGCCTGGTCACCCGCGACTACGCGTATTTCGTCGAGAATCAGCTCCGCAAGCGACTTCAGCTGGAGGGCTGTCCCGTGATCATCGATTTCCAGAGCCGGCAATGAGAGCGGCCGTGATAGGCGGAGGCAGTTGGGGCACCGCGTTCGCCCGCCTGCTCGCGCTCTCCGGCCATGACACGACGCTCGTCTGCCGCGATCCGGAGCAGGCGCACGCGATCGCCCGTCACCACCGCAACCCGCGCTACCTGTTCGACATCGAGCTGCCCGACTCGCTGGCTTCGGTTCCGCTCGAAGGCGCCGATCTTTCGCAGTCGGAGCTTGTGGCATTGGCCGTTCCCAGCCGCGGGTTCGCCGCCGTGGTGGACGGGATCGCCGACCGGCTGGCGCCGCAAGCCGTGCTGCTCTCGCTGACCAAGGGACTTGACCCGGCGTCGCGGCGGCGCATGTCGGAGCTGTTGGGCGGCGTCGCGGACAGTGGGAGGGTGGCCGTGCTGTCCGGCCCGAACCACGCCGAGGAGGTGGCCCGCGACTATCCGACCGCGTCGGTGCTCGCCAGCGCCGAGATCGAGCTGGCACGCCGGCTGCAGACGGAGCTCTCCACCCCGCGGCTGCGCGTCTACGCCTCCCGCGACGTGGTGGGCGTCGAGCTGTGCGCTGCGGCCAAGAACGTGATGGGGTTGGCGGCCGGCGTCTCGGACGGACTCGGTTTCGGCGACAACGCGAAGGCCGCCATCATCACCCGTGGCATGGCCGAGATGGCGCGCATGGGCGAAGCATTCGGCGCCCAACCCCGCACCTACGCCGGCATGGCGGGGATGGGCGATCTGGTCGCGACCTGCACGTCACGCCATTCGCGCAACCGGCGGGCCGGCGAGCTGCTGGCCAAGGGAGTGCCGGCGGAGTGGATCGAGGGCGAGCTGGGGCAGGTGGCCGAGGGGCTCACCACGGCACCGGCGCTGCGAGGGCTGGCCGAGAGTCGGGATCTGGAGCTGCCGATCACGGCGGCGGTCTGTGACGTCGCCTTCGGCGGCAAGACGCCGCTGGACGCTCTGGCGGAGCTCATGGCACGCGAACCCACGGAGGAATGACCTGGCGGCGTCTCGCTGGCGCAGGAGATCGACGTCACGCCTCGACCATATTTCCGATATGGCCGTCGCCGTGCCGCCGCCTCCTGCTTGCGCGACGCTCGCCAGGAACCGCGGCACCCGCTGGTAGAGTGCTCTGCTGTGAGTGAGTTCCTCTTCACCTCTGAGAGCGTCACCGAGGGCCATCCGGACAAGATCGCCGACCAGATCTCGGACGGCGTGCTGGACGCGGTACTCGCCAACGATCCCGGCGGCCGGGTCGCCTGCGAGGTGCTGTGCACGACGGGCCTGGTGGTGGTCGCCGGCGAGGTGACGACCGACGGCTACGTGGACATCCCGCGGATCGCGCGCGGCATCATCGGCGACATCGGCTACACCAGCTCCGACCTCGGCTTCGACGCGTCGACGTGCGGCGTGGTGGTGGCGCTCGACGAACAGTCGCCCGACATCCGGCGCGGCGTCGATTCCTCGTACGAGGAACAGCACTCGGAGGCCGAGTCCGACATCGACGCTCAGGGAGCCGGTGATCAGGGCATGATGTTCGGCTACGCCTGCGACGAGACGCCCGAGCGGATGCCCATGGCGATTCAACTGGCGCACAGGATCACGGCACGGCTTGCGTCGGCTCGACGGGCCGAGACCGTGCCGTACCTCCGGCCGGACGGCAAGGCACAGGTCACCATCCGCTACCGCGAGGAGCGGGGCCGGCTGATCCCGCTTTCGATCGAGCGGCTGCTGGTCTCGACCCAGCATCACCCCGACGTCCACGACGAGCAGAGGGTGCGCGCGGACATCATCGAGCATGTCCTGCTCCCCGTGATCCCCAAACATCTCTGTCCTCACGAGCGCCTGCGCGAGCCCGGCTTCGTGCTGGTCAACCCGACCGGCCGTTTCGTGACCGGCGGACCGATGGGCGACACCGGTCTCACCGGCCGCAAGATCATCGTCGACACCTACGGCGGTGCCGCCCGCCACGGCGGCGGCGCATTCTCCGGCAAGGATCCGTCGAAGGTCGACCGCTCCGGTGCCTACGCGATGCGCTGGGTGGCCAAGAACATCGTCGCGGCGGGCCTCGCCGCCCGGGCCGAGGTGCAGGTTGCGTACGCCATCGGCGTCGCCCACCCGGTGTCGGTGATGGTGGAGACGTTCGGTACCGAGAGCGTTGACCGCTCGACGATCGAGACGGCCGTCAGCCAGGTGTTCGACCTGCGCCCAGCCTCGATCATCCGCGACCTCGACCTGCTGCGACCGATCTACCGCGACACCGCCGCCTACGGTCACTTCGGCCGCGAGCTCGACGTGTTCACGTGGGAGCGGGCCGACCGAGCCGGGCTGCTGCGCGAGGCGTGCGGGCTCGAAGAGCCCGCCCCGGTCTGATCGCCCGGGTGCATCCGCTGGTCACCGCCCGTGCGGTCGACCGCGCGTTCGACTACGCGATCCCAGCCGAGCTCGGCGACCGTGTCGTCGCAGGAGCGATCGTGCGCGTCCCTCTGGGCGGGCGAGAGGTCGACGGCGTGGTCGACTCGCTGGGTGAGGCGTCCGGCGACGACGAGCTGAAGCCCATCATCGACGTCACCGGACGGGTGACGCTGCCGCTGCTCGAGCTTGCCGGCTGGATCGCGGAGCAGACGGCGTCCACGATGGCGCGGGCGATCGCCCTGGTGATCCCGCCGCGGCCGCCGCGGCGGGCTCTGCGTGCCGTCGAGCGCCAAGTGACCGAGGACAGGATCGTGACCCTGAACGAGGCCCAGCAGAGGGCGGTTGACGAGTGCCTGGCCGCGATACGGGATGGCTCACACGAGGTGCTGCTGCACGGCGTCACCGGCTCCGGCAAGACCGAGGTGTACCTGCGGGTGATCGAGAAGAGCTTGGTCGCGGAAGGGGGCGATCGTGCTGGTGCCCGAGATCGCGCTCACGCCGCAGACCGCCGCCCGTTTCGGGGCCCGCTTCGGGAAACGGTGGCGGTGCTGCACAGTGCGCTCACGCCCGCTCGCCGTGGCGAGGAGCACCGCCGGATCGCGGCCGGCGAGGCGCGCGTGGTGGTGGGGGCGCGCTCGGCGATCTTCGCAGCCGTCCCCGATCTGGGCGTGATCGTGGTCGACGAGGAGCACGACGCGTCGTACAAGCACGAGAGCGATCCCCGCTACGACGCGCGACGTGTGGCCGCCAAGCGGGCGCGCCTGGAGGGGGCGCTGGTGATCTTTGGCAGCGCCACGCCGCGGCCGGAGTCGTGGCACGGCATCGCGCGACGAATCAGCTGCCGGGCCGGGTGGGTGGCGAGCTTCCCTCGGTGCAGCTGGTCGATCTTCGCCGCGACGGCGGCTACCCGCTGACGCGGCCGCTGCGAGACGCCCTGGGCGAGATCGAGGATCGGCGGTGGGCGGGCGATCCTGCTGCAGAATCGGCGCGGGTCGGCGTCGGCGATCCACTGCCGATCGTGCGCGCGCTCGTGGCGCTGCCCGCGCTGCGACGTCTCGCTGTCGTTGCACGGCAGCACCCGCCTGGTCTGCCACCACTGCGGACACGAGGAGCGGGTGCCGCGAGCCTGCCCGGCCTGTGGATCGGTCGACCTGACTCGCATCGGATCGGGCACGCGGGCGGTCGAGGACGAGCTGGCGGAACGCTTACCCGGCACTCGAGATCCTGCAGGCTGGATGCCGACGTCGCGGCCCGCGCCGGGCGAGCCCGATGCGACGCTTGCTCGGTTCCGCGAGTCGCAGCGAGCTGTGTTGGTGGGGACGCAGCTGGTGGCGAAGGGACACGACGTGCCGGGAGTCACGCTGGCCGCGGTGCTGGACGCCGAGACCGGCCTGGCGGTGCCCGACTTCCGCGCCGAGGAGCGCACCTTCGCGCTGCTGACCCAGCTTGCCGGACGACCAGGGCGTCCCGGCGATCCCCGCGGGCGTGTGCTGATCCAGGCCTGGGAACCAGGGTCGCGTGTGGTCGAGCTGGCGGCCCGGCACGCCGTGGCGGAATTCCTCGAGGGCGAGCTGACGCGGCGACGGGAGCTGGGCTACCCGCCCTTCGGCCGGATCGTGCGGCTGCTGGTGGCGGCACCGGAGCCGCGAACGGCAATCGAGGTTGCCGAGGTGCTGGCCGACGCCGCCCGCCCCGCGTTGGGTGGCGACCAGCTGCTCGGCCCGGCTCCGCTCCACCGCCTTCGCGACCGCGCCCGCAGCCACCTGTTGGTGAAGACCTCCGAGCCGCGTCGAGCGGCGACGGTGTTCCGCGGCCTGCTGCGCGACCTGGCCGCCGATCTGCGTCGCGCCAATGCCACGGCGGTGGTGGACGTCGACCCGCAATCGTTTGGGTAGGTGGCGGCGAGGAGATTTGATGAGCGTCCTTGAGATGCCCAGTCGCTCGGATGGCTTGGTTGCGCGCGGAGCCTGCGGCTTGGGGGTGCCAGGCCTTGATGACCTCGAGTGCTGGTGGCTGCGATGTGGCGTTGCTAGGGCTGGCACCCCTGGTGCCCTCTAAGCTGTGTTGATGCGTGCTCTCGTGATCGTCGACATCCAGAACGACTACTTCCCCGGCGGGCGCTGCCAGCTGGTCGGGCCCGAGGAGGCGGCGGCGAACGCGGCGCGCCTGCTCGCGATTCAGCGCGCCGCGGGCCAGCCGGTCTTCCATATCCAGCACGTCTGGGAGGGCGACGAGGCCGAGTTCTTCTCGCTAGGCACTCCGGGCGTCGAGATTCACGACTTGGTGAGGCCGCTGCCGGGAGAGCCCGTCGTCCAGAAGGCCTATCCCAACAGCTTTCGCGGCACCGACCTCGAGCGGCGGCTGCGCGAAACGGGCGCAGACGAGGTGCTGGTCGTCGGGATGATGACCAGCATGTGCGTCGACGCCACCGTTCGGGCGGCGGTCGATCTCGGCTTTGGGTGCACGGTCGCTCATGATGCCTGCGCCACGCTCGATCTCGAATTCGCCGGCTCGACGATTCCCGCCGCGGGCGTGCACGGGGCGTTCATGGCCGCTTTGGGCGACGGCTACGCGACGGTAGTATCCAGCGACGATGTCTGAGCAGGCTGAGGATCTGGAACAGGAGCAGCCCGACCCGGGTCCAAGTCCCGAGGAGCGCCGCGAGTGGCGGGCCACGGCGCTGCGGCTTGTGCGGCAGTATCCCGACCCGGCGCTGCGCAATCCGGCCTCGCCGGTGGCGCAGGTCGACGAGGAGGTTCAACGGCTGGCGGCGCGGATGGTGGAGGTGATGGAGCGCTCCCACGGAGTCGGCCTCGCGGCACCGCAGCTCGGCGTGCTGCGGAGGATGTTCGTCTACCGCGTGGGCGATGAGGAGACCCCGCGCGTCCTGATCAATCCGAAGCTGTCCCAGCTATCCGAGGAGACCGAGATCAGCACCGAGGGCTGCCTCTCACTGCTTGGCGGGGAGCTTCAGGTGCCGGTCGAGCGCCACGTTCGGGTACACGTCTCGGCGACGGATGCCCTGGGCGAGGACTTCGAGCTCGAGGCGGAGGGGTTCGAGGCGCGCGTGATCCAGCATGAAATCGATCACCTGGACGGCGTGTTGATCGTCGACCGTGCCCAGGACGAGCAGCGCCGCGAGGCGCTGCGGGAGCTCCGCCTGCGGGCGGGGTGAACGTCGCATTCTTCGGCACCTCGGCTTTTGGCGCCGACGTGCTGCGCGCGCTGGTGGAGCGGGGCCGGCTGACGATCTCGGAGGTCGTCTCGCAGCCCGACCGCGAGAGCGGCCGTGGTCGTAGGCTGACACCGCCGCCCGTGGCCGAAGCGGCGCGTGAGCTCGGCCTGCAGCTCTCGCAGCCGGAGCGGGCCAGCGACGCACCGCCCAGGGCGGAGGCTGGGATCGTGGTCGCCTTCGGCCAGATCATCCGCGACCCACTGCTGTCGGCCTACCCGCTGGTCAATCTGCATCCCTCGCTGCTGCCCCGCTGGCGAGGTGCGGCGCCGGTCGAGCGCGCGATCATGGCCGGCGACGGCGAGACGGGCGTCGCCGTGATCGAGCTCGTGGCCGAGCTGGACGCCGGACCGGTGCTGGCCGAGCGGCGGTTTCCGATCGGCGACCGGGACGATACCGGCGACCTGCGGGCGCGGGCGCTCGAGTTGGGGGTGCCGCTGCTGGAGCGGGCGCTGCTGGAGCGGCCCCGGCCGCACCCCCAATCGGACGTGGGGATCACCTACGCCCACAAGATCGGGCCGGCCGACCGCACCCTCGACTGGTCGCGGCCGGCCGTCGAGCTCGATCGGGTCGTGCGCGCGCTCTCGCCGCACATCGGCGCCCGCTGCCTGCTGGACGGCCGGCCGTTCGTGATCTGGCGGGCGCGTCCGCTCGACCGTGGGCCGGCGGTCGTGGGTGAGGTGACGGCGCCGCTGGTGGTGGGGTGCGCGGAGGGGGCGTTGGAGCTGCTCGAGCTGCAGCCGGCCGGCAAGCGGCGGATGAGTGGCGAGGAGTTTCTGCGCGGCCTGCGGGAGCAGCCCCGCAAGGCATCGTGAGCGAGGGCGTGGCCCCGTTCAGGCGGGTGGCATACGAGGTCGTCCGCCGCACCTTCGAGCAGGGCGCGTATGCCGATCGCGCCTTCGCCGCCCTCGCCGATGAGCTCGATCCGCGAGATCGGCGGCAGGCAATGCGGCTCGCGTTCGGCGCCGTCCAGCGCTCGCGCACGGTCGATCACGCGGTGGCGGAGCTTGGCGCCCGGCGGCCGCAACGGCTCCAGGCGGAGCTGCGAAACGCCCTGCGGGTGAGCGGCTTCGAGCTGCCGTCTCGGACGCCGTGCCGGCACGGGCGGCCGTCAACGAGGGCGTGGAGCTGGCTCGGGACGTGGCAGGGGCGCGCACCTCCGGGCTGGCCAACGCCGTGCTTCGCCGGATCGCCGAAGCCGGACCGGGCTGGACCGACTCGCTGCCATCGCCGCTGCGATACTCGTATCCGGATTGGGTGTGGCAGGAATGGGTGGAGCTGATCGGCGAGCCGGCGGCGGCGGCCTGCGCCGTCGCACAGAACGCGGCACCCGAGCTGTGCGTGAGGGTGAATACTCTGCGCGCCGGCAGCGTTGACCTGGGCGTACCGACGCATACGGACATCGCCCTGCCGGAAGCGCTCGTGATCGACGGCGCCTACGACGTCGCAGACAGCGCCGCCTTCAGGAACGGCTTGATCTGGCCGCAGTCGCGCTCATCGATGCGGCCGGCGCGGCTGCTTGCCCCCGAGCCCGGCATGCGCGTGCTCGACCTGTGCGCCGCCCCCGGCGGCAAGTCAGGGCAGCTGGCGGCGCTGATGGAGGACCGCGGCGAGCTGGTGTGTGTCGAGCGCCATCCTGGGCGGGCCGCGCAGCTCGAGGAGACGCTGGCCCGGTTGGGCGCGACCTGCGCGCGGGTGGTGACGGCGGACGCGGAGCGGTACGAGGAAGCTGGATTGTTCGACCGCGTTCTGCTCGATCCGCCCTGCACTGGGCTGGGCGTGCTGGCCGGGCGTCCAGATGCCCGCTGGCGCCGCACGGCCGAGCAGGCGGTCGAGCTGGTCGCCATGCAGCGGCGTCTGCTGGAGGTCGCGCGCTCGCGAGTCGCGCCGGGCGGAGCACTGGTCTACTCAGTTTGCACGCTCAACCGGGCAGAGTGCGAGGGCGTGCTGCCAGGCGGCGAGTACCTGCTACCACAGGACACCGGCAGCGATGGGTTCTACATCGTCCGCGAAGGCTGAGCGCCCGCCCGCTCTCAGGCCGCGTCGCGGCTGCGCTGTTCCCACAGCCGCTCGATCTCGGCAGCCGCGACCGGAGGGCTGAACAGGTAGCCCTGTCCCAGCCGGCAGCCGAGCCCGATCAGGAACTGGCGCTGCTGCTCGGTCTCGATTCCCTCGGCCAGCGGCTCCATGCCCAGGCCGCGCGCCAGCCGAACGATCGTCTCGGTGAGCGTCGACGACGACCGATCGCCCGGAAGGCCGCAGACGAACGAGCGATCGACCTTCAGCGTTCCCGCCGGCAGGACGTTCAGGCGCGACAGCGACGAGTAGCCGGTGCCGAAGTCGTCGATGGCGAGCGGCATGCCGGCGGCGCTCAGCATCGCCGCGATCACGTCGGTCTGGCCGGGATCGCCCATCGCGGCCGACTCGGTCACCTCCAGCACCAGCTGATCGGGCCGCACGCCCGAGCTTCGCACCTGTGTGAGCAGGTTGCGGACGACGGATGTCTCCCACAGCATCGTCGGGAAGTTGAACGAGATGCGAAGCGCAACTCCGAGCTGCTGCCAGCGCAGCGTCTGGGCGCAGATCTCGTCCACGACCCACTCGGTGATCGGCTTGATCAGGCCGGTGCGCTCCGCCAGCGGGATGAACGACGCGGGCGACACGATCGGCTCCCCCGGCGGCGTCCAGCGGATCAGCGCCTCGACTCCGATCGGCGTGCCGGTCCTGAGCTGGACGATCGGCTGGTAGTGGAGCGTGAACTCTCCGCGCTCGATCGCCCTGTGCAGACGGGAGGTGAGCGCCAGCTCCTCGGCGGGTGGCAGTCCCGCCACCGCCTCGCGCTGCCTGCGGCCGGGCCTCGACCGGTAGCGGTCGATGTGCGCTCGCTTGATCAGCGAGTCGCGGTCGCCGGCGTCGCGCGGGTACAGGGCGATGCCGGCGCTGGCGCCCAGATACACCTCGCCGCCGTCGTAGCTGAAGGGGACCGCGAGCAGGTGCTGGAGCCGGCCGACCAGCGCCTCAGCCATCTGAGCGACGTCCTCGGGTACGACGTGGGTGCCGTCGCCGTGGTGCTCGCCGGTGTCGGCCACCAGCACAAGGAACTCATCACCGCCGTGGCGGGCGACCAGCTCGGCCCCGAACGCAGCGTCCCGCAAACGGCTTGCGAACTGGCGCAGAAGCTCGTCTCCCGCCGTGTGGCCGAGCGAGTCGTTGATCAGCGTGAAGTTGTCCACGCTGATGAACAGCACGGCGGCGTGACGGTCGTGAGCGTGGCAGCGCTCGATCGCGAGGTCGAGCCAGCGCGCGAACAGGTCGCGGTTGGGCAGCCCCGTGAGCTCGTCGTAGTGGGCGAGATACTCGACCCGCTCCTCGGCCCGGCGCCGCTCGGTGATGTCCTCCGAGATGCTGGTCATGCCGATCACGCGGCCGGACGAGTCGCGCAGCAGCATGTCGTTGCAGGTGATGATCAGCTCGTCACCATCGCGTGTGAGGATGATCGTCTCGTCGGACTGTGGCATCTCGCCGCTCTCGATCGCCTGCAGGTAGCGGTCGCGGCGGTATGCCTGGGAGGGGTGGGGGAAGACGTCGTACCAGTTGCGGCCGAGCAGCTCCTCGCGACTCCAGCCCGTGAGCCGCAGCAGGTGATCGTTGCAGAAGGTGATCAGACCGGTGCGGTCGATCATCACGGCGATCAGTTGCACCCGTTCCAGAATCTCGCGGAACCGGCGCTCCGACTCGTGGGTCGCCAGCTCGGCCCGCTTCTGCTCCGTCACGTCCTCCATGTAGCCCTGGTAGCTGACCGGCGTTCCGTGCTCATCGGCCAGACACATGCCGGTATCCCGGATCCAGACCGTCCGCCCGTCGCGGGCGATCAGCCTGTACTCGTGCGACCAGACCTCACCGGGAACGGCATGCTCGAGAACCGCCATGGCCATCTCGCGATCGTCGGGGTGGAGCAGCTTGACGAACAGCTCGGCATCGGCCATCCATTCTTCTGGCGTGTATCCGAGCATCTCGGTCGTCTGCGGGCTGATGAACAGCGACGAGCTGTACTCGTTTGGCTCGTCCTCGTACACGATCAGCGGCAGCCGTTCGACCAGCGCCCGGTAGCGTGCCTCAGCGGCGTCCACGCTCAGGCTCCAACGCCGCACCGACCGCCGCTCGGAGCGCACGCGAAGTGTCAGCGCCACCGCCGCGGCCAGCACGGCGGAAACAACGGCAGGGGCAATCGGGAGCAGGTTATCCACAGCTACCCCGGTTGATCGCCCGTCGTGGCCGGGGCTTGAGTGTCCAGCTGCCCGGTTTACGTCGCCTGTGAGCGGCCGATTTCACTATCCTCACCGCCATGCGCGACTGGCCCAGCACGATTGAGGTGGCTCCCTCGATCCTCTCCGCCGATTTCGGCCGCATGCGCGAGCAGGTGACGGAGGTGTTGGATGCCGGGGCGCGGGTGATTCACATCGACGTGATGGACGGACACTTCGTGCCAGTGATCACCTTCGGCCCCAAGATGGTGTCAGACATCAGCGACCTGATTCACGACCGCGGCGGGTTCGCCGACGTCCACCTGATGATCGAGCAGCCGGAGCGGCATCTCGACCAGTTCGCCGCCGCGGGCGCCGACAGCATCACCGTGCACGTCGAGACCTGCCCGCACCTGCACAGCACGCTGCACAAGATCCGCGAGCTGGGCTGCCGCGCCGGTGTGACGCTGAACCCGGCGACGCCGGTGTCGGCGCTCGGCGAGGCCGCCCGTTACGCCGACGTGCTGCTGTGCATGAGCGTCAATCCGGGGTTCGGCGGCCAGGCGTTCATCCCCGCCACGCTCGATCGGCTGCCGCGGATGCGCGAGCTGGCCGACGCGCGCGAGGAGCCGGTGCAGGTCGAGGTGGACGGCGGCGTGGCCACCGCGACGATCGTCGCCGTGCAGCGTGCGGGAGCGAACATCCTGGTGGCGGGATCAGCCGTCTTCTCACAGCCCAACCCGGGCGACGCGTTCCGGGCGCTGGGAGCAGCTGTCTCGGCGCCCAGCGGCGTCTAGGCCGCCGGCCGGCGCATGGACGCTACCGACCGCGAGCGGCTCATGAGGTGCATCGACCTGGCGGCGCTGGGCGCACGAACAGCGGCGCCCAACCCGATGGTCGGCTGCGTTGTGGTTCGAGACGGCGCCACGCTGGGCGAGGGCTGGCACGAGCGGCCCGGCCTGCCGCACGCCGAGGTGATCGCACTGACGGCGGCGGGCGACGCGCGCGGCGCGACTGCGTACGTCAGCCTCGAGCCGTGTGCCCACCACGGCCGCACGCCGCCCTGTGCCGACGCGCTGATCGCCGCCGGCGTGGCGCGGGTGGTGGTGGCGACGCTGGATCCGGATCCCCGCACTCACGGACAGGGCATCGAGCGGCTGCGTGCCGCCGGTGTCGAGGTCGAGATCGCGGACGGTGAGGTCGCGCGCCGCGCCCGGTTGCAGAACGCCGGATTCCGCGCCCTCACGCTGCTGGGCCGTCCGCACGTCACCTACAAGGCTGCGGTCAGCCTGGACGGACGCACCGCCACCGCGTCGGGCGAGTCGCGCTGGATTTCGTCGCCGGCCGGCCGCGCGCTGGTGCACGAGTGGCGGGCCCGGTCGGCGGCGGTGGCGGTCGGTTCAGGCACCGCGCTGGCCGACGATCCGATGCTGACCGCCCGCGACTGCGCGCCGCCGGCCGAACGGCAGCCGCTGCGGGTCGTGTTCGATCGCCGTGCCCGCCTGCCGCTCGAGTCGGCGCTGGTGCGCAGCGCCGGCGAGCTGCCGGTGGCGATCGTCGTCGCACCGGGAGCGAACACCGCCCACCTGAAGGCGGCCGGGGTGGATGTGATCGAGGCCGCGGGCCTGGACGAGGCGCTGGCCGAGCTCGGCCGCCGCCAGCTGTCCTCACTGCTGGTCGAAGGCGGCGCACGGCTGGCCGGGGCGTTGCTCGAACATGGCCTGATCGACCGGCTGGCGCTGCTGGTGGCGCCGATCGTGCTCGGCGACGGCCCGGGCGTGGTGGCCGGCTGGTCGGCGGGAAATCTGGCCGACGGGGTGGCCGCGTCCAGCGTGAGCGCCGAGCCCATCGGTCCCGATACGCTGCTGGTGGCAGAGGTGCGAGAGATCTAGACCCCCTGAGGAGAGGTCGTGTTCACGGGAATCGTGCAGGAGCTGGGAACGGTGGTCTCGGCGGCGCCGCGGCTGGTGCTGGACGCGCCCGGCATCGCCGCCGATGCCGCGGTCGGCGACTCGGTGTCGGTGGACGGCTGCTGTCTCACCGTGACCGCCGTTGACGGCGCACGGCTCTCGTTCGACGCCGTGCCGGAGACGCTCCGGCGAACGACCCTGGGTGCGCTTGTCGAGGGAGCTCCGGTGAACCTTGAGCCTGCGTTGCGGGCCGGCGACCGGATGGGCGGTCACTGGGTTCAGGGCCATGTCGACGCGGTCGGCGTGCTGGCCTCGGCCGAGCCGGAGGGGGATGCCATCAATATGACCTTCACCGCACCCGACGCCGTCCTGCGCTACGTGATCGAGAAGGGCTCGATCTGCGTCAACGGCATCAGCCTGACCGTGACCGCCTTCGACGAGCAGGGGTTTTCGGTCTCGATCATCCCGCACACGCTCGAGGTCACGACCCTCGGCTCGATCGTTCCCGGCGGCCGCGTCAACCTGGAGTCCGACCTGGTCGGCAAGTACGTCGAGCGGCTGCTGCCCGCGCGTACCGCGGTGCTACCCTGATCGTGAAGATGCCTGTGGATGAACGCTACAAAGAGCTCTACCCGGATCTGAAGGACTCGCCGTTCGCGACGATCGACGAGGCGATCGCGGACATCCGGGCCGGCGGCATGGTGGTGGTGGTGGATTCGCCTGACCGTGAGAACGAGGGCGACCTCGTGATGGCGGCGGAGTGCATCACACCTGAGGCCGTCAACTTCATGGCCCGCTACGCCCGTGGCCTGATCTGCCTCTCGCTGACCCCCGAGCGCTGCGACGAGCTCGGCCTGCCGATGATGACGCAGCTCAACCGCACGCCCTACGGCACCGCGTTCACGGTCTCGATCGAGGCCCGTAGCGGCGTCTCCACCGGCATCTCGGCGGCCGACCGCGCACACACGATCCGGGTGGCGGTCGACCCGGCCACGCGGCCCGAGGACCTGATCCAGCCGGGCCACGTCTTCCCCTGCGCGCCCGCCCCCACGGCGTGTTGGAGCGCACCGGGCAGACGGAGGCATCGGTCGACCTGGCTCGGATGGCCGGTTTCTCCGGCGCCGGCGTGATCTGCGAGGTGATGAACGACGACGGCGGCATGGCGCGGGTGCCCGACCTGGTCTCCTACTGCGAGCAGCATGGACTGAAGATGGTGACGGTGGCCGACCTGGTCGCGTACCGACACCGCAGGGAGAAGCTGGTGGAGCGGATCGCCAGCGCCCAGCTGCCCACGCGCTACGGCGACTTCGTGTCCCACGGCTACCGATCGACGATCGACGGCCAGCACCACGTTGCGCTGGTGATGGGTGACGTGGACGGCGCGGACGACGTGCTGGTGCGCGTGCATTCGGAGTGCGTGACCGGCGACGTGTTCCACTCGCTGCGCTGTGACTGCGGCGAGCAGCTCGAACGGGCGCTGTCGCAGATCGCGGAGGAGGGACGGGGCGTGCTCCTGTACCTGGCGCAGGAGGGGCGCGGCATCGGCCTGCTGAACAAGCTGCGCGCCTACGAGCTGCAGGAGCAGGGGATGGACACCGTCGACGCGAACGTCGCCCTCGGCCTTCCCGTCGACTCGCGCGATTACGGCATGGGCGCGCAGATCCTGGCCGATCTTGGCCTGTCCACGATCCGCGCTGCTGACGAACAACCCGAAGAAGATCGTCGGCCTGGAGGGGTATGGGCTGACGGTGACCGCCCAGATTCCGATCGTGGCTGAGCCGAACCCGGTGAATGCCGAGTACCTGCGCACCAAGGTCGAGCGGATGGGCCACACGATCACCCACCAGGGCCGGGTGCTGGACGTCACCGACGGCGTTCCCGCTCCGTTCACGGAGGGCCCCTTCGGCCCGTGAGCGAGTTCGGGGTCGGGGAGATCGAGATACCGGACGGGTACAACGCGATCTCCGGCCGGCCGCAGGCCGACATCGACATCGCAATCGTCGCCTCCCGGTTCAACGCCGACATCGTTCAGCGGCTGCTGGAGGGAGCCGTCGAGGAGCTGGCCGGGCATGGCATCGGGGAGGACAGGGTGACGATCGTGCTCGTGCCCGGGGCCTGGGAGCTGCCGCTGGCCTGCCGGCGGCTTGCGGAGGCCGGCGGACACCACGCGGTGGTCGCCCTCGGCTGCGTGATCCGGGGAGAGACGCCGCACTTCGACTACGTGTGTGCCGAGGCGGCGCGCGGCATCACCGACGCCGCCAAGGACACGGGCGTCCCGGTGGCATTCGGGCTCGTCACCACCGACACGCACGACCAGGCGCTGGCGCGCGCCGGAGGCGCGCACGGCAACAAGGGCGCCGAGGCTGCCTCCGCGGCGGTCGAGATGGCCGGCCTGATGCGCACGCTGCCGCGCTCGCGGCACAGCTGACGTCTATGGCGACACGGGGTGGCGGGGAGGCTCCGGCAGCGGCGTCAGCACGCCCTCCAGCTTCCCGCGCAGGTGCTCGAACGCCGGCGGCAGCGAGAGGTGCCGGCCGAGCTCCTCGATCGGCTCGTCGGTGGCGAAGCCGGGGCCGAGCGTGGCGATCTCGAACAGCACGCCGCCCCGCTCGCGGAAATAGACCGAGCGGAAGTAGAAGCGGTCGATCACGGGAGTCGGCCGCATACCGGCCTCCGCCACCCGGCGCTGCCAGGCTTCGTGCTCCTCCATCGGCGAGGCCCATGCGACGTGATGGACGGTGCCGGCTCCGCTCAGCCCTCGATCTGCTGGCGCCTCGTCGCGGGCGTAGAACGAGCTGCGGTGCTCGCCGCGGATCTGCCAGCGCGCCTCGCCGTCCGGCTCGAATCCGAGCGTCTGTTCCAGAAACTCCCGGCCATGTTCGGCGTCGGCGGCGTACGCGCGAACGCCGGCGAAGCCCCGGATGCGCATGCTCGGCGGGATGTCCGGATGCTCTGCCACCAGCGGCTGGTCGCCGCTGGCGTCGATCTCGAGCTCCAGCCGAAGACCTTCCCGGTCGGCGAATGTGACCCGGTCCGCCTCGAGCGCCGGCGCCAGCCCATCGTCGCTCAACCGTGCGTGCCAGAACGCCAGCGAGTCGGCCGAGGCGACCCGGAACACGACCGTGTGCACCATCCCCGCGCCGGCCCGCCCGCGGGCGGCGCCGGGGTACTCGAAGAACGTGATGTCGCTGCCGGCGGCTCCGCGCTCATCGGCGTAGAACAGGTGATAGACGGTCGGATCGTCCTGGTTGACCGTCTTCTTCACCAACCGCAGCCCCAGCAGACGCGTATAGAAGTCGACGTTTGCCGGTGCGTCACCGGTGATCGCGGTCACGTGATGGATGCCCTCGAAGCGCATCGTCCCTCCCGGCGTGATCTGGGGTGCCCTCGGTCAGATCGCCTTGGTCACCTTGCCGCCCTTGAGGCAGCGGGTGCAGACGTAGGCCCGTGTCGGCGAACCGTTGAGCAGGATGCGGATCCTCTGAAGATTGGGCTCGAAACGTCGCTTGGTGGCGACCATCGAGTGGCTTCGGTTGTGCCCGAAACCGGGCTTCTTGGCGCAGATGACACAGACTCGGGACACGCAGAGATCCTTTCCGCAACACGGAACGCGGGCCAGTATAGCCCGCAACTCGCAGTGGCGGCGGCACGTCATAGACAGCGATGAGCCGCGCCCCGCTGTCCGCCGTGGCGGCCCCCACCGAGGTGGCGGGTGAGTTGGTGCTGCCCAACGAGGTAATCGCCCAGATCGTCGGGCTGACGGTGCTGGAGTGCTACGGCGTGGTCGGGATGGCCGCGACCAGCCTCTCCCAGGGCGTCGCCCGGCTGCTCTCGCGCGAGCGGATCACCCAGGGCGTCGGCGTCCGCCGCGACGGCGGCCGGTTGACGATCGACCTGTACGTGATCGTCGAGTACGGTCTCAACCTGGCCGAGGTCGCGAGCAACGTGCGCTCTCGCGTCAAGTACAACGTCGAGAAGCTGACCCAGATCCCGGTGGAGTCGCTGCAGATCCACATCCAGGGCGTGAAGCGCACCACATGACGGCGCTCGAGCGTGCCGTGGCGCTCGCCCGCGGTGGGCACTCGGCGCTGGAGGCCAACCGGCAGCGGATCAACGACCTGAATGTGTATCCGGTGCCCGATGGCGATACCGGCAGCAACCTCACCGACACTGCCGCGAACCTCGTCGAAGGCCTCGAGGCGGGAGGCATCGCGGCCGACGACAGGGCGGCGATCGCGCGCGCCGCCACCCGCGCCGCACTGATGGGCGCACGCGGCAACAGCGGCGTGATCCTGTCCCAGATCGTGCGCGGCTTCGCCCAGGAGTTGGGCGCTCAACCTGCGCGATCGACGGGGCGGCGCTGGCAGCGGCGCTGCGCGCCGCCTCGGACGCCGCCTACAGTGCCGTCCGCCAGCCCGTCGAGGGAACGATGCTGACGGCGATCCGGGTGATGGCGGAGACCGCCGAGGCCGATTCCGGGCGCCCGCTGGACGTGCTGCTCGATGAGGTGCTGGTCGCGGCGGACGAGATCGTGCGGCGGACGCGGGAGATGTTGCCGCCCCTGACCGAGGCTGGAGTGGTCGACGCCGGTGCGGCGGGCCTTGTCGAGTTCTCCCGCGGCGCGGTGGCCGGGCTGCGCGGTGAGCGGCCGCCCACGATCGCCGCCCTGGAGGACGCCCCGATCGGCATCGATGCCGTGCACGCGCGACCCTCCACCTACCGCTACTGCACCACGTTCGTACTCGAGGGCGAGCGCGTCGACCGCGAGCGGCTGGAAGCGCTGCTCGACCCGCTCGGCGATTCGCTGCTGGTGGTCGGCGAGTCGCCCACGTTCAAGGTGCACGTGCACACCGACGATCCCGGCGCGGCGCTCACGCTGGGGGTTGCGATGGGCACCATCGACCGCGTCGAGATCGCCAACATGCACGACCAGACCGAGCAGCGAACGTTGCGGCTGCTGGCGCAGATCGAGCCCCAGCGGGAGTCCGCCAGCGGGTTGGTCGCGGTCGTCAGCGGCGACGCCAACGAGGCGGCGTTCCGTGCGCTGGGCGCCACCACCCTGATCGGCGGCCAGACGATGAACCCCTCGACCCAGCAGCTTGCCGAAGCTATCGCGGAGGCCGGCGGCGAAGGGGTCATCGTGCTGCCCAACAACGGCAACGTGATCCTGGCCGCAGAGCATGCGGCTGCGCTCGCGACCCGGCCGGTGGCGGTGGTGGCGACCCGCACCATCGCGGCCGGACGGCATGTCGCAGAGCGCGGCTTCGACCCCGCACAGCCTGTGCAGAACAACGTCGCTGCCATGGAGGCCGCGCTCGGCGATCACGCCGCCGGCGAGCTGACGCGCGCCGTCCGTGACGCGACAGTGGACGGCATCGAGGTGCGCGAGGGCTGGTACATCGGGTTGCTGGACGGGCGCGCCGTCAAGGCTGGTGGCGATGCCGCCGCCGTCGCGACGGCACTGGCCGACCGGATGCTGCCGGCCGCCTCGCTGACGGCGATTCCGGCGACCACGACGCGTTCGACCTCGAGCCGTGGCTGGCGGCGCTGCGAGACCGGCACCCGCCGGTCGAGGTACGGTTGGTCGAGGGCGGACAGCCGCTGTATCCGCTGCTTCTGTCGGCGTCCGTCGCCGGGCCGCGGCTGGCCACCGAGACGACGGCGATCGTGCTCGATTCGACGGCCGACGTCGACATCGCCTCGCTGCCGCCCAACTGGGCGATGGTGCCGCTGACGGTGAGCTTCGGCGACGAGAGCTTCGCCGATCAGCTCGAGATCCGCCCGGACGAGTTCTACCGGCGGCTCGCCGACAGCGATCGCACCCCCCGCACGTCGGCACCCTCCGTCGGCGCCTGGCAGCAGGCGATGGAGTCGTTGGCGGCCTACCGGCGGCTGCTGGTGCTGCCGGTGTCGGGCAAGGTGTCGTCGAGCGGCGACGGAGCCGAGATCGCGGCCCGCGCGCTCGACCCCGACGGTGGCCGGGTGACGGTGCTCGAGGGCGGGTCGGTGTCGGTCGGCACGTTGCTCCTGGCCGACGGGCTTCAGCGGCAGCTCGTCCGGGGCGTGACCGAGAATGAGCTGATGAGCTGGTTCCAGGCTGCGCGTGCGCGGCTGCAGGTGGTCTTCTCGCTGGAGACGCTGGAGTTCCTTCAGCGAGGCGGGCGAATCGGTCGCGGCCAGGCGCTGCTGGGCGGTGCGCTTCGCGTCCGGCCGATCCTGAAGCTGGAGGACGGCGAAGTGGCGCCGCTGCGCCGCGTTCGCGGCAGGCGGGGGCGCGGGCCGCCTTTGAGCACTTTCTCTGCGAGCACTCTCAGGTCGATCAGCCGCTGCGAGTCGGGATCGCGCACACCGGCGACCGGGCGGCTGTGGACGAGCTGACGGCGATGGTGTCCCGGGTGCGCCCGCGGGCATCGATCGACCGGGTGGTCGAGCTGGGCGCCGTGGTGGGAACTCACGGAGGGCCCGGCACGCTCGGCATGGCGCTGCTGACCGACGACGGGATGGCGGAGTGACCGCCGCCGCCACGCGCCGCACGTGACAGCAGAGCGGGGCTTCGCGGGTGCCCTGCGGGACATGCCGCTGCCCGTTCCCGCCACGGCGCCACGACCCAGTCACCTGGAGGCGGCGCCGGCGGCCGACAAGCGCAGCCGCGACCTGCTGGCTGCGCTACGCCCGCGTCCGGTGCAGACGGTCGGCGACCTGCTCGAGCACGTCCCCTTCCGCCACGACGACTTCCGCGAGGCCCGCCGGATCGCAGACCTGCGGATCGGCGAGGAGGCGACCATCGTCTGCACGGTTGAAGGGGTGCGGGTCGCGTCCGACACGGCGCCGCAACCTGGTGATCGTCGAGGCGCGTGTCCGCGACGAGTCGGGGCCGGGAGTGATCGTGTGGTTCAACCAGCGTTACCTGGCCAAACAGCTCACGCCGGGTATGCGGCTCTCGGTGCGCGGCGAGCGCCGAGGCTCGATCGACGCCGAGATCGTGGCCAAGCGGCACGAGATTCTCGGGGGTGAGGAGGAGACGATCCACACCTCCGGGCTGGTGCCCGTCTACCACTCCAGCGAGAAGCTGACCAGCCGTCGCATCGCGGGACTGGTGCAGGCGCAGCTCGGGCACTGCGGCGACGTTCCCGACGCGGTGCCGGGCGAAATGCTGGCCCGGTTGGGACTGCCGCTGCGGCGTGACGCGCTGCTCGCCGCTCACCGGCCGCAGACGCTGGACGAGGCCGAGCTCGGCCGGCGGCGGCTGGCGTTCGACGAGCTGTTCCTGCTCCAGGCCGGGTTGATCAGCCACCGCCGCCAGCTCGAGCGGACGACCATCGCCCGTGCGCTGGGACGCCCGGGACCGCTGATGGACCAGTTCCTGGAGTCGCTGCCCTTCAAGCCCACGGCCGCGCAGCTGCGTGCGATGGCAGAGATCGACCGCGACCTCGATCGCAGCACGCCGATGCAGCGGCTGCTGCAGGGTGATGTCGGCAGCGGCAAGACGCTGGTCGCCGTGCACGCGTTGCTGCGAGCGGTCGAGCGCGACGGCCAGGGGGCGATGATGGCTCCCACCGAGACGCTTGCCACGCAGCATCTGCTGGGGGTCACGGCGCTGTGCGACCCGCTCGGCGTGAGGGTGACGCCGCTGGTGCAGGCGATGCCGGCGCGGGAGCGGCGGGCAGCGCTGGGCGTGATCGAGTCAGGCGAACCGCAGATCGTGGTCGGCACGCACGCGCTGATCCAGGACGCGGTGGTGTTCGGCCGGCTGGAGGTGGCGGTGGTCGACGAGCAGCACCGCTTCGGCGTGGAGCAGCGGCGTGCGCTCGAAGAAAAGGCCCGCGCGGCCGGCGCAGCGCCGCACGTGCTGCACATGACGGCGACGCCGATCCCGCGCACGCTGGCGCTGACGGTCTATGGCGACCTCGACGTCTCGGTGCTGGACGAGCTGCCGCCGGGACGAAGGCCGGTGGTGACGCGGCTGGTGCCACGCGCCCGCCGCGACGAGGTGTTCGCACGCATGCGGCGGCTGCTGGACGAGGGCCGGCAGGCGTACGTCGTTTGCCCGCTGGTGACCGAATCCGACCTCGCCCAAGCCACGGCCGCAGAGTCGGAGGCGACCAGGCTGGCGGACGGGGAGCTGCGCGGCTACACGGTCGGCGTGATGCACGGGCAGATGCCCACGGCACAGCGCCGATCGGTGATGGAGTCGTTCCGCGCAGGCACGCTGTCGGTGCTGGTGGCGACGACGGTGATCGAGGTCGGCGTGGACGTGCCGAACGCGGTGATCATGGTGATCGAGGAGGCCGACCGTTTCGGACTGGCACAGCTGCACCAGTTGCGTGGCCGGGTCGGCCGAGGCGGTCATGAGAGCTACTGCATCCTGCTCGCCGACCCCGAGGGAGACGACTCAGTCACCCGGCTGGAGGCGATCGTGCGAACCTCGGACGGCTTCGAGCTGGCGGAGGTGGATCTGGAGCTGCGAGGCGAGGGGAGCCTGCTGGCCGCCCGCCAAAGCGGCATACCCGACCTTCGCCACGCCCGGCTCTCGCGCCACCGGCGGCTCGCCCAGCAGGCGCGCCGTGAGGCGCAGCGGTTCCTCGACGCAGACCCAGAGCTGCGATCGCCGGAGGCCGAGGTCATGGCCCTCGAGGCCACGCGCCTGTTCGGCAGCGATGTCGACTGGCTCACCCGGGCGTGATGCCACCGGCGTTTCGTTGCTAGCCTCACCGCGATGGCCGATCCCATCACCCCCGACGAGAGCCGCCGGCTGGCGGCCGACCTGTTCAACCAGGTCTGGACGCTGATGGAGCGCGACGATCGCTCCCGTGAGGACGACGACCGGATGCTGAACGCCGCGCACGCCTCCCGCTATCTCTGGGGCGAGCTGGGAACAGCGCTCAATCGCGCCCGCGGCGACTGGCAGTTGTCGCGCGTCTACTGCCTGCTGGGCCGTTCGGAGCCGGCGCTGCACCACGCCGGCCGCTGTCTCGACCAGTGCTCCGAGCGCGGGATCACCGGTTTCGATCTGGCATATGCCCATGAGGCGATGGCGCGGGCGTATGCGGTCGCCGGTGACATGCCGTCGGCGGTGGCCAGCCGGCGTGCCGCCGAAGAGGCTGCCGCCGCGATTGCCGACAACGAGGACCGTGCGCTGCTGGTGGCGGATCTCGCCACTCTGCCGACGTGAGGGTGATCGCCGGCGAGCGGAAGGGCTTCCGGTTGGACGCGCCGCGGGGCGGCGAGACGCGGCCCACCTCGGACCGGGCCCGCGAGGCGCTGTTCTCGATCCTGGGGGGCGTGGAGGGGCTGGCGGTCCTCGACGCCTTCGCCGGCAGCGGCGCGCTGGGCCTGGAGGCGCTGTCACGCGGCGCGCGTGCTGCCGACTTCTGCGACACGTCGACCGCGGCGCTACGGGCCTTGCGCGACAACATCGAGCGGCTCGGGTACGGCGATCGGGCTCGGGTACGGCGGCAGGATGCCCGCCGCAGGATGGCCGCCGATCACGACGCCGGCGTCACCTATCAGTTGATCCTGATCGACCCGCCTTATAGGATGCTGCCCGCCTTGCAAAAGCATTTTGCCCTGCATCTCCCGGCATTACTGGTTCCCGACGGGCTGGTCACGATCGAGAGTCCCGGCGCGGCCGGGCCGCTCGAGCTGCCGCTCGCGATCGAGACGACCCGCCTTCACGGCGACGTCAGGCTGACGGTGTACCGCAATGGCTGAGCGGGTCGCCGTCTGTCCAGGCACCTACGATCCGGTCACACTCGGTCACCTGGACATCATCCGCCGCACCGCGGACGTGTTCGACAGGGTGGTGGTGGGAGTCGTCGGGTCGCCGAGGCACAAGCAGACGATGTTCACGGTCGAGGACCGGATCGACTTCCTCGAGCAGTCGCTGGCGGACACCGGTAACGTCTCGGTGGCCGGATTTGCGACGCTGGTGGTCGAATTCGCGCGCGAGCACGGGGCGCGCTCGATCGTCAAGGGCCTGCGGGCCGTGTCAGACTTCGAGTGGGAGTTCCAGATGAACAATCTCAACCGGGGATTGGCGCCGGACATCGAGACGCTCTACATGATGAGCTCGCCGAAGTACAGTTTCCTTTCGTCGCGGGGCGTGCGCGAGATCGCCTCGTTCGGCGGACCCGTGGCAGAGTACGTACCCGAACAGGTCGCCCGCCGGTTGGCGGAGATGCATGCGGCCGGCGCAATCTGACCGCTGATGAGGAGAATCCGTTGGACGTTCTGGTTCTGATCGACAAGCTGGACGAACTCGTGGCCACGGCGAAGAACGTGCCGATGACCGACCAGGTGCGAATTGATCGCGAGGAGCTCTTCGAGATCATCGACCAGATGCGCTCGACGATTCCCGAGGAGATCAAGCAGGCGCGCTGGATCGTGAAGGAGCGCCAGGAGATGCTGGCGGAGGCGAAGCGCGAGGCGGAGCGGCTGATCAGCGAGGCCCGCGACCAGGCCGAGCGCGAGGCGTCCCAGCAGGAGATCGTCAAGCTGGCGGAGCGCCAGGCCCAGGAGCTGCTCGACCAGGCTCGCGCCAAGGAGCGCGAGACGCGGCTGGGCGCCGAGGACTACGCCGACGGCATCCTCGAGAACCTCGAGGTCAACCTGGGCAAGTTCCTGGCCGCCGTGCAGAGGGGCCGGGAGCAGTTGGCGTCGCGCGACGAGAGCACCGGGCCCGGTACCGCCGGGTTCGACATCACCGGGTAGCCCTGGCGGTGCGATGGATCTGAGCGGCCTGAAACTGGTACCGGGCGACGTCCGGCACGAGCGGCCGCGCGTCCATCTGGAGCCGTTGGTGCTGGGCGGACAGACCTATTCGGTTACCCCGGAGGAGATCGAGACGCGTCTTGATCTGCAGGCGTCGAGCGGCGGGCTGTACCTCAAGCTGGCGTTCTCGGCGCGCGTGGACGGGGCCTGCTTCCGCTGTCTCGACCCAGCATCGATCGAGCTCGACGTTCGCAGCGCCGAGTACCACGACGTCCACGCTGCGGCCGATGACGACGAGCTGCGCAGCGAGTACATCGTTGACGACCAGCTGGACGTCGCTCGCTGGGCCCACGACTCGCTCGTGTTCGCGCTGCCGGACAAGATCCTTTGCCGGGAGGACTGCGCGGGCATGTGCCCGCACTGCGGCATCCGGCTGGAACCGGGCGCCGTTCACGAGTGCGGCACCGAGGAGCTGGATACCCGCTGGGCGAAGCTTCGCGACCTGCTATAAACCAGCGTCGATGGCCGTACCCAAGAAAAAGACGTCCAAGGCCCGCCGCGACAAGCGCCGCGCCACGCATGGCATCTCGGCGCCTTCGCTGAGCGAGTGCCCTCAGTGCCATCACACAGTGCGGCCGCACCACGTGTGCGGTAACTGCGGCCACTACCGCGGCCGCGAGGTCGAGCCCATGGCCGACGTCGCGCCCGGCGCGTAGCCGCGGCGATGTCCACGGTCACGATCGCGCTCGATGCGATGGGCGGCGATCGAGCACCGGCCGAGTTGGTGGCCGGGGCCGTCACCGCCGCACGTGACGGCGTCGGGGTGCTGCTCTGCGGCCGCTCAGAGGAGATCGAGCGCGAGCTGGACAGCCATGGACGACCGGCCGGGGTCGAGATCGTCGAGGCGCCGGATCTGATCGACTTCCACGACGAACCTGCCGCAGCGGTTCGTGCCAAGCCCGGCTCATCGATGGTGACCGCGTGCCGGATGGTGCGTGAGGGGCGGGCGCAGGGAGCGATCTCGGCAGGATCGACCGGCGCGATGCTGGCCGCCTCGCTGCTGACGATGGGCCGCGTCAAGGGTGTGCACCGTCCGGGGATCGCAGTCCCGCTGCCGGCCCGAGGCGGCCCCTGCGTCCTGATCGATGCCGGCGCCAACTCGGAGTCCAAGCCCGAAAACCTGCGCCAGTTCGGCGTCATGGGAGCGATCTTCGCCGAGGAGGTGCTGGGCGTCGCCAACCCCAACGTCGGACTGCTGTCGGTGGGCGAGGAGGCGACCAAAGGCACCTCCGAGGTCGTCGAGGCACACGCCCTGCTGGCGACGTCGGGTATCAACTTCGGCGGCAACTGCGAGGGCCGGGACGCGCTCTCGGGCGAGTTCCAGGTGGTGGTGGCGGACGGCTTCGCGGGGAACGTGCTGCTGAAGGGCCTCGAGGGAGCCGGCGCGATGCTGCTGCGTGAGCTGCGCGACGCCGCCAACTCGAGCCTGCGAGCCAAGCTGGGCGGGCTCCTGCTGATGCCGGCGCTGCGCAGCCTGCGCGACCGGATCGATCCCGAGACCTACGGCGGCGCCTACCTGCTGGGGGTCCGCGGCATCTCGGTGATCGCCCATGGCAACTCCAGCCGGGTGGCCGTGCGCAACGCCGTCACGGTCGCGGCCCGTGGCGTGGACCATGACGTCGTCGGCCGCATGGCGCAGCGTCTGGGCGCACCCGCGTCCGGCACCGACTTGCACGCGGGCGGCGAGGTCAATACAGTCCCGCTCGTTCCCGAATCGGAGAATGGAGAAGCGCGCATATGAATCGTGACGAGGCCGTGGAGCGAGTCCGGGGAATCCTGGTGGAACAGCTCGGCGTGGACGAGGATCAGGTGACGGAGGATGCGTCGTTCCAGGGAGACCTGGATGCGGACTCGTTGGACCTGGTCGAGCTGATCATGGAGCTCGAGGATCAGTTCGGCGTCAAGATCTCCGATGAGGATGCGCAAAAGATCGAGACGGTCGGCCAGGCGGTCGACTACGTCACGTCGCACGCCTGAGCCGGCGGCGGGCGAGGCCCCGCTCCGCGCCCTGATCGACGCCCTGCCTTCCGAGGCCCGGCGGGCGGTGTTCTCGCACTCCTCCTGGGTGGCGGCGCGCGAACGGTCATACGAACGGCTCGAATTTCTCGGCGACAGTGTGCTGTCGCTCTCGATCGCCGAGCACCTCTACCGCCGCTTTCCCGATCGGAGGGAGGGCGATCTCGCTCGTTTCCGGGCCAACGTCGTCTCCCGCCCCGGGTGCGCCGCCGCCGCCCGCGGGCTCGGTCTGGGCGAGCTGCTCGAGGTCGAGGCGGCCGCGATTGGCGGGGAGGCGGCCGCCACCGCGCCGATGCTGGCCCAGTCCGACACGGTGCTGGCGGAGCTGGTCGAGGCCGCGATTGGCGCATGCTTCCTCGCCTTCGGCTTCGAGCGCGTGGCCGCCGCGGCGGTGGCCGCCTTCGCCGAGCGGGTCGAGTACGTGCTCGAGGAGCACGTCGATCACAAGACCGTGCTGCAGGAGGAGCTTGCACGTCAGGGGGGGTCTGTAACCTATCTCCTGGTCGACGCGATCGGCCCCGACCACGACCGTCTGTTCACATCGGCGGCGGTCGTCGAAGGGCGAGAGCTGGGCCGGGGCTCGGGCTCCAGCAAGAAGGCGTCAGAGCAGGAGGCGGCGCGGGAGGCGCTGAGGGCGCTCTCCCAGACCGGGAAGTGATCAGAGTCGGCTCGGCAACCACCTAACAGGGACGTGAGATGTATCTGAAGGCAGTTCGCATGCGGGGCTTCAAGTCGTTCGCCCACGGTGTCGAACTGCGCTTCGACGAGGGCATCGCGGTCGTCGTCGGCCCCAACGGCAGCGGCAAGTCCAACATCGCCGACGCCCTGCAGTGGGCGATGGCGGTTCAGTCGCCCGCCCAGCTCCGGGCCCCGACCGGGCAGGACGTGCTGTTCGGGGGCTCTGACAGTCGCCCGCCGGCCGGTGTGTGCGAGGTCGAGCTGGTGCTGGACAACGAGTGCGGCACGCTGCCGATCGAGTTCAACGAGGTGTCGGTGATGCGCCGCCTGTACCGGGACGGCGAGAGCGAGTACCTGCTCAACCGAGCCAAGGTGCGGCGGCTGGATGTGCTGGAGCTGCTCTCCGACACCGGCCTGGGGCGCGAGATGCACTCCGTCATCGGCCAGGGCAAGGTGGAGGAGATCCTGCTCTCGAAGCCGCATGAGCGGCGCCGGTTCGTCGAGGAGGCGGCCGGCCTGGGTAAGTACCAGCGGCGCCGCACGCGCGCCGAGCAGAAGCTTGCCCGGGTGGCGTCCGAGCTCGAGCGCGCCCGCGACCTCGAGCGCGAGGTGCGCGCCCGGCTGCGGCCGTTGGCGATGCAGGCCACGGCCGCCGAGCGGGCTGCCAAGCTGGGCGCCGAGATCGCCCAGGGCCGCGTCGAGCTGCTCTCGTCCGAGCTGCTGGGTGAGCGCCGGCGCGCGGTCGACCTGCGTGAGCGGTTGACTGCGGCGACACGGCTGCAGACTGAGGTGGCAGCCGAGGCGGCGGCTGTTGCGACCCGCCGTGAGGCGGCCGAGCAGGAGTTGGCCGGGTTGTCGGCGGAGCAGGAGCGGGCGGCGCGGGCGTTCTATGCCTTCGAGTCGTCCCGCGAGCGGCTGGCGACCGAGGCCGGGCGCATCGAGGCGGCGCTGGCGCGGCTCGACCGCGGCGCGGAGCGGCGGCGCGCCGAGGCCGAGGCATTGGGAGGGGCATCCCGGCGTTCGCACCAGGAGGCGCAGGCGGCGGACGATCTCGCTGCCGAGCTGGAGGCTGAGGCAGCCGCCATCGGCGACGTCGATGTGGCCGCTGCCGCTCAGGCCGCCGCCCAATCCGAGGCCGCTCTGGCGGCCGCCCTCGACGCCCGGCGTGCCCACGCCGACGCCGAGGGGAAGGCGGCCAATGTCCGCCGTGACCTCGAGTCGGGCATCGCCCGGTCGAGCGAGCTCGGCGAACGCCTCGAGGCGCTGGCCGGCTCGGCTGCGACCCGCCGTGCCGAGCTCGAGGCGGCCGAAGCGCGGACGTCTCAGCTTGCCGAGCAACAGGCCGCCGCCGCCGCCGCCGTGGCATCGGCCGAGCAGGCGTGCACGGCCGCTGACGAGCGGGTCGAGGCGGCCCGCGGCCAGGTGCGCGACGCCCGCGCTTGCGCTGACCAGGCCGACGCCGCAGAGCAGCTGGCCCGCACGCGCCTGCTTGCGCTGGAGACGGCGGTCGACCGTGGCGAAGGACTGTCGCCCGCCGCCCGTGCGCTGCAGGACGCCGGCGCGCGGCTGGTCGTGCAGGGCGTTGAAGCGGCTCCCGGCTTCGAACGGGCGGTCGCGGCGGCGCTGGGCTGGCGGGCCGGCGCGGTGGTGGTGGAGCGCATCGAGGAGGCGCTGACGCTGCTTGGCGACGGCGAGGGCGAGCTGGGTGTCGTTCTCGCGGGACGCGCGCCGGCCACCGGGGGAACGCAGGGACGCCCGCTGGCGGACGTCTGCACCGTCCACGACCCGCAGCTGGCCGCCTTGATCGAGGGCATACGCCTGGTCGACGATCTCGGCGCGGTGACGTCGGGGGTCGCCGTGACCCAGGCCGGGGCCGGAATCGACGCCGACCGGGGGGAGCTGTGGCGGACGGCCGACGCCGCCGAGGCGGCCTGGATGGTGGCGCGGGCGGAGCGAGACCGGCTGCGCAGCGAGATCCCTGCGCTGGAGGAGGCCCGCGCGTCGACGCTGGTCGCGGCCGAGGCCGCGCAGGCCACGCTCGACGAGGCGCTTGCCGGCGAGTCGGCGCTGCGCTCGGCCCTCTCCGGAGCGCGTCATGAGGAGTCCGAGCTGGCCGCGGCCGAGCGTTCCGCCGTTGCTGACCGCGACCAGTTGGCCGACGAGCTAGCCCGTTGCGACGCCGCCCGCGATCTGGCCGAGAGCGACCTCGAGTCCGAGGCGGCGCGGCTGATCGATCTGAGGGCGACCGCCATCGGCTTCGACGCTGTCGTGACCGAGCGGCGCGCGGCCGCCACGGCTGCCGACGAGCAGCACGCCGCGCTTGACGCAACCCGGCGGCGTCTGGCGGAGGACGCGGCGAGGGCCGCGGCCCGGCTGGCCGCGATCGGGGAGCGGCTCGAGCGCCACCGCGCTGATGCGGAGCGCTCGCGTGCGGACGCCGACCGCTCTGACAGCATGGCGGCGCGGCTGCTGGCCAGCGTGCAGGAGGCGGCCGCGATCACGCCTCTTGCCCGTCGCGTGATCGACGCGCTTGGGGCTGCGGCGAAGCGAGCGGTCGAGCTGGCCGCGCCCGCCCGGTCGGGCATCGACGCAATCGAGCGCCGAGCCGGCGACCTGGCGGCCACGCTGCAGACGTGCGCCGGCGAGCAGGCTGCATTGGAGACTCGCGCTCAGACGGCGACCGGCGCGGCCACCGAGATCGAGATCGGGCTGGCACGGTCGGACGAGCGTGTGACCGAGCTCGAGCGACGGCGCGCCGAGCTGGCCGCCGCGCACGCGATCGAGGTGGCCGAGATGGAGCGTCCGCTCGAGCTGGACGAGGCTGCGGCGCGGGCAGCCCGGCTGGAGCGTCTGGAACGCCGGCGGGAAAGCCTGGGTGCGGTCAACCCACTCGCCCAGGAGGAGTACGAGCAGGAGAAACAGCGCGGCGACGACCTGACGACCCAGTGCGACGATCTGGAACGCTCGCTGAAGGAGCTGCGTACGCTGATCCGCGACCTCACGCGCACCATCGACCAGCGATTCGAGGCCACCTTCCATGCGGTGGCGAAGAACTTCTCCGATGTGATCGAGACGTTGTTCCCGGGTGGCCGTGGGCGGCTTCGGCTGACCGAGGCCGAAGCGGCCGTACCAGCCGGCGACGGCGGCGAGGGCGAGGGTGAGCAGGAGCCGAGCGAAGCCCTCGAGCCGGGCATCGAGCTCGAGGTGCGGCCGGCCGGCAAGCGGATCGAGTCGCTGTCGCTGCTCTCAGGCGGCGAGAAGTCGCTGACGGCGATCGCCTTCCTGTTCTCGCTGCTGCTGACCAAGCCGTCCCCGTTCTACCTGCTGGACGAGGTCGAGGCGGCGCTGGACGACGCCAACATCGAGCGCTTCCTGACGCTGCTTCGCACCTATCAGGACCGGGCCCAGTTCATCGTCATCACGCACCAGCGCCGCACGATGGAGGTAGCGGACGTGCTGTACGGCGTCAGCATGGCGGACGACGGCCAGTCGAAGGTGTTGTCGCGGCGCATGCCAAATGAGCCCGACCTGCACGAGGCGGCGCTCGAGTCGGCGTGATCCTGCGGGGCGAGCGGCTGCTGCTACGGCCGGTTGAGCCGGCGGACGTTGCGGATCTGGCACGGATCGCGGCCGAGCCGGAGGTGGCGCGCTGGTGGGGTGCAGGTCTCTGATCAGGAGTTGATGGACAGGGCGGCCGGCGGCGAGGGCGTGGTGGCGCTGGGGGTGGAGTCGGCCGGCCGGCTGATCGGGCTGATCCAGTTCTTCGAGGAGCCCGATCCGATGTACCGGCACGCGACGGTCGATCTCTTCCTGAGCGCCTCTCACCAGGGCCGCGGTTTGGGGCGTGAGGCGGTCGGCCTTGTCGTCCGGCACCTGATCGACGACCTCGGCCATCACCGGATCACGATCGACCCCGCCGCGGCCAACGAGCGCGCGATCCGCTGCTATGCCGCGGCGGGCTTCAACCCGGTGGGCGTGATGCGACGCTACGAGCGCGGACCTGACGGGAGCTTCCACGACGGCATGCTGATGGAGCTGGTCACCGAGCCTCAGTGACCATCGAGCCACGCCCAGAGGTCGTCGGGCAGCTCAACGCTGCCCGCAGCGGCGGCCGTACGCAGACGGTTCAGGCTGCCCTCGCCGGGCACGTGGCGATGCTCGAAGTCAGGGCGCAGCGCGTCCATCGGGTCGGCCGCGGGGCGCGCCAGCAGCACCACGACCGCGTGACCTTGGATGCCGCCCAGTGAGCCGCACAGGAGCTGCACCAGCAGCGCCAGTGCGAACCCCTTGTGCGACTGGCGATCGCCGAACGGCGCGATCCCGGCCCGGTTGGCGGTGATCTGCGCCGGATCGTTCTCGTCTGATCCGTCCGCGCGAAGCGCGCTGCCGGGTGCCAGCGGCCGGCCGGTCGCGGCCGCCTTGAGCACGCCGCCGTAGGTGACGGCGCCCATCGAGACGTCGATGACGACCGCGGGGCGGCTCGGTACGGCCAGGCAGAGAGGGTTGGTGCCGAGCAGCGGCGGGCCGCCCTCGGGATGGACGATGCGCGGTGTCGACGTGGCGGTCACCAGCGTCACCAGGCCGGCGGCGGCGCCTCGCTCGGCGAAGTAGCCCAGCCGGCCGGTCGGGAAGCAGTCCGAGACCGAGACCACCCTGGCCCCGTCCGGAGGCTGCGACAGCTCGACCGCCAGCACCTCGGCCAGGGCGGGATAGCCGAGCGCCCCGTTGGCGTGCCAGCGGGATCGGCCCTCCTGCCGATCGACGAGCCGCGGCCGCGCATCCGGCTGCAGGTCTGAAAAGCCGCTCAGCCAGCGCATCCGCTCGGCGCCATGGCCCGAGGCGCCGCGCATCTCGGCGTCCAGGAGGTGGTCGGCGAGCAGCGTCGAGCGCTCCCTGTCGAACCCCAGAGCGGCGGCGCGCCGCTCGAGCGCCGCCCGCAGCTGATCGATGTCGACCCGGCTCACGGCCTCACTCTACGATGTGCCGCGATGCCGACGAGCTGGGAGCAGATGTTCAACACCGGGAGCGCCGCCGCCGCGGACGCCGAGGATGAGCGGGATTCGCGTGGCGGCCTGTTCTCGCGGATGCGCGGCAGCCTGTCCAAGAGCCGCCGTGCCATGACCCAGCAGCTTGCCGCGGTGATGTTCGATCCGGCTGACGCCGACGTCTGGGAGCGGCTGGAGGAGGCCCTGATCGCTGCCGACTGCGGCGTGGCGGCGACGGTCGAGGTGATCGAGAGGCTGGAGGTGGAGGCCGACGCCGGCGGCGTACGGTCGCCCGAGGAGCTGGCCGAGAGGCTGGCAGCGATCGTGGCCGAGCTGATGACGCCGCAGGGCGATCCGCGCATCGACGTCAGCCACCGGCCGGCGGTGGTGCTCATGACCGGCGTCAACGGCACCGGCAAGACGACCTCGATCGGCAAGATCGCTCACCATCTGCGCGAGGCCGGCCTGACCTGCGTGATCGGCGCTGCCGATACCTTCCGCGCGGCGGCCGGCGAACAGCTCGAGGTGTGGGCGCAGAGGTCGGGAGCCGATTTCGTGTCGTCCCAGTCGGGGGCCGACCCGGCCGCGGTGGCCTACGACTCGGTGGCGGCGGCCCAGTCACGCGGCCGCGACGTCGCGATCATCGACACGGCGGGCCGGCTGCACACGCAGGACCACCTGATGGACGAGCTGCGGAAGATCCACCGCGTGATCGGCCAGCGCGAGCCCGGCGCTCCCCACGAGGTGCTCTTGACGATCGACGCCACCACCGGCCAGAACGGGTTGCAGCAGGCGCGGCTGTTCGCCCAGGCGGTGGACGTGACCGGCATCGTGCTGACCAAGCTGGACGGCACCGCCAAGGGCGGCATCGCGTTGGCGATCGCCCACGAGCTGGCCATCCCGGTCAAGCTGGTGGGCGTCGGCGAGAGCCTCGACGACCTCCGCCCGTTCGACCCCGAGGCCTTCGCCCGCGCCCTCTTCGACGGTCACTGAAAATCCCCAACCCGTAACAGCCCTATCACGAACCCCACACACCCCCACGACAGGGGTTTGACTCCGATAATTCGGCCGCGGCGAAGATCGGCCCAACCATCCGGACGAACCGTCACGATGTTGTGCCGATCGCGAAACGGCCGCACGACAGGGGTTTGACTCCAATAGTTGGTGCGGGGGTGTCGGCGGAGGTGTCACGGCGCCTGTGACGAACGGCAGCGGGTACCCTCCCTGGTGATGTTCGACTCACTCTCAGATCGGCTCGGCGCGACGCTCGACGGCCTCAAGGGGCGCGGTCGCCTGTCCGAGGACGACATCAACAAGGCCATGCGCGAGATTCGCCTCGCGCTGCTCGAGGCTGACGTCAACTTCGCCGTCGTCAAGGACTTCGTCGCCCGCGTCAAGGAGCGGGCGATGGGAAGCGAGGTGATGGACAGCCTCACGCCCGGCCAACAGGTCGTCAAGATCGTGCACGAGGAGCTGACCGCCCTGATGGGCCAGGCCGGCACCAAGCTCTCGTTCTCGAACCGGCCGCCGACCGTGATCCTGATGGCGGGGCTCCAGGGCTCCGGCAAGACGACCGCCTGCGGCAAGCTCGCCCGCCTGCTCGCCAAGCAGAAGAAGGCGCCCGCGCTGGTGGCCTGCGACGTCTACCGGCCGGCCGCCATCCAGCAGCTGCAGACGCTCGGCAAGTCGCTCCAGGTTCCGGTCTACGAGCGCGGCGAAGCCGACCCCGTCGAGACGGCAAAGTGGGGTGTCGAGCAGGCCAAGGCGCAGGGCCGCGATGTCGTCATCATCGACACCGCCGGCCGTCTGCACATCGACGAGCAGCTGATGGACGAGCTGGTGCGGATCCGGGATGCCGTCAAGCCGCACAACATCCTGCTGGTGCTGGACTCGATGAGCGGCCAGGACGCCGTCACCACCGCCCAGGCGTTCTCGGAGGCGGTCGACTACGACGGCCTGATCCTGACCAAGCTCGACGGCGACGCCCGCGGCGGCGCGGCGCTGGCCGTGCGCGCCGTCACCGGCAAGCCGATCAAGTTCGTCTCGGTGGGCGAGAAACTCGACCAACTGGAGGAGTTCCATCCCGACCGGTTGGCCTCACGGATCCTCGGCATGGGCGACGTGATGTCGCTGATCGAGCGGGCACAGGAGCAGTTCGACGACAAGCAGGCCGCCGAGATGCAGGAGAAGCTGCGCAAGTCCGAGTTCACGCTCGAGGACTTTCTCGGCCAGCTGCGGCAGGTGCGAAAGATGTCCCAGGGGCAGGGAATGGCGGGCCTGCTGGGAATGATCCCCGGCGTCGGCCGGCAGATCAAGGATCTCAAGGTCGACGAACGCCAGATCGACCGCATCGAGGCCATCATCCTCTCGATGACCGAGGCCGAACGCCGCAACCACAAGCTGATCGACGGCTCCCGCCGGCGCCGGATCGCGGCCGGCAGCGGCACGAACGTACAGACGGTGAACCAACTTCTGGCACAGTTCAAGCAGGTTCAGAAGATGATGAAGCAGGTCGGCAAGGGTAAGATGCCGCAGATTCCAGGAATGCAACGGAGGTAACGAGTGGTAAAGATTCGCCTCGCACGTCACGGCAACAAGAAGAATCCGATCTACCGCGTGGTCGTCGCGGACTCGCGTGAGCCGCGAGACGGCAAGACGCTGGAGACGATCGGGCGCTACAACCCGCAGCACGATCCCTCCCTGATTGAGATCGACGCCGACAAGGCGCGGGCCTGGATCGCCAAGGGTGCACAGCCCACCGACCAGGTGGCGAAGCTGTTGAAGATCGTCGGCGTCTGACGCTGATGGAGGAGATCCTCACCTACCTCGCCCGCGAGCTGGTCGACAACCCCGACCAGGTTCGCGTGGAGCGGATCGAGCGTGAGGACGGTGAGTTGCTGCTGGAGCTGCACGTGGCACCGGAGGACGTGGGCAAGGTGATCGGCAAGCAGGGCCGCATCGCGCGTGCGCTGCGCACGGTCGTCAAGGCCAGCTCGGTGCGCGCCGGCCGTCGCGTGCATGTCGAGATCGCTGACTGACTGGCGGCCGCAGCGTGTGGTGGTGGGCGCCGTGGGGAAGGCGCACGGTCTGGACGGCGCCACCCACCTGGTCGGCTACGGCGGCGTGGTGCCGATCGCCCGTGGCACCGAGGTGCTGATCGGCGACCGGCCGGCCGTGGTGATCGAGCGCAAGGGCACCCACGACCGCCCGATCGTTCGCTTCGACGTCGCGGCGACCCGTGACGCGATCGAGGAGCTGCGCGGGATGGACGTGACCGTGGCAGCCGGATCGCTGCCCGACACCGACGATGACGAGTTCTTCCACGTCGACCTGCTCGGCTGCCAGGTGCGATGCGGCGATCGCATGCTCGGCCGCGTGAAGCGCATACACGAGTACCCGGCCAACGACGTGCTGGAGCTGGACGGCGGCGAGATGATCCCGTTCGTCGAGGACGTCGTCATCTCGGTCGACATCCCGGGGCGCCGGCTGGACCTGGTCGAGGGGTTCCTGGAGTGATCACGATCGACGTCTTTACGCTGTTTCCGGACTCGCTGGGCTGGCTGTCGGAGACGCGGCCGGTGAGAAACGCGGTCGAGGCAGGCCAACTCCAGCTGCGCGCGATCGACATGCGCGAATACGGCCAGGGCGGCTACCGGCAGGTCGACGACGCTCCGTACGGCGGCGGTGCCGGCATGCTGATCCGGGTGGATGTGGTCTGCGCCGCGCTGGAGGGCACGTATGGGCTGGACGCCGCGGCGGTGCTCGAGCGGCGGCGGGTGGCGGTGCTGACGCCGGTCGGCCGCCAGTTCAGCGATGCGGTGGCCGACGAGCTGGCCGGCATCGAGGAGCTGACCTTGCTGTGCGGCCGGTACGAGGGATTCGACCAGCGCGTGCACGAGCAGCTGGCGAACGACGAGATCTCGGTCGGCCCCTACGTGCTGTCGGGCGGCGAGATCGCCGCCATGGTCGTGGTCGACGCCGTCTGCCGCAAGCTCCCGGGGGCGCTCGGTCGTGAGGAGAGCCACCTCGTGGAATCGTTCTCCGCCGAGCTCGAGGGCGGCCTCGAGTACCCCCACTACACGCGACCGGAGGAGTTTCGCGGCTGGCGCGTGCCGGATGTGCTGCTATCCGGACACCACGCCGAGATCGAGCGCTGGCGGCTGGACCGCTCGCGCGAGCGCTCGGGCTAGTCGCTCGGCAGCAGCGACCAGATCTCGGTGTCCTCGCGCAGGTCCTGCTTGACGTGGAGCGAGCGCAGCACGCCCTCGCGCACGTAGCCGCAACGCGCTGCGACCCGCTGCGACGCCTGGTTCTCCACGCTGATCAGCAGCTCAAGGCGGAGCGCCTCCAGCTCGGAGAAGGCCCACTGCGTGAGCAGCCGCAGCGCGGTGCTGGCCACGCCGCGCCCACGCGCCTGCTGTACCAGCACGTAGCCCAGCTCGGCCGTACGGGCGACCTGGTCGATCCGCGGCGCCACGGCAATGCCGAGGAAGCCCTCGGTCGCGGGCTCGACGATCGCAAACGCCTCACGGCTGCCCTCGGCACGGCCCTGCTGGTAGAAGTCGAGCCAGGAGCGGGCGAAGTCGGGCGGCGGCGGCGACGGGACGCGTGTGAAGCGCTGCACGAGCGGGTCGGCCGCAAGCTCGCCGATCGCCTCCAGGTGGTCTTCGCAGATCGGGATCAGGGCGACCGAGTCGATGACGGCATCGTACGTGGCCGCCGCCTGGGGGACCGCTCCTGCGGTCGCTGATACGATTCTGCACCTCCGACCCGACACGAGGACGAGTGCCGTGACCGTGATCCAGGACATCGAGAACCGCCAGCGCCGCGAGTTGCCCCAGTTCAAGGCCGGCGACACCGTGAAGGTGCACTTCAAGGTGATCGAGGGCAACCGCAGCCGCGTCCAGGTGTTCGAGGGCATCTGCATCAAGCGACAGGGCGAGGGCGTCCGCGAGACGTTCACGGTTCGCAAGAAGTCGTTCAACGAGGTGTTCGTCGAGCGCACGTTCCCGGTGCACTCTCCACGGATCGAGAAGATCGAGGTTGCGAGCATCGGCGACGTCAGCCGCGCGAAGCTGTACTACCTGCGCGACAAGGTCGGTAAGGCCGCTCGCGTCCGCGAAAAGTCCCGCTAGCCCTGGTGGATCGGATCGAGTCCGACCCGACACCGGCCGGCGAGCCGATCGACCCGGCGTCGCCCCAGAACGATGTGAGCGAGGAGCGCACGCTTTGGTCGCACCCGCCCGTCGACGAGGAGTCCGGTCCGCCGACCCCACCTCCGCCGTCGCGGCGCCACATCAACCCTGTGCTGGAACTGGCGCTGATCCTGCTCGCCGCGCTGGGACTGTGGTGGGTCGCCAACGGTTGGATCGTCAAGCCCTACCGGATCCCCAGCGCCTCGATGGAACCGACGCTGCGCGACGGCGACCGGGTGCTGGTGGCGCGCTTCATCTACCACTTCCATGACCCGCGGCGCGGCGACATCATCGTGTTCCATCCACCGGGAGCCGGCGACAACGCGTTCCACGCCAAGACCGAGGCCAGCGTCTACTTCATCAAGCGGATCATCGGCTTGCCTGGGGAGACCGTCGAAGGCCGCGACCATCACGTGCTGATCTGCAAGGCACCTGACGTCGGCTGCCACATCCTCAAAGAGCCATACCTGACACAGCCCGCCGTGTCAGTGCCCTTCGGCCCCATCCGCGTACCGGCGGGCCAGTACTTCATGATGGGTGACAACCGGGCGGTCTCGGAAGACAGCCGCAGGTGGGGCACGCTGCCCCGCTCGTACATCATCGGGGAGGCGTTCGCCACCTACTGGCCGCCCGACCGCCTGCGAACCCTCTGAGCGCTACCTCTTCCGGATCGTCCGCCGACGGGAGTACTCTGGTCGGCGAGATGGCAGCCGCCGTTGCGCCCGTAGTCCGACTGCTCGCCCATGATCGCTCACTGGGAGTTCGCCACGTGGCCGGTGCCGACGAGGCGGGCCGGGGGTGCCTGGCCGGGCCGCTGGTGGTCGCTGCGGTCTGTCTCGACACCGAACGTGACATCGACGGGGCGCTGGAGGGGCTCGATGACTCCAAGCGGCTGCCCGCCCTTCGCCGAGAGCAGGTGGCCTCGGCGATCGTCGGCTGTGCCTGCTCGATCGCCGTGATGGTCGTGCCGGCCGCGGAGATCGACCGCTTCGGCCTGCATCGCTCCAACCTGCGCGCGCTGGCGGCCGCGCTGGCTGCGCTGGGCGATCTGCCAGGCGCCCGGTTGAGCGACGGCTTCGCGCTCGGCGACGCCGCACCGCCGCATCGCGCCATACCCGGCGGCGACCGCACCAGCGCGGCGATCGCTGCCGCCTCGGTGATCGCAAAGGTGACGCGGGACCGGTTCATGCTGCGGGTGGCGGAGGCGTATCCGGACTACGGCTTCGAGCGGCACGTGGGCTACATCACGCCGGAGCACTCGGCCGCCGTGCGCGAGCACGGCGCGACCCCGCTCCACCGGCTTTCGTTTGATGCCGCGGCGTACGCGGCGTTGGCATGATCGCGCTCTCCGACCGGCGGTACGGGCGCCTGGCCGAGACGCTGGCAGCGTGGGCGCTGCGGCTGGGGGTTCCGCGTGGTGGGGCGGAACATGCGCGTCGGGGGTCGCGAGATTGACCTGCTGGCGCGCCGCGGCACGCTGCTCGTGGTGTGCGAGGTGAAGGCCCGGCGCGGTTCGTCGTTCGGCACGCCGGGGGAGGCGGTCGGCCCGCACAAGCGACGCCGCCTGCGCGAGGCGGCAGAGATGCTGATGGCCGACGACCCCTCGCGGCGCGCGCCGGTTCGACGTGATCGCCGTCTCCGGCTTGGCGTGCGACACCTGCCCGAAGCGTTCTGACGTCGATGTGACCGCGTGGACGGATCCCACCTGGCTGGCGACGGCGCACTGCTGGATCCGGGCGCAACTGGACCGGCTGGGGATCGCGGCGGACGGGCCGATCGAGCAGCCACACGTGCGGCCGTGGTCGACCGTGATGCGCGTGCCGACCGGAGACGGTTCGTCTGGTTCAAGGCCAACAGGGCCGCAGCGGCGCACGAGGCCGCGGTGGTGGACGTGCTGTCGCGGCGACGGCCGGACTACGTGGACATCCCGCTCGCCGTCGACCTCGACGCAGCCGCGGCTGGATGCTGCTGCCCGACGCCGGCAACGGCTGCGTGAGATCATCCAACGCGATCGCGACCTCGACTGCTGGAACGACATCTGGACCGTTACGGGGCTTCAGATCGATGCTTCCGCTGATGTGGACGAACTATCGCGCGGGGCGTGCCCGATTGTCGGCTGGCCACACTCGCCGACCGATTTGATGCCCTGGTCGAGGATGAGGCGAGTCTTCCCGGCGAGCTTCGGCAGCAGCTTGCGCCGCACCGGCGCAGCGTGCGGGAGGGATGCCGGCGGCTGGCGGCCCTGGGCATCCCGGAGACGATCGAGCACGGCGATCTGCACGACGGGCAGGTGTTCGTGCGAGGTGGCGGGACCCGGTTTGGGGACTGGGGCGACTCCCACATCTCGCATCCGTTCTTCACCATGTCCGCCACGCTGGAGGGGAGGCTGGCGTGGGGGTTGGATGACGTGCAGGGGTCGCACGACACCCGCTCCTTTGCTGCGTCGTACCTGGCCCCGTTCCAGTGCTACGCGAATCGCTCGGAGTTGGAAGCCGCGTTCGCCACGGCGCTTCGCCTGGGGTGGGTCTGCCACGGCTGCAACACGCTCGCGACGGTTGCCGGCTACGACCCGGATGACCAGCCAGATCACCTCGCGCGAGCGGCGGTGCATCTGCGGATGTTTCTGGATCCCAGCGCCTAACTCCGCAACCGATCCGTAACCGGCCGTGACCCACCTGCGCGGATTCGATCCGTAGCGTGGCCGGATGCTTGCCAGCGCGGTCAGCTTCTGGATCTCGGGTGTCGACGCCCGGCGCACCGACGTCGAGGCACACGTCGAGCGCGGGGTGCCGGCGTTCGTCGTCGTGGGGATGGCCGACCGGGCAGTGCAGGAGGCGCGGCAGCGGGTGCGGAGCGGCATCATGTCGGCCTCCTACGACTTCCCCGGCACGCGTGTGACCGTCAACCTGGCGCCGGCGCGGGAACGCAAGGAGGGTTCGGGGTTTGATCTTGCGATCGCGCTGGCCGTGCTGGCCGCCTCGGGACAGGTGCCGGCCGGTCTGGTCGGCCGGGTGGCGGCGTCGGCGGAGCTGGGGCTGGACGGGCGCCTGCGGCCGGTGGGAGGGGTGTTGGCGTGTGCGGAGGCCGCGCGCAGGCACGGACTGGAGGCGATTGTCGTCGCACCGGAGAACGCCGCTGAGGCAGCGCTTGCCGGTGCCGTGCGGGTGCTGCCGGCCCACGATCTGTACGAGGCGGTCGAGATGCTGTGCGGCCGGGCCGATCCGCCGCCTCTTCCGCCACCGCCTGCGTCGGCGCCCATCGACCACCCGGATATGGCCGACGTGCGCGGCCAGGCCGGCGCCCGGCGGGCGATCGAGGTGGCCGCCGCCGGCGGCCACAACGTGCTGATGGTCGGGCCACCGGGCTCCGGCAAGACGATGCTGGCGCGCCGGCTGCCGGGATTGCTACCGCCACCCACGCCGGCCGAACTGCTCGAGATCACGCGCATCCACTCAATCGCAGGCCTCTTGAACGGGAGCGGCCGGGCGGCCGGCCGGCCGTTCCGCGCTCCCCACCACAGCGCGTCGCAGGCGGCGCTGATCGGTGGCCGCAACCTGCGGCCCGGCGAGGTCACGCTCGCACACCGCGGCGTTCTCTTCCTCGACGAGCTTGCCGAGTTCAACCGCGCATCACTGGAGGCGCTGCGCGTGCCGCTGGAGGACGGCGAGGTGCTGATCTCAAGGGCGATGGGTTCGGTGAGGTTGCCGGCACGCTGCATCGTGGTCGCTGCGATGAACCCCTGCCCGTGCGGCCACCGCGGCGATCCGCGCCGCGAGTGCGTCTGCCCGCCGGCCCGGCTCGAGGCGTACCGCCGCAGGATCAGCGGACCGCTGAGCGACCGCTTCGACCTTCGCGTCGAGGTGCCACGAGCCGAGGCGCACGGCGACCGATGCGAGGGCAGCGAAGCGGTTGCCGCCCGCGTCGCAGCGGCGCGCGACCGGCTCGCGGCCGCGGTGCCCACGCGAACGCCCGAGGCCGAGCAGTTCCTTCGCTCCGCCGTCGACCGGCTGGCGCTCTCGGCCCGGGGCCGCAACCGGGTGGGCCGGGTGGCCGCTACTGTGGCGGCGCTCGCAGGCCGCGAGCAGGTCGGTGAGGACGACGTGGCGGAGGCGCTCGGCTACAGGCTGGAGGTGACCCGGTGAGCGGTGGCGACGAGCTGCGGGTGGTCCTGGCCGGGGCCTCAAGCGGCATCGACCCGGGTCGACTGGCCCGCCGCCATGGGTGCGGGACGCTGCTTCGCGCGTCGCCCGGAGTGCTCGAGCGGATGGGAGCGCTGCCGGCGCTGATCGACGCGCTGCGGACCGCCCGCGAAGCCGACGCCGACGCCTACCGGGCGAACCTCGCCGAGCGCGGCGTCGGCTGCCTAACCCGTTCCGACGCCGGCTTCCCCGCGCGCCTCCAGCAGCTGCACGATCCGCCGCTGGCGGTGTTCGTGGCGGGACCGCGTCTCGACGCCCTCACCTGGCCGCGGCCGGTGGCCTCGATGGTTGGCTCGCGCCGAGCCACCGAGCCCGGTCTGATGCTGGCCCGGAGGTTGGCGGCGGGTGTGGCAGAGTCCGGCGGGCTGGTCGTGAGCGGGCTGGCGCTCGGCGTGGACGCGGCGGTACACCACGGTGCGCTGTCGGCGGGTGGTGTGACCGTGGCCGTGCTCGGATGCGGCGTCGACGTGGCGTATCCACGCACCAACCGACGTCTCTACGAACGGATTCGCGAGGCAGGGCTGTTGCTCTCGGAGTATCCACCCGGCACGCCACCGGCTCCCTGGAGGTTTCCGGCCAGAAACCGGCTGATTGCGGCGCTGGGTGATGCCACCGTCGTCGTCGAGGCCCGTGCCGGCAGCGGCGCGTTGATCACCGCCGACCACGCTCTCGATCTGGGCCGCGACGTGCTGGCCGTGCCGGGCGCCGCTGGGCTGACGAGCACGGCAGGCGCGAACGGACTGCTGAAGGCGGGCGCCGGCCTGATCGAGACGGCCGACGACCTCTGCGGATGGCTGGGGCTGCCGCCGCCGATATCGGCCCAAGAGCCCGCGTCCGGCGACGAGCGCGACGTGCTCTCGGCGCTGCGCGATCGGCCGACAGCGCCGGACGATCTGTCCGTGGCGTTGCGGATGTCCGCCTCGCGGGTGGCCGCGACGCTCGTCAGGCTGGAACTCGGAGGGCGTGCGACGCGAGGGGCGGACGGGCTCTGGAGAGCGGGCTAGGCTGTGATCGTGAGCGACCGACGTTTGGTGAGGGTGCCGCGAGCCTGGGGCCGCGGAGGCGAGGCGATGTGCGAGGCGGCCATGATGCCGCTGCCTGTGGGCGAATCGATCACGGTGGCCGAGGATTCGCTGGCCGCCCAGACGGCGACGATCGCCAAGGAGTTGGCGGATCGTCCGGTGGTGCTCGGCGGCTGCTGCTGCACCCACATCGGCGCAGTCGCCGGACTCGCCCAGCGCCACGGCCGCATCGGCGTGGTGTGGCTGGATGCCCACGGCGATCTCAACACGCCGCAGTCCTCGCCGTCCGGCAACGAGTGGGGGATGCCGTTCCGGATCATCCTCGACGACGGCCACGCCGCGGTCGGCGACTGCATCCTGATCGGCGCCCGCAGCCTCGACCCACCCGAGCAGGAGTTCATCGCCGAAACCGCGCTCGCCGATTCGGTCGACGACCTCGACCGGGTGCTGAGTGGGGTGGATGGCGTGTACGTCGCCTTCGATTGCGATGTCCTCGATGCCGGCGAGATCGCGTGTTTCATGCCCGAGCCGGGCGGCATCGCCCTGGACGAGGGTGTGGCCATCGTGCGAAGCGTGTACGACCGCGTCCCTATACTGGGTCTTGGCCTCACTGGGCTCGTCTCCGCTCCCGAGAACATCCCGCGGCTGCTGCGCCTATGCGACGCGGCGGGCCTTGCGGAGTAGAATCCCGGCCCTCCAAGGGGTGTAGCTCAGTTGGTAGAGCGGCGGTCTCCAAAACCGTAGGTCGCGGGTTCAAGTCCTGCCACCCCTGTCCCACCGATAGAGCCGAATCCGGCATGGTTACACCGAACCTGGCGGGTCTACCAACTGAGCGCTCAGTCCACCAAAGTCCATGAAAGTGCGGGTGTGCGATGCCTCACTGGCGCACGACTGGCGCACAGCGATCACGCGCCGCCGGCAGTCGACGACCCCGCCTGCCGCCACCTAATCGGCGGGCGTTCGCCAGCTCCCGATGAGGACTGGTTTGCCCGCGGGAACAGGTTGCAGCCACAGGTTCGTGAACGCGGGATCAGTCGGGTCGGGCCTGGTGACCTCGATCCACAAGCTCTGACCCCTCGCGTCCCGCTTGTCTCTCAACTCGAGAAGGACGGCTCGATCGGGGTGCCGCTCCCACGCCTGCGCGCGCAGTTGCTGCTCCAGATCAAGTCGAGTCTTTTTGGCCGCCATCCGGCTAGCGTCCCACCACCAGAATTCCGCGTCAAAGCGAGCGTCGACACCTCAAAGGGGGCAGCAGCCACCCGGGCTTGCATGTGGACACCCGGGCGGCTACCAATCACTCAGCGCGGGCGTTTCAGTTCCCCGAGCAGCGGAGATCGTGAGCTGATGATGTTGCAAGGCCGCAGGCGCGAATGCGAGGTGTTGGACCGGCTACTCGATGCGACCCGCACCGGGCGGAGCGGCGCGCTCGTGGTATGCGGCGAGCCGGGCATCGGTAAGACGGCTCTCCTGGATTATGCGATCGAGTCGGCCACGGATTTCTGGGTGGTGCGCGCTGTCGGTGTCGAGTCGGAGATGGAGCTTGCGTTCGCTGCGCTTCAGCAGCTGTGTGCCCCGCTGCTGGATCTGCTCGAGCGCATTCCCAATCCTCAGCGAGATGCGCTCAATACGGCGTTTGGCCTCCAGACGGGCGCTGCTCCCGATAGGTTCCTGGTCGGTCTGGCGGTGCTGAACCTGCTCTCGGAGGCCGCCACCGAGCGACCACTGCTGTGTGTGGTGGACGACGCCCAATGGTTGGACTGGGTGTCTGGGCAGACGCTGGCGTTCGTTGCCCGCCGGCTGCTGGCGGAGTCGGTCGCGCTCTTGTCGGCTGCACGCGAGCCCAACCAGGAGCTCAGAGGCCTGCCCCAGCTGGTCGTGCACGGGTTGGGGGATGCTGATGCGCGCAAGCTCCACGCCTCGGCTGTCCACGGCCCGATGGACGAGGCGGTGCGCGCGCGGTTCATCGCCGAGGCACGCGGTAATCCGCTAGCGCTGCTCGAGCTGCCGCGGGAGCTCTCCTCCGTACAGCGGGCGGGTGGATACGGGCCGCCGGGGACATTCCCGCTGGCAGGCCGGATCGAAGACAGCTTTGGGCGGCGCTTTGAGGCTCTGCCGAAGGACACACAGCTGATGGTGCTGGCGGCAGCAGCCGAGCCGGTCGGCGATCCAGCTCTCCTGTGGCGCGCAGCAGAGGAACTCGGGATCGCAGCCAAGGCTTTGGAGCCGGCCGTAACGTCCGGGCTCCTGGACGTCGACGGCCGGGTGCGGTTCCGACATCCTCTGGTGCGCTCGGCGGTCTATCGGTTGGCGCCGGCCGACGACCGACGGAAGGTCCACCGGGTGCTCGCGGACGTGACGGATCCAAACACCGATCCTGATCGGCGCGCCTGGCACCGCGCCCAGGCGACGGTGGGCCCGGACGAGGGGGTCGCCGCCGAGCTCGAGCTGTCGGCGGCCCGGGCCCAGCGCCGAGGTGGGGTGGCCGCGGAGGCCGCATTCCTCGAGCGGGCTTCCGAGTTGACGATCGACCCGTCACGGCGTGCGCGGCGCGCGCTGGCGGCTGCGCGAGCCAAACACCTCGCCGGTGCGCCCGATGCGGCGCTCGAATTGCTGCTCACAGCCGAGGCGGGACCTCTCGATGAACTCGGCCTAGCCCGGGTGGATTTGTTGCGGGCGCAGGTCGCGTACGCGCAGAACCGCGGCGGCGACGCTCCGGCGCTGCTGCTCCGCGCCGCCAGACGCCTTGAGCCTCTTGACCTGAGCTCGGCGCAGGCGAGCTATCTGGAGGCGCTGGGCGTTCTATCTGGGCGTTTGGCTAGCAGCGTCGGGGTGGTGGAGGTGGCGCAGGCCGCATTGGCCGCGCCGCGGCTGCATCCCCCGCACGTCTCCGATCTCCTCCTCGACGGTTTGGCGACGCGGTTCATCAAGGGGTACGCCGCGAGCGCACCGATGCTGAAGCGGGCGCTGGCGGCCTTTGCGAGCGAGGACAGCTCAGGCGAGGAAGCGCTCCACTGGCTTTGGGTCGCGAGCCTCGCTGCCGCGAATCTGTGGGACGACCATATGTGGGAGGTGGTGGCGACTCGTTGGCTCCAGCTCACCCGCGACACTGGCGTGCTCCCATTGCTTCCGCTGGCGCTCAACGGTCGCATCGCCGCCCACACGTTCGCTGGCGAGCTGGCATCCGCCGCAGCTTTGACCGAGGAGTTCGATGCGTTCAGCGAGGCGACCGGGGGTCAGGTCCCGCCTTACGGTGCGTTGATACTCGCCGCCTGGCGCGGCCGAGAAACCGAGGCCACCGAGCTGATCGAAACGATATCCAAGGAGGTGCTGTCTCGGGGGGAGGCCTACGCAGTGTCCGCCACGGAGTGGGCGCGCGCCATGCTCTACAACGGCCTCGGCCGTTACGAGGACGCGCTCGCAGCGGCCGAGCGGGCCACCGAGCATACGGAGGACTTGTGGATCTACAACTGGGGTCTGGTCGAGCTGATCGTGGCCGGGGTCCGCAGCGGCAAGCCGGAGCTGGCGGCCAAGGCACTCGAGCGGCTCTCGGAGATCACACAAGCCAGCGGCACGGATTGGGCGCTGGGGATCGAGGCGCGCTCAAGGGCGCTGCTGAGCGAAGGTGAAGTCGCCGAGGGCCTGTACCAGCAGGCGATCGATCGGCTCGGACGGACCCGGGTGCGTGCCGAGCTGGCCCGGACCCACCTGCTCTACGGCGAGTGGCTGCGCCGCGAGCGTCGACGACTGGACGCACGAGACCAGCTGCGCGTCGCCCAAGAGATGCTCTCGGATATGGGGATCGAGGCGTTCGCGGACCGTACGGCGAACGAACTGCTGGCTACGGGGGAGCGCGCACGAAGAGGCGTGGTCGAGACCCGGGATGATCTCACAGCGCAGGAGGCCCGGGTGGCGCGCTTGGCTCGCGACGGCCTGTCCAACGCCGAAATTGGAACCCGGCTGTTCATCAGCGCGCGCACCGTCGAGTACCACCTCCACAAGGTCTTCACCAAGCTGGGCATCAGTTCGCGCCACCAGCTCGACGGAGCGTTCCAGCGTGACGAAGCCCGGAGTACTGACACGGGAGCACCCGACTGAACGTCGCCACCTAGCCATGGTCAGCTAGGGATTCGACTAGGGCGACACAGATGCGATCGCGGAGCCCCTGCGGCACGCTTGGACTTGTATGGCAGCGAGCAGGCATGTGGAACTTCGGCAGCGCATAGACGATCAGTCAGACGTGCGATCGCGCACGGGCAGTTCGAGCTGCACGATGCCGCAACCCCCTGACGAGAAGAAAGCGGGGCTTGATGACGGTCGACTTTGAGCTCGACCCCGAGACCTTCGTTGGCAAGATGCATCCTACCCGAACGGTTCGCGCGTCGCCACGCTATGCGAGAACCGCAGTGACTTCGATCCTCGTGGTCGACGGCCGGCCCGCTGACCGGGAGCTACTGGCGACGGTGCTCGGCAACGCTGGATACGCGGTGGCGGAGGCGGCGACTGGCGAGCTCGCGCTCGTGTTCGCCCGCTCACAACGGCCCGACTTGATCATCATCCACATCCTGATGCCGGACATGGACGGCTACGAGTTTGTCAACAAGCTACGCAGCGAGCCGGTCACAGCGGAGATCCGGGTGATTTTCTACACCGCCACCTACCTCATGGAGGAGGTGCGGCAGCTTGCCGGGGCGTGCGGGGTCTCGCAGATCCTGGCGAAGCCCTGCGAACCCGAGGAGATCATCTGCGCGGTCAGCGAGGCGCTCTCGTCCCCTCAGGTGACGCGAGTGGCCCTGACGTCTGAGGAGTTTCACCGCGAGCACCTGCGGGTGCTCGGCGCCAAACTGAGTCAGAAGATTGACGAGCTGCATGACGTGGAGTGCCAGGCAACCGAGTCACTGACGCTGCTCGAGGCAATTCAGTCGAGTGCGCCTGTGGGTTTCGGATTCGTGGACCGGGAGTACCGGCTCCGTCGTGTCAACGACGTGCTGGCCGCGTTTGCTGGCGCCCCGGTGGAGCAACTCCTCGGGCGCGAGGTAGCCGATGTCGTGCCGCGGCTCTGGGCTCAGATCGAGCCGTCCTACAAGGGCGTTCTGGCGACCGGCGAAGCCGTCGTAAACCAACAGCTTCAGGGGGAGACCTCCGCTGCGCCCGGCGAGATCCGAACCTGGCTTGTCAACTACTACCCGGTGTGGATCGAGGGTGAGATCAGCGGGATTGGCCTCGTTGTGGTCGATATCACCGATCGGCTGGCAGCCGAGCAGTTCCGCTCGGTCGTGATGGACAACATGGCCGAGGGCCTGTACGTCCTCGACAGGGAGGGTCGCCTGACGTTCATGAACGCCGCGGCGTCAAAGATGCTCGGCTGGAGCGAGCACGAGTTGCGCGGCGAGGTGATGCACGACGCGATCCACTTTCAACACGCGGACGGATCCGCGTTTCCCGCGGACAGGTGCGATCTGCTGAGAGCTGCGGTCGAGAACCGCGCCATCCGGGTGGCCGATGACGCGTTCACCGGCAAGGATGGCTCGATCTTTCCTGTGGCCTACTCCTCCGCGCCGCTGAACAACGGATCGAACGGCCGCGGGTTGGTGGTCGTGTTCCACGACACGACCGAGGAGAACGCCCGACGGACGCGTGCGCAGCGAGAGCTCAACGCGCTGAGCTGGGTCGGACGGATCCGAGACGCGCTCGACGAAAACAGGATGGTCCTGTACTCACAGCCGATCATCCCGCTCGCGACACGGGCCAACCGCAGCGAAGAGCTTCTGATCCGTATGCTCGGCCGAGACGGCGAGATCATCGCCCCGGGAGTCTTTCTCCCCGTCGCCGAGAAGTACGGGCAGATCGAGGAGATCGACCAGTGGGTGATCACACAAGCTGCGGGTCTGGCGGCAAGCGGCCGGCGCGTGCACGCGAACCTGTCGGCAGATTCAATCGGCAGCCTCGACCTGCTTTCACGGATCGAGAGCGAGCTGAGCGACGCTGGCGCCGATCCCGCAAACGTCGTGTTCGAGATCACCGAAACCGCGCTGATGAACGACACCGATGCGGGCGAGGCGTTCACCCGCGGTATCACGGACATTGGCTCTGCCGTGGCGCTCGACGACTTCGGCACAGGATACGGAAGCTTCACCTACCTGCAAAGACTCCACATCGCATACATCAAGATCGATATTGCGTTTGTCCGCGATCTCGTCTCCAACACAACGAATCAGCACCTCGTCAAAGCGATCGTCAACATCGCTCACGGACTCGGTCAGCAAACAATCGCCGAAGGCGTCGAGAACAGCGAAACGCTGGATCTGCTCCGCGAATTTGGCGTCGATCTCGCGCAGGGCTATTACCTCGGTCGACCGCAACCGCTCGAGTCCGCGTGACCGGTCATGACGCAATCAATATGCGGCCTGGGAGTGGGCAAACACGCACTCGACATCATCTCCCAGATCGTGCACCAAGGCGGCCGATGTTCGGGTTGCGAGAGGACGGCAGCGAGTTCGCCGCCGAGATCAGCCTCTCCAGCATCGACACCGAAGCGGGGACGCTGGCGATGGCAGCTGTCCGCGATATCAGCGAGCGTCTGCGGGCCGAAGCCCAGGCGGAGGAGCTGCACCGGCGAGCGATCGTCGCCGCCATCCTCGGGGCTGAGGCTGCCGAGCGTGCACGTATCGCCAGCTCGCTGCACGACGACACGGTGCAGGTGATGACGGCATCGCTGGTCATGCTCGACCGGGTGGCGGAGGCGGTGCGGCGCTACGGCGATGCGGATCTGCAGGCGCTGATCGACAGCACGCGCACGGTGGTGGAGGGGGCGACCGAGCGGACTCGCCATCTCACCTTCGAGCTGCGGCCTGCCGTGCTGCAGGAGTCCGGCATATCCAGGGCGCTGGAGGAGATCGTCCAGCAGGCCGGCGAGGCGATCGGCGCCGAGGTGTCGGTGTCCGTACCGGCCGAGCGGTTCGACTGGACGGTGGAGGAGCTCGTCTACCGCACCGTGCAAGAGGCGGTGGCCAACATCCGTAAGCACTCACAGGCGCGTCACATCACGGTCACCGTCGAGAGGCTCGATGACGAGCTACGCTGTGTCGTTGCGGACGACGGCTGCGGATTTGACGTTGCGGACGCGACCGATCCTTCGTCGCAGGTGCTGCACATGGGCATGAACGCGATGATCGAGCGCGTACGAATGGCCGGTGGCGCGATCGTGGTCGACTCCGGACCGGCGCGAGGCTCCCGGGTCAGCTTCCAGCTACCGCTGCGAGGGCCTGATGACGGCTGACGAGCAGAGCCGTTCCCTGCGAATCCTGATTGCGAACGAGCGCGAGGACCGGCTCGCGCGGATCGCCAAGATCGTGACAGAGCTCGGTCACGAGGTGATATCCCGTGAGCTCGAGGTTTCCGACGTCGCCAAGGCTACTTCGTCTTCGTCGGCTGGTGGTTCTCCGGAATATGGATCCTGATCGCCTGGATCCTCGGGGTGCTGATCGTCACCATCCCGCTCGCGGTGATGATGCAGAATCGACTGCCCGCAGTCACCACCCTTCACCGCTACTAGCTGACGTGCCTACGGACGTTGTGAACGGTTAGAGGGAGTACATCCGCGCCCCGGGGCTCACGTTTTTTGTAGGCAACACGCCACGACGCCCGCGCAGTCCATTTTCCCTCCCCGTTTCATCGGCGGATCATGCCGGCTGCACGCCTCCATCACGAAGCAGCGCGCTGCGCAGGCGAACCGATCGTCGGCTACGAAACCACCCAGGCGCGAGCGTTGTCTGCCTCGCCCATTCCGAACACCTTGACCTCGCCGGGCATCATCCAGCCGAGTCCGTGGATCGCACGGCGCAACCACTCCGCGTCGCTGACGATGGCGATCCGCTCCCACGAGCGGATACGGCCCAGGCCGAGTTTCGCGTCCTCCCATGCTGCGCCCGCGGTGTAGTCGGGAAAGTCGCTGCCCAGGACGTACAGCAGCCGCACTTTGCCATCCCCTGCTGCCTCGCGCGCAGCGTCAACCGCCGGCACCAGCACCTGCTCGTAATCACTCGCACTGACCTGCCCCTGCGCCTCCACGCCGACCACGCCCTGGGGAAGATCCTGAATCAGCTTCAACATGTGGCCCTCCTTTAGTGCTCGCGTCCTGATTCGAATTAGCCCGCGGCGTCGCGCAAGCGCGAAGCGGCACGTCTATGGTGGCAGCGACCGGCGTCCCTGTTACCCCCGGCGGTAGAGATATGCGGTCAAGGGTGCGAACACGGTGAAGAGCACCGCGGAGGCGGCTAGCACCCAGGCGATCTGACCGGTCGGCGTCTGACCCTGCATGAGACCGCGGTCGGCCTCAATCAGATGGCTGATCGGATTCGCCTGGACGGCAGAGCGCACCCACGCCGGCATGGTGTGGGGATCCACGAACGCATTGCTGGCGAAGGTGAGGGGGAAGAGGACTAGAAGTCCCACGACCTGGACCGAGGTTGGGGTGCGTAGGGTCAGGGCAAGCGCCGTCCAAACCCAGGAGAGACAGAAGCTGAAGAGGACGGCAAGTGCGATCGCGGCGAGAACGCCGGTCACGCCTCCGTTCGGACGGTACCCGATTGCAAGGCCGAGCGCGACGACGAGGGTGCAGCCGAGCAGGTAACGGCCTGTATCGCCGATGAGACCGCCGACGATCGGTGCGGGCCGCCAGATCGGGAGTGAACGGAACCGGTCGAAAGCGCCGGTGGCGGCATCGGTATTGAGGTTGACGCCGCTGTAGACGGTGAGCAGAACGGCCGCCATGACGAGCGTCCCCGGAAGCAGGAACTGCAGGTAGGCGTGCGTCGAGCCGGCAAGCGCGCCGCCGAACAGGTAGGTGAACATCAGCGTGAAGATGATCGGGATCCCGATCACGTCGGCGAGCTGCTCGGGCACGTGCTTGATTTTCAACAGCGCCCGCCAGCCGAACGTGAGGGCTGCGGATGCAGCCCCGGGGCGCGCCGGCCGGGGGCCGGCGGCAAGCACGTTGCCGATGTTCGGTGCGGGGACGGGGGCCGTATTCATGCTGCATGCTCCTGTGCGTCGGTTTCGGTGGGGCGCCCGGTCAGGTCGAGGAAGACCTCGTCGAGGGTTGGCTGGCTGAGGGAGAACGAGGCGACTGCGATCCTTGCACTGATCAGTTCGTCGAGCGCTTGCGGAGCCCGCGCCGGGTCGGCGGCAGCGATCGAGATCGAGGCCGGGTCGATTTCGTTGTGGGGGACGGCGTCGAGGGCGCGAGCCAACAGCTGCGAGGCCCGTGATCGGGAGCCTGCATCGCGGAGGCGGACGTGGAGGACGGTCGAGCCGAGCGAGTCTTTCAGCCCGGCGGGCGTGCCCTCGGCGATCACTTTGCCGCGGTCGATCACCGCGATGCGGTCGGCGAGCCGGTCGGCCTCCTCGAGATACTGGGTCGTGAGCAGCACGGTTGTGCCGCGGGCTGCGAGGGCGCGGACGATCTGCCATACGTGGTCGCGGCTGCGCGGATCGAGCCCGGTCGTCGGCTCGTCGAGGAAGATCAGCTCTGGCGTGACCACGAGGCTCGCGGCGATATCCAGGCGGCGGCGCATCCCGCCGGAGTAGGTCTTGACCGTCCGGGTTGCCGCGTCGGGGAGGCCGAACGCCTCCAGGAGTTCGACCGCGCGCCGCTTCGCCTGCGGCCGGTGGTAGCCGTGCAACCTGGACAGGAACACGAGGTTCTCGCGTCCCGTCAAGTCCTCGTCAACCGACGCGAACTGCCCCGTCAGGCTCACCCGACCCCGGACGGCGTCTGCCTCGCGTACGACATCGTGGCCAAGCACGGAGGCCGAGCCGGCATCGGGGCGCAGCAAGGTCGCAAGCATCCTGATCGTGGTGGTCTTGCCGGCGCCGTTGGGCCCTAGCAATCCGTACACCGATCCAAGCGGCACGGCAAGGTCTACCCCGTCGACCGCCCGCTGGCCGCGGAACTCCTTCACCAGGCCACGGGCGTCAATTGCAAGATCAGAAGACACGAAGTCACTTCCTATGAAGAGGCACTGTCTGTTGGAGGAGACTATCGCTAGCCGCTTTCATATGCAAGTCACTGTCCGCTACACTGCTCGACGTGGCTGAGAAGAAAGACGGGCTTCGTAAACGGCAACGCGCGGCCGCCATCAAACGCATTCAGGCCGCCGCGCTCGACCTCTTTGATGAGCGGGGGTTCGAGAACGTGACCATCGAGGAGATCGCCGCCGCCGCCGAGGTCTCGCCCAGTTCGGTCTACCGCTACCTCGGCACCAAAGAGGGGATCGTCCTCTACGACGAGTTTGACTTCCGGCTGATCGACGCCGTCGAGGCCGAGCTCGCATCGCACCCGCCGGTCGAGGCCGTACGACGAGCGGTCGCCTCCGTAATGGCTGCCTTCTTCGATCGGGACGAGCAACTCGCCCGCCGCAAGATCGACTACGCCTTCGACAACCCGCACCTTCACGCCGCGATGGTGCAACTAGTCGACCAGTTCACCCAACTCGTCGCCGATTCGCTCGCCCGCGCCACCCGCCGCAGCGGCAACGAGCTCGAGATCCAGGTGATCGCCTCCACGCTCGTTTGGGCACTCACCACCGCCGCCCGCATCTGGCACACCGAGCGCTACACCCGGCCCCTACAACAGGTGCTCGACGAGGCTCTCGCCGTCGTCGAAGGCGGCCTCCAGCTCGACACCGACGCTTCGCCGCCTGACAGCCGATAAGCGGCGAGGCCACGTCGGTCACGATGAGACCATGGCAGCACCCGAACTGGATGGCTCATCACGGCGTTCACGGCAGGTCAGACTGGCGCATGGGCGTCCGGATCACTCGCCTGTCACATGTCTCGCCCGGGCAGCGACGCGAGACATCGCCCGGGGGTGACGGGTGTCTGAATGCCCCGAGTGGATGAATGTTGGAACACGCGCGGCTCCACGCGCGTTCTGCTTCCCGACCCAGTGACGGCGGGATCGCGATGATTCGGATTCCTTCATAGACCTGGATCAGGGCCACCCTTTGTCGTAGCCTCTGGCCGGTGTCGCCGTTGTCTCAATGGGCGCGAGGGCTGATCGTTGCACTGCTGATCGGATCGTTCGTGGTCGGGTGCGCCAGTGGCAAGGCCTCGCCACCGCGGGGCGAGCAGGCCGCCCGCCTGATCGAGGTGAAGGTCAAGGATCAGGTGGTCAATGGGCCGCTTTACCTGCCCAGCGATCCGCAGACGGTGAACTGCTGGCCCTACTCCGACGAACGGGTGGACTGTGAGATCTCCTCGAATACGTTCTTTCAGTCTCAGCGGGTGACGTTCGAGCTGCGCGGCGATCAATGGCAGATGAGCGGCGACACGCCGGGCGGCGAGACGTTCGACATTCCCTAGGAGCCTCGCGGTGGGGCGGTAGTCGAGGCCGGGGTCGACTTCGCCGTCATGTTCGCCGACATCGTCGGATCTGACTCGACGAACCCGCGCTGGCGATGGCTTCTTCGCGACGTTCGATGGGCAAGGTGCGTGGTTTCAGACGGTGCCGGGATCAACACTCACTGTCGTGAGCATGCGAGAGCCGCGGTTTGGACAGCCCCAAACGGAACCCGATAACTGCTCAGCACGGGCGAGCGGAATCGGGCAGTCGTCCGCGGGGTCGACTTCAACCGCGCTTGTGCGCCATCTCCCAACACGACCGGAGACCAGCCCGCCGCCCACGCTGACCAGACGCCCTGCGGCCAGCTCTACACCTACGACGTAAAGACACACGACCCCACCCACATCGCCTGCGCAGGCCCCGCCGCGTGGGAGCCGGGCGTCGACCGGGTGCTCTACATGCCGCTCCTTGAGGCCGATTACCCAATAGGAATCTCGGTCTCAGCGCCCGCGCCCCTATGGAGCATCACCGCGACCGGCACCGACCGCCACCTCATGACCAAGAACGCCACCTACTTCTCGCTTCCCACGCTCACGTGGTACCCAGATGCCTAGGACACCGCTCGTCGAGGCCGTGCAGATCGCCGCGCAGGTTGCGTCACGAGCCGACTCGACCAAGCCACGGAAGAGTTCCTGGCGGTGATTCGACAGCACGTCGCCGATCCCAGCAATTGCCTCTACTGGGTCAGGAAGGCCGCCGCGGACGGTGCGGTTCGGGGCGTCCTTCACGGAGCAGCCAGTGGCTCCGGGTCTTACGGCGCCCCTCGGCCCGGGCTGCTCGCCTGCACCGACAGCGGCGTGCTGATCCTCCAGCAGCCTTCGAAGCAACGCACCCCGAACGAGCGGACGGCAACGCAGATTGGCTGGGACGAGCAGCCCGCCGCGACCGTGGTCGATGGCCCGCTACCCAGCGTCAGACTCCGCTGGAAGTCGGGATCCTTCGAGCTTCGCTACTGCGTGCTGGGCGACGTCGTGGAGTTCATGCGAGCGATCCGCTACGGCCCAGCCGGTCGTTCGATCCTCCGCTGATCGGTGGGGCACTCTGCTACGACTCGCGGTCGCGTCCCGTGCCGGTCGGGTCACGCATGCGGGCAATCGAGCTGTAGTAGTCGTCCAGCGACTCCAGGGCAGCCGGCCGCCTGCGCCGGGAGCGCACGAGGGCGATCGGTGCGATCACCATCAGCGCCACCAGCGGCGCCCCTAGCACCGCCACCGGTACCAGGATCCAGGCCTGGCCGAGCCGCTGATCGCCGAAGGCGGAGCCGTGCGCGGCAGGGCTGTAGTCCGGCGCTGCGCGGATGTCGGCGCGCGACCCTGTGGGCTGGAAGGTGGCCACCGGAGCGAACGCGTCCACGAGCCATCGACCGTGCTGACGCTGCAGCACGATCGAGAACGCGATCACGCCCACCTTCGACGGGTCGGACGGCTGCAGTTCGAGCTCCAGCCCGACCGAGTCGCCGGTCGAGAAGTCGACCCTCCAACCGTGGAAGCGGTGTCCCACGGCGGGGTATGGCATGACGGGCAGCGTGCCCTTCGACCAGCCCGCGCGGGTTGTGTTGCCACGAAACGAGTCGGTCGTGAGCGCGTAGGCGCGGGCGGGGTCGTCGCGCCGTACGGCATCGGGGACGAACACGTCCAGCGTGTTGTTGATGCCGCGTCGCGCCGCGGCCGAGAGGTGCACATCGTCAGGCGTATCGATCGTTACGACCGGAGGGCCCGCGGCAGGGCTGGTGCTACTCCCGGCGCTCGAGATGATCGCGGCGACGAGGGCGACGGGGGCAGCAAGCAACGCGAGCACCACGACCAGGCGAAACAGTCGCCGTCTCGTCATGGCGTCACCGCCGCGCGCGCCCGGTGCCGGCCGACTTTGGTGCGGTTGCCGCAGATGGCCATCGAGCACCACACGCCGGACGCGGGTGGGGAGTTGTCCCAGAACAGCCACTGGCAGGAGCTTCGACGACAGGCCTTCAGCCGGCGCAGGCTGCCGTCGGCGGCGGCCGTCTGCACCGCCGCGACCAGCCGCGCCAGCCCGCCCGCTAAACCCGCGGCGCTCGCCACCAGACGCGGCTGATGATCGTCGATGCAAACCGTCAGCCGGCCGTCGGCCGCGGCACGCTCCAGCAGGCGCACGGACGCAGCGCTGCAATGTCCGCCCGCCCGTCCGACGAACAGGTCGCGCAGCGCGTCGCGCACGGCCAGCGCGTGCGCCAGGTCTGAGTCGGTGATCGGCAGCCCCGGCTCGGCGAGGTCGAAGTCGACCAGGAAGTCCCGCAGACCGTCGGGCGTGGCGAACCCTTCGATGCCGTGTTCGCGGTCGAGCGTATTGACGAAGGCCTGCACAGCGCGCAGCGAGGCCGGCGTCAGGTCGCGGTTGTCCGGATACCCGGGATGGATGTCGTATCCCGTTGGGCTGGCAAGCATGAAACCACTATACCCCATCTACCAGTTACACAACCGGGCCCGCCCGGTGACAACCGGACGGGCCCGGAGGTTCGCCGCGTTCAGTCGCCGGCCTCGCCCATCGCCAGCCTGGGGGAGACCTCGGCCACCGGCTCGCGCGGGCTGCGCACGAGCGCCAGCGTGGCCACCACGCCCAGTGCCGCCAGCCCCGCGCCCCACAGGAAGGCGAGCTGGAAGCCGTCCGTCGCAGCCGACGCCACCACGGCCGGATCTGCGGCATGCCGGCCGGCTGTGGCCAGCAGGTCGCCGGTGCGCGTGGTGGCGACCGTCACCAGGGCGGCGACGCCGATCGCGCCGCCGATCTGCTGCGAGGTGTTGATCAGGCCCGATGCCACGCCGGCATCGCGCTCCTCGACCCCGGTCAGGGCCGCGATCGTGTCAGGCACGAACGAGAAGCCCAGGCCGATGCCGGTCAGGAGGAACCCTGGCGCGAGATCGGTCAGGTAGTTCCCGCCGACCGAAACCTGCGTGAACCAGAGCAGGCCGGCCGTCAGCAGCGACATGCCCACCGCGAGGATCAGGCGGGCGCCCACCCGTGTTACCAGCACCTGCGACACGGTGGCCGAGATGATGATCGTGATCGCCACCAGCAGGTAGCCGATGCCGGTTCGCAGCGGCGAGTAGCCGAGCACTTCCTGCATGTACAGCGACAGGAAGAAGAACATGGCGAAGATCGACGATCCCATCAGCAGCCCGACCACGTTGGCGCCGGTCAGCGAGCCGCTGCGGAACAGCCGCAGGGGCAGCAGTGGCTGTGCGGTGCGGCTTTCGATGGCGACGAATGCCGCCAGCAGGGCCGCCGAGACGGCGAACAGTCCCAGCGTGCGGCTGGACGTCCAGCCGTGCTGGTTCGTGCCCACCAGGGCGTACACCATCAACGTCAGACCGCCGGTGACAGTGGCCGCGCCGGACAGGTCGAACCGCCGACCGAGCCCTGTCGCCCGGCTCTCGGTCAGCAGACGCGGGCTGAGAGCGATCACTGACAGCGCGATCGGCACGTTGATGAAGAAGATCCACTCCCAGCCGACCAGGTCGGTGAGGATGCCGCCCATCAGCACGCCGGCTGCGCCGCCCATACCCGAGACGGCGCCCCATATGCCGAGCGCCTTGTTGCGCTCCGCACCCTCGCGGAACGTGGTGGTCAGGATCGAGAGCGCGGCAGGCGAGATGATCGCCGCCCCAAGACCCTGGAATGCGCGCGCCGCGATCAGCGTCGAGTCGGTCGGTGCCAGGCCCGCGGCCAGCGATGCTATCGCGAACACCGCCATGCCGGCCATGAACACCCTCCGCCGGCCGAGCAGGTCTGCCACCCGGCCGCCCAGCAGCAGGAAGCCGCCGAACGTGAGGGCGTACGCACTCGTGACCCACTGGAGGTCGGTGACCGAGAAGTCGAGTGCTGACTGGATCGAAGGCAACGCCACGTTCACGATCGCAACGTCGAGCACGACCATGAACTGCGTTACCGTGAGAAGCACCAGCGCCAACCAGCGCCGGTCGAGTTGCTGTGTCATCTTGCGTCCCTCCCCAAAGCAGGGTAGATTTCGTACCGGAATACTGATTCGGAATCTCTATTCGGAATCATGATTCCGCTACACTAGCGCATCTTCCCGTCTCCCACAAATGGACGCACAAACCGTGGCAACCAGCGGATCGCCAACTCGTAATCGTCGCTCTGACGCGGTCGCCAACCGCGATCGTGTGCTGGTTGCGGCGCGCGAGTGCTTCGCCGAGGACGTCGACACCCAGGTGCAGGACGTCGCCCGCCGGGCGGGAGTGGGCGTGGGCACGGTGTATCGCCACTTCGCCAACAAGGATGCGCTGATGATGGCGCTGGCGCTCAATTGCGTCGGCGAGGTCCAGTCCTACGCGCTGGACGCTCTGGCCAAGGACGACCCCTGGGATGCGATCGAGACGTTCGTCTGGGCGGCCTGCGAGAAGCTGGCGGCCGACGCGCTCAGCGTCGAGGCACTGGCCGGTGCGGCGGCCGGCGAGGAGATGAACCGCTGCTCGGCGACGCTGACGGGGGCGATCGTCGAGCTGGGACGGCGAGCGCGGGACGCCGGCAAGGTGCGCGCCGACCTGACGCCCGAGCAGTTCGAGACGATCGTCCGGCACCTGGGCGGAGCCGTGAAGGGCGCGGAGCGATCAGGTTTCGAGTGGCGGTCGTACGTGCGCGTCGTGCTCGACGGCCTGCGCGCCGGCACCTGATCGGGCTCAGCCCGGTCGTCTCGCCAGCCAGCCGCGCACGCGGGCCGTGGTACGAGGCTCGGCGACGGGCAGCTCCGACAGGAACCCGGACAGCCGGCGCGTCTCGTCCTCATCCAGCGAGATCGCCGCGGCCACGCGATCGTCGTCCGTCCAGATCGAGAGCCTGGTGTGGCGCTGGTCGCTTTCTCCGCCCAGATAGCGTGACACGCGAAGCGCACGCGCATCGCCGCCGATCTCGGCGTGCGGCCGGAAGAACTCGACCAGCTTGAGCCGGAGCGGGGCGGCGCACCAGGGGCAGTAGCGGTGCTGCCGCTCGACCCCGCCTCCGCATGCTCGACACCGCCGCATCAGCCAACGTCCTCCACCGGTCGAGCATACCCCGGTACGCTGCCCGGGTGAAGTCGCGCGGACTGCTGTTTGCAGCGCTGGCGCTCGGCCTGGCCGGGATCGGCATCGCGGCAGCAGGGCACCGCGAGTGGGTGATCGCCGTCGCCGGCATCGCACTCGGCCTGTGGATGGCTGACCTCGCCCGCCGAGATCTGCGCTCTCGCTAAGCCATCGACCAAAGGAGAAGCGCCCCCGGGGCGCGAACAGAGAATCCGTCCAGCCGATGCAAACTCCAGCTCCCGAGTCGCCGTTCGCGGCCTACGTCGATCACCTGCGCGCCTCCGGGGCGTCCGCGGCCACGCTGCGCGCGTACCGCACCGACCTGGCGCAGCTCGATCGCTGGCTGGCGGCGGCCAGCTGCCCACCGGATCGCGCGGACACAGCAGTGCTACGCCGCTACGCCGCCTACTTGGGCACGCTGCGGTACGCGCCGGCCACCGCCGCCCGCAAGCTGTCGGCCATGCGCGGCGCGTACGCCTGGCTGTTCGGCCGCGGCCTGGTGGAACGCGATCCCGCGGCCGTTGTGCCCGGGCCGCGCCGCCCGCGCACGCTGCCGGGCACGTTCAACGAGGCCGAGCTGGGACGGATGCTCGATCGACCGTCCGGCGGCGAGCCGCGCGCCTTGCGCGATCGGGCGCTGCTGGAGCTGATGTATGGATCGGGACTGCGTGCCGCGGAGGCGTGCGGACTTCGGCTGCGCGACCTCGACCTGGCCGGCGCGCGGCTGCGCGTGATCGGCAAGGGCGACAAACAGCGGGCGCTTCCGATCGGTGGTGCCGCCGCACAGGCGCTCGAGCGCTACCTTCGACACGGGCGACCAACGCTGGCAACCAGGCCGTGTGACCGCGTGTTCGTGAGCATCCGGGGACGGCCGTTGTCGCCGTCGGACATACGCCGGTCGCTGGCGGCGGCGCTGCGCCGCGAGGGCCTGCCCGAGCGCTCGCCGCACGCGCTGAGGCACTCATTTGCCACTCATCTCCTCGAGGGAGGCGCCGATCTACTGAGCATCCAGGAGCTGCTTGGCCACGCATCGGTGGCCACGACCCAGGTATACACCCATGTGAGCGTGCGCCATCTCAAGGCGGCCCACGCAAACTCCCACCCGAGAGCCTGATGAGCGACAACGACGCACTGCAGATCTGGCTTCAGTACAAGCAGACCGCCGACCCGCACCTGCGGGAGCGTCTGATCCTCACCTACGCGCCACTGGTCAAGTACGTTGCGGGCCGTCTGGGCACCGGGCTGCCGGCCCATGTCGAGGAGGGCGATCTCGTCTCGTACGGGCTGCTCGGGTTGATGAACGCGATCGAGCGCTATGACCCTGGCCGTGACACTAAGTTCGAGACATACGCGATCAGCCGCATCAAGGGCGCGATCATCGACGAGCTGCGATCGATGGACTGGGTGCCGCGCTCGGTGCGCAGCCGCGCCCGCGAGATCGAACGCGCAATCGTCGAGCTCGAGAACAAGCACCATCGCCCGCCCTCGGACGAGGAGATCGCCAAGGCGCTGGGCATCACCGAGGACGAGTTCCAAGACAGCCTGACCCAGATCTCGCGCTCGTCGGTGGCGGCGCTGGACGAGCTGTGGACGATCTCCAGCTCCGGCGGCGACACCGTCTCACTGATCGACACGCTGCAGGATCCACACGCCGACGACCCGTCGCTGGAGATGACGCGCACCGAGGTCCGCGAGGCGCTGGCCTCGGCGATCGGCAAGCTGCCGGAGCGCGAGCGCACCGTGATCACCCTCTACTACTACGAGGAGCTGACCCTGCGCGAGATCGGCGAGGTGCTCGGCGTGACCGAGTCGCGCGTCTCCCAGCTTCACACCAAGGCCATCCTGCGGCTGAAGGCCAAGCTCCAGGGCAGCCTCGAGCGGGCGTCGCTCGAGCGTAATCGCTAGCGATTCGCGCGGGCGCCAGCGGCGCCATCCGCGGCTGTTCTCAGGGCTCTGCCCGACAGCGGCAGAGGCCGTTGAACCGTCTGGAACGTTGCGAGTTGCCCAAATTGCCACGGCCCACGCTGCGCGGCTAAGGTGAACGCCTCACATTCACCTCACCTGAAAGGCCCACGCCCATGCCTCACAAGGAGCCCGGCAAGATTCGCAATGTCGCGGTGATCGGCCACCGCGGAACCGGCAAGACGTCGCTGGTGGAGGCGCTCCTGTATGAGTCGGGCACCATCAACCGGCTCGGCAGCGTGGCCGAACAGACGTCGGTCACCGACCACGACGACGACGAGCGCAAGCGCGGCATGTCGATCTCGGCCACGGTGACGCACCTGGAGTGGGAGGGACGCACGATCAACCTGATCGACACCCCCGGTGAGGCCAGCTTCCAGGCCGACGTCCTGTCCGCGCTGCGCGTGGTAGAAGGCGCGATCATGACCGTGTCCGGCGTGATGGGCGTCGAGGTGGGCACCGAGCGGCTGTGGCGGCGGTGCGACGAGCTTGAGATCTCGCGGCTGGTGCTGGTCAACCTGCTCGATCGCGAGCGGTCTGACTTCTACGTGGCACTCGAGCAGCTGCAGGAGCGGCTGGCTCCCACCTGCGTGGCGGTCGAGATCCCGATCGGGTCCGAGGGCGACTTCCACGGCGTGGTCGACCTGGTGCACATGGTCGCCTACCTGCACGGCGGCGACGCGTCCGGCCACGACGAGTCGGTGCCGATCCCCGACGAGATGCGCGAGCTCGCCGACGAGTACCACGACAAGCTGATGGACGTGGTCGCCGAGACCTCCGACGAGCTGATGGAGCGGTACCTGGAAGGCGGCGAGATCACACGCGAAGAAATGGCCCAGGCGCTCAAGCAGCTGGTCACCGAGGGGCGCGTGTTCCCGGTCGGCTGCGGTGCGGCAACCCGCAACATCGGCTCGCACGGCCTGCTCGATCTGATCGTCGAAGGCCTGCCCTCGCCGGCCCGGGCGCGCAACGTGCCCGAGAGCGGCGGGGCCAAGACGCTGGCCTACGTGTTCAAGACGATCGCCGACCCTTATAGCGGCAAGATCAGTCTGATGCGCGTGTTCGCCGGCACCCTCACCAGCGACTCGCAACTGGTCAACAGCCGCACCCACGGCAAGGAGCGGATCAGCCAGCTGCTGCTGCTGCAGGGCAAGGATCACTCGCCCACCGACGAGCTCGGCGCGGGCATGATCGGCGCGGTGCCGAAGCTCAAGGAGACGAACACCGGCGACGTGCTGGCCGACGTGGACAAGCCGGCGCCCGTCGAACCGATCGCCCTGCCGGCGCCGGTGGTGGCGTTCGCGATCGAGGCCAAGCACAAGGGCGAGGAGGACAAGGTGCACGCCTCGCTGCGGCGGCTGCACGAGGAGGACCCCTCGCTCGACGTCCACCGCGACGAGCAGACCGGCGAGACGATCGTCGGCGGGCTGTCCCAGATGCATGTCGAAACCGTGCTGGATCGCATGCACCGCCGGTTCGGGGTCGAGGTCGAGCTGAAGCCGCCACGTGTGCCATACAAGGAGACGATCCGCAAGCCCGCCCGCGCCCACGGACGCCACAAGAAGCAGACCGGCGGCAGGGGCCAGTTCGGCGACTGTCACATCGAGATCGAGCCGATCGAGGGCCGCGAGGGCTACGAGTTCGTCGACAAGATCGTGGGCGGCGTGATCCCGCAGGGTTACAGGCCGGCGGTGGACAAGGGCATCCAGGAGGCGATGCAGCGGGGCGAGTTGGTCGGCGCTCCCGTGGTGGGGGTTCGGGTGCGCCTGGTCGACGGCTCATACCACAACGTCGATTCGTCCGAGATGGCGTTCAAGATCGCCGGCTCGCTGGCCTTCAAGCAAGCCGTGGCGGCCGCCGACCCGGTGCTGCTGGAACCGATCATGCGCCTCGACGTGGCCGTTCCGGACGAGCACGTGGGCGACGTGATCGGCGACATGACGAGCCGTCGCGGACGCGTTCTGGGGATGGATCCCGGGCCCGGTGCGACGATCGTGCACGTCGAGGTGCCGATGGCCGAGGTGCTCTCGTACGCGCCTGACCTAACGTCGATGACCGGCGGGCGCGGCGACTACACGATGTCGCTGCTCCGCTACGAGGAGGTTCCCGCCCACGCCGCGCAGTCGGTGATCGAGTCGGCGAAGCGGGATCGCGAGATGGTCAAGGCATGATCGCGCGGGCCGCGCTCGGCCCGCTGCTGAGGATCTCGATCCGCACCCGCTGCCAGCCCGACAGATGGATCAGCTGGGCTGCGTGCGCCGAGAGGTCGAGCACGCCGCGCCCGAACGGGCCGCGATCGTTCACGCGCACCTGCACGCTCAGCCCGGTGGACAGGTCGGTCACCTTCAGCTGCGTGCCGAACGGAAGCCAGGGGCTGGCGGCGGTCAGCGCGTTGGGATCGAATGGTTCGCCGCTGGCGGTGGGGTGCCCGGCGAACCCGGGGCCGTACCAGGTGCACTCGCCGTAGAACACGTTCGCGGGTGGGGGCGAACCCCCGCCGGAGCCGGTGCCTGCACCGCCACCGCCGCCCTGCGAGCCGGCCAGGCTGTGGCGGCGCTGCAGCTCGTGAGTGAGCATCGTATGGATCCGGGAGTTGACGGCTGCCAGTACGGCCTGCCGGCGAGCGATCGCACGAGACAGCGCGTTTCGCGCCGCCAGGGCCGAGGCGTGTGCTTCGGCGGCGGCGCGGGCCGCGGCCCTGCGGGCGGCCAGCTGCGCGGTCAGCCGGCGTTGCGTCTGCCGGATCTGGTCAATCAGGTCACGGTCACTGGAGGACGCGCGGTTCAAGAGGTCGACCCGCGCCAGCAGGTCGGCGAACGATCCCGATGCCAGCACGTAGCTGACGGCGTCCCTGGATCCAGCCTTGTAGGAGGAGACGAGGGTGGTCGCCAGCATCGCCTCCGAGACGGCGAGGCTGTGACGTGCGGCGGCGACCTGGACGCGGCTGTCGGCGACCAGCGCCTGCTCGGCCGCCAGTCGCTCGGCGGCCGTCCGCTCGGCTGCCGCAGCCTGGTCGCTGCGCGTCTGAAGCAGGTCGAGCTGCGCCATCACCTTCGCGGCCTGCGCCCGCTGGGAAGCGAGAGGCGAGGCTGCCACGGGGGTGGGGAACGCCGCCACCGCCAGAGCGGTCAGGAGGCCGAGCATCGCCGCACAGCGGCGAGGCGTCAGGCGCTGCTTTTGCTGGCCTTCTGTCAGCATGGTCATCCCCCAGAGAGAACGGACCGCCCAGAGCCCGCACGAGCGCGGGCAGCTTAGCCGACTCACGGACATGGGTCGCAACCCGGTGCTGCACTCAGATCAGAAAATCCCCGCAAACCGCGACAACCGCGAACCCGTTGGGGTACACTCGTGGGCGGTCGCGCCCGGGCCTGGGCGCACCTCAGACACCTCCCGATGATCGAGATTCGCCAGAACGACACCGAGACGCGATGCGCCGTTTGCGGGCGCACCGTGCTCCTGGGCGAGCGGCTTGTCAGCTTCCGCCGCGTGGGCCTCGAGGATGCACTCGTCTGCGAGTTGTGCACCGATCAGGCGGACGCCCGCGGGTGGACGCGTGAGGGCTCCCCCGGCGCTGCCGGTGCAGCTGGGCGCGCGGCGTGAGCGCGGGCTGCGGCGGGATGCTCAAGCAGCGGCGGCGGGGCGTGACCGCTCCGGAGCCGTTCGACCCCGAGCTGCTGCCCGACGATCCGGCCGACGCAGTCGAGGCGGGGCTGGAGCTGTTCAACGAGAGCACGCACCCGCGCACGGTCTCCGGCATCGCCCGCACGCTCGGCGATCCGCGCGTCAGCGTCGTTCGGCGCAGCCATCGCGAGGTCGTCGTCACCGTGGCCTGGGATCTCTCCTGGTACCAGTACCGGGTCGACATGCTCGGCGCGCAGACGCGTCACGCTGCAGCATCGGGGTGAGGAACTGGACGAGCTCGACGGCCGCTTCCGCGAGTGGAACGCGCAGGCCGATCCCGACGGAACGGTGATGCTGGCTTCATAGCGGCGGCTGCAAACCGGCGCCTGGCTTTGTCGCTGCGGAGACGGCTGGTCAGGCTGGTCGGGGTCAGGTAGGTCCGTCGATGCGCGGGAACGTGCCCATCGCCCGCGGCCGGCGGCGGTCGCGAGTGACGCGGCGCTCGTCGCGGACGGCTCCCTCGCCGCGCGGCGGTCGTCGGCGCCCGGCGCGGCGGTCGACGATCACCTCGACATCCGGGTTGTCGCGGTAGTACTCGGTCATGCGCGCGCAGCAGCTCGTCCTCGAGCTCCGGCGGGATCACGCAGTAGATCATGTCCTGAAGTAGACACCGGCTGAGGCCCGCCGCGTCAAGGGGTATGCTCGCGGGGTGGCAGTCCCCAACGCGCTCGAGTGCCTGCGGTGCCGGCGGCGCTATCCCGTCGTGTCGATGCCCGGCGGGTGCCCGTCGTGCTCGGCGGAGGGCACGCCGTCGCAACGTCGCGCCCGTGTACGGCGCGGGTCGCGTCGCTCAAGCCGGGCAAGCTGACCGGCGCGGCCTGGCCCGCTTCGCCGCCCAGCTGCCGATCACGCGCGACCGGCTGATCACGATGGGCGAGGGCGACACGCCGCTCGTGCCGACGGCCGCGCTCGGCCAGCAGCTCGGCCTGCGGCGGATGATCATCAAGGACGAGCGCCGCAACCCGAGCGGGTAGCTGGCGCGACCGGTTCGCCGCCCTGGCCGTCTCGCAGGTCGAGGACACGTCGGTGACGATCGCAAGCGCCGGCGACGAGGCGCTGTGCGTCGTCGCTCGCGGCGTACGCCGCGCGCGCGGGGCTGCGCTGCGGTGAGCCTGGTGGAGCCCGGAGCCGGCGCCCGCGTGCTGCGACGCGATCGAGGCGGTCGGCGGCCGCGTGGTCGGCGTCGCCGGCGTCGAGGCGCGCTGGCCGCTGCTGGCCGACGCCGAGCGCACGCTGGGCTGGCGGGCCGTCTCCAACCGGGCGCGCCGCCGATCGGCGGCGATCCGCTGGCGATCGAGGGCTACCGCACGATCGCGTACGAGATCGCCGAGCAGCTGCGCTGGACCGTGCCCGATCTGGTGGCCGTGCCGGCCGCGCTGGGCGACGGCATCCAGGGCATCTGGCGCGGGTTCCGCGACCTGGCGGACTGGGCGGTGATGGACGCGCATCCCGCGCATGGTCGCGGTCGAGGTGGGCGGCGCCGTCGCCGCGGCGCTTGGCGGCTGGCAAGGACTGGGTGTCGCCGAGCGGCGAGGTGAACAGCCTCGGCTCGCTCGCTGGGCGGGGTGACCGGCACGGTGCAGACGCTTCAGGCGGTGGTCGAGTCGGAGGGCCTCGTGGTGAGGGTGACCGACGCCGAGCTGGAGACGGCCCGCATCCTGCTCGGCGAGAGCGAGGGCGTGTGGTCCGAGTTGGGCGGCGGCGGCGGGTGGCGGCCGCTCAGAAGCTCTCGTCGCGCGGGGACATCCCCGCCCGCGCGCGCGTCGTGGCCGTCATCACCGAGCATGGCTTGGTGGACGAGATCGCACGCGTGCCGGGCACCGCTCCAGACGGTCGACGCGCGCGTGGACGAGTTGCTCCGCGTGCTGGCCGTGCGTGGCGAGTAGACGTGGCGCGATGCGACTGACCGAGCTGACCGCCGACCTTCAGACGCTGCGCGAGAATCTCGCCGACGAGCTGATGGCAATCAACCGGTACGAGGAGCAGACGTTCTCGCTGTCCGACGAGGACGCCAAGGAGGCGGTGCAGCGGATCGTGGAGGACAAGAAGGACCACGTTGCGCGTCTCTTGCGCCTGCTCCAGAAGCTCGACGTCAAGCAGCGGGAGAAGATCGAGCGGGGCTGACCGGCGCCGGGTTGCGGAGTGATCGCGCTCGGGGCCGCGGTATACTCGGGTTCGCCGCGCGGCTGTAGCTCAGTTGGCTAGAGCGTCTGCTTGCCATGCAGAAGGTCGAGGGTTCGAGTCCCTTCAGCCGCTTCTCTCCGTTGAATCAGGCCACTGTCGGCGCCTCCGCGAAGCTTGGCGGTGCATGGTCCAGCGACTGGCGACCGGTTGACGCGCTCCCCGCGGGGGCATAGCATCGCGGGCTATACCCAACAGGAGGTCGTCGATGTCCTGGAACCTCAAGGGCAGCTACGTTGAGACGTGTTCGTGTGAGCTCATGTGCCCGTGCAACCTGTCTTTCGACCACGGTGCCACGTACGACTTCTGCCGCGTGACGCTCGTGTTCGACATTCGCGAGGGTGAGATCGATGGCACGGACATCGGCGGCCTGAAGGTCGCGGCGATCGCGGACACGCCGAAGATCATGACTGAGGGGAACTGGCGCCTCGGGGTGTTCATCGACGAGAAGGCCAGCGACGAGCAGGCCGACAAGCTCGTGCAGGTCTTCAGCGGGCAACTCGGCGGCCCTATGGCGATGCTCGCTCCCTCGGTGGGCGAAATGCTCGGCATCGAACGGGCTGCCATTGAGGTGCGCGACGACGGGCTTCGTCACAGCGTTCGCGTCGGGGACGGAATCGACTTCGAGATCGAGGACATCGTGCCCTTCGGCGTCGAGACCGGCCAACCCGTCCAATTTTCCGGGATGTTCCACCCGGTTGGGTCGGACCTGACGATGGCGGAGGCGAAGCGCTCGCGGATCAGCGCCTTTGGTATTGAGTACGAGGGCAAGACCGGACTCTCGAAATCCGAGTTCACCTGGGCGGCCTGAAGGCGGGTCAGGACGCGGCCGGTGGCGCGAGCGCGAGCACGGTCGCCAGCGAGTCCGCCTCATCGGCACCCTTGTCGTCGCGGTAGCGCAGCACCCTGGCGAAGCGCAGCGCAACGCCACCTGGGTAGCGAGGACTCGTCTGCACTCCGTCGAAGGCGATCTCGACCACCAGCTCCGGATGCACGTGCACTGTGATTCCTTCGCGGCTGGTCTCAAGCGCCAGCAGCCGCTCGGTCTGCCAGGTGAGCATCTCGTCGGTGAGGCCCTTGAACGTCTTTCCCAGCATGACGAAACTCTTGCCGTTGTCGGCCCGGGCGCCCAGATGGAGGTTGCTGTAGCCAGCCCTGGCGGCGCCCGTGGCCCCACTCCGCCGCCAGCACCACCAGGTCGAGCGTGATCCGCGGCTTCACCTTGATCCAGCCGGCGCCCCGGCGGCCGGCCGCGTACGGCGCATCGAGCGCCTTCACCAGCACGCCCTCGTGCCCGCGGGCGAGCGCGTCGGCCTGGAACGCGATCGCGGCGTCGAGCGTGTCCGCCACCACTCGCGGAACGCGTAGCGGGTCCGGCACCGCGGCGGCCAGACGCGCCGACCGCTGCTCGTACGGCAGGTCGAGCAGGTCGTCGCCGTCGGCGTGCAGCACGTCGAAGAAGAACGGCGTCAGCGGCGTTCGCCGCCGCAGATCCTCCACGGAGGTGCGGCTGCCAAAGCGGGAGCCCGTCACCTGAAACGGCTGTGGCCGGCCATCCGGCCGGAGAGCAATCACCTCCCCGTCCAGCACCAGTGGGTCTGCCGCCAACCCGCTCACCGCCTCCACCACCTCGGGCACACGGCCGGTGACCTCGTCCAGCGAACGCGTGTAGACGGCGATGTCGTCGCCACGGCGGTGAATCTGAATGCGGGCGCCGTCCAGCTTCCATTCGATCGCGGCCGGGTGGATACGTGCGTACGCAGCGTCCAGGTCGGGTGCCGTGCCCGCCAGCATCGGGTGCACCGGCCGTCCCACCTCGAGTCGCACCTTGCGTAACGCGTCGGCGCCACCGCTGAGCGCGATGCGCGCCAGCTCGCCGGTATCCCCGAGCAGCATCAGCGCGCGCCGTACCTCGCCCTGGGGATCGATGCCGCCCTCGATACGGCGTCCGCCACGACCGACTGGAGTGCTCCCTGGCGCAGGTCGCCCAGCATCAGCCGTCGTAGGAACTCCTGCTCCGGCGCGGTTGCGAGCCCGAAAAGGTCGGTCAACGCCCGCCGCCGGTCGGCCTGCGACCCGGGGCCGGAGAGTGCGGCCAGCCGCTCGAAGGCCGCATCGACGGCGAGCACCGTGAGGGAGGGGGCCGCGGCCGCCTGCGGCAGGTCGCGCAGCGACGCCCAGCCCACGCCGAGGCGCCGCTGCCGCGGCTCGCCGGCCAGGAATGCGGCACCGGCTGCAGCCTCGTCAGGCAGCATGCGCTCTATGCAGGCAGCCAGCGCCTCGATCTTGGCGCTGCGCGACCGCGTCGCGGCGACCGCGGCCGATGTGTCGACGATCTCTGCGAGCAGCATGTCCACAACCTACCTCCCGGCCGCAAACGAGCCCAGCCGACCCCCGCGATAGCATGCTGGCGAACCCGCTCGACCGGTGGGGACCGGTCAGCTTTTCGAGCGAAAGGAGTGTGGGATGTCCGACTACGACGCCGGAATGCAGGAGCCCCAGGTATCGGGGTGGGCGATCGGTGGCATTACCTTCGCGGCGGCGATGATGGCGCTGATAGGAGCGTTTGAGGTGCTCTCCGGCCTGAATGCGATCATCAACGACAGCTTCTACGTCAAGACGGCCAACTACACCTACGACGTCGACATCACGGCCTGGGGCTGGATCCATCTTGGGTTCGGCGTGCTCATCCTGTGGGCCGCCTTCGGGCTGTTCTCAGGGAAGCTCTGGGCGTCGGTGACCGCGCTGGTTCTGGCGATGTTCAGCGCGATCGACAACTTCTTCTTCATCCCGTACTACCCGTGGTGGTCACTCTTGATCATCGGCCTCGACATCTGGGTGATCTGGGCGCTGACCCGGCCGAGCGCAGTTCGGACGTAGGCGCCCGCTGGGGTGCGCCGCCCCAGAGGATGGTGAACTCACGTGGGGAGCACGGCCGCCGGGGGACTGGCGGCCGTGCTCATCTCTGGCCGCCGCAGGCGGCATCGGGGGATCGCCGCGGGCACCCCAGAATGGTGAGTGCCGATTACCACAGTTTGGGGAGCGCGCGCCCGGTGAGCATCTGCTCGTATTCCGTTCGGGTCGGCGTATACGGGATACGCCCAAATCGACGCTAAGGGGTCAGAGCAATGAGCGCCGCAAACACCTTCAGGCGAGTGCTGGTCGTCCTGCTCCTCGGGGCGTTGATCACGGCGATGGGCGGGGCGTCGTGGCGCGATTCCGCCCATGGCGCGACCATCGCCGTCACCAGCGACGGGCTGCTCGAACAGGCTGCCGCCGCTCCTGACGGTCAGTTCCGGGTGATCGTGCAGGCGACTAACGGTTCGGCCGCTGCCGACTCCGTCCGCGACGCGATCTCGGCATCCCCGGCGATCATCCCCGGCGTCACCGATTCGTACAGCGTGATCCCGGCCGTTGCCGCGACCCTCACCGGCGACCAGGTGGTGGCGCTGGCCGGCGACCCGCGCGTGACCGAGATCACCTCGGACGGCAAGGTCGTGCTCACCGGCGGCGCGTCGGCCGGCGGTTTCAGCAACTCGCAATCGTGGCCGAACGTGCCGGCGATCACCAAGTTCTGGTCGGCCGGTGGCCACGGGCCCGCGATCGCCGTCGTCGATAGCGGCGTCCAGGCCGAGCGCTCCGACTTCGACGGCCGTGTCATCCAGCAGGTCGACCTGACCGGCGGATCGGGAACGAACTCACCTGGCGACGGGTTCGGGCACGGCACGTTCGTGGCCGGCATCGCCGCCGGATCGAACTATGGTCACGCCGGCGCGGCTCCCGCCACGCCGATCGTCTCGCTTGACGTGATGGACGACACCGGCATGGCGCGGACATCGGACGTGATCGCGGCAGCCGACTGGATCCTCCAGCACCACACGGCGTACAACATCCGGGTCGCGAACTTCTCGCTGACCGGGTCGGTCGAGACCTCGTTCGCCCACGATCCGCTCGACAAGGCGGTGGAGGCGCTCTGGCACAGCGGCATCGTAGTCGTCGCAGCTGCCGGCAACTACGCCCAGAACGGCGATCCCTCCGGCGTGCTCTACGCCCCCGGCAACGATCCGTTCATCATCACCGTTGGCGCCGCCGACACCTCCGGCACCGTGTCGGCCTCGAACGACTTCGCCGCGCCCTGGTCGGCCTACGGCTACACCCCGGACGGATTCCGCAAGCCGGAGCTGTGCGCACCCGGCCGTGTGATGAACGGCCCGGTGCCGACCGACTCCACGATCTACACCCAGCACCCCGACCGGATCGTCTCCTCCGGATACGTCTGGCTGTCAGGAACCTCCTTCGCGGCCCCCGTCGTTGCGGGAGCTGCCGATTACGCGCTGTTCCGGCATCCGTCCTGGACGCCCGATCAGGTGAAGGGCGCCCTGATGCTGATCGCCTCTCCGACCGCGGACGGCAGCTCGTTCGCCTGCGGGGTGGGGGAGACGAAGGTCTCGTCGATCGGCTCGATCTCCAGCCCGCCGAATCCCAACGCCGGTCTGAACCAGTTCCTGGTCGACTCCGGCACCGGCGGCCCGCCGGTGTTCGATGGCGATGCCTGGAGCACGGCCGCGACCGATTCGGCGTCATGGGACTCGGCGTCGTGGGACTCGGCGTCCTGGGATTCGGCCTCGTGGGACTCGGCGTCCTGGGACTCCGCCTCCTGGGACTCCGCCTCCTGGGACTCCGCGTCGTGGGATAGCGGCACGGGCTCAGACGGCTCGCTGCCGGCCGACGCCGCTCTCGTGTGGGTCAGGTGATCGCGGTGCGACGTGCCAGTACAACGTTCGAGAGCATGCCGGTTCCGGCCAGGATCTACCTCGTCGCCGTGTGGGTGGCCGCACTGCTCGCGTCCGTCGCGGCTTTGGTCTTTGGCCGCGGCGTGGACGGCGGTGACCTGGTCAGCTGGGCGGCGCTGTCGGCCGCCGCCGCCTGCGCGCAGGTGCTGGTGGTGCGCACCGACAAGAACCAGTCCTACCACATGACCATCACGTTCGTGGTGGCCGCGGCGCTGATCCTGCCGGCCGCGCTGGTGGTTCCGCTTGTGCTGATCCAGCACATCCCGGAGTGGTTCAAGGAGCGCTATGCGTGGTACATCGCGGCGTTCAACGTCTCGAACTACCTGCTCAACGCCCTGCTGGCACTGGTCACGTTCAACCTGCTGATCGGCAGCTCTGACCTGGCGGACTGGGCGGCGGCCGCGCTGGCGGCGGCGGTGATCTTCGTGGCTTCGAACCACGCCCTGCTGGCCGCCGTGCTGAAGCTGGGCCGCGGCCACTCGCTGCGATCGAGCGCGCTCTTCACGCCCGCGGCGCTGGCCACCGATCTGGCCCCCGCCGTGCTCGGCGTCGCGCTGACCTACTTCCTGCTGCACGTTGTGTGGCTCGTGCCGGCGGCGGTACTGCCTCTGTACCTCGTCTACCGGTCGATGCGGATCCCCGCGCTGCACCGAGCCGAAGCTCGCCAGGCGGCGCTCGTCAGCTTCGGACTGCGCGCGCTGGGAGACGAGCCGAGCCCGGCCTTGTGGGACGCGGCCGTATCGGTGTCGTGCCAGGTGCTGGGGGCCGAGTTCGGGTACCTGATCGGCGGGCACGAGCCGGCACTGCTGGTGCGCACGGGGGTGGCAGCCGTCGCCTGAGGATGTTGCGTCCGAATGCACGGGGCGTCACCGGCCATGTCATGCGTGAAGCGGCCGCTGCTGGTCGACGACTTCGCCAAGAGCGACACGTTCACCGCCAGCCCTGCGCTGGAGCGAGCCGGCGTCGAGCGCGCTCGTCGTCCCGATCCGGAGCGGCCGGACATCGATGGCGGCGTTGGGCGTGTTCACGTCGGAATCGCGCTCCTTCGCCCGGACGAACGCAGTTCCTGCTGGCCCTGGGAAACATCATCGGCGGCCTGATCGCCCGCAGCCGGGCGGAGGAGGCGCTGCGCGAGTCAGAGGCTCGGCGCCAGGAGCTGCTCAGCGACATGCTGCGGGCTGAGGAAGAGGAGCGGCTGCGGATCGCGGCTGAGCTTCACGACGACACGATTCAGGTGATGACGGCATCGCTGCTGAGGATGGACAGCCTCGAGCACGCGATCGCCGACGAGCAGACCGCCACCCGCTACGGCGGCTGCGCACGGCTCGCCGGACGCTGGGGGAGGCGGTCGAGCGCACCCGCACGTTCACGTTCGAGCTGCGACCGCCGCTGCTGGAGGCCACGGGCTGGTCTCGCGTCGAGGAGTTGGCCGAGCAGGGCGCACGCGAGGCTGCATTCAACGTGTATGTCTCGGCCACCGTGGACCGCTACCCGTTCGTGATCGAGGATCTCACCTACCGGATCATGCGCGAGGCGCTGTCGAACGTCCGCAAGCACGCCCGAGCCTCGAACGTCCACGTGCGGCTGCGCGAGGTCGACGGCCGCCTGGAGGGGTCCGTGCTGACGACGGCACCGGGTTCGACGTCGAGGGGGCCCTGGATCGCCGGCGGATGAAGCTGCACCTGGACTCGACGCGATGATCGAGCGGGTCAAGCTGGCCGGAGGCGACGTGCGCATCTCGTCGCGGTTCGGCAGCGGCTCGCGCCTGACGTTCTCGTTCCCGCTCGACCAGCCGCGGCTGCGCGCCGAAAGCGACAGGGAGGTAACAGCCGCCCGGCTTCGATGAGGGGAGCAGCTATCGTCGGGAGATGTTCACCCGACGACGACTTTGATCCTGGCCGGGACGCTGATGGCGCTGACAGCGCTGTTACTGGCGCCGCTTGTGATCATCCGGCTAGACGCCTCCGGCCACATATCGTCCGACCCGGCAGACGTCAGCCACCATCAGGTCGCGATCGTTCTCGGTGCCGGGCTGACGCGAGACGGCAAGGCCACCTGGTTTCTTGCCGATCGGCTCGACGCCGCGATCCGCCTCTACAAGCTGGGCAAGGTGGAAGGCCTGCTGATCAGCGGAGACAACAGCGTCACGAGCCATGACGAACCTGCTGCGATGCGCGACTACGCCCTGGCCAGGGGCGTGCCGGCCGGCGCCATCACGGTCGATGACGCGGGCTTCGACACCTACGAGTTCGTGCTACAGGGCAGGGAGGATCTTCGGTGTCCGAAGCGCGGTGGTGGTGACCCAGAACTACCACCTACCCAGAGCCGTCTACCTCTGCCGCTCGCTGGGCATCGACGCCGACGGCCTCGGCGTTGCCGACTGGGGCCGCGTGCCGGCGGGCAAGATGATCCACTATCAGGCTCGCGAGGTATTCGCCGACGTGAAGGCGGTCTGGGACGCCGACGTGTCGCAGCCGTCGCCGCGCTTCCTGGGCCACCATGAGCAGCTCAACCGCCAGCCGGCGGCCGGCTGAGCCAGGACGTCCTTACACGTCGAACACGATCCCCTGGGCCAGCGGCAGGTCGTGCGAGTAGTTGATGGTGTTGGTCTGCCGGCGCATGTAGGCCTTCCAGGCGTCGGAGCCGGACTCGCGGCCGCCGCCGGTCTCCTTCTCGCCGCCGAAGGCGCCGCCGATCTCGGCGCCCGAGGTGCCGATGTTGACGTTGGCGATGCCGCAGTCGCGACCCGCCGCCGACAGGAAGCGCTCGGCCTCGCGCATGTCGATGGTGAAGATGCAGGAGGAGAGGCCCTGCGGCACGTCGTTGTGCAGCGCGATCGCCTCGTCGAGCGTCGTCGATACGTCATGACGTAGAGGATCGGCGCGAAGGTCTCCTCGCACGATGACTCGGTCTGCGCCGGCATCTCGACGAGCGCCGGGCTCGACGTAGAAGCGTCCGGGCAGCGGTCGGCCAGCACGCGCTCGCCGCCGATGACGCTGCCGCCCTGCGCCTCGGCGCGGTCCAGCGCCGCCTGCATGTCGTCGACGGCCGCGCTCGTCGATCAGCGGGCCCATCAGCGTGCCGGGCTCGCAGCGGGTCGCCGATCGCGGACGCGCCGTAGGCCGCGCTGCAGCCGGTCGAGCAGCTCGTCGGCGATCGACTCGTGCACGATCAGCCGGCGCAGCGATGGTGCAGCGCTGGCCGGCGGTGCCGACGGCCGCGAAGAGGATGGCGCGGACCGCCAGGTCGAGGTCGGCGCGTGGGCGTCGACGATCATGGCGTTGTTGCCGCCCAGCTCCAGCAGCGCGCGGCCGAGGCGCGCGGCCACGCGCGGCGCCGATCGCCTGGCCCATGCGCAGTCGAGCCGGTGGCCGAGACGAGCGGCACGCGCGGGTCGTCGACCAGCGCTCGCCGACGTCGCGCGCCGCCGATGAGCATGCAGAAGACCGTCGGGCGCATCGCCGAAGCGCGCCGCGGCGCGCCGGAACAGCGCCTGGCAGGCGAGCGCGGTGAGCGGCGTCTGCTGCGACGGCTTCCAGATCACCGGGTCGCCGCAGACGAGCGGCCAGCGCGGCGTTCCACGCCCAGACCGCGACCGGGAAGTTGAAGGCGGTGATGACGCCGACCGGCCCGAGCGGATGCCACTGCTCGCATCATCCGGTGGCCGGGCCGCTCGGAGGCGATGGTGAGGCCGTAGAGCTGGCGCGACAGGCCGACCGCGAAGTCGCAGATGTCGATCATCTCCTGCACCTCGCCCGAGCCCCTCCTGGCGGATCTTGCCCGCCTCGAGGGTGACCAGCGCGCCCAGCGCCTCCTTCTCATGGCCGCAGTTCCTCGCCGAGCAGCCGCACCAGCTCGCCGCGGCGCGGGCCGGCAGGTCGCGCCAGGCCAGGAAGGCCTCGCTGGAGCGGGCGATGGCGTCCTCGGCCTGTTCGGCGGCGTGGGAGCGCAGTCTGGCGATCGGCTCTCCGGTGATCGGCGTGCGCACCTCCAGATCGCCGTCGCTGAGGGCGTCTGCATCGAGGTCGAGGCGGGCGAGCAGTGCGGTCGTATCCTGCTCTGGAAGCGTTGTGGTCATCGGGATCTCCGTGGAGTAAATGGGTGCGCGGGCGTGGCGTTCGAGGCTCCAACTGTAGATGATTGGGTTCAGGGAGCGGCTCGCTACGATCGATCGATGCACGAGCGCGTGGAGCGGGGTGGAACGCAGCCGGGCTGCCTGCTGATCACGGGAGGAAGCGGGTATCTGGGCCGCGCGCTGGTGGCCCGGGCTGGGTCGGACTGGCACGTCATCGCGACTCACCTGACGCAACCCGGCCACGGGCCGAAGCTGGATGTGCGCGACACGGGGGCGGTCGGCCGGCTGATCGCCGAGCTTCGTCCGGAGGTGATCATCCACACCGCATACGTTCAGTCCGGTGCTGACATGGTGGAGGTGAACGTGGCGGGGGCCGGCAACGTCGCGCAGGCGGCCGCGGCGGTCGGCGCGCGGCTTGTCCACCTTTCGACAGACTTCGTGTTCGACGGCGGCCGCGAGCGGGGCGGCTACACGGAGCACGATGTCGCCATGCCGGTCACGGAGTACGGCCGGGCCAAGCTCGCGGGCGAGAGAGCGGTGGCTGCCGCCTCGCCGGATGCGCTGGTCGTGCGCACCTCGCTGATCTATGGCGGCGACCGTCCCGGCCCGCACGAGCAGATGGTGGTGGATGCGCTGGACGGCCATCGCGACGTGGGCTTCTTCAGCGATGAGCTGCGCTGTCCGATCGTCGCCGCCGACCTTGCCGGAGCGCTGCTCGATCTGGCGCGACAGCCGGTCGCCGGGCCGCTTCACGTGGCCGGCGCCGATGCCGTGTCGCGGTTCGAGTTCGCGCGCCTGGTGGCGGCATCCCTGGGGCGAGATCCGACCCCGCTTCGCTCGGCACTGAGCTCGACTGCCTCGTCGCCGCGTCCCCTCAACTGCACGCTCGACTGCTCCGCGGGCCGCCGGCATGCTGGCGACTCCGCCGCGGGGCGTCCGGTCTGTTCTGGGGGCCGGTGTGCCGCGCGCCGGCCAGTCTCTAGACTAGATCCATGGCGACCGCCGAATCCGCTTTCACACGCGCGCAAGCCGCGCCGTCTCGGCGCGGACGTTCCAGCGCGCAGCCCTGACCACGCTGGGCCTGCTGTGGCTGGTGGTGGTCACCGGCGGCCTCGTCCGCCTGACCGCGTCCGGGCTGGGCTGTCCGCACTGGCCGACCTGCCAGGCCGACAGCCTGATCGCCTCCCACCGGACTACCACTCCGTGGTCGAGTTCAGCAACCGGGTGATCTCGGGCATCGCGATGGTCGCTGCGGTGGTCACCGCCTGGCTCGGATTTCGCACGCCCGGGTTGCCGCGGCTGGCTATCTGGGCAGCAGTCGCGGCGGCCGCCGGCACGGTCGCCCAGGTGCCGCTGGGAGCGGTGACGGTCGCGTTCGACCTGCACCCGCTACTGGTGATGTCGCACTTCCTGCTCGCGATGGCGGTGGTCGCAACCTCGAGCTGGGTGGCGTTCCACGCCGTGGCACGCGCCCGCGGGCTGGAGCCGGGGCCGGTGGTGTGGACGAGGCAGGCGATACTGGCGGCGCTTGCCGTGGTCGTCTGCCTGGTGCTCGTCACGACCGGGGCGTTCGTCACCGCGGCCGGTCCACACGCCGGAGCCACTGACCGGCCGATCGAGCGGCTCGGCAACTTCTACGACGCCGTCTGGGTGCACGTGCGCGCCGCCTTCACGTTCACTGCCGTGTTCCTGACCCTGGCGGTGGGGCTGTGGCGGCGGGAGCGGGGATCGCTCGCGCAGCGGCTCTCGCTGGCCGGCATCGTGCTGACGATCTGCCAGTTGGGCGTGGGGGAGTACCAGTATCGAAACGGGTTGCCGTGGGAGGTGATCGCGGTGCACGTCGCGATCGCCGCCACACTTGTGATCACGGTGGTGATGGTCGCCTGTTTGGTCGCGTACCGACGGTTGCGGTAGGCGCGGATCCCCCTAACGGGGGTGGGAGCATTGGGCCGTTCGCGGGAAACTGTAGATGTGCCCATCCCTCCTATTCGTCCCACCTCACGGCTCCGAGAGGACACCTTGCCCGACTCCTCCAGTCCGGCGCCCCAGCACGCTGATCGTCTGGCGTCATACCAGACCCTGCTGGGCATCTCACGCATGCTGCTCGGTTCCGCCAGCCTCGAAGAGCTTCTGGACCGGATCACGACGGAGCTGAAGCGGCTCGTGCCCTACGACGTGCTGACCGTGTACCAGGTCGATGACGTTCATAACCTGCTGGTGCCCCTGCACTCGGTCGACCTGTACGCGGCCGAGATCCTCGAATCTCCGCTCGCGATGGGGCAGGGGCTGACCGGATGGGTGGTCGATCATGGCTTGGCGCAGAACGTGCCGCAGGCCCAGTTCGATCCCCGCATCCAGATCGTGCCCGGCACCGAGAGTGAGCCCGAGGCGATCGCGGTTGTGCCGCTGATGGTGCGCGACCACCCGATCGGAACGCTCAACGTCTACCGGCTGGGCGAGGACGTCGGGTTCGACGACCACGAGTTCGAGCTGATCTGCCACTTCGCCGACATGGCGGCCTTGGCGCTCGACAACACCCAGAACCGCGAGCAGCTGGTGCGCGAGGCCCAGACCGACTGGTTGACCGGGCTCTACAACCACCGCTCGTTCCATGAGCGTGTCCGCGAAGAGGTCGAGCGAGCGAACCGCTACCGGCGTCAGCTGGCCGTGGTCACCTTCGACCTGGACGACTTCAAGATGCTGAACGACGTCCACGGGCATCAGGAGGGAGACGTGGTGCTGCGCCGGGTGGCGGCGGCCGCCGCCGAGACGCTGCGAGCAACGGACTCCGCCTTCCGCGTCGGTGGTGAGGAGTTCGCGATCCTGCTGCCTGAAACCAGCAAGCGCGCGGCCAAGGCGGCCGCCGACCGGCTGTGCGCCCGCGTGCGGGCGCTGCCCGGCGTTCGCCCGGTGACTGTGTCGTGCGGTGTGGCGGCGTTCCCCGGTGATGCCAAGAACCCAACCGAGTTGCTCTCGGCCGCCGACGCCGCCCTGTATGCGGCCAAGGAGCGGGGCAAGGATCGCGCCGCCAGCTACTCGACCGTGGTTCGGGCGCAGCGCGCCGGCCGGCGATCGAGTGGGGGACGCAAGGCCGAGCTCGAGTCACTGACGCAGATCCGCCTGCTCGGTGGGCTGGCCGGAAAGCTGAACCGGCTGAACGACGTCTGGCAGATTGCCGAGACGATCGTCACGGAGCTGCGGACGATGATCGACTACCACAATGCACGCGTCTACCTGCTTGGCGACGACAACCGCACGCTGGAGCCGATCGCGTTCGCCGGCCTGCTGTCGGAGTACGCCGGTGAGACGTTCGACGCGCTGCGCTGTGACATGGGCGAGGGCATCACCGGCACCGCCGCACAGCGCGGCCAGACGCTCTGCATCGCCGACGCGCAGCACTGCGAGTTCGCCGAGGACATCGAGGGCAGCGCCGACATCGACGAGTCGATCCTGGCGGTGCCGCTGCGCTACGAGCGCCGCACGATCGGCGTGATCGTGCTCAGCAAGCTCGGCCTCGACCAGTTCTCGACGCTTTCGGTGCGGCTGCTCGAGCTGCTGGCCGCCCAGGCTGCGGTGGCGTTCGAGAACGCCCGGCTGCTGGAAGCGGAGCGGCGATCGGTGGCCGTGGCCAAGGCGTTGCTTGAGATCGCCACGATGGCCGCCGCCGACCCCTCCGTGCCGGACGTCGCCTCACACGTGGCGCGCGCGGCGCGCGACCTGACCGGGTCCGCCGCGGCCGCGATCGTGGCGCGAGATGCCGGGGAGGACGGTCGCCATCGCGTGCTCGCCTACCACGGTGACGAGGCCGTCCGCTCGGTTGCGCTGGCCGCGATGCATGCCGGCCATCCATCCGGCGACGAGGTCGAGGTGATCGGGCTCTCCGACCTGCCGGCGCTGTCGCTGTCGGCGTCGGACTCGGCCGACGTTGCCGCACTGGCGCCCATCAACGGCGGCCTGCTGGTCGTCATGTGCAGCTCGTTCTCCGACCGGGCGGTGGGGACGATCGCCGCCATCGCCGGACAGGGCTCGCTGGCACTCCGCAGTGCCGAGCTGCTTGCGGTGCGCGACATGCCGCCTGTCGCGATCTGAGAGGCGACGAGCGGAATCGAACCGCTGTACGAGGCTTTGCAGGCCTCTGCCTAACCACTCGGCCACGTCGCCCGACCGCCAAGGCTACCAGCGGGTAACCATTCAGGCTGCGGATGCACGTGCCGATGATTGGGGCATGAAGCGCTCCGCTCCGACCGCTCGCATCGAGACGCGCCGCAAGATCCGCCGCGGCGCCGACACGATCGATGTGCGCGTGATCACGTACCCCGAGCAGTCGCCGGCCGCCCAGCGGCCTAAGAGTCTCTCTCGGTAGGTCGCGTGGATGGATCGCGAGCGGCAGCGCGAGCCGTCGGCGTGGCGGGCGATCACGTTCATAGACGGAGCCTCTGGGCGTGATCGAACGACGCGGCAGGGCGACGTGATGACGCCGCGAGACGCCGCGCTCCCTACCGAGATAGGCTCTAAGCGCGGCTGATCACGCCGCCGACGGCCTCAGCCGCCGCCGAAGCTCTTCATCAGGTTCAGCGCGGCGGGGCCGAGCGCGACCACGAACATCGAGGGGAAGATGAAGATCACGGTCGGGAACAGCATCTTGACCGGCGCCTTCATCGCCTTCTCCTCGGCCGCGAGCTGGCGGCGCAGGCGCATGTCCTGCGACTGCACGCGCAGGATGCGCGAGAGCGAGATGCCCAGCTGGTCGGCCTGGATGATGGCCCGCGCGAACTGAGCCACCTCGGCGGCCTCGACGCGCTGCGAGAGGTTCTTGAGGGCAGCCGAGCGGCTCTGGCCGATCCGCATCTCGTGCAGCACGAGGCCGAACTCGTCGACCAGCGGGCCCTCCATGCGCTCGTTCAGCTTCACCAGCGCCTGGTCGAAGCCGAGCCCGGCCTCCACCGACACGCACAGCAGGTCGAGCACGTTCGGCAGCTCCGCCCTCATCGGCCTTGCGGCCGCGGATGCGGTTGTTGATCACGAAGTCGGGTGCGATGAAACCGATCGCGGCGCCCATCATGGCGATCAGAAGGCGAAGGCGGGGGCCATCGCCCCGGAGATCAACATGAACATGCCGAAGAGGATGAACAGGCCACCAGACCCGCCTTGAGAGCCAGGTAGGCCTGCGGCGAGAGCGAACGCGCCAGACCTGCCGACAGCAGCTTGTTCGCCACCTGGTCGGGGTTGGTCTTGGGCATCAGCTTCATCGTCACCGACGCCAGCCGCGCGGCGAGCGGGCCGAGCAGCCGGTCGTTGACGCTCCGGCGCGTCTCCAGCTCGCGCTGGTTGCGGGTGCCGTAGCGCTTGGCCGCCGCACCGACAGCGCGACCTCGCGCTGTCGGACGGTGAGCCCGGTGAGCAGCACGTAGACCGCGCTGCAGAAGAATCCGATTCCGAGGACGATCAGCATGCAGCTACTCCTTGAATGACACGATCTTGCGGATGATCATCGACCCGATGCCCATCATCACCAGCGAGCCGGCGATCATGATCTTGCCGATGGCGCTGGTGAACAGGATTGACATGTACGACGGGTTCAGCGCGAAGATCGCGAGGCCCATCAGGAACGGCATCGCGATCAGAACGTAGGCCGACATGCGGCCCTGAGCCGTCAGCGCCTTGACCTTCTTCTCGAACTGCTGGCGCTGCCGCACCGTGTCCGAGACCATGTCCAGGATGTCGGCCAGGCTACCGCCGACCGTGCGCTGGATGTTCACGGCCATCACGACGAACCCGAAGTTGTAGGAGTTCATGCGATCGGCCATCGCCTGCAGCGCCTGCTCGGAGGGCGCGCCGAGCTGAATCTCGGCGACCACCCGCGCGAACTCCTTGGCAGTCGGCTCGGCGCCCTCCTGGACGGCGCTCTGCACCGCCTGGTTGAACGCGTGTCCGGCCTTCAGCGAAGCCGCCATCGTGATCAGCGTCTCCGGCAGCTGGTTCTCGAACAGGTTCAGCCGCTTCTTGGCCTTCATCGGACGAACATCACCGGCAGCAGGCCGCCGATGGCCAGTGCGGCAAGTGCGAACAGCCCCTGCTTGCCCAGCACCACCGACGTCAGCACACCCATCAGGAGCGCGCTGCCCATCTGGATGTAGAACAGCTCGGCCGTGCGCAGCGGCAGGTCGGCCTGCTCGAGCGTCGACGACATCCGCTGCCAGAAGTTCATCGATCCGATGATCCGCTCGGTCGCGATGAACAGCTGGTGCAGCAGGCTGAGGTTGGTCGGATCGGCCGCGTCCGCCTCCAGCTCGGCCCGCTTCTTCTGGTCGGTGTACGGAGCGATCCGCTTGTTCAAGATCACGCTCGGCCTGGCGGACAGGATCAGTGCCATCGCCAGCAGCACGAACAGACCGACCGACGCCGCCAGCACCATGCGTCCGACGGCGCCCTGGGGAAGCTTGAGTCCGCCGCCGTTGCTGCTCGGCGGAGCCAGCTGTCCCGGCGCCTTGAGCGTCTGCTCCACCGGGTTGAGGCCCTTGGCCGAGATCTCGAGCTTGATCGGCGCTCCGGGCGCGACCGAGCTCTGGTAGAGGTACGTGTACGACGTGCCCAGCTCCGCGGAGATGGTGTCGTAGATGCTGGCCAGCGCCGACGAGTTGGTGGCGACCGAGCTGGTACCGCCGTCGCCTTCGCGATCTGGTCGAGCACCGCCTGCGCGTTGCCCGTGGTCGCGATGCCGATCGGGTAGACGTCGACGCCGGCTTCCTCTGCCGCCTTCAGGGCGTCGTCGAGGGTCGCCGTGTCCGACTGTGACGCGCCGTCGGTGAGCAGGATCATGATTCGACGCTGCGCCGGCGCGGTGTGCAGATCGGACGCGGCCATCTTGACGGCGCCATACAGCGCGGTGCCGGATTGGCCACCGGTGCCAAGTTGGCTGATCGCGGTCACGATCTCGGTCTTGTCCGGCGACAATCGCGCGGCCGGGTAGGGCTGCGAGTCGAAGCCGTAGACGGCAAGCAGGTTGCCGTCCTTCTGCGTGCTGACGAAACCGGAAGCCGCGTTGATCGCGTCCTGCAGCTTCTGGCCGGACATGCTGTTGGAGGTGTCGATGACGAGCGCGATCGCCGCCGGTGCGCCGGGATCGACCGGCGTCAGGTTGCGGGCAGGAGCGCCGTTCTCGGTGATCTGCAGATCGGGCGCCTGGCCGGCGACACCGGTCTGGACGGTTACGCGCACGGTTGGGAAGCCGCTGGTATCGACCTTCTTCACCGTCAGCGTGCCGCTGGCGGCGGCCGGGGCGGCCACCACCAGAGCGAACAGGCTGGTCAGGAGTACGGCTCGGCGCAGCATCACTGGCCGACCGCCCGGCCGAACACTCCGGCGGCGGATGCGCTCGCGGTGCGCTCGCCCGTCTCGGGCAGGAAGAAGTTGGGCGGCAGGTTGACGCCGTTGCCGGCCATCTTGTCGAGGAAGTGCGGCTTGATGCCGGTGCAGGTGAGCGGGCCCAGCAGCCGGTGACCGGTCTCCGCCTGCTCGGCAGCATTCTCAACCGGCTTGGCGATGAACACGTCCTGCAGCGTGACCACGTCCGACTCCATCCGCAGCACCTCGGTGACGTGCGTGATGCGACGGGTACCGTCGACCAGGCGCGAAACCTGGACGACGAGGTCGAACGCGCTCGAGATCTGCTCGCGGATGGCGCGCAGCGGCAGATCGACGCCGGCAGTCAGCACGAGCGTCTCGGTACGCGCGAGCGCGTCACGCGGGTTGTTCGCGTGGACGGTGGTCAGCGAGCCGTCGTGGCCGGTGTTCATGGCCTGGAGCATGTCGACGGTCTCGGGACCACGGCACTCTCCGATGATGATGCGGTCGGGCCGCATACGCAGCGTGTTCCGCACCAGGTCGCGGATCGTCACCTGGCCCTTGCCCTCGATGTTCGCGGGGCGCGACTCGAGCGTGATCACGTGCTCCTGCTTGAGCTGGAGCTCTGCGGCGTCCTCGACCGTGATGATTCGCTCGTCGGACGGGATCGCCGCCGACAGCACGTTCAGCGTGGTCGTCTTACCGGAACCGGTACCGCCGGAGATCAGGATGTTCAGCTTGCCGCGGACGCAGGCCTCGAGGAACTGGCCCGACTTGTGCGTCAGGGTGCCGAACTTGATCAGGTCGGGCATCGTGAACGGGTCCTTGCGGAACTTTCGGATCGTGAGAGCCGATCCGCGCACCGCCAGGGGCGGGATGATCGCGTTGACACGCGAGCCATCCGGCAGGCGGGCGTCCACGTACGGGGAGGACTCGTCGATGCGGCGGCCGATCCGGCTGATGATCTTGTCGATGATCCGCAGCAGGTGCTGGTCGTCGACGAACTGCGCGTTCGTGCGCGTGATCTTGCCGTGCCGCTCGATGTAGATCGTACGGCAGTCGTTGACCATGATTTCTGTGATCGAGTCGTCGCGCAGGAACGGCTCCAGAGGGCCGTAGCCCAGGATGTCGTCCGAGATCTGCCGGATGATGTCCTGGCGCTCCTGCCGCGTCAGCGGCGTCTTCTCGAGCGCCAGCACCTCGGTCACGGCCTCGTTGACCGTGGCCTCGAGGTCGTTGTCGCCGGTGCCCGCGTCGGAGTTGAACAGACGGGGGCCCAGCCGGGCGATGATGTCCTTATGAACGCGGGTCTTGAGGTCGGCGAAGGGATCCGAGATGACCGAGGTTCGTTCAGCAGCCGCCTTGCTCGGCTCCTGACCTGCCTCGGGCTCGGTCCCGTCCTGCCCCGCGACCTGAATGCGAGACTGAAGCGACACGGGCTATCCCTTCCTTCGGAACTTCTTGCCGCCGCCGGAGCCGGCCGCCGCTGTCCGCTGCGGGACGAGCTTGTCGGCCATGTCCTGCAGCGCCTTGCCGACACCTGAGCGCGGATTCGAGACCACCAGCGGAACGCCGCGGTTGACCGAGACGGCCACCTCGCGGTCGACCGGGACCTCGAACTCCACCTTCATGTCGAGCGCCCGCTCGACCTCCTGCGGCTTCAGCCCAACCTTGGAGCCAGAGCGGTTGAGCAGCAGGTGACGCCGCTCCTTGGGATAGTGCAGCAGGTCGAGCGTCTGCATCGTCAGCTTGACGTTCTTGACTGACGGCACATCCAGGGAGGCGACCAGCACCAGCTGGTCGGTGCGATCGAGTGTCGAGAGCACCGGGCCGTGGAAGAACGGCGGGGTGTCCACGACGATCACGTCGTAGCTCTCCTTGGCCACGGCGAACAGGTGGCCCAGACGCTCCTCGGTGACGAGCTCCGCATCCTCGGGCCGAAGCGGCGCCGGCAGGACGTGGACGCCCGACTGATGAGCGGTGACGTATCCGGACAGCGAATCGGAGTCGAGCTCGCGACGCGCCATGACCAGGTCGTAGATCGTCTTCTCCGGCTCGATGCCCATCATGATCGCGGCATCGCCGAACTGCAGGTCAAGGTCGAGCAGGAGCGTCTTGCGCTGCTGCTGGCGGGCGAAGGTCGCCGCCAGGTTGCAGGCCAGAACGGTCTTGCCGGCCCCGCCCTTGGGCGAGAAGAAGGTCACGACCTTGCCCTCGATGGCCGTGCTGGACTTGGTCGCAGCTCCGGCGGGACGACCCGCCGCCAGCGAATGTGCCTTCTTGATCGTGAACACGATGCCGTCGGTCAGCTGCGGAAGCAGCACGACATCGAAGATGCCGGCCGCCAGCGCCTCGGACAGGATCGCGTTCGCGCTGGCCGAGGTGACCAGCACGATCGGCGCCGCCGTGACGCCGCGGATCGCCTCGATCTCGGACGTCGGCACGTGGTCGGTCGCGGTCGTGCCGTGCAGGATCACCTGGGCGCCCGACTCGGCCAGCTTGGTGCCGGCCTTGCTCGGATCAGCCGCGGTGCCGACCAGCTCGACCTCGGGGTGGTCGGCGAGACCCTCGCGAACCTCGGCGAGGCCGTTTGCCGCGCCGGTGATGAAGACCTTGATCGGCGAGACGCTCACTTGCCCACCCCCTTCGGGTAACCGAACGCCTCTTGGATCTGGCGTGCGTTGAGGCCGTCGAAGATGACGGACTTGACGGTGGCCAGCGTGATCGGGCCGTCCTGCGAGCCGTTGCCGGGCCGCAGCACGAGCCACAGCGCGTCATCGCCGGCGTGCATCGTGAACGTGATCTTGGGCACGACCGTGTCGGGCACCGAGAGGATCACCGGCAGCTTGTCGCTCGACGCGGTCAGCTTGCCTGCGGTCGAATCGGTCGACGGCGCCTTCAGCACCACCAGGTCGCGCACGATGATGCGGCTGACGTCGAAGTCCGACTGGCCGTCGGGCGGGTGCACGGTGTAGGT
>CAVWLK010000069.1:0-14087 GCA_963755675.1 uncultured Actinomycetes bacterium
CAAGGCTCTCCGTGCGGGACTTGAGCCCTCACGCTCAAGAACCGCACGGCGATGTGCAACAGATGCCTAGGACGTCAGCGCAATGGTGGTGGCGGTGCTCGACGAGGGGTTGAAAGCCCCCGAGCTCAGCCGTTCTGCGGGCCGCTGAGGCCGACGAACGTGCCCAGCACGGTCTTGCCGCCGTTGGTATAGCCGGGCTGTGTGAGCACGAACCAGGCGAAGCCGACCACGCGCACCTGGCCGGCACCGGAGGGCCAGACGGCGCTGCCGTTGGTCGCGTTCTCGACCACCGGCAGCAGCAGCACCTGCGGGCTGTTTGGCAGCAGCATGATGGCCTGCCCGCCGGAGGTGAACTGGACGATCTGGTCGATCGTCTTCCAGCTCGTGACCCGGGCGTCGATGCCCTGTGCCGTGGGGCCCGTGTTCTGGCCGGTCTTGACGTCGACCAGCTGGCCCACGGAGACATCACAAGAGAGGACGGTGCCGTTGATCGTGTTCCTGTAGTCGCTACCGCCCGACGTGCCGGTGCAGTTAGTGCCGCTCTTGACCGGCAGCGAGAGCGCACCGTTGTTGGGCGACGTTCCATCGGTGTAGATGGAGTACTGCGAGCCGAGCGTCCAGGACGCCTTCATCACGCCCCAGGGCATGACCTGGCCGGTGCTGGTCACGCTGGTGTACGACTCGATGGTGGCCGAGGCGCTTGCCGTGATGGTCGCATTGGTGATGCCGAACAGCTTGGCGAAGAAGCTGGGCGAGACGCGGCTGGCCGTCACCTTGACGGTGTCTCCCGCCGTCAGGTTGGCCGTGTTTTGATAGGACACGGTGTCGCTTCCATTGCCGTTGCGGGCGTACTCCGCCTGGGCGGCGTTCTGCGCCGTCGACCAGCCCACCGGGAGCTGGGAGGCGCCGGCGAGCGCGGCCGAGTCGGCAGAAGCCTGCAGGGATCGCTTGGTCTGATACCACGAGCCGGCATCGATCGCCAGCGCGGCCATGCCGAGCAGCGACATCATGAACACGGTGATCAGTACCAGGGACTGACCGCGTTCGGCATACGACCGATGAGTGGAGGAGCGTCGGGTCATGATGGGGTCGGACCTCGCGGGGGTGAGAGGGGAGCGTCAACGGCGGGTGGGCGCCCGCACGTCACGTCTCACTGTCGGTGATGCTGCCGATTTGCGCAGCACCCGAATGGGTGTGTTTAGCGCGGCCGGCGCCACCCGTACGACTCCCAGGGGTGAGAGTGGGTGGTCGCTCGAGGCTACGCGAGTCGTCGGCGCTGGCCGAACGGCCTCTGCCGCTGTCGGGCAGAGCCCTGAGAAGTGTCGAGTTCGCCGGCAGAGCCGGCTATCGCGGTACTACTCGACGCGCATCGTCGTCGACGAGCTGAGGTTGCCCGACGAGACGACCAGACCGATGATGCTGATCGCGTAGGGGTAGGTCACCTGCACGGTGACATCCGAGCCCTGCGCGAACGTGGGGCTGTTCGGGAAGGTGACCGTGACGTTGCTCTGGTTGAGACCCGGGGCCGCGCTCTTGGCGGCGGTGGTGGCGGCGGTCTCGGCAGCGCTTGTGCCCAGCGTTCGGCTGACGGCGGCCTTGCGGGCGCCCTCGCGGGCGGCGGCGGTCACCTGGATGTAGTTGTTGAAGACGACACCGAACTGCAGGATCGCAAACAGGATCAGCAGCAGCACCGGAAGAATCACGGCGAACTCGACGACCGCCTGACCCTGCTCGTTCTTCTTGCGTCGCTTGAACACGCCATCCTCGCTGAAAGTGGGACTCGGGAAAGAGAGAAGGCGGGTCTCCGGGGCGATAACGCCACGGAGACCCGCCGGGATCGCCAGTCTTACATGGCGGAGATCACGCTGGAGAGAACGGCGGAGATCTTGCTGCTCAGGAGGCCGAGGGTGACGACCACAGCGATGGTGATGACGCCGAGGACGACGGCGTACTCAGCCATCGTCTGGCCCGACTCCTCCTTGAGATCCGCGAACAGGCGGCTCAGGTACTCGATCAAGGAATTCACCTCCTTCGACATTCTCAGGGACGTCGCCCCGTTGGGCTGTCGTCCTGTATGGACTGTTTCGGCAGATGGCCCGCTTGCTTGAGACCTTTGGGTGCAATTCCCCTATTCGGGGGAACCTGCCGTTGTTGGGTGCCCTCACAGATGTAGGGGCACCCAGCGGGTGCCGCCATCACCCGAACGGACGAATGCACGTGCTCAGGCCGGACGTTTTTGGGTATCGTCCGCCGCCATGGCGACGGTGATAGACGGCAAGTCGACGGCGGAGGCGGTGCGGGGGCGTGTCACCTCGCAGGTCGCCGACTTCGTCGCGGAGACGGGGCACACGCCCGGCCTGGTGACGATCCTGGTGGGGGAGGACGCGGCGTCGCAGGTGTACGTCTCGAGCAAGGGAGAGCGCACCCGTGAAGTGGGCATGAACTCGTTCCACGAGAGCCTGCCCGCGTCGTCCAGCCAGGACGAGGTCGAGAACGCGGTTGCCCGATGGAACGCCGACGATCGCGTCGACGGCATCCTCGTACAACTGCCGCTGCCCGGAGACCTGAACTCCAAGCCCGTGCTCGAGCTGATCGACCCCTCAAAGGACGTCGACGGCTTCCATCCCGTCAGCGTCGGGCGCCTGGTCGCGAACCAGCCCGGGCTGCGTCCCTGCACGCCGTCCGGCGTGATGGAGTTGCTGCACGCTTACGAGATCCCCGTGCAGGGAGCGGAGGCGGTGGTGGTGGGACGCTCCGACATCGTCGGCAAGCCCGTCGCGCTACTGCTCCTGCACGAGAGCGCCACGGTCACGATCGCCCACTCGCGCACGCGAGATCTTGCCGAGGTGACCCGGCGGGCCGACATCCTGGTAGCGGCTGTCGGCCGCCCCGAGATGATCACGGGCGAGATGATCAAGCCCGGTGCCGCGGTCATCGACGTCGGTATCAACCGCACCGACGCCGGCCTGGTGGGCGACGTTCACTACCCCAGTGCATCGCAGGTGGCGGGCGCGATCACGCCGGTGCCGGGCGGCGTCGGCCCTATGACGATCGCGATGCTCCTGGCCAACACGCTCGAGGCCGCACGCCTCCGGCACTCCTCAGATGGTTAACGCACAGACCCATTTGCAGCCGTCCGCAACGTGCTCTATATTCGCGCGACTCATAGGCGGTCCATACCGGTCCGCGCTGTCTCTAGGAGGACGAGTAGGTTGGCAGAAGGTACGGTTAAGTGGTTCAGCAACGAGAAGGGGTACGGCTTCATCCAACAGGACGGCGGCGAGGATGTCTTCGTGCACTTCTCGGAGATCCAGGGTGACGGCTACAAGAGCTTGAGCGAAGGGCAGCGCGTCGAGTTCGAAGTCGCCCAGGGGAACAAGGGGCTCCAGGCCAGCGGCGTGCGTCTGATCTGATCGAGCGACGACGGCCGCGCGCGTCCGGCACACCGCCGTGCGCGCGGCCGTCGTCTATCCTCTCGGCGATGTCCATCTCCTCCGACGACGTGCAGCACGTCGCCCGACTGGCCAACCTCTCGCTGACCGACGATGAGGTCGCCCGCATGTCCGAGCAGCTCTCCGGCATCCTTGGTCACGTCGAGGCTCTGGCCGGACTCGACCTCGCCGGCGTACCGCCGACGGCGCACGCGCTCGACCTCGAGAACGTCACCCGGCCCGACCTTCCGCGGCCCAGCTGGCCGATCGACGAGGTGCTTGCGGGAGCTCCGGCGGCTGAGAGCGGAGCGTTCAGGGTTCCACCGACGTCATGAGCGTCGAGACGCTGGGACTGACCGCCGAACGCTGCGTCGAGCTGCTCGATGCCGGCGAGATCTCATGCCGCGAGCTGGCCGAGGCGTACCTCGACCGGATCGAGGCCGGCGACGGAGACCTGAACTGCTTCCTGCGGACGCGGCGCGAGCAGGCGTTGAACGAGGCCACGGCGCTTGACCGCAGCGGCCGCAGCGGGCTGCAGGGGGTGCCGATCGCCCTCAAGGACATCCTCTGCGTGCAAGGTGAGGAGACGACCGCAGGGTCGCGCATCCTGGAGGGGCACCGGCCGCTGTTCGACGCCGGCGTCGTGACCCGCGCCCGCCAAGCGGGGCTGATCCCGCTAGGCAAGACGAACATGGACGAGTTCGCGATGGGTTCGTCGACCGAGCACTCGGCCTTTGGCCCGACGCATAACCCGTGGGACACCTCGCTGGTGCCGGGAGGTTCGAGTGGAGGATCGGCGGCTGCGGTCGCGGCCGGGTTCGCGCCGCTCTCACTGGGCACCGACACCGGCGGCTCGATCCGCCAGCCGGCGGCACTGTGCGGCGTGGTGGGTCTGAAGCCGACGTATGGCGCGGTCTCCCGCCACGGTCTGATCGCGTTCGGCAGCTCGCTCGACCAGGTGGGGCCGTTCGCGCTCACCGTTCGGGACGCGGCCCTGGCGCTGCAGGTGATCGCCGGCCACGACACATGCGATTCGACGTCGGTTCCGCTGCCCGAGCCTGTTCGGATTCCGGAGGGCGAGCACTTGAGGGGGGTCACGCTCGGTGTCCCGGTCGACCTGCTGACGCAGGGCGTCGAGCCGGGCGTGCGGGCCTCCTTTGACGCCGCCCTCTCGCGCGCCGAGGCGCTCGGCGCCACGCTGCGCGAGATTACGCTGCCACACGCCGCCCACGCCCTGCCCGCGTACTACCTGATCGCGCCGGCCGAGGCATCGGCGAACCTCGCCCGTTTCGACGGAGTCCGCTACGGGCTGCGGCTCGAGGAGCCGGGCGATACGATCGTCGAGATGTACGGCCGCACGCGCTCGCGCGGCTTCGGCGCCGAGGTCAAGCGCCGCATCATGCTGGGCACGTACGTGCTGTCGGCAGGTTACTACGACGCCTATTACGGCACCGCTCAGCGCGTCCGCACCCTGATCCGGCACGACTTCGACGAAGCCTTCGCCCAAGTCGACCTGATCGCGACGCCGGCGTCGCCGACCGTGGCCTTCCCGATCGGGGCCCGCATCGACGACCCGTGGGCGATGTACGCCTGCGACGTCCTCACGGTGCCTGTCAACCTGGCCGGCCTGCCCGGGATCTCGCTTCCCTGCGGGTTGTCGCGAGGGTCTGCCGGTCGGCCTGCAGCTGATCGGCCCCGCCTTCTCCGAGAACCGCATCCTCGAGTCCGCCCACGCGCTCGAGCGAGATCTCGGCTTCGACCCCGTTCCGCCGGCGCTGCGGGAGGCCACCGCATGAGCGGCGAGACCGCATGGGAACCGGTGATCGGGCTCGAGATCCATGTCCAGCTGAACACCGCGACGAAGATGTTCTGCGCCTGTGAGAACCGGTTCGGCGCGGAGCCGAACACGCTCACCTGCCCGCTCTGCCTGGGCCACCCAGGCGTGCTGCCGCGGATCAACCAAGGGGCGGTCGAGAAGGCGATCCAGATCGGACTGGCGCTCAACTGCGAGATCGCTGACCGTTGCCAGTTTCACCGCAAGAACTACTTCTATCCGGACAGCCCCAAGGCGTATCAGATCAGCCAGTACGACGAGCCGATCTGCGGGCCGGGGCACCTGGAGGTGGACGGCGCCCGCGTCGGCATCACTCGCGCCCACCTCGAGGAGGATGCGGCAAAGCTGGTGCATGCCGGCGGCGAGGCAGGACGGATAGGCGGCGCCGACTACTCGCTGGTTGACTTCAATCGCTGCGGGACGCCGCTGGTCGAGATCGTCACCGAGCCGGATCTGCGCTCGCCGGAGCAGGCTGTCGGCTTCCTGCTGCTGCTCAAGAACACGCTCCAGACGGTCGGCGTCTCGGACTGTGACATGGAGAAGGGATCGCTGCGCTGCGATGCCAACGTCTCGGTGCGTCCCGCCGGATCGACCGATCTGGGCACCAAGACGGAGCTCAAGAACATGAACTCGTTCAAGTTCCTGGGCGAGGGGATGGCGGCTGAGATCAGACGTCAGATCGGGGTGCTGGACGGCGGTGGCGCGATCGTCCAGGAGACGCTGCATTACGACACGGGCACGCGTACGCTGCGCACGCTGCGGTCGAAGGAGGAGGCGCACGACTACCGCTACTTCCCCGAGCCCGATCTGGTGCCGCTCGCACCCGGCGCCGAGTTGATCGAGCGCATGCGAGGGTCGCTGCCGGAGCTGCCCGCGGCCCGCATAGAGCGGTTCCGTAGCGACCACGCGCTGCCGGCGCAGTACGCCACCGACCTGAACGCGGAGGCCCGGACCGCGGACTACTTCGAGGCGGTCGTCGCCGTCTCCGGCGACGCCAAGACCGTCTGCCGACTGGGTCTTGAACACGCGGCCGGCGCCCGTCGATACGCTGCCGGCCGCCTCCCTGGGAGCCCTGGTCAGCCTGATCGGGTCGGGCGCGATCACGAGCACGATCGGCAAGCAGGTGTACACCCTGATGGTGGAGGATCCGGAGGCAGACCCGGCCCGGCTGGTCGAGCAGCACGGCCTCGCCTCGATCGGCGATAGCTCGGAGCTCGAGGCGCTTGTGGACGAGGTGATCGAGGCCAACCCGGAGTTCGTGGAGCAGTTCCGCGGCGGCAAGGACGGCGTCGTCAACGCGCTGGTCGGGCAGGTCATGAAGCGCACCCAGGGCCGGGCGGACGCGCGCCAGGTACAGGAGCTGTTCCGCTCCAAGCTGTAGACCGCCGCTGTGGTCGAAATCCCGGGCCGCGACGGGGTCGATTAGGACTCAGCGTTCGCCCTCAAACTGCCGATGTAGGCGCACATGCGCGACCTCCTCGCTCCCTTCCGTGCAATCCTGCGCGCCCTCGACCGCTTTGAATGGATGGTCGACCGGTCGGAGCGCTCCCAGAGCCTGGGCGCGATGCGGATCCGGCGCAGCCTGGCGGTGGTGCTGCTGGCCTCCGGCCTGATCCTGGCGGCGATCAACGTCGCGCGCGGCGGCACGCCCGCCCCGGGGCACGTGATGATGCTGATGCTGGCGGCCGCGCTGTACACGAACTCGAGCGGCCGCTTCATCCGCGACTGGACGCCGGTGGTCGCGATCGTGATCGCGTACGGCTTGGCGTTCCACGTCGCCCAGTCGACGCGGTTTCCGATCACCTACACGCCTCAGATCGCGGCTGACAAGGTGATCGGCCTCGGCACGCTTCCCACCGTCTGGCTGCAGGCTCATCTGCCCCTGAGCATCGGCATGCAGGCGTTCTGCGTGCTGATGTACACGACGCATTTCTTCTTCCCGTTACTGCTCGGCTTCTACATCTGGTTTGCGCGCCGTGGCGAGGGCTTCGGCGAGCTGATGTACACGGACATCCTGCTCAGCGTGCTGGCCGGCGTCACCTACGTACTCCTGCCCAGCGCGCCGCCCTGGCTGGCTGCCGACCACGGCCTGGCGCCGGGCGTGCATGAGTACCTGCGCACGAGCCTGGACGGGATCGGCCTGGGCTCGATCGCCGCGTTCAAGGGAGACACCCACGCCTACGACGTGACCGCCGCGTTCCCGTCCATCCATGCCGCCTTCCCGGTGGTCGGCTTCCTTGTGATCCGCAAGTACCGGATGCCCAGCTGGTGCTCTATCTGGAGACGGTGCGGCTGGTGGGCGTCTGGTTCATGATCGTCTACACCGGCGAGCACTACGTGGTGGACGTGATCGCCGGCTTCGCCTATGCGCTGGTCGCATGGTGGATCGTGCAGCGCGTCCGCGACCGCAACCGCCCGGTCGAGGCGGCTGCGGACGATCTCGAGGTCGAGGTGCTGGTGGTGCCGATGCCACGCTCGACCACCGGCCACCCGGTCGCCCGCAGCTAACCGACCCTCTAGACTGGATCGGTGCCGGACAAGACGTACCTGATCACCCCCGGTCCCACGCCCATCCCGCCGGAGGTCTCGACTGCGATGGCGTTGCCGCTGATCCACCATCGCAGCCCGGATTTCAAGCTGCTCCTGGAGCAGACGCTGGCCGGCCTGGGTCGCGTGTTCGCGACCGCCGAGCCGGTGCTGATGTTCGCGGGATCCGGGACCTCGGCGATGGAGTCGGCGGTGGCGAACCTGCTCTCTCCCGGCGACCGCGTGCTGGTCGCGTCCGCGGGCAACTTCGGCGAGCGCTGGGCGAAGATCGTCCAGGCGTACGGGCTCGAGCCGGAGCGGGTCGTCCAGGAGTGGGGCGAGCGGCTGGACGCCGAGTTGATCGCAGACCGTGCGGAGGGCTGCGCCGCTGTGTTCGTCACGCACTCCGAGACGTCCACCGGTGTTGTCCACGACGTGCGGGCGATCGCCGAGGCGCTGCGGCCGACCGGCGCTGCGCTGGTGGTGGACGCGGTGTCCAGCCTTGGCGGAGTGGAGCTGGCGACCGACGCCTGGGGCGTTGACGTCGTCGTCGCCGGGTCACAGAAGGCACTGATGACGCCGCCCGGGCTGGCCTTCGCCTCGGTCTCGGAGCGGGCGTGGCAGCTTGCGGGGCGGGGCGGGTTGCCGCGATTCACGCTCGACTGGCGCACGACCCGCGACGCCCAGGCAGCGTCCAGCACCGCGTTCACGCCGCCGGTGACGCTCGTGGCGGGGCTGAACGCCGCCGTCGCGATGCTCGAGCAGGGAGGGCTTTGCGACGGCCTGGCAGCGCAACCGGCGACTTGCGCTGGCAACCCGCGAGGGAGCGAAGGCGATGGGCCTCGAGCTGTTCTCTCCCGACGACGAGAGCTCGGCGATGGTGACGGCGGTGCGGATGCCCAGCGGGATCGACGGCCAGAAGGTGTACGCGCTGCTGCGCGACCGGCACGGCGTCGTGCTGGCAGGCGGTCAGGGGCCGCTGCGCGGGCACGTGATCCGGATCGGTCACATGGGCTACATGAACGAGTTCGACATCATCACGGCACTGTCCGCACTGGAGATGACGCTCGCCGAGATGGGCCATCATGCCCCGGCCTCCGGAGCCGGCGCGGCGCGGGCGGTGGAGCTGTTCAGCCGACCGGAGACCGCCCGTGTCTGAGACCACGCAGCCGGCCCCCCGCGCCGGAGACCCGGCCACCGCCCGGGCCCGCGTGCTGATCAAGGAGCGGATCGCCCAGGCCGGAATCGATCTGCTCAGCGAGCGGTTCGACGTCGATGTCGAGGATCGAGATGGATGCCGCCGAGCTGGCGCGGCGGATCGGCGAGTACGACGCCCTGATCGTGCGCAGCGCCACCGCGGTGGACGCCGAGCTGCTGTCACGCGCGGAACGGCTGACGGTGATCGGCCGCGCCGGGACGGGGGTCGACAACGTCGACGTCGCCGAGGCGACGCGGCGGGGGATCATCGTGGCCAATGCCCCCGGCTCGAACATGGTCTCGGCCGCCGAGCACGCGATCGGCCTGCTGCTGGCGGTCGCCCGCAACATCCCGCAGGCTCACGCCGCGCTGACCGCGGGGCGGTGGGAGCGGGCGCAGTTCGGCGGCGTGGAGTTGTGCGGTAAGACCCTGGGCGTGCTCGGGTTCGGCCGCATCGGACAGCTGGTTGCAAGTCCGCGCCCGCGGCCTGGGCATGCAGGTGATCGCCCACGATCCGTTCGTCACCCAGGAGCGGTTCCGCGAGGCGCAGGTCGCCTACTGCAGCCTGGACGAGGTGCTCGAGCAGGCCGACTTCATCACCCTCCACGCGCCGCTCACCGCCGAGACGCGCCACCTGGTGCGGGCCGAGACGATCGCTCGCATGCGGCCTCGGTGCGGATTGTGAACGCCGCGCGCGGCGACCTGGTCGATCTCGACGCGCTGGTGGCGGCCTCAAGGACGGGCAAGCGTGGCGGCGGCCGGCGCTGGACGTGTTCCCGACCGAGCCGTATACGGAGGGCGAGATCTGACGCTGCCCAACGTCGTCGTCACGCCGCACCTGGGCGCGTCCACCCAGGAGGCGCAGGACGGGCCGGCGTGATCGTCGCCGAGCAGGTGGTGGCCGCGCTCACCGGCGGTTCGTCTCCAACGCCGTCAACATCCCTCAGGCGGGGCCGAGGACATGGAGGTGCTGGGCCCCTTCCTGCCGCTGGCCGCGCAGCTGGGCCGGCTCGCGGTCGGGCTGTGCGATGGCGGCACCAGCGGTCGGAGGTGGCGTATTCGGGCGGGCTCTGGCCGAGTACGACACCCGGCTGCTCACCTCCGCGGTGGTCGCGGGTGCCTTGTCGGCCCGTGGACGAGCCGGTGAATCTCGGTCAACGCCGCACCGTCGCCGACGGCATGGGCATCGCCGTGCACGAGTCCGCCGCGGCCAGGCCGGCGACTACACCAACCTGGTGACCGTGCGCGTGCCGCGGCGACGGCCGTCGCGGGCACCACCATCGGCCGCGAGCAACCGGCCATGGCTGGTGCGCCGTGTACGGCCAGCAGGTCGAGATCGAGCTGGCGCCGCACATGCTGGTGATGGCTCGAACGACGATCGACCCGGAATGATCGGCAAGGTCGGCATGATGGTGGGCTCGGAGGGGATCAACATCGCCAACATGAACGTCTCGCGCACGGTCGCCGGAGAGCGGCGGTGATGGTGATGTCGGTCGACACGCCCCCCGACGCGCGCGTGCTCGAACGGCTGCGGGGCGAGCAGGGCATCCACTCGGTGAGGGTCGTCTCGCTGACCGGCGTGTGACGTCGTTCGACCCACCGGCATCTGACCCGGACCCCCGCATCGTCCGGTACGATCTGCACAAACCGCGGACGAAAAGGACGACGCATGCAGACGACGGAGAAGATCTGGCGCAACGGGAGTTTCGTTCCGTGGGAGGACGCCCAGGTCCACGTTCTGACGCATGCCCTGCACTACGGCACCGGCGTGTTCGAGGGCATCCGGGCGTATGCGACGCCCAAGGGCACGGCGGTGTTCCGTCTGACGCCGCACCTCGAGCGGCTGCGCCGGTCGGCCGCCCTCTACGAGATGGATCTCGGCATCGCCCTGCCCGACCTGGCGGCGGCGATCCACGAGACGATCGCGGCCAATGGCGTCGAGTCCTGTTACGTGCGGCCGATCGTGTACCGCGGCTACGGCGAGATGGGGCTGTTCGCGCTCAACAACCCGGTGGAGGTGGCGATCGCCGTCTGGCCCTGGGGCGCCTACCTGGGCGAGGAGGCGCTCGAGACCGGCGTCCGGTGCAAGATCTCGAGCTTTCGCCGCTACGGGCCCAACACGTTGCCACCGGCCGCGAAGGCGTCCGGGCAGTACATCAACTCGGTGCTGGCCAAGCACGAGGCCAACCGCTGCGGCTACGACGAGGCGATCCTGCTCAACGAGCAGGGCTTCATCGCCGACGGCTCCGGCGAGAACGTGTTCGTGGCCCGGGATGGCGTGCTCTACACGCCGCCCACCAGTGACTCCTGCCTGCCCGGGATCACGCGCGACAGCGTGATCAGGATCGCCCGCTCGCTGGGCCACGAGGTGCGCGAGGCATCGCTGGTGCGGACGGATCTGTACTTCGCAGACGAGGCCTTCCTCTGCGGGACCGCCGCCGAGGTGACGCCGATCGCCTCCGTGGACGGCCAGGAGATCGGCGGCCGCGGGCCGATCACCCGCCACGTGCAGGAGGTGTTCTTCGCGACCGTCGAGGGCCGCGACGAGCGCTTCGCCGAGTTCCTCGAGTATCCGGTGTCGGCACCGGTCGGGTCGTAGGCAGGTAGGGGATGGTGATGGCGCGTCAGATACCGCTCGCGCGCCCCTATCTGGATGGACGCGAGGAGGAGCTGGTGCTGGACGTGCTGCGCTCCGGCAACCTGGCCCTGGGACCGGTCTACCGCCGCTTCGAGGAGGCGTTCGCCGCCGCCACCGGCACCCGCTACGCGGTCGCCTGCTCCAGCGGCACGGCCGGCCTGCACGCCGCCCTGGCGAGGCTGGGGGTGGGACCGGGCGACGAGGTGATCACGTCCTCGTTCTCGTTCATCTCCTCAGCCAACGTGATCCTGTTCCAGCACGCGACGCCGGTATTCGCCGAGATGGACGAGCTCACGTTCAACATCGACCCGGATGCCGTCGAGGCGGCGATCACGCCCCGCACCCGGGCCATCCTCCCGGTCCACATCTTCGGGTATCCCTGCCAGATCGATCGCATCAGCGAGATTGCGCGCCGGCACGGCATTCCCGTGATCGAAGACGCCTGCGAGGCGCTCGGCGCCAGCCTCGACGGCCGCCCGGTGGGCAGCTTCGGCAACCCCGCCGTGTACGGGTTCTACCCCAACAAGCAGATCACGACCGGCGAAGGCGGCATGATCACCACGGACGACCCGGATGTCGAGCGGGAGCTGCGCAGCATCGTCAACCAGGGTCGCTCCGACAGCGGCGACTGGCTGGTGCATCAGCGGCTGGGGTTCAACTTCCGGATGGACGAGATGTCGGCCGCCGTCGGCCTCGCCCAGCTCGAGAAGCTCGAGATGATGCTCGAGGGCCGCGCTCGCGTCGCCCGTCGCTACAACCAGCTTCTGGCTGACGTGGCGGGAGTGCAGCGGCCTTACGACGGCCCCCACCCGCGCAGCTGGTTCATTTACCCGGTACGGCTGGACGCCTCGATCGATCGCCAGGCCGTGATCGAGGGCATGGCCGAGCGCGGCGTGGCCACCAGGCCCTACCTGCCGGCAATCCACCTTCAGCCGGAGTACCGCCGGCTGGGGATGCACGAGGGCATGCTGCCCGTGACCGAGCGCGTCAGCCGCTCCACGCTTGCGCTTCCCTTCTTCGTCCAGCTCGAGGATCAGGACATCGAGTATGTCTGCGCCTCGCTGCGCGAGGTGATCGAGGCTCTCTGAGGTGGCTGCGCCCGCACCGGCGATGGTCTTTCTCGGCTACGGGAAGCACGTTCGTGCCGACCGCATCTTCGCACTGGAGCGGATCGAGGACGATCGCGGCGACGGTCGCCGGACCCGGGTGTGGGTGGACGGCATCGCGGAGCCGCTGATCGCCTCACGCACCGAGCGCACGATCCTGGCCGACATGGAGCGCGCGCGACCGCGGCCGACCCGCGGCCGGCGGCGAAGCGAGGCGCAAACGGCCCTGTTCGAGTGATCGAGCTCGCGGTCACCGGCGGCTGGCATCCCGTCCTTCTGACCGTGGGCGTATTGCCGATGGAAGCGCATCTGCTCGGTCCCGAGGGTGCGTTTCAAGGCACGCTGGAGGTGCCGTCCAACGTGATGCTGCTGCGCGGCGACGGCGCGACCATGCTGATCGATGCCGGCTCGGGCTCGTTCGCCGTCGACTGGCCTGGGGGCCGCGCCGACCTGCTCGGCGCGCTCGAGGAGGCGAGTTGCGCGGCCGACGACGTGGATGTGGTCGTCCTCACGCACCTCGACTTCGACCACTGCGGCGGCTCGACCCTGCTGCCACGGGCGCGGGTGGTGGCGCCGGTTGGCGCCGAACCGTCCGGGGACGCCGGCAGGAAGGTGCTCAGCCAGCTGCGCGGCGAGTCTCGCCTGGAGTGGATCGAGGATCGCCGGCAGGTCGCCCCTGGGGTCGTCCTGCGTGCGGCCCCCGGGCACCGCGCCGGACACTCCGTGGTGGAGGTGGGGGACGGGCTGGTCACCTGGCCGACGTCGTACACCATCGCCTGCACGTGGAGCACCCCGACTGGGACCGCAAGTTCGATTCCGACGTCGAGCTGGCGGCGGCCACCCGCGGTCGGCTGCTGGAAGAGATGGCGGAGCGAGGCGTCACGGTCACCGCCTCGCACATCGCCTCACCCGGCCGGATCGTGCGGGAGCCGGACGGCCTGCGCTGGCGGGACGTGTGACCGCCCTCGATCTGAGCGGCGACTCGGTCTCGGCCGCCCGCGATCTGATCGGCTGGACGCTGCTGGTCGACGGCGTCGGTGGCCCCATCGTTGAGAGCGAGGCGTACCGCAGCGACGATCCCGCGTCCCACTCCTATCCCGGCCCGACGCCGCGAAACGCCGTCATGTTCGGGCCGCCCGGGCGGTTCTACGTCTATCTGTCGTACGGCATCCACTGGTGCGTCAACATCGTTTGCGGCCCCGAGGGCACCGGCGCGGCGGTGCTGGTGCGAGCGCTCGAGCCGGCGCACGGGATCGAGACGATGCGACGGCGGCGACGGCGTGACCCCCTGCGCGAGCTTGCCTCGGGCCCGGGCCGGGTCGGGCAGGCGCTCGCTGCGGGACCGCACATGACCG
>CAVWLK010000070.1:0-15595 GCA_963755675.1 uncultured Actinomycetes bacterium
TGATCGTCGATAACGTTCGCCAGGATCAGACCGGTGTTGCGACCGGTATGAACACGGTCATGCGGACGGTCGGTGGAGCGGTGGGTGCGAGATAGCGGCCTCGCTGCTCTCGAACAATCTGAGCGCCGACGGGCTGCCGGCTGAGCGCGGTTTCGAGCTGGCGTTCCTCGTCGGCGCGGCTGCCCTGATCGTGGCCATCGGCGCGGCCGCGTTGATCCCGGGCAGGCGCCGTCCGGTGATGCAGGAATCGCCGCTGGTGGCCGCGTCCGGCGGCGACTGAGGCAGCCGCCCTTCATTTTCAGCCCAACGCGCTCAGGGCCATGTCGAGGATCAGGTACCAGGCTGCGAGGGTGAGAACGATCACGGTGAGTGCGATCACGGTCGGCAGGGCCCGCCAGGCCTGCATCCGACGAACGGCGGGGGCTGAGATGTGCAGTGAGAGTGTCATGCCCCCAGGCTAGGGACGGCCGGAATTCATGGCGTCGGGGTAAACCCTTGACCGGCCGGACCCCGCCCCGCTGCCATTGCCACGTACACTGGAACGGCTCTCGCCCACTGGCGAACCGGCTCCGTCAACGATGCGTCTCAAATCGACCCTCGCCCTGTTCCTCGCACCACTCGCCCTGGCGTCACCGGCGAGCGGTGCCGTGGGCGGTGGGATTGCGTTCTCCGGCAGCGGCCTCGGCGGCGGCGGATTCCAGAACGTGATTGCGCTCGACCCCTCCGGAAGCGGCCTCGTGCTGGCGGGTGGCGACACCTCCGGCGTGTACCGATCGACCGACTGGGGCACCACCTGGCAGCCTGCGAACACGGGCCTCACCGATACCAGCCAGTTCAAGATCGCCTCGATCGAGTTCTCGCCCACCGTGCCCGGTCGTGTTTTCGCCGGCGCCGGCAACGCCGGCTCGGGCGGCGGCCTGCTGGAGTCGGACGACGGCGGCCTGTCGTGGTCGGTTCGCTCGACGGTGCCGCAGTTCGCCGGTGGCGACACGCCCAACATCACCGGTCTGCCACCCTCGCACCCGCGCTCGACCGGCCACCTGCTTGCGATCGATCCCCAGGGAACGATCTACGCTGCCACCTTCTCCGGAGGCGTGAAGCGCTCCAGCGACGGCGGCCAAACGTGGACGACGCTTGGGCTCGCCGGTCAGCACCTGCGCTCGATCGCGCTCGACCCAGGCGACGCGAACATTGTGATCGTCTCCAGCTACGAGGGCGGGCTGTTCCGCACCACCGACGCCTCCGGCGTGGGGGCGTTCTCGTCCGTGGCGGATGCCCCGACGCGCGTCGAGGAGCTGCGCTTCATCGGTGACGACCTCTACGCCGCGGGTGCGAACGGACTGGATGTCTCGCACGATGCCGGGCTGACGTGGCAGGCGCTTGCCGCGCCGCCGAGCGCCGGCGCGCTGTGGACGTCGATCGACGGGCATCAGGCGTGCGGTTCGACCTTCGTCGTCGCCGGCTCCGAGGCGGGTGGCTCCGATTCGGTGATCTCATCCTCCGATGGAGGGGCATCGTGGACGCCGCTTGCCTCCGATCAGTCCGCGATCCACACCACGATCGCAGACGGAAGTGGCGACCGCTGGTGGCTGGCGGATCAGACCGGCTACATGCTTGGCGGTGACCATTACACATCTGCGATGGTGGCCGACGCCGGGGCAGCGACGAGCGGCTGTGGCTCGAGCGGCCTGTTCGTCACCGGACGGTCGGGCATCTGGCGGTCTCTCGATGACGGCGGCGACTGGTATCCGGTCGTGGCCGGTCTGGGGGTGACGATCGACCCAGCGCTGGCGGCTGATCCGTCCGCGGCGGGCAGGATCAACATCGCCAGCTCGGATTGGGGATTCTTGGTCAGCCTGGACGGCGGCGTTCACGTGGCGCAGCGCCGCGCCGGCAAGCAGGGATTCGACGTCGCATCCGACCCCACGCTGCCGGCCGGAGCGGCGCTGCTGGCAACCGGCAACGAGACCGCGAACACGGCCGGAGAGCTGTGGTCGAGCCCTGACCCGGCTACCACGGCCTGGACGTCGGAGGGCCTGGGTGCGGCGGCCGGCGGCCGGCGTCCCCTGGCCGCCGCCGCCAACCTGGTGGGCGGCAAGCGTGTGTTGCTTGCCGCCGTGGATGCGAGCGGCATCTGGCGCCGGGAGGGGGGCGCCGCCTGGACGCGCGTCTCGGCCACCGCGATGGCGACCAAGCAGTCCTACTCGGCGGCATCGCTGGTCTGGCCGTCCGGCTCCTCGACGGCCTACCTTTACGACCACCGCACCGGCGTCTGGCGCTCCACCGACTCCGGTCGCACCTGGACCAAGATCTGGTCGAAGAAGGTGTCCGGAAAGCTCGTCGGCTACCTGGCCATCGATCCCGCAAGGCCAACCCGGCTCTGGGTCGGGGCGGCGAACGCTGTGTTCCGCCTGGACGGCGCCGGCTCGGGCACGGTGGGGGCCGGCACGCTCAAGGCGGTGCGTGTGCTGTCCGCCGTTCGGCCCGGCCCTCTGGCGATCACGCCCGACGGCTCGCTGCTGGTGGCCGTGCCGGCCTCGGCCTCGTCCCCCGCGGCCGCGCTGCTTCGCACGGCGGACGGCGGCGTCACCTGGCAGGACGTCTCGGATCCGTTCTACCGCGCGACCGGCGGGTATGCGACCGATCTCGCGGTCGGCCCCGACGGGGTGGTCTACGTGTCCACCTTCGGAGACGGCGTGCTGATTGGCCGCTAGCGGCTTACAACCGCTTCTCGAACCAGTGGTGCGCGTAGGGCTCGTCGTTGAAGCGGTCGACCTCCCGGTATCCGGCCTGGCGGTAAAGGTTGATCGCCTCGGTGAGCGAGCGATTTGTCTCCAGGCGCACGGCGCCGGCCCCAGCCGCGGCCGCGTCCTGCTCCAGCTCGCGAAGCAGCCGGCGGCCAAGACCCAGGCCGCGCGCGTCCGGCGACACCCACATTCGCTTCAGCTCGGCCGGTGCGCCGTCGTGGAACTTGAGTGCTCCGCAGCCGATCGGTCGCCCACGCAGATGCGCCACCCGCAGGAGCCCCGCCGGTGGAGTGAGGTCGCGGTCGTCGGCCGGGATGCTGAGCGCCGGGTCGAAACCGGCCTCGAACCGGTCTCCCAGCTCGGCGAAGTACTGCGCGATGCACCAGCGTGAGTCGGAGGCCGTCGGATCGGCAACGGCGGTGGTGATCATCGAGGCCTCGATCAGCCGCTCGACCTCGTGCATCGCCGCAATCAGCCGGTCGCGTCTGGGATCGTCGAGTCGTTCGAGCATCCCGCCGACAAGCTCGTCTGAGAGCCGGTCGAGTTCTGCCCGTTCGGCGAGGCCCTTTGACGTCAGGTGGGCGCGCCGAACCCGCCGGTCGGCCGTGCCCGCCTCGATGCTGACCAGCTTCTCCGCCTCCAGCGATCGCAAGAGACGGCTGGCGTACCCCGCGTCGATGCCGAGGCGCCGCCGGAGGTCGCGCACGTCGACCCCATCGACGCCGATCTCCCACAGCAGCCGCGTCTCGCCGAGCGGACGTCCGCGGCCCAGATACGTCTCGTCCAACGCCCCGATCCGCTCGGTGACGGCACGGTTGAAGCGTCGAACCTGGTCGACCGTGGCCCGATCCATTCTTTGACTTTAGTCAAAGACTATGCGCGCGGTCAAGCAGACGGTGGGTCGCCCTGTCGGTAGGTGACGGGGTCGTAGACGAGATCCGAGACAAAGCTCGGTCCCCGCACGTCGATCGGCTGTCCCGGAGCTCGCACCGGGAAGTAGCGCACCTGACCGTCCACGATCTCGACGCTCCAGCGTTGAGTGATCCACAGCACATCGCCGTCAGGGCCGGCCCGCAGCTCCCACTGGAACCGATCGAGCGGGCGGACAGGGGGCCCCGCGATGCGTTGCCCGACCACGTCGTACTGGCCGCCGTGGCATGGACACGAGAAGCCGATGCCGGTTGCGGCAACGGGGCAGCCAACGTGCATGCAGCGGTTCGAGAACACCACGAACATGGCGTCATGCGCGAGCCAGTCGCGATCGCTGCCGCCGGTGTGATGGACGTAAGCCAGGCCCGCCGAGGTGGTCGGCTCTGCCGCGTCCTCGACGTACGGTGCGGCGGTCGGTGCGAAGGCGCGCTCGCCGTTGAAGTCGCTGACCGGGCCCAGGGCAACCGGCGTGAAGTTGGCTTCGGCGACGGCTGGGGCGAGCAGGTAGCCGGCCGCGGGCACTCCCACGATTGCTGCGATCGATCCGCTCAGGCCGACGCTGGTGATCGTCAGGAACTGCGCTCGGGTGCTCGTGGTTCGTCGTCGGTCGGCCATCGTCGCCATGCAGTACGGGCGCGAGAGCTGTCCGGTTTCGGGCTGCTCAAAACCGGGTCAGGCCGCTGCGTCGGGCAGCTCGAGCGCGATCAGGCAGCCGTCCGGCCGCGCGCGCTTCGCGATCGTCGCGCCAATCGTCAGGCATGCCGCCACGGCGGGACCGTTGAGGAGCGGCTGTCCGCAGCCGTGGGCGCGAAGCACGACCGAGAACGTGCGCGGACCGGCCAGCAGGCGAACTCGGACGCGCTCCGGGTCGAGCTCCCGGATCAGTTCGATCAAGGCCCAATACGCGCACGTACTGATCGCCTCGTGGCGCGCCGCCTCGGGTTGGCCGCTGATCGCGATCGGGCGGCGGGTTTCGCGCGCCCACTGCTCCAGCGCCCTGCGCACGTCGTGCGCGCGCAGCTCGTAACACATCTCCAGCGCGCTTCGGCGGATATGGTCGAGCAGGTCGCGCGGCGAATCGCCGGCAGGGCCGCCGGTCTCGTTCCGCGGCGTGCGGAGGTCGAGTTGATCCAGCTTGATCCGTGCCGCGCACGCGATCTGCACGATGTCATCGTGAATCCGTCTGCCCAGCTCGCGGCGAGACAGCGCTTCGCACTGGGTCAGGTCCCAAAGTGGGTTGGTGGAGCCTGTCGGGGGAGGCTGATTGGGCATGGCGGGGAGCAACGGAGGGGCCGGCGCGGGAGCAACATGGGCGAGACGGCGGCGGAAACCTTCCCCGATTATCCAGTCGGGGTGCATGCGGCGCCATCGCCAGATTGACGTATTCGGCGTTCGCCCGAGCAGCTGCTCGGGCGAACGATGGAGGTCTACTGCGGCGGAGCCGGGTCGCGCAGCGCGCAGCGCGGATCGTGATGGCTCGCCAGCGTGGCAAGCAGCGCTTGCAGCGTCTCCCGCTGCTCGGCGTCCAAGGGTGCGAGGAAGTCGTCCTCCAGCCGGCGCATGATCGTCCGCAGCCGTCCGAGCATCGCGCGGCCGTCGGGCGTCAGCTTGACCACGTGGCGGCGGCGATCCTCGGGATCGCGCTTGCGCAGGACGAGCCCGCGCTCCTCCAGCTCGTCCAGCAGCCTCACGATGTGGCTGCGGTCGTACCCGAGCGCGTCGGCGATCATCGCCTGCGTCTCGCGCGGATCCTCCTCGAGCAGCGCCAGCACCGCGAAGTGGAACGCGGACAGCCCTGTGCCCTCGAAGGCCGCATGGGACTTGTCCTTGGCCGCGAACCCCAGGCGCTTGAGCAGGAACGTAGGGCTCGAGAGGAGCACCTTCGGCGGCCCGGGGAGCACTCTCACGCTCACGTCTTGTGTGTCCACGTCGTTCATTACGCAGAAGTGTAGCGCATCCGATAGTCGAAGTGTGATATCGTAGCGATCATCAACGATTATTGGAGACAATGAATGATGCAGCCATCGATTAACGCGAGCGAGTCACGACGCAAGTGGCTCGCGCTGGCCGTGATCGTGGCGGCGCAGTTCATGGTTGTGCTTGACATCGCCATCGTGAACGTCGCGCTGCCTGCGATCAAGGCCGATCTGCACTTCGCCCAGGAGAACCTTCAGTGGGTGATCAGCGCCTACGCGATCCTGTTCGGCGGCGTTCTGCTGCTCGGCGGCCGGCTGGCCGACGTCTTCGGCCGCCGTCGCGTATTCATGCTCGGTCTGGCGGTGTTCTCCGTCAGCTCGCTGCTGTGCGGCGTGTCGTGGTCGGAGGGCTCCCTGATCGCCTTCCGGGCGCTGCAGGGACTGGGAGGCGCGCTGTTCGCGCCGGCCGGACTCTCGATCCTGATGACGACGTTCGCCGAAGGCCCTGAGCGTAACCGCGCGCTGGGCATCTGGGGCGCTGCCTCCGGCTCCGGCGGGGCTGCCGGCGTCCTGCTCGGCGGGTTCCTGACCTCGTACCTGAGCTGGTCGTGGGTCTTCTTCATCAACGTCCCCGTCGGCATCGCCGTGATCACCGCTGCGCCGCTGCTGCTCGCCGAGAGCCGCGGACAGGGCCACCGCCACTTCGACGTGGCCGGGGCAACGTCGGTCACAGCCGGTGTGATGCTGCTGGTGTACGCGATGACGCGGGCCACTCAGGAGGGTTGGGGCAGCGTTGCCACGCTCTCGCTGCTGGGCGCGTCGGCGGCACTGCTGGCCGCCTTCGTCGCCATCGAGTTGCGCTCGCCGGCGCCGCTGCTGCCGATGCGGATCTTCCGCAACCGGATGCTGTCAGCCGCGAACGCGACGGCCGCCGTGATCGGTGCAATCGCGTTCTCGGAGTTCTTCCTGCTCACCCTCTACATGCAGCAGGTGCTCGGCTACTCCGCGATCGAGACGGGCGTCGGTTTCGTCACGGTCACCTTCACGATCATCGTGTTCTCGAACGTGGCGCAGCTGTTGGTGACGAGGATGGGCGTGCGTGTCGTGTTGGCGGCCGGTCTCACGCTGGATGCCATCGCGCTGGCACTGTTCACCCGGGTACCGGTCGGCGGCCACTACTTCTGGAATCTGTTCCCGGCGCTTCTGATCAGCGGCGTGGGACTCGCGATGTCGTTCGTGCCGGTCACGATCGCCGGGCTGGCCGGCGTTCGTCGCGCCGACGCCGGCATCGCGTCGGGGCTGATCAACACCAGCCGCCAGGTCGGCGGTGCGGTGGGACTGGCGGCCGTGACAACGATCGCCGCGTCGTACGCATCAAACGGCGGCGGAGCCGCAGGGCTGACCCGGGTGGCGGCCGTGGACGGCGCCCTGACCCATGGCTTCCAGGTCGGCTTCACCGTCCTGGCCGGCTTGGCGGTGCTCGGCGCCGTGATCGCCGCCGCCCTGCTGCGGCCTCACTCCGAGGAAGCCGAGATCGAACCGCTCATGTCCCCTTCCATTGCTCAGCTCGAGGAGGCTGCCTGATGACCATGCTTCTCACCCCAAGCAGCGGCGATCGCCACGACGTGCTGCTCGACCGAACGATCGACGACCTGCTGCTGCGGCTCCGCGGCCTGATGCTGGTGGGCGGGGTGCTCGAAGCGCGTGGCGCGTCGGCCGAAGAGCTCGACGCCCACGCCCGCGAGGCGGAGCGGGTGCGGATGACGCTCGCCCGGCTGATCGGCGGCGGTGACTCCGATCCGGCAAGCGGGTTGGCTGCCTAAACCCCTGCCTGCGGATTCGGCGGCGACGAGCACGCCGCCGAGTCCGCAGGCTTTACCGGTGCGTCGTCACCCGGAGCTGTCGAGCAGCTCGCTCAGTTCGAGCGGGCCCGGGCACCACGACGAGGTGAGGTCGTCTGGCGTCCAGCCCGGCCCGCGCGCCCCAGCCCGGTACGCGCTCTCCAGGAAGGCGAGCAGCGTCGCGTGTGGATCGGGCGCGGTGCGGACGCTGTCATACGGCAGCAGCGCGAGCGATCCCGCACCCTGCGGTGCCCAGTGCGCCTGTTCGGGTCGCAACGGCTGCAGCCGCAGGTCGGCAGGCTCCGGAGCGGCATAGGCGTAGTAGCTCGGCTCGCGCACGTTCGCATCGCCCGCCCAGAAGCCAAACGAGACGACCTCGTGCGAGTAGGCCTCGCGGTTGACTCGGTTGGCGTCCGGAAGGTCCGGCGCGCGGCCGCCGCTGAACCGAGTCAGGGCCAGGTCGAACGAGTGCCAGAAGAGGTGGACGGGACTGCTCTTGCCGCAATACCAGCCCGCGAACTCCTCCAGTACCCCATCGGTCCAATCGAGGATCCGCCAGAATCGCTCGACCGCATCCCGGTCGTAGGCCGCGTGGTCTCGGTCCTCAGGGAAGGGAGTCGTGATCGGTAGACCGTACGGCTGCTCGCGAATCGCCACGTCGATCCCGAGCCGGCGAAGCGTCGCGTGCAGCTCCCCGTCGAAGTCGGCCACCGACAGGCCGTCGACCAGCGCGAACGTCTCAACCGCGCCCTGATCCGTGCTCACGACCAGGGCGTGCTCGACGAAGTCGAAGTCGATTCGGAAGGTTGTGCCGTCCGGCGCGTGCATGCTGCGCGTGGTCAGGCCGCGAACGTCGACGTACAGCGGAACGTGCCACCAGTGGTTGCGAGGAGCGACCGAGGCCATCCGCACCTTGCCCACGATCTGCACCCACAGGTGCAGAGTGTCCTTCGTCGCCTCCCAGCCCTCGAGCGGGAGCTCCTTGAGCTGCTCAGCACTGGTGGTGTGGCCCATGCTTCCAGGGCCGATCTTAGCGCAGGGTTTACTGGCCCAGTCGCTGTGCGATAGTGATCAATGTCGATCGAACCAACTCGAGAGAGGGGACGACATGTCCGACAGCGTCTACCGCGTCACGGAGGTGATCGGCGTCAGCAGTGAGTCGTGGGAGGCGGCGGCGCGAAACGCCGTCGAGACGGCCGCCAAGACGATCCGCGACCTGCGGGTGGCCGAAGTCACGCGCACCGACGTCACGATCGAGAACGGCAAGATCTCCGGCTATCGCGTACGTCTCAACATCTCGTTCAAGTACGAGACGCACGACTGAGCGGGCACCAACGACCTCGGGAGGATGCAAATGCCGACATATATCAGCCTCATGAACTGGACGGAGAAAGGGTTGGCCGGGTTCCGCGGCACCGTCGATCGGGCCGAGGCGGCGAATGCGCTGGCGGCCAAGTTCGGCGGTGCGCTGAAGGAGATCTACTGGACGGTGGGCCCGTACGACATCGTCGCCGTCACCGAGGCGCCTGACGACGAGGGTGCGACCGCATTCGCGCTCAGCCTGGCGTCGCAGGGCAACCTGCGCACGACCACGATGCGGGCGTTCTCGGCTGACGACATGCGGGGGATCATCGCCAAGGTCGATTAGGTACAAGCCGGAGCCGGCAGACAGGGTCGGATTCACGACGTCGAGGGGCCTTCCCGACGCGGATCCGAGCCTGCTCTGAGAGGATCTGGGCATGGCCGAAACCACCGGTTTGTCAGCAGAAGGGGATCTCGCCGAACCGGGCAGCGCGCAGGTCGCGGTGATCGGCTATGCGGTCATCAAGGGTGCGGCGGTGCATGCAGCAGCAAGCCACCGGATCGGGCCCACCGGGCTTGCCGACGATAGGCGCTTCGTCCTCTTCGACCGCGACGCCACTCAGCTCTACGCGCACCGGTCGCCCAGGTTGTGCGCCGTCGCCGCCGAGCTCCGGGACGGCGAGCTGACGATCCGGCTCCCAAGTGGCGAAGAGGCGCGAGGGCCGGTGGTCCACGGCCGCGAGCTGGGGGCGGAGGGCTGGGACGACGTCGTGAAGCGCGGCGCCGTCGTGGAAGGGCCGTTCGCCGGATTGCTCTCGCGCCACCTGCGCCGTCGCGTGGAGCTGCTCGATCTCGACGCGTGGCCGCAGCGCGGAGTCGACGTGGAGCCCGTCACGCTGATCAGCGCGGCATCCATCGAGCACCTCGCGTCTCGCCTCGGGCTGGACGCTCTCGATCACCGACGCTTCCGGGCGAATCTGATTCTGGCGGGCGCCGAACGCCCGCACCAGGAGGACGAGTGGGTCGGAGCGGAGATCGGCGTTGGCGACGCCCGTCTGAAGGTGATCGGGCCGATTCCTCGGTGTGCGGTGATCACCCGGGATCCTGACACCGGTGAGCGGGACGCGGACACGCTCCGCGAGATCCGCCGATATCGTGGAGTGACCACCATGCATGACGGCGGTTCGGGCATTCCATTCGGCGTGTACGCCCGGGTCGTCAGTCCCGGCCGGGTAGCGGTGGGCGACGCGGTCCGGGTCGCATCCGGCTGACCCGCGGATCGGCTCAGCCGTCTGCTTCGGCCGCGAGCTCGGCGAAGATCCGGTCGAGCTCGGGCACCTCGACGCGCAGGCTCGGCAGGTTGACGACGATCCCCTCCTGCGTCGTCCGGGCGAGCACGACGATCGCCTCCTCATCCGGCGAGGGGTTCTCCTCGCGATGCGGGACGTAGGGCGGTACGTACACGTAGTCGCCTGCACTCGCCTCGATTCGGCGTTCGACGCCGTCCTCGAGAAACACGAAGACGGGATGGCCGGAGACGACGTAGATGCCTGTCTCTGCCTCGCCGTGGTGGTGGTCGCCGGAGATCATCCCCGGCGCGACGACCGCCTTGCCCATCCAGAGCTTGCGTGACCCGTGGCGCTTGCCCGAGATCGCCTCGTACCGGCGCATGCCCGGCGTCTGCGCCGTGTCCTCGCTGAGGTCGTCGCTGCCGGTGTGGTGGAGCTGCCGGTGCCATGCGGCGTTGCCGGCTTCAGATCCGCCTGACTGGTGGTGCCCGTCCACCGGCGCAGGATAGACCTTTGGCGGCGCGGGATCCCGGAATGCCGAACGTCCCTGCTCACGCCCTCAGTTGTTCCACGTCCCGGGCGTGGTAGGCGGTGGTGGGAGCCCTTGCTCCCACCACCGCAGACCGTCGTCAGGCCAGCGCCACCGTGGTCTGCGTGACCTCGGTGCGGGAATCGCGGGCCAATGAGACGCTCGTCCCGATGATCCACAGCAGCCACAGGAAGTTCGACATCTGGCCGAGGTTGTCGAGCGAGGCTGCCGTTGTCGCCAGGATCACGAGCGAGACGCCAATCGCGCTCACCCCGACCATGCGACGGCCGGCGGCGATCGCCATCGGCGCGACGGCGAGCAGGTAGAAGACGGCGAGAAACCACGGTGCACACGTAGACCGCTTCGTTGAGGTGGATAACGTGGTCGCGAGCTGGACGTCCATTCCGTGTCCAGCGCGGTAGGCGAGCGCGTCGCCGATGCCGAGCGCACCGATGCTGAGGGTGGTGTAGCCGGTGGCCGCACGCGCCGGCGATCGCGCCCAGCAGCCCGCCTCCGAGCCTGACGCCGCCCAGATGGCGAAGGCCAGGAACATCCCGAAGCTGAGAAGCTCCATGTACGCGCCGATCCAGGCGGCGACGCCGACGGATGTGTGCGAAGGCGGACCGGACGTCCGCAGGCGAGCTTGTGATCGTCACGAACGGGCGGCCGCCGACCGCCCCGATGGCCACACCTGCGAGTTCCATCACGACTGATCCGATGCCGAACCCGGCGAACAGGCGCTCTTGAGTGCGGTGCTTCACGATGATCTCCTTCCTCGATCGATGACGCTCACCACGCTAGGAGGCCGGGGGCACGGTGTCGTCGGCCGAACGGCGGGTCTTTGGGTGCACCGATCGGTTGATCTTGTGCCGCGTCGGGATCGTCCAATCGGCCGATGACACGGCTGCCGGAAGCTTCTAGGCTGATGTCGTGAAGCATCGAGCGCTTTCTTGGATGTCCGCCTTCAAGACCTCCCCGGAGACGTTCGACCGCGGGCTCGCACTGGTGTTGCTCGCCCTTGGCGAGTTGCAGGTCTGGCTCGGAGATCCGGTTCCCCATCGACCGGTCGCAATGGCCGTGGCTACGGTTCCGATGTATCTGACCGTGGCGTTCCGGCGGGCGTATCCCGCCCAGGCCGGCTTCCTGGCACAGGCGCTGGTGGCGACGCAGTTCGCGATTTGGGGTGGGGTGGAGGTGGTCCCTTACTCGATTGCGTGGGGCTGTGCGATCTATGGGCTCACGGTTTGGACGGCGCCCAGGACGTTCGCCGTCGCCGTGGCCTTTGTCGGCATCAGCGACCTGGCCGCGGCTGCTCTGGCCGGCAGCTTTGCCAATGGCGTGCCGTTCGCGGTTGTGGTCGCGGCGGCGATGCTCTTGGTGCGGCGCGTAGTGGGGGACCGTGAGCGCCGCGCGCAACTGGCAGAGCGCGAACGCGACGTGGCCGCGCGCGAGGCGGTGGTGGAGGAGCGGGCCCGGATTGCGCGCGAGCTGCACGACGCGGTCGCACATCACGTCTCGGTCATGGTGGTTCAGGCCGGTGCGGAACGCCGCACGCTCAAAGGCTCGAACGACGGCACCCGCGAGGTGCTGGAGACGATCGAGCGAACCGGACGCAGCGCGCTGACCGAGATGCGACGCCTGCTCGGGATGCTGAGAGACGAGGCCGACAACCCGCTCCATCCGCAGCCGGGCCTGGCAGACGTGCCGACGCTAGTCGAGCCAGCTGCGCGATGCGGGTCTGGCCGTGCGGCTCGAGATGGACGGCGACCGCCGCGAACTCCCGGTCGGCATCGAACTGTCCGCCTACCGGATCGTCCAGGAGGCGCTCACGAACGCGCTCAAGCACGCCGGCGATGCGGAGGCGACGGTGCACGTGCGCTACGGGAGCGACCTGCTCGAGCTGGAGATCACCGATGATGGCGGAGGCGGTCACGAGAGCTCGCTGCCGGGCGGCCACGGGCTGGTCGGGATGCGCGAGCGGGTCGCCCTCTACGGGGGCCGCTTCCGCGCCAGCCCCAACCCCGCCGGCGGCTTCACCGTCCACGCCTTGCTCCCGATCCGATGACGAGCGTGCTGATCGCCGATGACCAGGCCCTGGTTCGCGTGGGGCTGCGCAAAATCTTCGAGAGCGAGCCTGACATGACCATCGTGGGCGAGGCCGGCGATGGGGAGCTGGCCGTCGACGCCGCACGGCGATTGCGGCCCGACGTGATCCTGATGGACATCCGCATGCCGGTGCTCGACGGGATCGAGGCCACCCGGCGGATCACCGCGGCGATCCCTCTCGCGCGCGTCATCATCCTCACCACCTTCGGGCTGGATACCTACGTCTACGAGTCGCTTCGAGCCGGAGCGAGCGGCTTCATGCTCAAGGACGCGCCGCCCGAGGAGATCGCCGCCGCCGTGCGGATCGTGGCCGCCGGTGACGCTCTCCTGGCACCGGCCGTGACGCGCGCGGTGATCGATCAGTTCGCACGCCGGCCCGCGGCCCCACCGACGCCCGAACCACCATCGCTTGCCGAGCTGACGCCGCGCGAGCGGGAGGTGTTCGCGCTCCTCGTGCAGGGCCGGTCGAACCCGGAGATCTGCGAGGAGCTCGTGATCAGCGAGGCAACAGCGAAGACCCATGTCGCCCGCATCCTTCAGAAGCTCGCGCTGCGAGACCGGGTTCAGGTTGTGATCTTCGCGTACGAATCCGGCGTGGTCGAGCGAGCACGATGAGCTTGGGTCACCGAGACTGCTCAGTCGTTCCGCAGCCAGTCGCCCTGGTATGCGACCCACAGCGACCGCGGTAGGTCGGCGTGTGCCTTGGCGTAGGCCTCGGTGGAGTCCCTCGTTTCGCGCTCCACGCTCGCCCCGAACCTCGCAGCGACGTCGGAAACCGGATAGACGACACCGCCGCGGCCGCGGGCGCCAACTGCGACGATCACTGCGGCGTGGTCTCCCCTGCCGACAATCACGTGCTCCGTGTAGGGAGGGCAGTGAAAGAAGTCCCACGTCTTCAGCGGTCGCTCCTGATCTTCGACGATCAGCGTGCATTCACCGGCGAGGACGAGGAACCCCTCCTGCGCGTTCTCGCGGTGATACATCCCAAGTGTTTGACCCGGCTCGAGCACGTTGATGTTGATCCCGAGTTGTCGAAACCGACGCTTGCCTTCGAACGTGCAGTACACGCCAAGCGGGCCTTCATCGCGCCACCGCGACTCGCGAGCGTTGAGGACGAACCAGCCATCCACGTCCGCGACGAGTCCGTTCCTTGTCATGCGCAGGGGAGCTTCCGGTGCCATGGCCGAACTCTCGCAACGGCCCGACCAACACGCAAGCTGACGAGCCGGGCTTGACGACCGGCACGCTTGGGGAAAAGCTTCTGACCGACGGATCGGAGTCGAAGCATGAGCACCAGATGGCTGGGCGTTGTTGTTAGGCACCTACTCCTTCGATGCGAACGGCCTGTGGGACACAGGCGGGCCGTCGCTCGGCGTCTTCGTCGGCAATCGCCGGTCGGCTTCGATGGTTGCCTGTGACCTGGCACTGGGTGGCGAGGACTTCGCGGGCATCGCAGCCGATCGCGTCACGCTGACGGCCGGCGTGCGCTATCACATCATGGTGGGCACCTCCGAAGGGGTCGAGGGTGCGACCGCGCCCGGCGGCACGCTGTTCGTGCGAGCCGTTCGCTACGTTCCACCCAGGGCGAAGGTGCACGTCCTGACCGGAATCGTTGATCGACAGACGGGAGTGCTGACGTTGACAGGGACGGTTGCCTGCCAGGGTACCTATGCCTACGGCGCGTTCGACGGGTTCCCCGATGTGCAGGCGACGGCACGGCAACTGCGATCGACGTGGCTCGCTCGCGGCTCTGGTGGCACATGGCCGACCGAGGGCTGCACCCCAACGGCTGCATGGACGATGGCCGTCCAGAGCGGGTCGCATCCGTTCAGGCGAGGTCCCGGCGACCATCACGGCGCGAGGCTACGAGTGCAACCTCTGGGAGTGCGTCTCCAGAGCGACGAAGGCCCGGCTCGACCTGCGATGGGGCTGACCGGGTTCACCCGGACGGGATGACGGCCGGCGTCCACGGTGCCGCGAGCCTTTAGGGGATCCCGCGAAGCCGTCGCCACAGGAGGTTCGAACGTGCCGTTGATCCATCCCAAAGGGCCAGTCGGCCGGTCCAAAGACCTCTCTCCCGCTCCGCTGTTCACACTCGAGGGCGAGCACATTCCGCGCCACACGCTTCCCGAGTCGCAGCTGGCGCCGGACGTCGCCTATCAGATGATCAGCGACGAGTTGATGCTGGACGGGAACGCCCGCTTGAACCTGGCCACCTTCGTCACGACGTGGATGGAGCCAGAGGCGCGACGGCTGATGGCTGACTGCCTGGACAAGAACATGATCGACAAGGACGAATACCCGCAGACGGCGGAACTGGAGATGCGCTGCGTCAACATTCTCAGCAGCCTCTGGAACGCTCCCCCGGCGGACGTCGCCACCGGCTGCTCGACCACCGGCTCAAGCGAGGCGGCGATGCTGGCGCGGGTTGGCGCTGAAGCGGCTGTGGCAGCAACGGCGAGCGGCCGAGGGCAAGCCGGCCGACAAGCCGAACCTGGTGATGGGGATCAACGTCCAGATCTGCTGGGAGAAGTTCGCCAACTACTGGGACGTTGAGATGCGGCTGGTGCCGATGGAGGGCGACCGCTTCACGCTCTCGGCGGACGAGGCGGTCGCGCTGTGCGATGAGAACACGATCGGGGTGGTGGCGATCCTGGGATCCACGTTCGACGGCGCGTACGAACCGATCGAACAGATCTGCGGGGCGCTGGACGCGTTCCAGGAGCGAACGGGAATCGACGTCCCGGTGCACGTCGACGGCGCCTCGGGCGCCTTCTTCGCGCCGTTCGTCGACCCCGACTTGAAGTGGGACTTCCGGCTGCCGCGGGTTGCGTCGATCAACGCCTCCGGCCACAAGTATGGGCTCGTCTATCCCGGCGTGGGCTGGATCGTCTGGCGCGACGCCGCCGCGCTGCCCGAGGACCTGATCTTCTGG
>CAVWLK010000071.1:0-5193 GCA_963755675.1 uncultured Actinomycetes bacterium
TAGTCGATGAGCTCGAGTGCGCCCGTCAGCTCCTCGATGTCGGAGACGACCTGGCGCCGGTGCTCCCGCAGGATCTGCAGGCGCTCCACGGGCTCGGCGGCGAAGTAGCGCCGCACGTCTCGGATTGGCATCCCCGTTGCCCGCAGCTTCTGAACGAAGTGGACGCGCTGGAGGTCATCGTCGGTGAAGCGGCGGCGACCGTTTCTCGGCGCGGCGCGGCTCCAGCAGCCCTCTTCGCGTTCGTAGTAGCGCAGCGTGTGCGCCGTGAGTCCCGAGACCTCGGTGGCCTGTGCGATCGTCAGCATTCCCCCACGGTACGACTTGGAGCGCGCTCTAAGTCAAGCGCCGATTAGCCTGCCGCTGGTGACCCGCCGCGTGCCGCCCTTCGCCCTCGTGCTCGGTGGTGTCACGTCGGTGCAGCTCGGGGCGGCGCTGGCGAGCACGATGTTCGACGACATCGGGCCATCCGGGACGTCCCTTGCTGCGCGTCGCGTTCGCCGCCCTGGCGCTCATGCTGGTCTTTCGCCGGACCCGCGCCGCTACACCTGGAACGAGCTGCGCTACGCCGTCGCGCGGTCTGGCGCTGGGCTTCATGAACCTGACGTTCTACCTCGGCCTCGATCGCCTGGACCTCGGTGTCGCGGTCACGATCGAGTTCATCGGGCCACTGGGTGTCGCGGTGTTCCTGTCGCGCCGGCGGCTGGACCTGGTCTGGGCCGCGCTCGCCGCGGTGGGCATCGTGCTGCTCGCCAACCCGGGCGGAGCGGAATCGATCGACACGCTGGGCCTCGTGTTCGTGCTGATCGCGGGCGGCTGCTGGGCCGCGTACATCCTCATCGCGCAGCGCGCTCGGGCGCGTATTCCCGGGCAGCGACGGCGTGGCGATGGCCATGGTCGTCGCGGCGCTCATCCCGATCGTGCCTGGCATCGCCGAGGCGGGCGCTTCGCTGCTCGACCCGGCGCTGCTCGCGATGGGCGCTGCGGTCGGCGTGCTCAGCTCGGCGATCCCCTACTCACTGGAAACCAAGCGCTCCGGCGCATCCCGGCCAACGTGTTCGGGGTACTCATGTCGATGGAACCCGCCGTTGCGGCGCTTGCCGGGCTCGTCGTGCTCGGTCAGGATCTCGGGCTGCGCGAGATCGTGGCCATCGCGTTCGTCGTCGCGGCAAGCGCCGGCGTCTCCATCGCCACCCCGCCAGAGGCCTGAACGTGTTCACCTATCAACGTCCCCAATGTCCTGACGCTGCTGCGGATCCTGCTGGTCCCCGGTGCTCGTCGTGGCGTTGCTGGACCAGACCTAGCGACGGGGACGTGCTCGCGGCGATCGTGTCCGCGCTCGCGTCGCTGACCGATGCGATCGACGGCTACATCGCTCGCTTCGCGCAGCGCGGTCACGACGTTCGGCAAGCTGATGGACCCCATCGCCGACAAGCTGCTGATCGTGGCCGCCCTGGTTCAGCCCTGGTGTCGCTGCACCGGCTCCCGGCGTGGATCGCGATGGTGATCGTGGCGCGCGAGTTCGCGGTGACTATGACACGCATGGTCGGCGGCGCCGACCGGGGTCGTGATCGCCGCGAACTGGTGGGGCAAGGCGAAGACGATCGTGCAGGTGCTGACGATCTTCCTGCTGATCGTGTTCGACACGTCCCCGTTGTGGGTCGACCTCCTGACCTACGGGATGGTCGTGATCACCGTCGTCAGCGGCGTCGACTACTTCTTCGGGCTGCGCCGGCTGCTGCGCGAGGCCGAGGATCGCCGCGTCCGCGCGCTGACGTAACTCAAAAAACTGAGGATGCAGGGGCCGTGGACGTTTGGCCGATGGCATCGGCATGCGTTCCCCCATCACGTACTTCGCGGCCATCCTCGCCGCCTTCCTGTGCGCAGCTCCGGCGCTCGCCGGCAAGCCGAAGCGCACCGTCACCACGACCACGACCACGACCACGACGGCAGCCACCACGGTTGCCACCCGACCATCTCCCGCACCGTGCCGCTGCGCACGGACCGCCGGATCCCCATGGGCTTCAACGAGGACTATCGCTGAACCGCATCTGGGCCGACTCGGCGACGGCGACCCCCTGGGTCGCGGCCGACGCGGACGCCTCCGCGGCCGCCGGTGCGACCGTCTCGCGCACGCCGCTGTACTGGAAGGGCGTCCAGCCCACCAAGGGCACCTGGAACTGGGGCACCTACGACCGCATCATCGGCGCCTACTCGGGCCGTGGGATGCGCGTCATCGTCAACGTCAGCGGCACGCCCGACTGGGCCAGGCAGAGCTGCGGCACCGGCTGCGTGTTCAACCCGGCCAACCTCGCCGACTTCTCGGCCTTCGTCACGGCGCTTGCCGATCGCTATGGCACGCGCCTGGCCGGCATCGAGATCTACAACGAGCCGAACAGCGCCAAGTACTGGGGCGGCCCGGCGGATCCCGAGTTCTACAAGCAGGTTCTCTCGCCGGCTACAGCGGCGCGCAGGCCGCGACCGTGCGCCTGCCGATCGCCGGCGGCTCGCTCGCGCCGAACATGGCCAACGTCAACGGCGACATCCGCATGGATCAGTACCTGAGCCGGATGTTCCAGGCCGGCGCTGCGCCGTGCATGGACGTCATCAGCTTCCACCCGTACCCCTTCAGCACGGACCTGACGTCGGCGACGAGCATGTTCCAGAAGGAGTTCGCCCAGGTCCGCGCGCTGCGTGACTACTACAAGCCGTCGATGCGCCTCTGGGTCACCGAGACCGGGCTGAGCCTCGAGACGGCCGGCATCACGCAGGCGCTGCAGGCGACGACGATCCCGGCGATCTACGACACGATCGCTGCGATGCCGCAGAAGGACGTCGACGTGGTGGTCATCCACACGCTCGTGCAGTCCTCGGGCTCGCTCGCCTACGGGCTCGGCCAGCTGGTGCCGGATGCGACGGGAGCGCCGCTTTTCGTCGCAACGCCCGGATATCTGGCGCTTCAGAGCAAGTTTGCGCAGGGCCGCTAGGCACGACCCTCCCCACTTTCGGGGCCGAGGTGGACTTCTGTCCCACCTTGTGCCCCGGAAACATTGTGCTAACAATGGCAATGTCCTGGGGCAGGACATTGGAGGGAGTGCAACAACGGAGCCGTTTCGGCTCCGCAAACGGGGAGTTCGGATGAACTCCGGGTACAGCGGCTTCGAGGGATCGCTTGAGCACCAAGACTGACGTATTGCTGGCCGACGAGGCCCCCATCCTCGAGATGGAGGAGCTTCGGGGCTGATCGCCGAAGGACAGGAGAAGGGTCTCCTGACGTTCGAGCAGATCACGGCGTGCCTCGAAGAGGTGGAGGTCACCAAGGAGCAGGTCGGGGAGCTCCACGCCTACCTCTGGAGCAGGGCATCGACGTCGTCGGGGCCGATGGCCGCGCCGGCGACGTCCGAGAGCGGGCGCGTCGAGGCGCAGGCCGAGGCCGGCCGCGCGGCGGCGACCGGCGCGGCGCGCGCCGAAGAAACCGGAGATCGACCTCACGGTCGAGCCGCGCCTCGACTCGCTGCGTCTGTACCTGCGCTCGATCGGCGCGTGCCGCTGCTGACCGCCGAGCAGGAGGTGTCGCTCGCCAAGCGCATCGAGCGCGGCGACATGGCCGCCAAGACCCACATGGTCGAGGCGAACCTGCGTCTGGTCGTCTCGATCGCGAAGGGCTACCTGGGCCGCGGGCTGACGTTGCTGGACCTGATCCAGGAGGGCTCGCTCGGCTGATCCGCGCGGTCGAGAAGTTCGACTACCGCCGCGGCTACAGGTTCTCGACGTACGCGACGTGGTGGATCCGCCAGGCGGTGACCCGCGCGATCGCCGACAAGGGCCGGACCATCCGCATCCCCGTCCACATGGTCGAGAAGCTCAACAAGGTCGTGCACGTCGAGCGCCAGCTCGTCCAGTCGCTCGGCCGCGAGCCCACGCCGGAGGAGATCGCCGAGGAGCTCGAGTGCACGCCGCGCGAGGTGCGCGACATCCTGCGCATGAGCCAGCAGCCGATCTCGCTCGAGAAGCCGATCGGCGAGGAGGAGGAGTCCGAGCTGGGCGACTTCGTCGAGGACGAGACGGCCGAGTCGCCGTTCGAGCTGGCGTCGGAGAACCTGCGCAGCGAGAACGTGCATCGCGCGCTGGCGGCACTGCCCCACGCGAGCGCGAGGTGATCGAGATGCGCTTCGGCCTGACCGGCGGCCGCCCGCGGACGCTGGAGGAGGTCGGCCGCGCGTTCAACGTCACGCGCGAGCGCATCCGCCAGATCGAGAACCACACGCTGAAGAAGCTGGAGTCGCTGCCCGAGGCGCAGCGCCTTCGCGACGCTTCGTAGCACTCACGTCACACGGGGACGCCTAGCGTCCCCGTGGTGAACCCACGCGAGCAGGGCGACCTCGGCGAGTACTCGGCGATCGAGTGGCTCTCCTCGCGCGGCCATCCGGTCTTCGTGCCGATTGGCCACAGCCCAGATGTTGACGTCGTGGCGCTGATCGACGGCCGCGCCGCGCATCCAGGTCGAAACGGTGGGCCAACGGCGGCGACTGGTGGGCGCGCCGCCGCCCGCGGGGGGAATCAGAGCTGGAACAAGATCGTCAAGCGGTTCGGTCACGAGCGCTGCGATTACCTGTTCGTGCTCGTAGGTGATGGCAGACGGTGGTTCATTCCCTCGTCGGCGTAAGAAGGTGACAACGTCGGATCGCTCTCGGCGGCCCGAAATACACCGAGTACGAGGTCGATCCGGGGCGGCCCTTTGTCGGTACCTCGCTACACTCCGCGCCGCCTCGGCGGGATACCGAAGCGGTCAAACGGGATGCGGGCTGTAAACGCATTGGCTCTGCCTTCGCAGGTTCGAATCCTGCTCCCGCCATTGCTTGACGAGCGCCGCGCAACTTCGTGCGGCGCTCGTGGGTTAACGCGTAGTTGGACCCGAGCCTTCCGGTCCCCGCCCGCACCAGTACCGGTAGGACGCTGCCACGTCCCGACCGCGCGGACCGGAGGTGGCGGAGCGAGTCGTCAGCCCTCATGACGGCACGGCGGTGGGACCGCGGTGGCTACCATGCCGCGCCATGTCCCGCCGCCCTCTCGCCCTGACACTCACCGCTGCTCTCGCGCTTGCCGCCGCCGGCTGCGGCTCGAGCGACGACAACAGCTCGTCCTCGTCCTCGTCGGCCTCCACCGAGGCGTCGACCACCCAGGCTGCTCCGGCCA
>CAVWLK010000072.1:0-17838 GCA_963755675.1 uncultured Actinomycetes bacterium
CCGTGCATGTCAGCGAGGTGTGAGCAGTACGTGATCCCGAATATCGGCGCCCGTCTGCATCCTCCGCGGCGGTACGGACTAGGACGAGCTATCGGATTCGGAGCCGCGAGGTGCTCACCCAGCTGGCCATGGCCACACGACCGAGCGGCTCGTGGTCAGCGTTCGCACGGTCGAGTTGCACCGGGCGCACATCATGTCGAAGCTCCGGCTCTCGCCAGCTCGTGTCCACGTGCTCCAGCACGGACGCCCGTAGTTCCCGCAGGCGCTCCGCTCCGCGATTCTCGATCTGCCACAGGTGGTGCTGCACATGAAATGATCAGAGAATGGACGTGCAGCACGCAGTGGTACTGGACATCCGTGAGCTGACGCGTGATCGTGGCGCTCGGGGACGTGTACCTCGTCGAGCCGGTGTCGGGAGGGCGCGCATTTTGCCCAGTTGAGCCGCTAGTCACAGCACCGAGATGGTGGTCCAGCCGCCGCGGCCGGCGCGCTTGCAGCTGCCACGGCGCGGCGGGCGTACCACCAGGGCTGCGCGCCAACCGTCGTGTCCGACGCCGAGCCTGGCTACGGCTTGTAGGTGGTGGAGCCGTTGGTCGGCCGTTTGAGGGTATCGATGCTAGCTATCAGGTCGTTGATCTCCGCCTTGGTGAGGATCCCTCCCCAGTGCGCATGCTGACCAGCGGGTGCTTTCAACGACGCTGCCGGATGATCACGGCGGCGGATCCTTCCGCGTGTTTGATGCTTGAAGAAGTCGGGTGTGCCCAGTGGGAGGGATGGTGGTGTCTGGCCGAGGTTGGGCACGCCGCCGAGGCCGTCGGGCGCGGGAGTCGATGCACTGGAAGTTGATGTAGTCGACTGCACCCGGCGATGGCCGATCCCTCGGGGACGGAAGCGGGAGCGGCGTCGGCGACGGGAGGAAGGCCGGCGTGCAGAGGTGGACCAGGTCGGCGATCTGGGCCTTGGAATATATCTCTGATGCCAGACTGGATGGCTTGGTCGGGAGGCCGCGGCCAGTGTTGATGATGTTGGCTCAGCTCGGCCTCGGCTCAAGCCTGGGCGCCGAGCGTGGTGAGCGATGGCACGGCCACACGCCGCCGCTGCCAGCGCCGGTCGCAGCCAACTGGGACCAAGTCGTGCGCGCCCTGCGGCAACTGTGGCCAGACGGGCTTGCTGCCCCGTGGCTGACACCTGGCGCCGGGCGGGCGGGCTACGTTCGTGTTGGCAGCCCGGCTGCTCAGCGAGGACTGGACCATGGCAATCAACTGCAAGATTGGCCCGGCCCATCCCGAGTTCCGATTTGAAGGCATCTGGCTCACTGTCGAAACCAACCAACGGGCGTTGCGCAGGCCGACACTACCCGACTTGCATCCGGCCTGGGGTAGACGAGCCGCTGACTCGACCGTCGTCTTCCCAGCCGAAGGCACGGCCCTCCTTGCTGCTGCTCACTGCTCATGGGTTCGACCTCCTCTTAGCTTGTCAGGCACGGCTGCGGTTGGTGGATCCGCGAGCAGCGTGCCAGGATCGAGATCCGATGACCTGGCCGTCGGCGACCACGAAGGCTCGATGAGTCGGTTGAGCGCCTCGATCGCCCCTGTCTCGCGTGTCAACTGACGGACTTGTAGGGAATCGAGACATCCTTCACGTGTGCTGTTCGTCGGCCATTCACTGCGGGGGATGCCGAGCGATTTCGCGGAAAACTGAAATATCCGGCTGACGTGTCCGTCCTGCACCACGGGATACGTGCTGTAGTGGCCGGCGGCCGTGGTGGGTCGACGAACTCCGCGAGTGTCTGATCTTACCGGTTGGGTTAGGATCCAGGTTCGCGATGTGAGGTCTCACTGATGTGTTCGGGCTCGGTCGGCCTCAGCACTCGCCGTGGTGGAGCAGGAACCAGGCGACGGCCGCCAGCCACAGTCCGCCCACCGAGCCTGCCGACACCGGCAACGACAGGCTGACGGCGATTACCTGGTGCTACGGATGCGGCAACCGTGGCCACGTCGGCATCTCCCCGCATAGGAGTGCATGGAGGAGCCGTCCCCCGCAACGAGGGGAGCAGGTTGAACACGAGGAGGTCAGGTTCACGACGTGGAGCCAGGTCAGGATCTGCCATGGGGAAGCTCGGATGGAGCGCCATTGCCAGGAAGCCCAATCCGAGCACGAGACTGTACTGCCGGGCCCGTGGCGATTCGGAACTCCGCGCCGGGCGATGGTGCATTTCCACAACCGCCGAGCTACAGTCGCATTGTCGATGACGCGTCCTGCCTACCGCGTGTCCGAGTTCGTGCAGGATCAGTGAGAGGAAGAGCACGAGGGCGGCCGACACAGCCGGCGGTGCTTAGCCGGTCTCGCGGCTGACCGGTGAGGATGGAACATGCCGGCTGCGAGTTCCTATATATCAGCTGAAAGATGACCAGCCAGCTCCAGCTGGTGCATCGGGGATTCCTGTGATGCGTCCGAGTTTCACAGCGCTGAGGTCTACGGGATTACGAGGACTGAGGAGCGCGCACGACGCGCTGCCGAGTGTGTTTAACGCCGGACTTGGCAGCGCTTCCCACCGGCGACACATCGCCTCACGACCCTTGCACGATCACTCGGCATCGCCGCCCCTATCCCGGCGCGCCTTCAGGTTGCGTGTCATTGCTCGTCATGGAGCAGCCAGCCGAGCCGCCGATCTCGTGCGCTGATTCCAGCGCGCGGAGCGACGCCGGCGATCCGTCCACACGGACCCAAAATCGGAAACGCACCCACCTGGTCGCGGAACCGCGCGATAATTTTTTCGGCATGTTGGTACGTGGAATCAGTGGCGCAGTGGCGAGTGCACTGCCATCGCCCGGTCTTTCTCCTCGGCGCTGACCACAACTACCTTGCCATCTCTTGCTGTTTGCAGCGGCTAGTCCTTTTGGCTCTCGGCCAGACACGGGCCGCCGTGCTGACTGCCGTGGTCCATTGCGTCGAGCGCGCTGCCGTATGGCTCTGGCCACCCGGCTGGCATGGAGAGGATGTCGGCGACGCCAAAATAGACAAACTGTGACCCTGCTGAGGCCGCGCCTGGCGCAGGGCCTCGGCTCCCCGTCGATCCGCACATCACGCGCTCGAAGAGCCGGGAGGATGGTGGAGCGGCCGAGCCGCTCTCTCGCACGATTTCGCCGACCGGGCCCAATCTCCTTCGCTCACTTGTTCGCGTTGCCAGCTTGTCCGGCCGGCTGCCTCGGCGCCTCGCGTGGTTCTGGTGGACCAGCCAGCACCGCGCACGGTGCTTGATGAAGCACCGCATTCGTGACACTTCCTGCTGATCAGGCCATGGTATTGGTCCCTCAGCCGTGGGCGCCGACCACGATCAGTCGCGCCTGGCACGAGCGCGGGCATCCCGGGCGCGACCACCTTGAGCCCGCGCAAGCTTGCACGTGCGGCCGCCTCACGGACCATCTGCCTTGCCCTCCCGTGCAGGAAGTCCATCAGGTCGACGTCGGCATCGTGTCGGTGATCCCCAAGCCGCGACGGTGGCCATGCCGTCACACTATCACGATCTTGATCACCGGCCTGCTGCTTCGGCGAGCAGACTGAGTTGCATCGTGGGAAGCCTGGGAGCCGTCCGTGCCAATCACAATGTTGCCACAGCCTCGCGAGGTCGGCTCACCGGGAATCGGGGACGCCGCGAACGGCGCGGGTAATCGCAGCGCCTCGCCGGAGACGGCGTCGACCCCGGGTCGAGGCGGCTCCGCCTCCTCCAACCGACCGCATTAAAGAGCAAAAGGGACCGTGATCGATACGGATGAGTTTGTTTTCTGTGCCATCTGTGGTACACCCATGTGTCAACATTCTCACCCAGGTTGCATGCGGGCCGGCGCGGACTGCTGTCCGCATGATACGGCATGTCCGTTCTGGGTGGATCGCGGGGCTGGATGCCGATCTGGCAGGCAATCCGAGTTGGTGCAGACCTGCTTCGGCTGCGCAGCCAGATGATCAGCCCGGAGCCGGCCTGGCGTCCGTTCGGAATGGTCGTGTCGCCCGCCAGGACGCGCAAAAAGGGAGGGACGTGATGTTCTCGACAATCGTTATCGCACTGGGATGGCTCTGATGCTCACGAAGCGCGCGCTGCCGCTGCTTCGGCAGGCTGGGCGCGCCGGAGGGGGTTCGGTTGGAGATCGTGCATGTGCGCGAGGCCTGCTGGTTGGCGGCGGGGGCCTGCCGCTGCAGTGCCAACGAGGACGAGCTGGACCGCAACGTGTCAAAGGGCTCGCGCGGCCGAGCTGGCCAAGGCGGGCTACGACACGCATGTGGTATATCCAGAACAAACTGTCGGCGGCGGGCCCATCGCCGACACGGCGAGCGTCGCCGCCATCTCATCCTCGTCGGCACGCGCGGCCACGGACCGGTTGCAGACGCTTCCGCTGTTCGCCCCAGCCCCGGACCGTTCACGGGGTCACGAGCGCCGGACACGGGGCGGCGTGGAGCAGACGCGTCGTGACCGAGCCGAGCAGCAAGCCGGCAACCGGTCCGTCGCCGCGCGTGCCGACGAGGATGAGATCGGCGGCGGAACGCTCCGCGATCTCGGCGATGACGCGTGCGGGACCACCGCCAACAGTCTTCTCGATATGCATCTGCGTGTCGCAGCCCGCCTCGGCCAGCTCGGCCGCGCGAGCCTGACATGGTGGATCAGCTCGTCCTCGTTGGCATGCAGCGGCAGGCCCCCGGCCCGGCCGACCAGCACCTCGCGCACATGCACGATCTCCAACCGAACCCCCTCCGGCGCGCCCAGCTGCCGAAGCAGCGGCAGCGCGCGTTCTGAGGCGTCGGAGCCATCCAGTGCGATAACGATTGTCGAGAACATCACGTCCCTCCCTTTTTGCGCGTCCTGGCGGGCGACACGACCATTCCGAACGGACGCCAGGCAGGCTCCGCGCTGATCATCTGGCTGCGCAGCCGAAGCAGCATCTGCGCCAACTCCGGATTGCCCTCCAGATCGGCATCCAGCCCCGCGATCAGGCACTCCCCGTCCCGCCAGAACGGGCATGCCGTGTCCTGCGGACAGCGCTCCACGCGACCAACGGCCGCCTGCAGCCGGCATCTGACCTGATCATCGTTCATGGGTGCATCGTCGCGCCGCATGTAGAGCGTCGCATCGGGGTCTGCCCGCAGATCCGGCACGGGGAACCCGAACTCATCCGTCATCGATCGCGTCTTCCTCTTAATGCGGTCGGTTGGAGGCGGAGCCGCCTCAACCCGGGGTGCAACACGTGTCCGGCGAGGCGCTGCGGATTACCCGCGCCGATGTTCCGCGGCGTCCCGATTCCCCGGTGAGCCGACCTCGCGAGGCTTGGTGCCATGGCAACCATTGTGATTGGCACGGACGGCTCCCAGGCTTCCCGCGATGCGGCCGAGCTCGGTCTGCAGTTCGCCGAGGCGCGCGGTGATCGAGTCGTGATCGTGACGGCATGGCCGCCCGTGCACGACTTGGGGATCACCGACACGATCTTCGACGTCGACCTGATGGACTTCCTGCACGGGAGGGCAAGGCGGATCGTCGATGAGGCGGCCGCGCGTGCAAGCTTGCGCGGGCTGGAGGTCGAGACGGTGGTCGCGCCCGGGATGCCCGCTGACGAGATCTGCCGGGTCGCGAGAGAGCGCGGCGCCGAACTGATCGTCGTCGGCGCCCACGGCTGGGGACCGATCCATGGCCTGATGCGCGGAAGTGTCACGAATGCGGTGCTTCATCGAGCGCCGTGCGCGGTGCTGGCTGGTCCGCCAGAACCACGCGAGGCGCCGAGCAACCCGGCCGGACAACTGGCAACGCGAACGAGTGACGAAGGATCCTGAGTGGCCCGGTCGGCGAAATCGGTGCCGAGAGACGGCTCGGCCGTTCCGCCATCCTCCCGGCTCTTCGAGCGCGTGATGTGCGGATCGACGGGAGCGGAGAGTCGTTCGAGGCCGTGCGCCAGGCGCACAGCCTGGCCCCCGCAGGGTCACAGTTTGTCCTATTTGGCGTCGCCGACATCCTCTCCATGCCAGCCGGGTGGCCAGAGCCGTACGGCAGCGCGCTCGACGCGATCGAGGACGACATGCGCACGGCAGTCCACACGGCGGCCCAGTGTGCGCCTGGCCGAGAGCCGAGGGAGATCGTCGTTGACGGCTCGCCGCTGGAAATCACTCGCGAGCTCATCGGCAGCGAGACTCCAAGCCTCGTCGTGGTCGGCGCCAAGAGAAAGAGCCGGGCGATGGGCATCGCACTCGCCAGCCTCGCCACCGAACTCGTCCACGTACCGACGTGCCCGGTGTTCCTCGCGCGGTTCCGCGCGACCGATCAGGTGGGTGCGTTTCCGCAATCGATTTCCGTCGGTGTGGACGGATCGCCGGCGTCGCTCCGCGCGCTGGAATCAGCGCACGAGATCGGCGCTCGGCTGGGCTGCTCCATGACGGCGATCGGGGTCGGCGGCACCGGCGACCTCGAAGGCGCGCCGGATCGCCTGGGAATGCCGGTGGTTCGGTGCAAGGGTGATCCGGGCGATGTGCTCGCCCATAGTGTGGCCGACCTGGTCGTGGTGGGAAGCGCTGCCAAGTCCGGCGTTAACGCACTCGGCAGCGTCAGCGAGCGCGTCGCCCATCATGCACGCTCCTCAGTCCTCGTAATCCCGTAGACCTGGCGCGCTGTGAAACTCGGACGCATCGCAGGAATCCCGATCAGCATCAGCTGGAGCTGGCTGGTGATCTTTGGGCTGATTGTGTGGACGCTCGCAGCCGGCGTGTTTCCATCCAGTGCGCCTCACCGGTCGGCCGCAACGTACGCCGCCATGGGTGTGCTGGCCGCCCTCGTGCTCTTCCTCTCACTGATCCTGCACGAGCTCGGACACGCGGTGCAGGCTCGGCGGGACGGCGTCCAGATCGAGGGCATTCGACTGTGGCTCTTCGGCGGTATCGCTGAGATGCGATCCGGGTTCCCATCGCCCGGCGCGGAGTTCCGAATCGCGGCCGCAGGCCCGGCAGTCAGTCTCGTGCTCGGATTGGGCTTCCTGGCAATGGGCGCTCCATCCGAGCTTCCCAGGGTTGTCGCAGAGATCCTGACCTGGCTCGGCGTCGTGAACCTGACCCTCCTCGTGTTCAACCTGCTCCCCTCGTTGCCCCTGGCGACCGGACGGCTCCTCCATGCACTCCTGTGGCGAATGCGGGGAGATGCCGACGTGGCCACGGTTGCCGCGGCATCCGTAGCACGGGTAATCGCCGTCGCCCTGGCCGCGGTTGGGTTCCTGTCGTTCGTGTCGGCAGGCTCGGTGGGCGGACTGTGGCTGGCGGCCGTCGCCTGGTTCCTGCTCGCCGCCGCGAGTGCTGAGGCCGACCGAGCCCGAACACATCGTGCGTTTGAAGACCTCCAGCATCGAGCAACATGATGCTGACCCAACCGGTGATGATCGACGGGGAGAGCACGCTCGCGGAGTTCGTCGACACCACCACGGCCGCCGGCCACTACAGCACGTATCCCGTGGTGCAGGACGGACATGTCAGCGGACTGTTCCCGTTTCGCGAAATCGCTCGCATCCCCCGCAGCGAATGGCCAACAACATACGTGAGGATGTCTCGATTCCCTACAAGTCCGTACCCCAGTTGACACGCGAGACAGGGGCGATCGAGGCGCTCGACCGACTCATGGCGTCGACCATAAAACGAGCCTTCGTGGTCGCCGACGGCCAGGTCATCGGATTTGTCTCGATCACCGACCTGGCACGGCTGCTCGCGGATCCGCCACCGGCAGGAGCCGTCCCGTTGACAAGCTAGGAGGAGGTCGAACCCATGAGCAGTGGGGCTCGAGGCGCGAGGTCCGGAGGGGCCGTACCTTGTCCGCTGGGAAGACGACGGTCGAGTCACGCTCGTCTACCCCAGGCCGGATGCAAGTGTCTCCCGCGCGGAGGCTGATGGGGAGTGTCGGCCTCGCAACGCCCGTTGGTTGGTTTCAACAGTGAGCCAGATGCCTTCAAACCGGAACTCGGGATGGGCCGCGGCCAATCTTGGTGCTATTCGCCCTGATTGCCATCGTCTCCGTGCCGATCCTCGCCTACCTCGGCGGCCGGGCTGCCAACACGACGGTTGAGCCCGCCCCGCCCGGCGCCCAAGTGTCAGCCACGGGGAGCACAGGCGGACAGCCGTCCAAGCCCGTGTCGGCCACGGTTGCCGCGGGCGCGCACGACTTCGTCCGCTTCGGCTGCGACCAGTGTCATGGGTTCGACGGCAGCGGCGGCGTGTCACCGGACGTGCCATCGCTCACCACGCTCGCGCCCAGCTTGACCGAGGCCGAGCTAACCAACATCATCAACACTGGCCGCGGCATCTCCAGCAACCCGACCAAGCCATTCATGCCGGTCTGGCATGGGATCATCTCCAAGGCCCAGATCGCCGACCTGGTCGCCTACCTGCACGCCGGCCTTCCTCCCGTCGCCCGACGCCGCTCCCGCTGCCCGTCCCCAAGGGGCAGGGATCGGCCGTCGCCGGGTCGATCGACTACATCAACTTCAGCTGCATCAACTGCCACGGCCCAAACGGCCTCGGCGGCGTGCCCAACCCGCAATCGCCGGACACCACCATCCCTCCACTGGGCACGCCCGACTTCTTCAAGCAGTTCAACACACCGCAGAAGATCGCCGCCGTGATCGAATCCGGCAGCGTCGTTGGAAAGCACCCGCTCGTCAGCATGCCGCACTGGGGAGGGATCCTCACCAAGGCGGAGATCAACGACCTGATCGCCTACATCGATACCCTCAAACGGCCGACCAACGGCTCCACCACCTACAAGCCGTAGCCAGGCTCGGCGTCGGACACGACGGTTAGCGGCGCCACCGGCGAGCTGGCCGGGTGGTACGCCCGCCGCGCCATCACGGTGCGGGAAGAACGCGACGGCCGCCGCGCTTCGGACCGCCATCTCGGTGCTGTGGCTAGCGGCTCAACTGGGCGACCAGGGAGAGCGCCGATCCGCGCCCTCCCGACACCGGCTCGACGAGGTACACGTCCCCGAGCGCCACGATGCGGATCGCAGTGGCGCCGTTGACCCGCTCCGCCGTGGCTCCACGGATGTCCGGCCGCGGAATCCGGACGCAGCCATGCCGTCGCTCGGGAGTCGTGGTCGTGCCGTCGAGGATCAACTCGTCGTCTGACATGGCCAGCTTCCCGACGAACCTGTCGGTCCCGGCGCCTGTCCATACCACTGCGTGCTGCACGTCCATCTCTCTGATCGTCGTACAGCGCCCGCCTGCGCGCATCGAGAGAACCGCGGAGCAGACGTGCGGGGAACTACGGGCGTTTCAGCAGTCCGTGCTGGAGCGCATAGGACACGAGCTCCGCCCGCGTCGAGAGCCGGAGCTTCGACATGATGTGCGCCCGGTGCGACTCGACCGTGCGAACGCTGACCACGAGCCGCTCGGCGATCTCGTGGTTGGTGTGGCCGTGGGCAAGCTGGGTGAGCACCTCGCGCTCCCGATCCGATAGCTCGTCCTGGTCGACGGCTCCGGCCGCCGGAGATACGAGACGGGCACCGAGGGTCGGATGCACGTACTGCTCGCCGGCCGCGACCCGCCGGACGGCGTCGACCAGCTCGGCGTCCGCCGCCTCCTTCAGCATGTATCCGCTGGCTCCGGCAGCGAACGCCTGGCGGACGTAGGACGGGTCATCCTCCATGGACAGGATCAGCGCGCGAGACTCGGGCGACTCGCTGAGGAGCTCGGGCAGCACGTCGAGGCCGCTTCGGCCGGGCATGGTGACATCGAGCAGGATGACGCCGGGTTTGTGGCGTCGCGTCAGGAAGACGGCATTGCGCGCGTCCGCCGCCTCTCCGACGGTCTCCAGGTCGTCCTCGCGATCGAGCAGAAGCTTCAGTCCTGCCCGGAGCACGGCATGGTCGTCGACGATGAGCACGGTAATCACGCCGGTACCTCGATCGCGATTGTCGTGCCGCTGCCCTCGCGCGAGTCGACGCGAATGCTGCCGCCGACGAGCTCAGCCCGCTCCCGCATCGAGACCAGCCCGAGTCCCGCCGACGGCCCGGTCGGGTCGAATCCTCTGCCGTCGTCCTCGATCACCACCACCACCCGATCGCCGAGTCCCTGCAGCACGACGCTGGCGCGTCCTGCGCCCGCATGCTTGGCGATGTTGGTGAGCGACTCCTGGACGATTCGGTACAGGGCCGTTTCCGTCGCCTCCGGCAGTCGCTCTTCGAGACCGTCGACGTGGAGGTCGATGGCCAGTCCCGTTCGACGGCCGAACGTGTCTACGAGCCGTTCAAGTGCGGCACCGAGGCCGAAGTCATCGAGCGCAGTCGGCCGCAACTCGACCGCCAAAGCGCGCAGATCTCGAATCGAGGCGGTGATCGTCTCTCGGAGATCCGCAAGAACCTGCCGAACCTCCGTAGGGTCTTCGAGCTCCTCGGCTCGCCGGAGACCGATCAACACGGAGGCCAGCGCCTGGCCGGTATCGTCGTGGAGCTCGCGTGCGATCCGGCGGCGCTCTGCCTCCTGCGTTCCGACGACGCGCCGCAGCATCTCGCGTTGCGACTCCTGTCGCTGCTCCGCCGTCACGAGGGACTGTTCGGCCTTCGAGCGTTCGCGCTCGGACGCGAGGGCGCGACTCATCCCGAGGGCGAGCGCCGCCCGCGCGGTGAACAGTTCCGCGACATGAACGTCATCCTCGTCGAACAGGTCGTGCTCCACAGGGTCATACGCGACCAGCACCCCCACTCCCTGGTCGCGAAAGACCACGGGGCAGTACAGTCCCGACCTGACTCCGATCTTCTCCACGACGGCCTGGTTTACCTGAGGGTCGGAACCGAGGTCATGGACCACAACCGTTCGCTGCGCGGCCAGGACAATGCCTCCCTTTGACCGTGAGAGCGGAACCTCAACCCCACGAATCTCTACGGCGCCGTCCCCGGCCGCCGCCCGAACCCGAATCATGTCCGAGGCCGCGTCGACGAGAGCGACGGAGACGAGGCGGCAGCCGATGCTCTGTCGCAGCTGATCTGCGATCAGGTCGAGTACCGGTTCGATCGGTTGTCCGGACAGGATCGCATCGTTGATCTCGGCAACGACGGCGAGCTGGGTTACCGCTCGCTCCAGGGTGGCCGCATGCTTCTTCGACTCTGCGAACAGCCTGGCGTTCTCGATTGCAACTCCCGCCTGGGCCGCCAGCACGGTCACGAGCTGCTCGTCGATGGCGGTGAACTCGCCGTCGGCCTTCTCGGTCAGATAGAGGTTCCCGAACACCGAGTCCCCCGCCTTGACCGGCACGCCAAGGAATGTGGACATCGGCGGGTGGTGATCGGGAAAGCCGACGGATCGCGGATCGGCCCCAATGTCCGCCAGGCGCAGAGAGCGGGCATCGGTGATCAGTACTCCAAGGATCCCCTTGCCCATCGGCTCGGGCCCGATCGCCCGGCGCATGTCAGGGTCGATCGCCGTGGGTGATGAACCGCTCCAGCCGCCGTCCGGACGGATCGATCACACCCAGCGCCCCGTACCGAGCGTCGGTCAGCCGGCAGGCAAGTTCGACGATCCGCTCCAGCATGCGGTCGAGATCGAGCCCGCTTGCGATCGTGATTCCGGCTTCAACCAGGAACTGGAGCCTGGACGAATCCGAGGCGGTGGTCGCCATTTCGGGAGTGTAAACAGCCCGCCTGAGCCGAGGCGAAGATCCGGCGAAACCCGAAGCGGTCGCTGCGGGACTTCCCGGACGCGGTCGAGGTCATCCGGCCCTAGTGTGGACCCACACACGAGTCACCCACCCGTGCAAGGAGGACCGGCACGTGAGCACCCGCATCGCATTCAGCGCCCACTTCGACCCCAAGGAACGAGAGCATCTGCAGAAGCGCTTCGCCGAAGGCCCACCCTTCGATCCCGAGCAGGCCGGCTTCGATCGTCACGCCGTCTACCTGGGCGACCAGGACGTCGTGTTCCTCTTCGAGGGGGACGATCCGCTGCCGGCGGTCAGAAAGCTCGCCGCAGATCAACGGCTCCTGCTCGAGGCTGTCAAGATGGTCGGCGCCGTCAAGGCTCCCCGCATGCTCGAGGAGGTCTATACCTGGCATCGCGGCGACGGCAGCCCGACGAACGGCGGGAGGCGGCCATGAGCTCCGAGACCGCAAAGCCGGCGAGCGGACACCCGATCGACCCGATTCACGTGTTCGACCGCGTCCTCTGCGGCGTCGACGGAAGCGACGAGTCGACCGAGGCGGTTGCGCAGGCAAACGCCCTCGCGCCGGCGGAAGCGCGGTTCACCGTGTTCGGGATCGTCGACACGGTGCACACGGTCGGCGGTGTCGCGCCGTATGGCAGCGCTTACACCATCTATCAGGAGGGGATCGAGAAGCTGGTCGAAAAGGCGGCTCGGTCCCTGAGCGGACGCGAGCCACGGCAGATCGTCGTCGACGGGCCCGCGATTTCGATGACGAGGGAGCTCCTCGAGAAGGAAGGCGCAACACTCGTCGCCGTCGGAGCGCGACACGCGAATCGGGCATGGGGCATTGTCCTCGGCAGCCTCGCCACGGATCTTGCCCATGCTCCGCGGACTCCGGTGCTCCTCGCACGCAAGCTCGCGGCGCCCTCGTCTGCGTTCCCGCGCACGATTGTCGTTGGCTACGACGGCTCGGCCGCAGCCCATCGAGCGCTGGCTGTGGGAGAGGAAGTCGGCGCACGGCTCGGACGACCGGTCAGCGTGCTCGTCGTCGGCGATGGGTCGATTCGGCGCCCGGAGCCGGCGGCTCCGGCGACCACGGTCAGCCGCGTCAGCGGCGATCCCGCCGCCGTACTGGCGAACGCGGCCGCGGACCTCACCATCGTCGGAAGCAGCGGCCGGACGGGGGTCGACGCGCTCGGGAGCGTCAGTGAACGCGTCGCTCACCACGCGGCCGGGTCCGTGCTCGTGATTCCCTGACGGCGCGCGGCCGAACAAGGACCAACCACCTCGATCGTTCAGTCCTCATGGCTGACACGAACCAGAACTCGATGAGCCGAGCGGGGCTGTGTGCCGGCCACGGCGAACGATCCGGATCAACGCCTCCGCCGCTCAGCGCGGTTGCCGAAAACCCGAAGTCGATCACCGCGGAGTCCCCGATGGCTCGCACGTGCCTGATGCATACCGTGGAGACCCAACGCATGAAAGGAGACGGACGTGTTCTCGAAGATCCTGCTAGCCCTAGACGGAACCGAACAGTCGCGGCCGGCCATCGACGCGGTGCGAGAGATCGCGACCGGAACGACGGTCGTCGCGGTCCATGTCGTCGTCCATGCCCTCGAGCCGGAGCAGCAGCGGGTCGCAGAAGGCCAGGTGGAAGAGTTGCGGCACACCGGCATTGACGCGCACCTCGAGCTGTCGTCCAGCCTGATGGGCGACGAGGCAAGCGCCATCGCAAAGGGCGCCGAGGAGTATGGCTCGGATGTCATCATCATCGCCTGCCGGGGACGTTCCCCGATCACCGGCGCGGTGCTGGAAGCACCACCCAGGACCTCCTCCACATTGCGCCGTGCCCGGTTCTGGCGGTTCCCGTGACGAGCAAGGTCGGGGCATCGGCCGATGCGTCGCACGCGAGATAGCGCAAGCCCATGCTGGGTCGACTCGCTGCAGTCATCCTGATCGGCGGCGGAATGCTCTCCGCCGCCGTCATCAGTCTTGCACGATGCCGTCGGAGGGACAGGGCGCCAGCTGAGCGCCTGACTCGAACCAATACGTCTCGCTCAGTGTCTCCAGCGGCCTGAGCGGCGACACCGCTGTTGCACCTGCAAGCAGTCGTCGCGGCAATACCGTCCCCCGGGCCACGTCTCCCACGGTGCGCTCCACCACTGTCAGGCCTGTGCCGTCTCCCGTGAAGATCCGCAGTCGCTGAAGAGCACCCCCAAGCGCCTCCACCAGCCCAGCGCCGCCGGCCGATGCGGTGTGGGAGTTTTCGCCGACGCCGCGTGCGATGATGGCCACCGCGCGATCGGGTGGGCCGACTCCGTCCCCCTGGCGTTGCCATTCGAACGTCGACTCCAGCTTGCGCGGCGCCCGTAAACCGGCGGCTGCGTGGGTAACCCGTTCGCGTACGTCGGCGCGACCAGACACGCGGACAAGCGCGGCTTCGGCGTCGCTGCCCCAGAACACGAACGCCGCGTGTTCTTCTCCGAGAAAGGCCTGGTGGCCATCAATGCCGGCGAGGGGAAGGTCGAACGGCGGCACCGTACGGAGTTGAAACCGGACATCTTCCATAGACGCCTCGTCTACGGCGGCGACCAGCGCGAAACTTGGCACACGACCGATGATACCCTCCTGCGCCGCGCCGGACTCTCCCAGCACCGGCTAGGTTCGGCGGGTCTCGTGCCAGAAGAACGTCTGCTGGAGCAGACGCGGCGCTTGCAGGACGTCTGTGAGCGCCGTCAGCTTGCTGAGCACCGCCGGCTCACGCGCGACGCGCTCGACCTCGGCTAGCCCACCCGGGCACGTGAACACGAAGACGACGTCCGTGTCGCCGAGAAACACCTCATGATGCTCGAACCCTTCTTTGGACAGGTCGAACGGCGGGCCGGAGGCGAGCATGCGTTCGAGGTCCTTCCGTTTGCCGGGTCGTATCTCGGCGACGATCGCGATCTGGTCGGTCATTGTCGTGTCCCTTCCGGACTCGGCCTACCCACAACTTATCGCATCCCCGTGCCCACGGATGGACAGCCTCATGGGATCTAGAGTGAGCCGAGCAGCCGGAGTTCGTCCGCCAGAAGCCGGGTGGTGAGGAAGTGGTGGCGAATGTGCGCGCGTCCCCGCGAGCCGAGGTTCCGCGCGGATTCGGGGTCGGCGAGCAGCTCACTTACCCGTTGGGTGAATTCGTCATCTGTGTCCACGACGTAGCCGCCGCTGCCGGGCGGCATCTGCATCGGGATGCCTCCCGCGCGGCCGGCGACCACGGGCGTCCTCTTCCAGAGTGTTTCCGAGACGACCAGGCCAAATCCCTCGCGGATCGACTTCTGGAGCACGACGTCCGAGTGGCTCTGAAACGCGTTGACTTCCGTGTTTCCGATCCCGGTCAGGTTGGTCAGGAGGTGGATCGACGGGTCGTCCGCGGTGTCCTCGACGATGCCCCGGTAGACCTCCCATCCCTGTGGATCGTCGAGCGCCATCTGCCCGACCAGCGCAAGCTGCGCCAGCGGCTCGACCTCCCGGACTCGGCGGAACACGGTAACGACTCCCATCGGGTCCTTCCAGGGGTCGAACCGCGACACCTGCGTGATCAGCGGGCGATCAAGCTCTACCCCCGTCCATTGCACGATCCGTCGTGCGAGGGCCGGCGGCAGCGGCGCATTCTTGGGGCTGAGCGGGTCGATGGCGGGGGGAACCAGCGCGTATCGACTGCCCCGCATGTCGTCCGGCACGAATTCGTCGAGCGTGAACACACGTACGTCGTAGCCGTGCAGGAACGGCGCCATGAACTCGAGCACACCGGCGTTGGGATGGGACGTATCGATATGGCATCGCCAGACCCAGCGCCCGGTCGGATTGGCAACGAGGCTCCGTACCGCTGCCGGTTGCGGATCGTGGATCAGCACGAAGTCGTAGCCCGGATCCAACAGTTCTGCGATTACCCGGTTGTGAGCGAGGTAGACGTCCTTCTCGCGTTGCGAGAGCCGGATGTGGGCGCCCTGCAGCCCGTTGTGGATCCGCTTGGTAACCCGGAAGAACTCGGGATCCCCCGGAATCACCAGCCAGTCGGCCTCGACACCCATCCCGCGGTACAGCGGCACCAGGGAGTGGAGCAGCTCTGACACCCCACCCCCGTACGCAGTCGCGTTGACATGCGCCACCCGAGCACCCCGAAATGGTGCCGCCAACGTGCGCAACTCGTCCAGCACCTCCGCGGCAACGACGCCTGCGTAATCATCGACCGACCTGGGGACGATCGGAACCTGCTGCAGCAACTCCGACTCCTCGACTTCGGCGTTAGCCCGCCCGAGGGTATCGAATCGGCGGATCCGTAGTTGTCCACGCGAGCCTGCGACAATCCCCGATGCCCGCGGAGAGCGCGGTGCTTACCCTGGTGGGAACTGAGTGAGCAGACAGCGGATGCCTCATCTTTACGACACCAATCAGGAGGAAGCAATGACGCGCAGCCCGACCGCAACCCCCGTCGCCGGCGACCGTCTCGTCGTCCACGCTCATCACCTGGGAGAGCCCGCCCGTGACGCGGAGATCCTCGAGGTCCGTGGCGCGGGGGGCCCGTATCTCGTGCGGTGGGACGATGGCCGCGAATCCGTCATCTACCCGGGACCGGATGTCACGGTCGAGCACTTCCCACGCGGTCGCCGACGCTGAACCGCCCGGGCCTCGGGCGGTAGCTGCGGCGGTGTCCCGATTAGCGTGGTTTGCGTGGATTCTCGGCGGGTTGGTGTGGTGCACGCGCGAGATATGGGCCGAGGTAGCGTGCGGCGACCTTGCCGCCGGGTGACCACAGGGGCTCGTTGGTACTGGTGGAGGTGTCACCGCGTCCGCCGCCGAGTTGGGCGAGGAGGTACTTCGGCTGCCCTCCGGTGATGAGCAGCCCGCGCAGGACGGGGCGAAGCGGCGGCGGGTCGCCAAGCGTCGCACCGGCGCGGTTCGCGATCACCTGGGCCACGAGGTCGGCCTGCTGAGCGGCGATCCCGCCCTGTTTGATCGGGTACGACGTGATGTCGCCGGCCGCGTAGACGTCATCGACTCCCCGTACGCGGCCGAGATCATCGACCGAGAGGAACCCGTCGGGCGTCGATGGGATACCGGGGATCGGGATCCCGCCCGCCGCCGGAATGCAGACAACGCGATCCGCCGGGATCGTCGCCGCGGAACCACCGCCAGATGGTTTCCGGAGATCGCCGCGGGATAGGCCGCAGGATGAAGGACGACGTGATGTTCGCCAAGGAGCTAGCGACGGCCTCGCTGACCTCACCGCCGAACTGCACGAGCGGCCGCTCCTCTGGTGTCACAAGCGCCAAGGACACGCCCTCGACATGGTGCTCCGCCACGTACGTCGCGGTCAGCAACGCGAGCTCGTAGAGCGGGAGAGCCCACGAGGCCCCGCGGGGGAGCGCGAACACAACACGCTTCACAGTGCCAACTCGTATCTCGCCGAGGAGCTTCTCGATCTCGGTGGTGTCCTCTTCCCCTCGAAAGGCGATCGCCCCCTCCATCACCGGCCGGCGATGGGCACCGATCGCGATCACCAGGACGTCGTAGCCAACTTCCTGGCCTGCACGGGTGATTGCGCGATGGCCCTCCGCATCCACCTCGCTTAGCGCGTCGTGGACAAGGCGCGCACCGGCTTCACCGGTCGCGTCGGAGAGGGAGTAGCGGAAGACCTCACCACGGCCGAACGGCACCGCCACCGACGCTGGCTGGTAGCGCAGCTCCGAGTCGGCCGACACGAGGGTGAGCTCGACCCGCTCCTCCGCGAGGTGGCGGAGGGCAAACATCGTCTCGAGCGCCGCCACTCCACCGCCGATGATCACCACCCTCAATGGCGGTGCGGCGCTTCGGCTGCGAGAACTCTCCAGTCCCATCCAGGCTCCCATTGTTCACGACCCCGGCCGCGTCGCCGGCGCCAGCTACGCGAGCGTCCACAGCCTACGCCATGGGCGCACAAGATACCCGGGGCGGCGCGTAGGATCCAGGGGTGGCGGAGAAGCGACACCGTTTGCGGCGAGCAGTCTATGAGGCCGAGCTCGGACGGCTGCAGGTGGAGCTCGCCCGTATGCAGACGTGGGTGCGCGACGAGGGTGCGCGGGTGGTCGTGCTTTTTGAAGGACGCGACGCGGCTGGTAAGGGCAGCACGATCAAGCGCGTCGCCGAGCCGCTCAATCCCCGGTTTTGCCG
>CAVWLK010000073.1:0-6649 GCA_963755675.1 uncultured Actinomycetes bacterium
CGAACGGCGCCTATAACGGTCGCCCGCGACCCCGGCGCGTACACCGTCTGCTCGCCGGTGTGGAAGCTGACGACCACCGGGCAGAAGCCGAACTACCACGAGCCGGCGGCATTCAACCCCGTGTTCACCAACGGCTCCGCGCAAGCTCCGCTGGTCATGCACTCCGGCGACACGATCCGCGTTCATACTTCCTGACATCCGCGAAGGACGGCTGGCATATCAATGTCACCGACCTGACCACCGGCGGCTCCGGGACGATCGTCCTCAACTCGAAGAGCGACGGGCCGCTGATGCCGGCCTACAGCGTGCAGAAGGTCGGAAACGCGCTCAAGTGGGGTGCAGTCAACGACACGCCCAATGGGTTTGTCTGGGAGATCGGGCACACCTCGAGCTTCACCAGCCCCCATGCCCAGTTCTGCTCGCCGGGCGATCCGACGTGCTTCTCGTACGACGCGCCGGCCTGGGCCAGCCAGTCACCGCCGATCCATATCCTGAACGTCACCTTCGCCAACGGATCGCACCCGGCGCACTGGGCGGTGGTCAGCGACTTACGGCGGCAAGGCCGAGGTGCTCGACCCGTCCGAGACGGGATCGACCTGCACCTCCTATGGCGGGCCGTTCTGCATCTATCCGTGGTACACGCAGAACACCGACGGGTCGTTCTCCTACGGTGTCGACTACCCGACGACGGCACACGACTTCGGCAAGGTCAACCAGTTTCACCAGCAGCCCAAGTGCGGCGGCCCATTCGGGCCAAACAGCACCTACTGCGTGACGTTCGTGCAGTAGGCGAAGGTCAGTATCTCGAGCGGAGCTGTCCGCGAAGCCGGGCGAACGCCCGGTGCTGGAGGATCCTGACGGCGCCGGGTCGTTTGCCGAGGATCTGCGCGGTCGTCTCGACACTGAGGTCGCCAAGAACTCGCAAGAGCACCACCTCGGCCTGGGCGCGGGGAAGATCCGCGACCAGGGAAAGCGCCTCCTCGAGCGCTTCTTGAGCCTCAAAGTCGGCCTGTGTGGTACCGGCGAGCTGGGCCTGAGCGACCGGTTCGATGGGGTTTGTCCTTCGCCGCGAAGCTCGCCGCCTGGCGTCGATCAGTCGCCGCCAGGCGATGGTGAAGACCCATCCCCAGAGTGCCTGCTCGTCCCCCTCGAAGCCGCCCAGCCCGCGAGCCACCTCGATCCAGACGTCGGAGGCGAGGTCGTCCGCCGACCCGTCTCGTGTCGAGGCTCGCATATAGCGCAGCAGCCGTGGATGAAGGTCGCGCCAAAGCTCGGCGACCGCCCATTCCTCGCCCCGCTTGGCAGCGCGAAGCGTGGTCGGGAACCCTGCGTCAGCGGGCGCGCGCCATGTGGAAGGTGAAGGCCCTATGTCCCGGAGACACCCGGGCCGCGGGGGATCCTGCGCTCTGACTGCTGCGGGACCGGTGTAACGCTGGCCGGTCGTCGCCCGATTTCCAGATAGATGCGCGGTTTCTGGCACAGCTTCGATTCAGACGAGCACGTGGTCAAGGGCCGCTCGGCGCGCCGGGAGGACCGCGAGCTGGCGGCGCTCCTGGGCACATTGCGGGCGCCCGCTCTCACCAGCGAGCTCTCCAGTGAGCGTCGCAGCGTCGACGAGATCGCACGTATCTGCTGGTCATCCGCCGCTGGCCAGCGGACGGAAGGGAGGGTCAAGATGAAGCGTCGGATCCGAGTGGGCATGGTCGCGGCGGTGGCCGCGGCGTCATTGGCGATCACCAGCGGCCTGGCGTATGCCGGTGACCTGCCCGGAGCGGCGCAATCGACCGCCGCCCACGCACTGGCGCGAGTCGGCGTCAGCGTCCCGGGCGCGAACGCGCATGCCAAGACCCACCCCAACACGCATGGACGCGCCGCGTCGCACAGCAGCTCCAGCAACGGGCACGGCAAGGCGGTGTCGACGCTCGCCCACACAACCACCGCGACCGGGCGCGACAAGGGAGCGACGATCTCGACCCTCGCCAGCGGCGGCAAGAGCCACGCCGCCAATCCGCCCGGCAAGACGCAAACCACTCCCCAAGGCGGCGGCAATGCCAACCCTGGCAAGAGCGGCACCAGCGGCTCCGGCGTGACCACCGGCTCGACCGCGAGCTCAGGCCACAACGACCACGGCGCCACCACATCCACCACCGCCAGCAACGGACACAGCAGCGCCGGCTCGGCCAACGCCGGCAACCACCCCCACCAGTAGCACCACACCGGCCACCCCTGACGCTCGTTCGAACGATCTGCTGCGCCGACGGAGCATCTCGTGGCGTCTGGTACGATCGCCCGCACAGTGGGGAAGTCTGGGTCGCGCCGTCCCCGCCGCGCCAATCGGTCGGTCTTCGCGGGACGATGGATCACACTCGCGATCATCCTTGGGATCGCCGGCTACGCGACTGCGCACGTCCTGGCCGGCGGCCCGGGTCACCCGACGATGACCTCACGAGCGGGTTCGGCCGCGCACTCGCGCGCCGTCACGCCGCCGTCCACGACCGAGGCTGGTCCCTCCGCTCGGCCCGGACAACCGGTGCCGATCCTCATGTACCACGTGATCGACGCTCCGCCACCCGGGGCCCCGTACCCGAGCTCTACCTGCCCGCTGACGCCTTCGCGGATCAGATGCGGTACCTGGCAGCACACCACTTTCACGCGGTAACCCTGCAAGCGGTGTGGGCCTACTGGGAGAACGGCGCGACTCTTCCCATCCATCCGATCGTGCTCTCGTTCGACGATGGCTATCGAAGCCAGTTCACCAACGCCGCGCGCACCCTCCGCCGGTATCACTGGCCGGGCGTCCTGAACCTGATCGTCAGCCACCTCCACGCCGGCACCTACGGGCTCGGCCCACACATGGTGCAGGCAATGATCGCCGCGGGGTGGGAGATCGACTCCCACACCTTCAGCCACCCAGACCTGACCACGCTCCCGGCGTCCACGATGCTGCGCGAGGTGGAACAGTCCCGCCGAACCCTCAGGCGTCTCTTCAACATCCCCGTGAACTACTTCTGCTACCCGGCTGGACGGTACAACGCGTCGGTGATCGCCACGGTTCGCTCGGCCGGCTACATCGCAGCAACCACTACCAATTACGGCGTCGCCCACCCCAGGCAGGGGCGATTCACCCTCGACCGGATCCGCGTCGATGGCACCGACACCGCGACCAGCCTGGGCCAGAAACTCACCGCCCTCCACCTCGTTGGATAGCCGCTGCTGCTTGATTCACTGCGGCGCCAGGCCTCGGGTCGGGTAAGGTCCGGAGATGGGCACGTTGCTTCGAAGCGCACGGTGGCTTGGCGTCCTCGTTCTGGCAGGCGTGGCCGTGCTCGTCCCGTTCGGCGGCAGCGCCGCGGCGGCAGTGACGACGGCGCCTGATCCGTGCGGCCTCCTGCCCGGTCCGCCGGCGACCTACACGCATGTCGTCGTGATCATGGAGGAGAACTTCTCCTACGACGACGCGATCGGGAACGCGAACGCGCCCTACCTGAACATGCTGGCCTCGGACTGCGCCCTCGCGACGAACTTCCACAACGAGACGCATCCGAGCCAGCCGAACTACATGGCGGCGACGTCGGGGTTCGTGACCGGGGTCGATATGCAGAACACGGCCCCGTCGATCTACGAGCAGGTGCCGTCCTGGAACGACCTCGAGGAGTCGATGGGCGCGAACTGCGGCGGCAAGGGCGCCCACTACAAGCATGGCCACGATCCCGCGTTCTGGTATCCCGCCATTGCGGCGGACTGCCTGCTGAATGACCTTCCGATGGCGGCGTCGGACATCGGGGCGACCGCGCTCCCGACGGCCGCGTTTACGTGGATCACGCCCAACCAGTGCCACAACCACCACTGGCAGACGGGCTGCACCGGGGCGAGCAACCCCGACGCGTTCACCCAGTCGATGGACGCCTGGCTCTCGGGGACGATCCAATCGATCCAGGCGACGCCCGACTACCAGGCGGGCCAGACGCTGATCTTCGTGACGTTCGACGAGGGCCAGGGCGGCACGCCGGGCGAGGATTGCGCCGACCCGGCCAACACCGACCCGTCCTGCCACGTCATGACGATCGCGATCGCCGCCGGCGTCCAGCCGGTCGCCGATCCCACGTTCTACACGCACTATTCGATGCTGCGCTCGGTCGAGGAGGCGCTCGGGATCACCACGTTCCTCGGCAACGCCGCGACGGCCGCCGACATGCGGCCGGGGATGGGCTTCTGACCCGGAAGTGGCGTCTGTCGGCAGACGGCCGGGGGCCAGGCGGGGCGTGCGGGGTCAGGCTGCAGTCAGACCTCTGATCAGCTGTTCGGCCACGCCCCCCCAGCCACGCTGGTAGTCGTCGAGCGTGTCCGCCGGCAGCCGGCTGTGCGTGATCGTCATCAGCGTCTCGCCCTGGCCGTGCGGTTCTAAGGCGACCGAGACCACGCTGTTCACGCCGCGCGGCGTGCGCCAGCTGAAGCTGAGCGCGTGTGGGCGCTCCAGCTGCAGGTACTCGCCCTCGATCACGCTCGTCCACTCGGGAAATGTCATCACGATCCGCAGCGTCCCGCCCGGGCGCGGGTCAATCGCCACCTCCGCCCGACCCGGCGCCGGACAGATGAACCTGGCCAGGGCGTCGGCGCTGACCCAGTGCTCGTAGACCACTTCCGGCGGCGCCGGCAGCACGCGCTGGACGCGGGCCGTCACTGTCGCAGCTGCCGTTCCAGGGCCTCGGCGCGGCCCTGCCAGAACGCCGTCTGTTCGGAGATCCAGCCCTCCGCGTCGTCCAGCGCCCCCTCGCGCAGCGACAGCCAGTGCTCGCGCCCGCGCACCTCGCGCGCGACCAGCCCGGCCTGTTGCAGCACCGACACGTGCCGCGCCACCGCCGCGAACGACATCGGCAGTGGCGCTGCCAGGTCGGTGATGCGCGCCTCGCCGGCCCGCAGCTGCGCCAGCAGCCGGCGGCGGGTGCCGTCGGCGAGAGCGCCGTAGACGCGATCGAGCGAGGGTCGTTCAACCATATTGTTGAATATTAGCGCCGGCGCTGCTATGACTCCGCGCATGACTGAGACCCTGGTACACACGATCGTCGACCACGACGCCTGGCTGGCCTCCCGCGTGGAACTGCTCGAGCGCGAGAAGGCCTTCACTCGCGCTCGCGACGAGCTAAGCGCCGCCCGCCGCGACCTGCCCTGGGAGCGTGTCGAAAAGCCCTACCGGTTCGAACATGCGGACGGCATGCGCACCCTCCCCGAACTGTTCGACGGGCGCAGCCAGCTGATCGTCTACCACTTCATGTACCCCGCCGACTGGGACGCGGGCTGCAAGAGCTGCTCGTACTGGGCCGACAACTTCGACCCGATCATCGTCCACCTGAACGCCCGCGACGTGACCATGGTGGCCGTCTCGATCGCCCCGCTGCCCATGATCGAGGCCTATCAGCGGCGGATGGGCTGGAGCTTTCGCTGGTACTCGTCGGCCGGCAGCGAGTTCAACCGCGACTTCAACGTCTCGTTCACGCCGCAGGGGGCGGAGCAGGGCGGCTACTACAACTACCGCGTCCGGCCCACCGGTGTCACCGAACGCGAGGGCATGAGCGTCTTCTACCAAGACGACGCCGGCGACGTGTACCACACCTACTCGGCCTACGAGCGTGGCATCGACATGTTCAACACCGCCTACCACTACCTGGACACGGTGCCCAAGGGGCGCGACGAGGACGGCCGTAGCCAGCACTGGGTGCGCCGCCACGACGAGTACGGCAATTAGGCAAACAGCGCCTGCGCGGCGGCCACCCCGTCGCCGCTCGACGTGACGTCGAGCACCACTTCGCCGGCCGCCGTCTCCACCCGCCAGTGCGCCCAGGCGCAGCACGCGTTCTCGATCGCCGTCAGGGCGCGCAGTTCGCGCTCGACGGACGGGTCGCCGCGGAAGCGGACGCGCAGGCCGTCAGCGGTTTCGGTGCGCTCCAGTTCGGCGCCGGCCCGAAGCAGCGCCCAGCGGTCCTGCTGTCGGGTGAGGTCGGCGCTGCTCAGCATGCAGGCGACGTCGACGGATGTGTCGCACATTGCTCCTCCTTCATCGGATTGGGCTTCCCAGCCATCGTGCCACTTCAAGTCGACTCTGAAGTCAAGGTAGTCTGTGGCCATGGAGGGGGAGCTGCTCACGATCGGCCAGCTGGCGGCGCGCGCCGGCCTACGCACCTCGGCGCTCCGGTACTACGAGCAGGAAGGCCTCCTGGCGCCGGCGGCCCGCGTGGGCGGGCGGCGGCGCTACCAGCCCGAGGCGATCGAGCAGCTGACCGTGATCGGTTTCTGCCGTGAGCTCGGCTTCAGTCTGGCCGATATCCGCCGGCTCCTGGAGCAGCCCGAGGTGTGCCCCAGCGCCGCCGCTGGCGGACGCTGGTGGACGCGAAGCTGGCCGAGCTGGCGGCCGCGGCGGCCGGCCGAGACGATGCGGGCGATTTTGGCCGCGAGCCGCGACTGCGACTGCATCGACGTTGCGGAGTGCGCATCGAAGTGCGAAGCGGTGGCAGCATCGGGTGCCCGGCAGCCCCCATTCCGTGAGCCGTTCGGGTCGAGCGGCGGCGGTTAGCGCGAGGTCTAGCCGGGTGCCGGCCGGCGCGGAGGACCGCGAGCAATACGAGAGTTGTCAAATGCTACATAAACATAAAAA
>CAVWLK010000074.1:0-5417 GCA_963755675.1 uncultured Actinomycetes bacterium
TGTGCGGGGCATTGCCCGCCTTGGCAGGCGCGACGCTCCAGTGGCGGGCTGCCACTGGCCACCGACGGGTATGCCGAGGCACGGGACCGCACCTTCTGGCCAGCGATCGGCCACGAGGCTCTCGCGGCAAAGGCCAACGACTGGTGGCCGAGGCGGGGTGGTCCGTCATGGGACGCGCTCGCGCTGGCGCATCACCCCACCGGCGAGAAGGTGGTCGTTCTGGTGGAGGCCAAGGCTCACCCCGGCGAGTTCGCGGGCGGGGATCTCGCAGCCACCGACCCCGACTCGATCGCCACGATCACCAAGGCGCTGGACCATGCTCGGGGCGAGCTGGACGCCGCCGGATCACCAAACGCATGGACGGGGCCCTACTACCAGCTCGCCAACCGACTGACCTGGACCCTGTGGCTGCGCCAACAAGGCGTCGACGCCGTGTTTGCGCACGTCTTGTTCGCCAACGACCTCTCGCACAAGCCGTCGTCCGCCACGGCACTCATCACTGCTGCGCACGCCGCCCACGACGCGCTCGGGCTCGCCCCTCGGTCGCTCGACGGGTGGGCAGCCACTGTCCTACTCGCAGGCACCGGCTAAGCACGAGAACATCGATCGTGGACCAACCGTGCGTTTCGTTCGTCGGCTCTCCGTCCCTCCGCCACTGCTCCGTCCGTAGCCCGTTGCCCAACCGGTCGGCAAGTCGGAAGAACAGCTCGTCCCAGCGAGCGATCGCCGGGCCGGCCGAGCTGCCATCGCGCCACGATTCTGAGCTTGCGGGCGATCTGATACTGGGGTGGCCCGCGGGTTGCTCCGGGCACTTGACTGGGGGTAGAACGCACCAGACCCGTGTCGAGCGAGTCCCCTAGATCTGAGTGGTACCCGGACCCTCGAATAGTGGTCGCCTGCGTTGGTGGGATGGCGAGCGCTGGACCCGACACTTCGCCGATGGCCCGGCGCTTGCATCAGCCCAAGCCACCGAGGCCGCCGAGCAGATGAACGATCAAACGGAGAGCGGCGGCCGGGCTCAGGGGCAACCGGAGAACCCGAGGGACCGAAAGAGGTCTCGTTTGGGCGAAGGGTCGTTAGAGCGCTGGGTATCCCGATGTGCCACATCAAGGAGGGCCAAGCCCGGTCCGCCGCTAACGGCCGGTACGTGAGCTTCTTGGCCGGCGCGACGACCTCGTCTCCCACGACACCGAACAAACACGACGATGTCTTCGTGCGCGACCTGCGGAAGTCGCCCGGCGGTCGGTCTGAGGCTCCGTCGCCGAGGTCGCCAACGGCGAGTCTGAGGCTTCGTGGTTGGCCGGCGGTTGATGTCGAGCGCGGAGCCTCGCCGGCAGCACCAGGGCGTCATGTTGCCGAGTTCTGTTCCATTCGCTGAAGCACCCTCGCCACGGTCGACGGCTGCCAGCTCCCGCCACGGGCCGTCGGAACCGGCTCATCATTGAGCGCCTCTGCGATCTGACGGAGGGTCTGGCCATCGTTGCGCGCACGGCGAATCTGTGCGGCCACTTCATCGGAAATCTCGGGCGGTCGACCAAGCCGCACGCCCTCCGCGCGCTTGACCGTCAGGGCCTCGCGGGTGCGTTGACCGATCAGACGACGCTCGAACTGCGCAAACGTCGCCATAACGTTCGCCATCGCCTCGCCCGCCGGCGTTGTCGTGTCGACCGCGACGTCGAGCGCGACCAGCGCCCAGGACTGCCTCTGCGCCGCCGCCATGACCTTCGCGAAGTCGAGCATCGACCGCGAAAGCCGGTCGAGCTTGGCAACCACCAGAGCGGAAGCGCTCCCAGCTTCGAGCGCCTCCAGGGCGGCCCGAACGCCGGGCCGACGGAGATCCTTCCCCGACCCGACGTCCTCGACGATGTCGATGAGATGCCAGCCACGACGCTCGCACTCGGCGATGATCGCGGCTCGCTGCGCTTCCAGCCCAGCTCCGCTCACGCCCTGCTCGTTTGTCGAGACGCGGACATAACCTATGGCCTGCATCGAGGTCACCTCCTCGGTGCCAGGCCCCCGGCGGTTGCCGCCGCGCGGGGGCCGCTTTCATTGCGGGTACATCATACTGGCGTACGCGAAATGGACGTTTCGCGTACGCACAGGTCGTGCTTAGTTAGCCTTGGCAATCAGCCGGAAGGCCCCGGATGAAGGACTGCGCACTTAGACCACGGTGCTCTGCGCTGCTGAGGCCGCCAACCGCCTCCCCCGATGTGGTCTCATCCAGACTCGTAGAGGAAGCCATCGAGCAGCGTAAGCGAGCCGGCCCCATAGTGGCCGGAGCCCACGGCCAAAGGTCCGTCGCCGCTCTCGTCGACCTACATGCGGCGCTCAGTGAGGAGCCAGCCTTTGCGGCCTTCGCGACCACGCTTCCGCACGTTCCAGAAGCCGAAGGGGGCTGGTATGCGGCTACGACAGTCGCGAAGGATGCTGCTGTCGATGACTCGGTCGGCCACGCAATCGCCTTCTTACTGGGCGAGCGCAGCACGAGTCTTGCGGGAGAGTCTCCGTTTGCGGTCGCTCTGGCCGTCGCGGCCGCGGAGATCTTCGGAGTTGGGAAGCCCGAACTCATCGACGGTTCATCGCCACACACTGCGGAGGTGGCGTGCCGCTTGGCCGCAGACTCTTACGACGCCTTCCGCAACTTTTTCGATGCCCAGCGGCAGTTGACCGCGCACCTTTTCGCAGGGGCCCCTTACTTGCTCTGTGCCGGGGCGAGCGAAGGCAGCACCCCGTTGACGCGACGACCGTATCGCTTGACCTCCGACCGTTGTCGTCGTGGACGACCAATAGGGACACGGCACTCGGCATGGTCAACGGGCCTGACGCGGCAAAAGGCGGACCACACGTCTGGCTGTTGAGCGCTGAAGCGCCGCTCGACCGAGTCCTGTCGACAGCGGCGACGGGGTTCGGCGCGCCAGCCGAGTCCGAGGTCGTGCTGATCGGCGGTCGGCCAGGCGACCGCTGCGCGGTGAGTGTCCCGTAAGTCTGAAGGTCGTGGCTGGGCTTTGTTCGCAAGTCCGGCTGGCCGGGACTACTTGCGGCCTCAGCTTCGGACCAAGTCGCAAATTCCCAGTTCGCGTCGGCGAAAATAGAAGGATGAACGATCACACCTGGGCGGATCCCTGAACGGGAAATCGCACTTCGGCCGCCCCCGTGCGCGCGATCAGCCGGATCCTCTTCGACGACGTATTGAACGCATGAGCGGCATCCCGGTCTTGCCGACCTGGTCCTGCTCGCCACGCGCGCCTTCGCGGGTATGAGGTTGCCGCCGGGTTGGGATTTGGACTACCGTCGCGCCATCCGGTTTGTGGTACGCCAGATACTGCTCGGTTGGCTTCTTGCCGCAGTTTGTCTGATGGCTCCGTCCGTCGCCCAGGCCAAACCCTGCGGCGAATTGCGAGCCGACGGTGCGTACTGGGTGGTCGGCGGGTCGGACGGGCTCGCCTGCGACTTCATGAGAACTTGGTCCAGACGTCTCATTCGCGGTGAGCACGGGCCATCCGGTTGGCGATGCCACGGCGCTGGACGCAGTAGCGGTGGGGGATGCAACCGGGGAAGTCGATTCTTCGTTTGGTATCCGCCGGATTAGTCGCCGGCGAAGCGATTGTAGCGGGGCCTATCCTGCTCCCCCGGGGCAAAAGGCGTGCGGCGTGCCACCGGCAGGCTCGTGTGTTGGATCACGACTCGCGCCCTTGCGTCGTTACAGGGCCGCGGCTAACCCGCGCTCAAACTACCTCGGGCTCAACTCGCGTACGAAGACGCCCCCGGTTGTGTTGTCGTGTGTGGGGTTGCTGGCGCGGGAGGCGAAGGCAATGACGCGGCCAAGATCGGTGACGAACACTTGCCCGGCGCGCCAAAGGAAACGACGCTTCGTTCGCCTGCTCGCTGTCGGCCAGAAGCACGCGGCAGACGACGCTGGTCAGTCGCGCCAGCGGTACCAGTGGCGAGGCCGGAACGATGAGAGCGCCGCTGAGCGGCCCCTGATGGCGCGTGTCGCTGGGGTCGCTACGCCGCGTCGGTGAGGTCAGCGCCGCAATGCTTGCAGCCGATGGCCTCGCGCTTGATCGTCTCGGCGCAGTACGGGCACTTCTTCTCGTCGGAGAGCAGCTTGACGGCGGTGCCCGTTGCGGTCAGCCCCTTCCATGAGCTTGGGATTGGGCCGCGCTTGTACTCGACCCGGATGACGGCGGTCGCTCCGAGCTTGATCGCCTCCTCGCGCAGCTTGGAGTTGATCTCCTCGATGGTCGGAGCCTTGTTGAAGGCCGTCCGCGCTCCCATGCGCGTCCGCACGTCGCCGACGGCTTCGTACGGCCGATCAGGCTCGCCGTCGTGGATCTCGATCTCATCGACCCGCATCGCTCCTCTTTCGCTGGAACGGCGAGAAAGCGTGAACCCTCCATCGTCGGAGCGCAAGCGGCACGGTCGCGAGCACATCGCCGGCGCATGGTTGGAGCAAAGCGCCTCGCAACTACCCCACCGACGGCCTTGGTCGAGTCGACGTCGGCCAGCCTCAGTTGCGTCTTCAGAGCAGGTGGTCTAGCACCGCGGCGACCTCTTCGCGCTCAACGCGCTCGCGTTGCCGGACTTCGCCGATCGGCTCCGGAAGCAGCGCGTCGAGCGCCTCACGGACCAGCCCGATGACGACCTCCTGACCGAGCGCCTCGACCTCGACCGCGGGAAAGCTGCCACCCAGCGTGCGGTCGTGCTTGTCGATGACCGGCAGGTCACGCTCGGATACCTGTTGTTCGGTCAAAGCGATGCGTGTCCAGCGCAGCGACCCTGCTTCGCGTTCTAGAACGCGCCGGGTGTTGGCCTCGATCATCGCGCCGCGCTTGTCCCAGTCGCCCACGTATAGGACGGGGCGATCGTGGCCGGCCAGTAGCGGCGCGACGTCCGTATGCAGGAAGCCTCCGCACTGCCCGTTCGTGGCGGCGACCTCGACCAGGTACTCGGCCCCGACACTGCGGGAGAGCACGCCCCCGAAGGTGCGGCTCTCGCACAGGATGAGCGGCCTGACGCCGTTCCAGGGGTCCAGGCGCGCGCGGTCCACCGCTTCGCGGACGAACTCGGCGACCGTGCGGGCGGACCTCCACGCCGACACCGATCGCGTCTCATCGACCAGCCAGTCCCACGATACGCGTCCCCGCTCGCGCAGCCACGTGCTCGCATCGGTCGTGTCCTGGTCGGCGCGGCGCGCTCCGGTCGCCGCATTGGCGATGACCCCGGCCTGTACCAGCTCGTTAGAACACAAAGCGGCTGCTCGTCGGAAGCGTGCCGGCCGCCTGGTGCGCCAGTAGCTGCCGGTAGACCGCTTCGCGCAGCCCGGGCGGCCTTGCTGCCGGTCTTCCCGTACCGACCGCTGGGGGCTATGTTCGCCCCCCGACCCGATCAACGAGTTCTCCCGGCCCTTTCGTCAG
>CAVWLK010000075.1:0-49956 GCA_963755675.1 uncultured Actinomycetes bacterium
TCGGCTCCTGCACGAACTCGACGCCCTTCGCCTTCAGCTCCTCGTAGGTCGCTCGGCAGTCCTCGACCTCGAAGATGACGCCGCCGCCTCGCCCTTCGCCACGATGTCCTGCAGCTTCGCGACCGTGTCCGGGCTGGCCGGGAGCTCGCATCCGGCTGCATCAGGAGATCATCTGCAGGTCGGGCTGGCTGGGCGGCCCGACGGTCAGCCAGCTAGGAAAGCCACCCATCTCCTCCAACGTGACGTCCTGGCGCACCTCCAGGCCGGAGCTTCTGGGTGTAGAACTCGAGCGCCTCGTCCTGGTCGCGGAGCCAGACGTTGACGTGGGTGATTCTCTTCAGCATTGCCTTCCTCCCTCGTTGCGGTTCCAGGTCAGGCTATTGAGCGGGAGCGCCGCTGTCTTCTCCAAAACTGCTCTCTGGGCGGGCGTCGCGCTGGCGCAGGAGATCGCCGTCACGCCTCGGCAATATGTCCGATATTGCCGTCGCCGTGCCCGCCGCCTCGTGCTGGCGCGCCACTCGCCAGAGTCATCTGCCCGGAGGGGGAGCGGCATCGGGGAGCGCGCGCCTTCGACCCGGCGGGGCGGGCGGCCGCCATCACGAAGCAGGTGGGGGATCCGGGCCTGGCGTGCGGCGGGTGGGTAGGCGGCGCGGTACTCCGTTGGGGTCATCTCGTAGGTTGCGCCTGAAGCTGGTCGTGAAGGAAAACCCGACGCTGCTCTGAGTCCGGACCTCGATGCAAATGTCGGCACACTGAGTGGTCGGTCGAGCGCAGCAGCGCCGCTGCTCGCTCCAGGCCGTCGCGTCATGAGGTACTGGTGAGTGCGTCTCGCCGGAAGGCTCGCCGGAACTCGCGGGCGAAGTGCGCCGGCGAGGCGGTGCGCCGCGCGCGCCAGCGTCGGCACGTCGAGCGGCTCTCGGTAGCGGGGCATCGATCAGATCCCGGGCTCGCAGCAGATGACGGGCGGGAAGCACGAGCATGTGACGATGGTAGCCCAGCCGTCCTGAGCCTCGACCATCTAGATCCGGCTCCGCGGACACGGGGTAGGCTGGAGCATGATGGGCGGCACTGCAATCTCCGATCCGGATCGCCGACGGACGCCTGATGGTCGAAGACCTGCCCGCCTCCGCAGCTCGCCGTCCACTTCGGTACGCCGCTCTACGTCCACTCGCGGGGCGAGGCTCGCGCCAACGTGGCCGCGTGGCTCGACGCGCTGGCGGGGAGCTGGCGGCATGGGCCGACGCGGGTGCTGGCATCGCTGAAGGCGAATCCAGTGAGGCGCTGCGACGGATCGTCAGTGACGCTGGGGCCGGCTGCGACGTGTTCGGCGCCGCCGAGCTCGAGATCGCCCTGGACGCCGGCGTCGATCCGTCGCAGATCTCCGTCAACGGCTCGACCAAGTCGCCCCAGCTGATCGAGCGGGCGATCTCGGTCGGCGCCCGTCTGACCGTCGAAGACAGCATCGAGGAGCTGGCCTGGGCGGTGGACGCTGCGGGGGCGCACGGTAGCAGGCCCGAGGTGCGGGTCAGGCTGCGGCCCGACCTCACCGACCTGACGATGGTCAGCGAGTTCACCGAATCCGATCCGATGGGCGAGGTGGCCGACGCCTACAAGCCCGGCATCCCGATCGAGGAGCTGATCGCGGCGCTGCCGCAGCTCGACCTGACGATGGTGGACCTGGCGGGCGTGCACGCGCACCTTGGCCGTCACACCTCCTCGGTCGAACCGTTTCGGCTGCACGCCGAGCGGCTGGCCGCGCTTGCAGGACGGCTGGGCGAGGCTCTGGGCGGTTGGCGGCCGCGCCAGATCGACCTCGGCGGCGGCTTCTCGTTCCCGGGCGATCCCACCGGTCGCGGCCTGCGGCCGCCGGACAACGCGCCCGCGCCGGCCGAGTATGCGGCCGCGCTGGCCGACGGCCTCGAGCGCGGCCTTCGCCGGGCCGGCATAAACCCGGCCGGCGTCGAGGTCGAGATCGAGCCGGGTCGCGCGATCTATGGCAACAGCGGGCTGCACCTGGCGACGGTGCTGAACGTGAAACGGCAGTCGGCGCCCGTCGCCCGCACCTGGGTCGGCTGCGACAGCTCCGAGGTGCTGCTCAGCGACCTCAGCTGGGAGCACAGCGGCTGGCCGCCGATCTGCGCGGAACCTGTGGCGGCGATCCGGTCGTGGTGGACGTGACCGGGCGAAGCTGTGGGTTCGACACGATCGCCGGCCGGCGCGGCGCTGCCTCGCAGATTGCCGCCGGTGATCTGCTCGCGTTCCTGTCAACCGGCGCCTATGAGGAGGCGTTGGCCGGCAACTTCAACTCCATCCCGCGGCCAGCCTCGGTGCTCGTCAGCGGCGGCGATGCGGAGCTGATCCGCCGGGCTGAGACCGCCCACGACGTCGGCCGGCGCGATCGCGTGCCCAGGCGGCTGCGCGGCGCCGAGACGCGGGTGCTGGGCGTCGATCACGTCGCGGTGTCGGTGGCGGATATCGACCGTTCGCTGGCCTTCTACGGCGACCTATTGGGCCTGACGGTGCGGGAGCGCGGAGTGCTCGATCCCGGCCTGGTGGAGCGGATGACCGGGGTGCCCGACGCGGACGTGGGCTTCGCCGATGTCGAGCTTGGATCGCGCGTGCTCGAGCTGCTGGAGTTTCGCACCGCCCAGCCGCAGCGTCCGGCGTCGCAGCGGCTGCCGGGCGCCGGGGGCGTGCACCTCGGTCTGCGGGTGAACGACGCCGAGGCGGTGCACGCTCGCCTGACGGCGAGCGGCTTCGAACCGCTCTCGGCGCCCGTGTGCTGCCCGATGACGGCACCGACTGGTCGGGCGGCCGCGTGTTCTACGTCCGCGATCCTGACGGGGTGACGATCGAGATCGTGGAGCGGGCCGCCGAGGCCGTGGCTGCTCCCGAGGTCGTGCGAGTCCGCGAGCGGCTTCGAACGTCTGACTGATCCAGACGGTTCATGATCGTGCGCTGAGCGAATCGTCTGTTGCATCCGGCCGAACGATCTGGCAGACTGTCGCAGACGCGCGCGACGATGCGCCGCGACAGAGGTTGGATGGAGCGACGAGGCTCCGGTCCCTCACTAGGAGGGGCCGGAGCCTCGTCGCATTTCAGGGGCGATGCGACGAAGGAGGCGGCGGTGTCCAAGAGCGATCTGACGATCGGGATCAACACGGTGTGGGTGGTCATGGCGGCCGTGCTGGTGATGTTCATGCAGGCGGGGTTCGCGTTCCTCGAGGCGGGCATGACGCGGATGAAGAACGCCGCCCACGTGGCGGGCAAGAACGTGCTCACGTTTGCGCTCTGCTCGCTGATCTACTGGGCGGTCGGCTTCGGTATCGCCTTCGGCGACGGCAACAGCGTGATCGGCACAAGTGGCTTCCTGCCCGACTCGTCGTCGCTGCTCTCGGTCGGGTCGGCGCCGTTCAGCTTCTTCGGCTCGATTCCAGGCGGGGCCGGCTACCTGTTCGAGGTGGTGTTCGCGGGCGTCTCGGTCGCGATCGTGTGGGGAGGGATGGCGGAACGGGCGAAGCTGTGGGTGTACTTCGCGTTCGGAGCGGCGTTCACGATCATCTACTCGGTCGTCAGCCACTGGGTGTGGCACAGCGACGGCTGGCTGTTCGGACTCGGCATGCAGGACTTCGCCGGCTCGACAGTGGTGCACTACCAGGGCGCTCTGGCGGCGCTGGCGGGGGCGCTGCTGCTGGGGCCGCGGATCGGCCGGTTCGAGCCGGGTGGACGGATCAACGCGATCGCAGGTCACAACCTGCCCTACGCCGTGCTGGGCACGATCATCCTGTGGTTCGGCTGGTTCGGGTTCAACCCCGGCTCGACGCTGGGCATCGCGTCCGGCGACCGGGTCGGCTTCTTCGCCTACGTGGCGACCACCACCAACCTGGCGGCGGCGGCCGGTGGGCTGAGCGGGATCCTGATCAGCTGGGCCTTCGTGCAGCGCAAGCCCGACCTCTCGATGCTGCTGAACGGCGTGTTGGCGGCGCTGGTCGCGATCACGGCGGCCTGCGGCTTCGTGGCGCCGTGGGCGGCGGTGCTGATCGGGGCGGTGGCGGCGTCGGTGGCGGTGTGGGGGATCGGGGTGGTCGAGCGGCTGGGCATCGATGATCCGATCGGCGCGGTTGCCGTCCACGGCATGGCCGGCGTTTGGGGAACGCTCGCAACCGGGCTGTTCGCGGTGCCATCGTTAGCAACAACCCTGGGAACGGGACGTGGCGGGCTGTTCTACACGGGCGATCCGCACCAGCTCGGCGTCCAGGCGCTGGGACTGGTCGCCGTGGGCGCGTTTACGTTCAGCACCTCGTTCGCAACGCTGTGGGCGTTCGATCGCCTGTGGGGCATCAGGGTCGAGGAGCGCACCGAGCTGGATGGACTGGACCTGGCCGAGCACGGCGCCTGGGGCTACCCCGAGTTCGCCGAGGTGGGGCCGGTGGTGGTGGATGCTCGCCGCGTGGCGCAAGCGGGCGCCGAGCCGAGCCCTCAGGCCGCGTAACGCCGGGGCGTGGATCCCCGGCCGTCGGCCTGTGAGCCGCGGGCCGGGGATCGCTACGCTGCCGGCATGAGCGACACCGGGGCCATGCTGCCGTCCGGCGGGCAGTTCGAGATCGCGTTCGGCGACCAGCGCGCGGTGGTGGTCGAGGTCGGCGGCGGACTGCGCACGTACGTGGCCGGCGCCGCCGACGTCTTGGACGGCTACGCCGCCGACGGCATGTGCACATCCGGGCGCGGTCAGGTGCTGATCCCGTGGCCGAATCGGCTCGAGGACGGGCGCTACGACTTCGACGGCAGCAGCCATGCGCTGCCGCTGAACGAGGTGCCCAACCGCAATGCCATCCACGGGCTCGTCCGCTGGGCGGCCTGGACGGCGGCGGAACACGATTCGCACCGGGTTCTGATGACCCACGTCGTGCACCCTCAACCGGGCTATCCATTCTCGTTGTCGCTCGTCATCGAGTACACGCTGTCCGAGGGCGGCCTGACCGTCCGGACGACGGCCACCAACGTGGGCGCTGGTGACTGCCCCTACGGCTGCGGCGCCCACCCCTACCTGGCAGCGGGCGGCCTGGTCGACCCTCTCGAGTTGCGGATTCCCGCGGCCGCCATGCTGCAGTCCGATGACCGCGGCCTGCCCACCGGCTCGGCTCCTGTCGCGGGTACGGACTACGACTTCCGCCGGCCGCGGCCGATCGGCGGCCTGGTGCTGGACAACGCCTTCACCGACTTGGAGCGCGATGCCGACGGGCTGGCCCGGATCGAGCTGCGCGATCCGGCGTCAGCCGCGGGACCGACGCTGTGGATGGACGCGGCGTACCCCTACGTGATGGTGTTCAGCGGCGATCCGCTGCCCGACGTCGCCCGCCGCGCACTGGCGGTCGAGCCGATGTCCTGCCCGCCCAACGCCTTTCGCAGTGGCGATGGCCTGGTGCGGCTGGCGCCGGGCGAGTCGCACACCGGCGTGTGGGGCATCGTCCCATCGGGGTGAGAGAACGACTTCCAGTGGCGGTTAGCGTGCGGGCATGCCGCTGCTCAGCGACACGGCGCTGACCCTGGCTCGGCTGCAGTTCGCGTCGACCACCCTGTACCACTTCACCTTCGTACCGCTGACGCTGGGGCTCGCACCGCTGCTGGTCGTGATGCAGACGCGATGGCACAAGACGGGCGACGAGCGGTGGCTGAGGCTGACGCACTTCTACGGCACGCTGTTTCTCATCAACTTCGCGATCGGCACCGCGACCGGCCTCGTCCAGGAGTTCCAGTTCGGCATGAACTGGGCGCCCTTCTCACGCTACGTCGGCGACATCTTCGGCACGCCGCTGGCGATCGAGGGTCTGGGCGCCTTCATGCTGGAGTCCACCTTCATCGGGCTGTGGGTCTTCGGCTGGAATCGCCTCAGCCCACGCATCCACCTGGCGACCCTCTACATGGTGTGGCTGGGGACGTGGGCCTCCGCGTACTTCATCCTGGCCGCGAACTCCTGGATGCAGCACCCGGTCGGGTACCAGTTCAACAAGTCAAGCAACCGCGCGGAGGCGACCGACATCTTCGAGATCCTGACGCAGCGGTTCGTGTGGACGGCATGGGTGCACGCGATCCTGGCGGGCGTGATCACCGGCTGCTTCCTGGTGCTGGGCGTCGCCTGCTGGCACCTGCGCCGGGGCCGCGCCGACCCGTTCCACCTGGCCGCGCGGCTGGCGATCGTGGTGGCGCTGCCGGTAACGATGATCAACCTGGGCTGGGGCAGCGAGTTCGGCGTGGTCGTGACCAACGCGCAGCCGATGAAGATCGCGGCCACGGAGGCGCTCTGGAACACGGAGCAGCCGGCCGCATTCTCGCTGTTCCAGATCGGCGGCTTCTCGGAGAGCGATCAGACGCCCTCGTACTCACTCGAGATCCCCGGCCTGCTCTCGTTCCTATCCACCAACTCGTTCCACGGCAAGGTGGTGGGCATGAACCAGCTGCAGAAGCAGGATCAGGCCCAGTACGGGCGCGGCAACTACATACCCGACATCCGACTGGTGTACTGGAGCATGCGGGTGATGGCCTACTTCGGCGTGCTGATGCTGATGCTCCTGGTCTGGGGCGGGTGGTTGCTGCACAAGCAGAGGCTGGACGGATCGAAGTGGTTCGCGCGCCTGGGAGTGATCGCGATCGCGTTGCCGTTCGGTTCGAACTTCGCGGGCTGGGTGCTGTCCGAGGCCGGCCGCCAGCCGTGGGTTGTGAACGGGCTGCTGAAGACCCAGGACGCCGTGTCGACCAACGTCAGCACCTGGCTGGTCGGCGGCAGCTTGGCCACCTTCGTCGGCCTCTACGCGGTGCTCGGCATCGCCGACTTCTGGCTGATGCGCCGCTACGCGCGTCTGGAGCCGGAGGCGCCATCCACGACCGGCGAGCGGTCAGCGCCGATCCCGGCGCCGGGGTACTGAGGTGGATCTCCAGATCCTCTGGTACTGCCTGATCGCCGCGCTCTGGTGCGGGTACTTCCTGCTCGAGGGGTTCGACTTCGGTGTCGGCATGCTGCTTCCGGTGTTGGGCCGCGACGAGTCGGAGCGCGATCTCATGATCGAGACGATCGGGCCGGTGTGGGACGGAAACGAGGTGTGGCTGATCATCGCCGGCGGCGCCACATTCGCGGCGTTCCCGCAGTGGTACGCGACCATGTTCTCCGGCTTCTACCTGCCACTGCTGCTGATCCTGGTGCTGCTGATCACCCGTGCCGTCTCGTTCGAGTGGCGCTCGAAGGCGGCCAGCTCGCGATGGCGGTCGACATGGACATGGCTGAACACGATCGCGTCGTACGGGGTGCCGCTGATCTGGGGGATCGCGCTCTCGAACCTGTTGCGCGGCGTCCCGATCGACTCCAGTGCCACGTTCACCGGTAGCGCCCTGGACCTGTTCAGCGTCTACACGGTGGTGGCGGGTATCGCCATGGTGCTGCTCTGCGCCCTGCACGGCGCGGTGTTCCTGACCCTGCGCACCACCGGCGACCTGCGCATTCGGGCCGGCGCCACGGCCGTGCGGCTGGCGCCGCCCGCCGCGCTGGTGGCGGTCGTGTTCCTGATCTGGACGCTGGTGGTCGCCTCCGACAACAACAGCAAGGACCTGCTGCCGGGCATCGTTCCGGCGGCCGCGGCGGTCGTGGCCGCGGCCGCGGCAGTCCTGCTGGTCCGGCGACGGCGGGAACTGCAGGCGTTCCTGGCCACCGGAGGAGCGATCGTGCTGGCGCTGGTGACGCTGTTCGTCTCGCTCTACCCACGGGTGATGGTCTCGTCCAGTTCGTTCGCCGACAGCCTCACCGTGCAGAACGCATCGTCGGCGCACTACAGCCTGACCGTGATGACGGTGGTGGCCGTGATCCTGACGCCGATCATCCTGCTGTACGAGGCGTGGACATACCACGTGTTTCGCGTCCGATTGGGACGCGAGCAGTTGGTCACCAACCCGCTCGACCTGCTCGGCCACCCGGCCGGCCCCGATGCCGGTGTCGACGACGGCTAGGCCGCGGCGGATCGATCCGCGGTTGCTCCGGCGAACGCGCGGATCGCGGCTGGCACTGGCGGTGGACGCCGTGCTCGGCCTTGTGGCGGCGTTGCTGGTGCTGGCCCAGGCGGTGCTGATAGCCCACATTGCGGCACGTTCCTTCGACGGCGCCGAGCTCTCGACGCTGGCCGTGCCGGTGACGGCGCTGTGCATCGTGGTGACCGCCCGGGCGGTGGCGTCGTGGGGCTTCGACGTGGTCGGGCGTCTGGCCGCAGCCGACGTGCTGTGCTCGCTTCGCGGTGACCTGGTCAGGAGCCGTCTCGGCGACCACCCCGCCGGCATCGATGCCCGGGACGACGCGGAGCTGGCGGTGGCGGCCGTGGCCGGCATCGACGCGCTGGAAACGGTGTTCGCGCGTTCGCTGCCGCAGCTGGTGCTGGCCGCGGTGGTGCCGGCGGCGGTGCTGCTGCTGGTCGCCGTGATCGATCCCGTGTCGGCGCTGCTGATGCTGGTCACGCTGCCGCTGGTGCCGGTCTTCATGTGGCTGATCGGGCGCACCACCGAGCGTCGCGCGATGGCTCGCTGGCAGGAGCTGTCGGTGCTGTCGTCCCACTTCCTCGATGTCGTGCGTGGGCTGCCCACGCTGCGCGCCTTCAATCGCGGGGCGGCGCAGGCTGAGCGGGTCGACCAGGTCGGCGAGCGATACCGCAAGGCGACCATGGAGACGCTGCGGCTGGCCTTCCTCTCGGGAGCTGTGCTGGATCTGGCGGCAACCTTGGGCGTGGCGCTGATCGCCGTGACGGTGGGGGTGCGTCTGGTGAACGGCGACCTCGGGTTCGAGCCGGCCCTGACCGTGCTGCTGCTGGCACCGGAGCTCTACCTGCCGCTGCGCAACCTGGCCGCACAGTTCCACGCCGGCGCCGACGGGATGGCCGTCGCCGGGCGGCTTCTGGACGCCGTCGAGGCACCGCCCGCGCAGGCGGCCACACCGCTGGCGATGCCCGCCTCCGGTACCGTCCGCTTCGATCGGGTCACGTTCCGCTACCCGCGGGCCGACCGGGCCGCGCTGGAGCGGGTCGGTCTGGAACTCGAGCCCGGCGAGACGGTCGCGTTGGTGGGGCCGAGCGGCAGTGGCAAGAGCACCATCGCGCGGCTGCTGCTGCGCCTGGCCGAGCCCAGCGGAGGGCGGATCCTGGTCGGAGGCACCGACATCGCCGGCTGCGATCCCGATCAGTGGCGCAGCCGGATCGCATGGCTGCCCCAGCACCCAACCCTGCTGCACGGCACGATCGCCGACAACATCCGGCTGGGTACACCAGATGCGCCGCACGCGCGCGTGCGCGACGCGGCTGTCACGGCCGGCGCGGACGGGTTCATCTCCCAGCTGCCGGCCGGCTACGAGACGACGGTCGGCGACGGCGGCCGGCCGCTCTCGGCCGGAGAGACGCAGCGGATCGCATTGGCGCGGGCGTTGCTCCGCGACGCACCGCTGCTGATCCTGGACGAGCCGACGGCGAACCTTGACGCCGGCAGCGCCGAGCTGGTGCGAACGGCGGTCGACCGCTGCTGCCGGCGGGGGCGGACTGTGCTGGTGATCGGGCACGACGACGAGCTGGCCGAGCGAGCCGACCGCGTCGTGCGGCTCGAGGCGGTGGCGTCGTGATCCGCCGGCTGGTGGCGCTGTCTGGCGCGTCGTCGCGGCGTGTACTGGCCTCTGCCGGCCTGGGGGCGGTCGCGATCGCGCTCGGCGTCGCCCTGATCGCCACCTCCGGCTACCTGATCTCGCGCGCCGCGCAGCGGCCGCCGGTGCTTGCGCTGACCGTGACGATCGTGCTGGTGCGGTTCTTCGGCCTGTCCCGGCCGTTGGCGCGCTACCTCGACCGGCTGACCTCGCACGATCTGGCGCTGCGATCGCTGGGCACGATCAGGGCCCGCTTCTTCGCCCGGATCGAGCCGCTCGCCCCCGGGCAGCTGGACGGCTTCCGGCGCGGCGATCTGGTCGCCCGCATGGTCGGCGACGTCGACCGCCTCGACGGCCTCTACGTGCGAGGTCTGTGTCCGCCGCTGAGCGGGCTGGCCGTTGCGGTCGCGTGCAGCGTCGCGGCGGCCGTGATGCTGCCGGTCGCCGGCGCAATCCTTACTTGCGGCCTGGCCGCCGGCGGCCTAGCGGTGCCCGCTCTGGCGGCGCGCTGGAGCCGGGAGCCGGCGGCGCGCCTGGCGGCGGTGCGCGGGCTGCTGTCCTCGCAGCTGGTCGAGCTGCTGCACGGTGCGCCCGAGATCGTCGCTTTCGGAGCGGCCGGGGCGCGCGCGGCGGCGGTCGCGGAGCTCGACCGCGAGCTGGCGGCGCTGACGAGGCGAGATGCGATCAGGGCCGGCCTGGCCGACGCGATGGTGGTGGTGCTGGCGGGCCTGACCACAGCGGCGGTGCTGGCGGTCGCCGTCCAGGCGCGCGCCGCCGGATCGCTCGACCCGGTGCTTGTCGCCACGGTGACCCTGCTCAGCTTGGCCGCATTCGACGCGGTTGCACCGATCCCGGGCGCCGCCCGCGAGTTGGCCGTCGTGGCCGCCGCGGGCCGGCGTGTGCTCGACCTGACATCACGGGAGCCGGCGATCACCGATCCGGTGGCGGCGCCGGCCGCCCCGCCGCGCAACGCAACGGTGGAGCTGGTGTCTGCCACCGCGCGCTACCCGGGTGTGGACCGTCCGGCCCTGGTGGACGTGGATCTGCGGCTTGAGCCGGGTCGGCGGGTGGCACTGGTCGGACCGAGCGGATCCGGCAAGACCACCGTCACCAACCTGCTGCTGCGGTTCCTCGATCCGGAACGGGGCGCCCTCCTGATCGACGGCCGGGACGCACGCGAGTATCGCCAGGCGGATGTACGCGAACTGTTCTCGCTGGCCGGCCAGGGCGCCCACCTGTTCAACTCGACGATCCGCCAGAACCTGCTGCTGGCGCGGCCGGATGCGACCGACGGCGAGCTGCACGCGGCGCTGGGGCGGGCGCAGCTGGCCGGCTGGGTTGACGGCCTGCCGGACGGGATCGACACGTTCGTGGGCGAGGAGGGGCGGCGGCTTTCGGGCGGCCAGCGACAGCGGCTGGTGCTGGCGCGCGCACTGCTCCGCGACGCCCCGGTGCTGCTGCTCGACGAGCCGACCGCGAACCTCGACGCCGCCACGGCGCAGGCCCTGATGGAAGACGTGTTCGCGGCCGCGGGCGATGCCGCCGTGCTGCTGATCACCCACCGTGACGAGGGCCTGGACGCGGTCGACGAGGTGGTCGCGCTGGACGCCGGCCGGGTGGTCGCGACCGCGCCGGCGGGCGTTCTTAACTCAGCCGGCGGCGCCACGCGGGCGGTGCGCGCGTCGACCACCGCCGGCGGATCGTCGGGCGGCGCCGGCGGCGGTCGCCCGGGCATCCGATGCTCGTTGATCACCTGCTGCTGGCGGCTGCGGCCGAGGAAGCTGAAGGCCCAGGAGATCAGCGCCGTGAATCGATTCTTGAACCCCGTCATGAACGTGATGTGCACCGTCAGCCAGGCCAGCCAGCCCAGGAAGCCGTGCAGCCTGATGCCGTGGAAGCTGACGATCGCGCGGCGCCGCGACACCGCCGCCATGCTGCCCAGGTCGCGGTAGCGAAACGGCTTGGCAGGCGCGCCCTTGAGCCGCCCCTTGATCGTGCGGGCGGCGTGGATACCTGTCTGCATGGCCACCTCCGCCACGCCCGGCAGCCCGTTCAGCGACATCATGTCGCCCACGGCGAACACCTCGGGATGCCCCGGCAGTGAGCAGTCGGGCTGCACGGCGATGCGGCCCGCCCGGTCGCACTCGGCGCCGGTGGCGTCGGCCAGCATCCGGGCCAGCGGCGATGCCGCCACACCCGCCGCCCAGATCGCCGTGCGGGTCGGGATCCTCCGCGTGGTGCCGTCGGCGCCTCGCACCTCGACTCCCGTCGAGTCGACGTGCTGGACGATCGTCTCGGTCTGGATCTCGACCCCGGTGCGCAGCAGCTCGGCGGTGCCGTGCTGCGCCAGCTTGTCGCCGAAGGTGGCCAGGATCTCCTTGCCCCCGTCGCACAGGATGACACGAATCTCGCGGCTGTCGAAGCGGCGGTAGGAGTTCTTGAGCGCGCGGCTGCCGAGCTCGGCGATCTGGCCGGCGATCTCGACCCCGGTCGGGCCGCCGCCCACCACGACGAACGTCAGCCACGCGGAACGCGCCTCGGGGTCGTCCTCCAGCTCGGCCATCTCAAGCGCTCCCAGGATGCGCGTGCGATGTGCCACCGCGTCGGCGAGCGTCTTCATGCCCGGTGCCCATTCCGCGAACTCATCGTGTCCGAAGTACGACTGGCCGGCGCCGGCGGCGACGATCAGACTGTCGAACGGCAGCACCAGCGGCTGGCCGTCGGGCCGCCGGCAGCGCACCTCGTGCGCCTCGAGATCAAACGCCGTCACCTCCGCCATCAGCACCGTCACGTTGCGGTGGCGGCTGAGCACCTCGCGGGTGGCCGGCGCAACCGCGCCCTCCGACAGGATCCCCGTCGCGACCTGGTAGAGCAGCGGCTGGAAGAGGTGGTGGTTGGTCTTGTCGACCACCGTCACGTCGACCGGCGCGCGGCGCAGGAAGCGGGCGGCGAACAACCCGCCGAACCCGGCACCCACGATCACGACTCGCGAACGCTGTGGCGCGTTGGCGGCGATGGCCCTCATCCTCCTCGACTCCGATCGACGTCCCGTTCGTGCCGGGGTGATGGTGCACCGCACCAGCGCGAGCCGCTTCATCCCGGTTGGATGACGCGGCCCGCCGAGCCCGGTGGCACCGTGCGAAGCGTGACCACTACACAGACACTCAGCACACGCACGGGCCACGACAGCACGGCACACGCCGGTGCGCTCGTGGTGTTCGGCATCACCGGCGACCTGGCCCGGGTGATGACGCTGCATTCGCTCTACCGCCTGGAGGCACGGGGCCTGCTGGACTGCCCGATCGTCGGCGTCGCGGCCGACGACTGGAGCATCGACCGCCTCCGAAAGCACGCCCACGAGTGCATCGAGGCGACCGGGGAGACGATCGACGAGGCGGTGTTCGACCGCTTCGCTGCGCGGCTCTCGTATCACCAGGGCGACTTCAACGACTCCTCCACCTACGAGCAGGTGGGGCAGGCACTGTCGGGCATCGAGACGCCGGTTTTCTACCTCGAGATCCCGCCGTTCCTGTTCGGGCGGGTGGTCAAGCGGCCTGTCCGAGGCGGGGCTGCTGGAGGGCGCCCGCGTGGTCGTCGAGAAGCCGTTCGGCCATGATCTTGCCTCGGCCCGCGCGCTGGCAGCGGAGCTGCACCAGTACCTGGACGAGTCGCAGCTCTTCCGGATCGACCACTTCCTCGGCAAGATGGGGCTCGAGGAGCTGCTGATACCTGCGCTTTACGAACTCGATGCTGGAGCCGCTCTGGAACCGGCAGGAGATCGCATCGGTGCAGATCACCATGGCGGAGTCGTTCGGCGTCGATGATCGCGGGCACTTCTACGACCCGGTGGGTGCCCTGCGCGACGTGGTGGTCAACCACCTCATGCAGGTGGTCGCGGTGACGGCTATGGAGCCGCCGGCCGGCCGTGACGCAAAGACGCTCAAGGATGCCCAGCTGGCGGTGTTCCGGGCGATCGCGCCGGCATCGCCGGCGCACTACGTGCGCGGGCAGCACGACGGCTACCGCTCGATCGACGGCGTGGCCGCCGACTCGGCCACGGAGACGTACGCGGCGCTGCGCCTCGATATCGACAACTGGCGCTGGTCGGGCACGCCCTTCTTCATCCGCACCGGCAAGCTGCTGCCGGTCACCCAGACCGAGGTGCGGCTGGTGTTCCGCAAACCGCCCAGGCTCGGGTTCGCGGACCGCGCCCAACCCGGGCCCGAGCCGAACCAGCTTGTGATGAAGCTCGACCCCTCAACCGGCGTGCGGATCATGCTGGACGCGCACCGCGCCGACGCCACGCGGGTCGAGCCGATCACGCTCGACATGGAGTTCGCCGACGGAGGGCGGCGAGGGACCGACGCCGTACGAGGTGCTGTTGCACGCGGCGATGGAGGGCGACAGCAAGCGCTTCACCCGGCAGGACTGCATCGAGGAGACGTGGCGGGTGATGCAGCCGCTGCTGGACGACCCGCCGCCGGTGCATCCCTATACGCCCCGGATCCTGGGGCCCGAAGGCGGCCGACGACCTGATCGCCGGCCACGGCCGCTGGCACCAGCCGTGGGTGCCGGCATGAGCACGGCAGCCTCCGACCAGGCCACCCGGGGCCAGCAGAGCGCGGCAGCGCTGTCGCCGTTCCCGCCGATCGCCGACTACGCGTTCCTGTCCAACTGTCACACCGCGGCTCTGATCGCGCCGGACGGCGCCATCGACTGGCTGTGCGTCCCCAGCTTCGACAGCCAGAGCGTGTTTGGCAGCCTGATCGACCGCGGCGCCGGCATGTTCCGCTTCGGCCCGTTCGGCATCGAGCACCCGACCGCCCGCGCCTACGAGCCGGGCACCAACGTGCTCGTCACCACCTGGAAGACGCCCAACGGCTGGGTGGTCGTGCGCGACGCGCTGACGATGGGGCCGCGCCGCCACGAGGACACGGTCACGCCCCACACCCGACCGCCCACCGACGACGACGCCGAGCACATGCTCGTGCGCACGGTCGAGTGCCTCTACGGACGGGTCGAGGTGGAGCTGATCTGCGAACCGTTGTTCGACTACGGCCGCTCGCCGCCGTGTGGGCTCTGCAGGGCGAGGACGGGCAACCGCCCACGCCACCGGTGCGGGCCTGACGGTGCGACTGGCCACCGACTTCAACATCGGCATCGAGGGCAACGCCGCCCGCGCACGACACGTGCTGAATGCCGGCGAGCGGGCGTACTGCGCGCTGTCATGGGCGGAGCAACTGGCCACGCCGCCGGATGCCGACGATGCCGCCGCTCGCATCGACACCACCGTGCGGTTCTGGCGAAACTGGCTGGCGCAGGGGCGGTTCCCCGACCATCGCTGGCGCGATCCGGTTCAGCGCTCGGCGCTGACGATCAAGGGCCTGACCTACATGCCCACCGGTGCCACCGTGGCGGCGGCCACCACCTCGCTCCCGGAGACCCCGGGCGGCGAGCGCAACTGGGATTACCGCTACACGTGGATGCGCGACACAACCTTCACGCTGCAGGCGCTGCACTACCTGAACCTCGACTGGGAGGCGGACGAGTTCATGCAGTTCGTCGCCGACGTGGAGGCGACCGAGGACGGCAGCCTCCAGATCATGTACGGCATCGACGGTCGCCGTGACCTCACCGAGAGCACCCGCGACGAGCTGTCCGGCTACGCGGGAGCCAAGCCGGTACGGATCGGGAACGGAGCCTTCGACCAGCGCCAGAACGACGTGTTCGGGGCGGTGCTGGACTCGATCCTCCTGCATACGCGCCGCAGCAACCGGCTTCCGCAACGCCTGTGGCCGATCGTCGAGTCGCAGGCGGAATGCGCGATCGCCGTCTGGAAGAACCCCGACCAGGGCATCTGGGAGGCGCGTGGCAAGCCTCAGCACTACGTGTCCTCGAAGATCATGTGCTGGGTGGCGCTGGACCGCGCCGCGAAGGTGGCCGAGATCCGCGGCAATCCCGAGCGGGCCACCGCCTGGGCAGAGACGGCGGACGAGATCAAGGCCGACATCCTCGCCCGCGGCGTCAGCGACCGGGGCGTGCTGCGACAGCATTACGACACCGACTCGCTGGACGCTTCGACCCTGCTGGCCGCGATGTTCGGGATTCTGCCGGGCGACGACGAGCGCCTGGTGAACACGGTGGTCGCGATCGCCGACGAGCTGACCGAGGACGGCTTCGTCCTGCGCTACCGCACCGACGAGACCGATGACGGCCTGTCCGGCAAGGAGGGCACGTTCCTGATCTGCTCGTTCTGGTTGGTCTCGGCGCTTGCGATCATCGGCCACGAGCAGCGGGCGCGCGATCTGATGGAGCGGCTGCTGCGGGTGGCGTCGCCGCTCGGCCTCTACGCCGAGGAGTTCGACGCCGCCACCGGCGGCCACCTGGGCAACTTCCCTCAGGCGTTCTCGCACCTGGCGCTGATCGAGGCGGCGGGGCGCATGATTCTGCTGGAGCGGCTGAAGGAGTTCTAGATGTCCGACTCCTACGACGTCATCATCATCGGCACCGGCGCGGGCGGAGGCACGCTCGCACACAGGCTGGCGCCGTCCGGCAAGCGCATCCTGCTGCTGGAGCGCGGCGACTGGCTGCCGCGCGAGCCGCAGAACTGGTCGGATCAGGCCGTCTTCGTGGACAACCGCTACATCTCCCCGGACAGCTGGATCGACCGCGATGGCAAGAAGTTCCAGCCCCAGGTGCACTACTTCGTGGGCGGGGCCACCAAGCTGTACGGCGCCGCGCTCTACCGCTTCCGGCCGCAGGACTTCGGCGAGCTGCAGCACCACGGCGGCACCTCCCCGGCGTGGCCGGTCTCCTACGACGAGATGGAGCCGTACTACACGCAGGCCGAACAGCTCTACGGCGTGCACGGCGCCCGCGGCGAGGATCCCACCGAAGGGCCGTCGAGCGCGCCCTACCCGTTCCCCGCTCTCAGCCACGAGCCGCGTATCCAGCAGCTGTCCGACGACCTGGAGCGGATCGGCCTGCATCCGTTCCACGCCCCCTGCGGGGTGCTGCTGAACGAGGCCGACATGCCCTACAGCCGCTGCGTCCGCTGCGGCACCTGCGACGGGTTCCCCTGCCTGGTGCACGCGAAGTCGGACGCCGAGGTGATGGCGGTGCGGCCGGCCCTGGAGCACGCAAACGTGACGCTGCTGACCAACGCGAAGGCCGTGAAGCTCGAGACCGACGCCGGCGGTCGCGAGGTGACCCGCGTGGTGGTGATCCACGGCGAGCGTCGCGAGGAGTTCTCGGCCGACGTCGTGGTCGTGGCGTGCGGCGCCGCGAATACTGCCGCCCTGCTGCTCGGATCGGCCGGTGACAAGCACCCGCGCGGACTCGCCAACGGCTCCGAACAGGTCGGGCGCAACTACATGTTCCATAACAGCCAGGCCGTGCTGGCGCTCTCCAACTCGGAGAACCCGACCGTGTTCCAGAAGACGCTCGGCATCAATGACTTCTACTTCGGTACCGACGGCTTCGACTTCCCGATGGGCAACATCCAGATGGTGGGCAAGTCGACCGCGCAGATGTACCGCGGCGAGAAGCCGTTGCAGACCGCCCTGGCGCCGGAGCGCACCCTCCGAAACATCGCGAAGCATGCCGTCGACTTCTGGCTCTCGACCGAGGATCTGCCGATGCCGGAGAACCGGGTCACGGTGGACGCGAAGGGCCGCATCAACCTGGCCTACACGCCGACCAACGAGGAGCCTCGCGACCGGCTCTACCACCAGCTGAAGTCGATGCTGGGAGACCTGGACATGCACCCACACCACCTGGTGCCGCGCCGCGCCTACCTGAAGACGGCGATCCCGGTCGCGGGGGTCGCCCACCAGGCGGGCACCTGCCGCTTCGGCGACGACCCGGACGGGTCGGTGCTCGACGCCAACTGCCGCGCGCACGAGCTGGACAACCTGTACGTGGTCGACACCAGCTTCTTCCCCAGCATCAGTGCGGTCAACCCGGCGCTGACGGCCATGGCCAACGCGCTGCGGGTCGGCGATCATCTGCTGGAGCGGATGGGCGTCGTGTCCGGACGGGTCGCGGCCGGCGCCTGAGTGGTCGTCGCGCGATGACAGCGCCGGACGTCAGCGCATCCGCGGCCCGATCGCGCGCACCGGCACGGGCCGGACTGGTCCTGATGTCGCTGATCCTGGTGGCGGCGGTGGCCAATCTGAACCTGGCGGTCGCGAACGTTGCGCTGCCCGACATCGGCCAGGCCTTCAACGCCTCGCAGACGGCGCTCGACCTGGTCGCGGTCGGCTACTCGCTGGGCCTGGCGGCGTCGGTTCTCTACCTGGGCGCGTTGGGCGACCGCTACGGGCGCAAGCTGATGCTGATCCTGGGGGTGCTGCTGTCGCTGCCGGCCTGCCTGCTGGCCGCCTATGCGCCGTCGATCGAGGTGTTGGCCCTGGCCCGCATCCTCGGCGGCGTCGCGGCCGGCATGGCGTTTCCGACGACGCTGGCGCTGATCACCGCGCTGTGGTCGGGGCCCGCACGCACCAAGTCGATCGCGCTGTGGTCGGCGCTGGGCGGGGCGATCTCGGCGTTGGGGCCGCTGATGTCCGGCGCTGTTGCTCGAGCACTTCTGGTGGGGCTCGGTGTTCCTGATGACGCTGCCTCTGGCCGGCGTGGCGCTGGTGATGGCGTGGAAGTTCGTACCCGCCCATGTGAACGAGACCAGCGACCCGGTCGACAACCCGGGGGGCATCCTGTCGATCCTGCTGGTGGCCGCCCTGGTGCTCAGCATCAACTTCTTCCCGGTGCCCAACAAGGTTCCGCTGGCGCTGGGCCTGCTGGCCATCTCGGCCGCCGCCACCGTCGGCTTCCTGATCCGGCAGCGTCGCGCGCGCAACCCTCTCTACGACCTGGACGTGGCGGCGCGGCGGATCTTCTGGGTCGCGGCCTGCGCCGGCATCATCGTGTTCGGCACGCTGATGGCGGCCATGTTCATCGGCCAGCAGTACCTCCAGAACGTGCTCGGCTACTCGACGCTCGAGGCCGGCCTCTCGATCCTGCCGGCGGCGGTCGGTATGGTGATCGCCGCGCCACGGTCGGCCAAGCTGGTCGAGTCACACGGCGCGCGGTTCACGCTGCTGGTCGGATACGTCTTCTGCCTGCTCGGCTTCGTGACGATGTTGCTGCTGTGGACGTCGGGCGCCGACTACTGGCGGGTCGGCCTGGGTTATGCGCTGGTCGGGATCGGGGTCGGCTTCGCCGGCACTCCCGCCTCCCACTCGCTGACCGGCTCGGTGCCTGTCACCCGGGCCGGCATGGCGTCAGGCACGGCCGACCTGCAGCGCGACCTGGGCGGCGCGATCATGCAGTCGATTCTGGGTGCGCTGCTGACCGCGGGCTATGCGGCGGCCGTCGCGGCGGACATCGCCTCCTCGCCGAACAAGGATCAGATCACCAACAGCGTCCAGAACCAGCTGACCAAGTCGTTCAGCAGCGCCACCGAGGTGGCCAAGCAGTACCCCCAGTACGCCAACCAGATTACGGCCGCGGCCAAGACGTCCTTCCTGGACGGAGCCGACTGGGCCTACACGGCCGGCATCGTCGCGATCTTGCTGGGAGCGACGCTGGTGTTCTTCATGTTCCCCAAAAAGCAGGACGAGGATCGGCTGCTGGCCGAGTACGCCGCGGTGGACGCGAAGGGCACGCCGGCGGAAGCCGGATAGCCTGCCGCCATGGGGCTGTTGATCGACCCTGACGACTGCGTGCTGATCCTGGTCGACGTCCAGGAGGGTTTCCTGGACCGGGTCGAGCCTGACGCCAAGGCCGACCTGATCGAGCGGATTGCCTTCCTGACGCTGAGCGCGCGCTTCTGCGGGATCCCGGTGATCGCCACGATCGAGTCGCCGAAGGACTGGGGCGGCCTGCATCCCGGCCTGGCCGAAGCGGTCGGCGGCGCGCCGGTGATCGAGAAGGTCGTGTTCGGCCTGGCCGGCGATCCGCTGGCCGGCCCCGCGGTGAGCAAGACTGGGCGCGGCACGGCTGTGCTGGCCGGGCTCGAGACCGACGTCTGCGTCGCCCAGTCGGCACTGGGCCTGCTGGACGAAGGGCTGCGGGCTGTGGTCGTGGAGGATGCCGTTGCCTCGCCCGGCGGCGGGCATGCGGCTGGGCTTGAGCGGATGCGAGGGGCCGGTGTGATCGGTGTGCTCACCAAGCAGCTGCACTACGAATGGATGCGCACGGTCACGCGGTCGCGCGAGTTCGAGTCCGCACACCCGGGCCTGGTGCAGCCACCCGGCGTCGAGCTCTGAGCTCGCTGGCGGGGACGGTTGACAAGCGGCGGTCCGCTCGATATTCTCCCCGAACATTGTTCGGCATTATCGAATACAGGTCGGAAAGACCGGTTGCCGAGGTGCCAGTCCAGGGAGACCGCGAAAAGGAGCGGATCGATGGAAGAGAACTCTCTCGCACAGAAGCTGGGAGCCGAGGCGCTGGGAACTGCAGTGCTCGTGTTCCTGGGCGCGGGTTCGGTGCCCGCGCTGTTCCTCGCCCGCGGGGGTACCGGCGGGGCGCCCTTCACCGGCGCCGAGCTGTTTGCGATCTCGACGGCCTTCGGTCTGGCCGTGATCGCGATGGTGTACGCGATCGGCAAGATCTCCGGCTGCCACATCAACCCCGCGGTGACGATCGCGATGGCGGTCACCAAGCGGATGGAGTGGACTCTGGCGGTGCCCTACGTGGTCGCGCAGTGCGTCGGCGCGACGCTCGGCGGCCTGGCGATCTGGGGTGTCTTTGCCCACAAGGTGAGCGAAGGCGCGGGAGTCGGCCACGTCGCGTACGCGGCCAACACGACCATTGGGTCGGCAATGCTGAATGAGGGACTGGGAACGGCCATCCTGCTGTTCACGATCATGGGAGTCATCGACAAGCGCGGCGGCGCCGAGCTGCTGGCCGGCCTGGTGATCGGCCTGGTCGTGATCGGCATCATCATCACCGTCGCTCCCCAGACGGGCGCAGCGATCAACCCCGCCCGTTTCACGGGCACCCTGATCACCGCCCAACTGGCCGGGCTCAACCCGGACTGGGGGCAGGCCTGGGTGTACTGGACCGGCGACGTGATCGGCGGGCTGGCGGGTGTGTTGGCCTACGACCTCCTGGCGACGCCGCGCAAGGTCGCCTACCGGCACGCCTCGGCGGAGTCGCTTGAGCCGACGGCCGTCGAGTCGCCCGCCTGAACCGTTCCCGATCGGATTAGAGTCATCACTGACAGAGAGGAGCGAACGCCATGAGCGTCGCCGCCCAGGTCGTCAAGAAGTTCATCAACGATCCAGAAACGGTCGTGCCGGAGGCCCTTGCCGGGATGGCGGCTGCGCACCCGGGGCTGGTGCGGGTCGATCTCGAGAACCAACTGGTGTTGCGGGCCGAGGCGCCGGTGCAGGGCAAGGTCGGCCTGGTGTCCGGCGGCGGATCGGGACACGAACCGCTGCATGGCGGCCTCGTCGGGCTGGGCATGCTCGACGCGGCCTGTGCCGGTGCCGTCTTCACCTCGCCGGTGCCCGACCAGATGGCCGCGGCCACGAGGGCCGTGGAAGGCGGAGCCGGCGTGCTGCACATCGTCAAGAACTACACCGGCGATGTGCTCAACTTCCGGATGGCGGCAGAGCTGGCCGAGGACGAAGGGCTGCGCGTCGAGAGCGTCGTGATCGACGACGACGTTGCCGTGCAGGACTCCCTCTACACCGCCGGCAGGCGTGGCGTGGGGGCCACGGTGCTGGCCGAGAAGCTGGCCGGCGCACGTGCCGAGCAGGGCGGTTCGCTCGCAGACGTGGCCGGTGTCGCTCGCAGGGTGAATGAGCGCTCGCGCTCGTTCGGTGTGGCGCTGAGCTCGTGCGCCACACCCGCCAGCGGCAGTCCCATCTTCGACCTCGGCGCCGACGAGATCGAGGTCGGGGTGGGCATCCACGGCGAGCCGGGTCGCCGCCGCGAGAAGCTCGCTCCGGCGCACGAGATCGTCGGCATGATGCTCGATCCGATCCTCGAGGATCTCAAGCCCGCCGGCGGCTCGTCCGTGCTCGCCTTCGTCAACGGGCTCGGCGGTACGCCGCTGCTGGAGCTGTACCTGCTCTTCAACGAGGTGTCGAAGCAGCTCGGGGAGCAGGGTGTCTCGGTCGGGCGGAGCCTGGTCGGCAACTACATCACGAGCCTCGAGATGGCGGGAGCATCGATCACGCTGCTCGCGCTCGACGAGGAGCTGACGGCCCTATGGGACGCGCCGGTGAAGACGGCCGCGCTCCGCTGGGGCGTCTGACGGAACGGGAGGAGCGTGCGGTGGACTCGATGCAGGTGACGAGATGGATGAGGGAGTGCTCTGCGGCGATCGCCGAGCAGAAGGATTACCTGACTCAGCTCGACGCCGCCATCGGCGACGCCGATCACGGCTCCAACATGACCCGCGGGTTCGCCGCCGTTGAGCTGAAGGTCACCGAGCTCGACGGCGGCACCCCGCCGGGGAAGTTGCTGATCGCTGCCGGGCAGACCCTGGTCTCGACCGTGGGAGGCGCCAGCGGCCCGCTTTGGGGTACGGCCCTGCGGCGCGCCGGCCGTTCACTTGGGGAGTCGGAGGCGGTCGACGCCGGCCAGCTCGCGGACGCCCTCGCGGCCGCCGTCGAGGGAGTGATTGAGCTTGGTGCCGCTCAACCGGGCGACAAGACCATGGTTGACGCGCTGCAGCCCGCCGTCGACTCGTTCCGCAGCCAGGTGGACGCAGGCTCGGACCTGGCCTCGGCGTTGTCCGCCGCCACGGCCGCAGCCGAGGCGGGCATGCGCGCGACGGTGCCGATGCTTGCCCGCAAGGGGCGGGCCTCCTATCTTGGTGAGCGCTCGATCGGGCACCAGGACCCGGGTGCCACGTCGGCGGCGCTGATCGTCGCCGCGCTCGAGCGTTCGCTCAGCGACGAGCCATGAGTGAATCCGTCTTTCGCGGCCATCCGGCGTCATCCGGTGTGGCGATGGGGCCGGCTTGGTCGTACGCTGCGCCCGAGCCGGCTGCAACCGGCACCGCCGGGGAGGAGCAGGTGCGTGTCGAACTCGGCCTGCGGCTTGCCGCCGAGGAGCTGGCGGCGCTGGTCGCCACGCTCCGTGCCGAGGGCCATCAGGCCGACGCCGACATCGTCGAGACGAACCGGATGATGGCCGGGGACGCGGGACTGGTCGACGCGGCGCTGGAAGCTGCCGCGAACGGCATGGCCGCGGCGGCGGCGATCGCGCTGGCGGCCGAGCCGCACGTGGAGGCCCTGGCCGGGCTGGACGATCCCACGCTGGCGGCCCGCGCGGCCGATCTGCGGTCGATCGCGCGGCGGGCCGGAGAGCTTGCTTCTGGGGCCACCGCGGAGCCGCCGCCGGGCTCGATCGTGCTGGCCGAGGATCTGGGTCCGGCGGATATTGCCGGGTGGGCACGGCTGGTTGCCGGGATTGCGCTGGCGGGCAGCGGTGCCACCGCACACGCGGCGATCGTCGCGCGCTCGCTGGCGATTCCGCTGGTGACTGGGGTGGGGCCCGAGCTGCTGGCCGTGCCGGACGGCGAGCAGCTGGCGGTGGACGCTGACCGCGGCCTGGTGCTGCGCCGAATCGACGCCGGCACGCGGGGGCGGTTGGAGCGGCGGATGACCGGCGCCCGCGAGGAGGCCGAGCGCAACCGCGCCGAGCGGCTCGACCCGGCGGTCACGCTGGACGGTCGCATCGTTCGCCTGCTGGCCAACGCTGGGACGGTGGCAGAGGTGGTGGCCGCGCTCGACGCCGGAGCCGAGGGCGTCGGCCTGCTGCGGAGCGAGCTGGCGTTTTTGGAGGCCCGCGGCTGGCCTACCGAGGCGGAGCATGCCGCCGTGCTGGAGCCGATGCTGGCCCTGCTTCCCGACCGCATCGCAACCGTGCGAACGCTCGACTTCGGCGGTGACAAGACGCCGCCGTTCCTGCTGGAGACCGGCGCCCAGAGTCCGCTTGGTCCGCGCGGGATCAGGGCGGCGCTGGCCGCCGAGGACGGAGTCGAGCCACAGCTGCGGGCGATGATCCGGGTGTCGGGAGACGCCGTGCTGCGGATCCTGATCCCGATGGTGACCGAGGCCGCCGAGGTGCAGGCAGTGCGCGCGCTGGCCCACAGCGCCCGCGATGCCGTTTCGCCGAACGCCCCCGACCCGTTGGTGGGGGCGATGATCGAAGTGCCTGCGGCGGCGCTGAACGCCCACCCGATCGCGGCCTGTTGCGACTTCCTGTCGATCGGGACGAACGACCTCGTCCAGTACACGCTCGCCGCCGATCGGCAGAATCCCGACGTCGCCGAGCGGGCGGTCGCCTTCCACCCGGCCGTGATTCGGCTGATCGCGCGCGTGGTGGCGGCGGCACGCACGGCGGGCATTCCGGTCGACGTCTGCGGGGAGGCGGCCGGTGACCCCGAGATCCTGCCAATTCTGGTCGGCCTCGGGATCGACGAGATCAGCGTCTCGCCGGCACGGATCGCCCGCACCCGGCGCATGATCCGGTCGCTCTCGCTGCAGCGAGCCCGCGCGGTGGCGGCAGACGCGCTGGTTGCCACCACGCCCGCCGAGGTTGCTGCGATCGCCTGCTCGGCGTTCGCCGAGGCTGGATCAGGAGAGCGTCGCGAGCAGGCTGGAGATCGCGTCGAGCGCTTCTGAGGCGTCGCTGCCGCTGGCTGCGACGGCCACCTCGGAACCTCCCGTAGCGCCCAGGGCGAGCACCTGCAGGATGCTCTTTGCGTCGGCGCAGCGGTCGCCGGCCGAGAGCGTGATGGCGGAGTGGTATCCGGACGCGGCCCGCACCAGTGCGCCTGCGGGCCTCGCGTGCAGGTCGATGCCGTCGGGCAGGCGCACCGCGCGGCGAGGATCAGAGTTTTCGGACATTCCAGGCATCCTCTGCCGCCGCCCGGACGGCCTCGCGGTCACCACCCACGGACGCCGTCACGGCGGCCGCTATCGCGCCCTCCACGAGTGGCGCATCGGCGAGCACCGCGGCGACGCCGTCCGCCATGCCGTCGTTCAGCACTGCGCGGACGCTCAGCACCGCGCTGCCGATGTCGGCCAGGATCACGACGCCGGCTCCGGAGTCGGCCTCGCGAACCGCGTCCGCCACCCGTCCGCCGTCGGTGCCGAGCGTTCCGCCGGGGCCTCCTCCGGCTGCCACGATACGAACATCGCCACCGGCGACCTCCGCCGACATGGCGGCGAGCCCTTCGGCGATCGCCGCCGAGTGCGAGACCAATACAATGCCCGGCGAAGCTGTACGATCCATGCTCGGCATTCTACAATGTCGAACACGGTTCGACAACTACGATCATCGAGGTAGCGTGGCAATCCAATCGATCGAACGTGCCGCCGCCATCCTGCGTGCCCTCGCCGGCGGCTCGCGCCGGCTTGGAGTGTCCGAGCTGAGCGATCGGCTGGGCCTCGCCAAGGGTACGGTGCACGGCCTGCTTCGGGCGCTTCAGGAGGAGGGGTTCGTCGAGCAGGATGCCGACAGCGGCAAGTACCAGCTGGGTGGGTCGCTGCTGCAATTGGGGAACATCTACCTGGATGTGAACGAGCTTCGCGGCCGTGCCCTGGCCTGGTCGGACAATCTGGCCATGCGCAGCGGCGAGGCGGTGAGGGTCGGCACCGCCCACGGCGATGGCGTGCTCGTCATCCACCACGTGTTCCGACCGGACAACACGCTTCAGATCCTCGAGGTCGGCGCCCATCTGCCGCTGCACGCAACCGCGCTCGGCAAGGCGCTGCTGGCACACGACCAGCAACTCGAGCAGGACGTCGTCTCGAACGGGCTGCCGAAGCTCACGCGTGCCACGCTCACCACGCCGGCCGCGATCGCTCGCGCGATGGAGGCGATCCGTGAGAGCGGCTGGGCGCCGGAGCGGGAGGAAGCCGTGATCGGCGAGGCCTCTGTGGCGGCGCCGATCTTCGACCGGCGCGGACTGGCGGCCGGTGCGATCGGTGTTGTCGGGCCGGTTGAGCGCATCTTCGGCGGCCGCACGCCACGCGCCGATATCGTGACGCACGTTCGCGACGCCGCACGCGCCATCAGCCGCGACCTCGGCGGCGGCCGTTATTGAGGAGACGGTTGCGGGTAGACTCGCTGCACCGGTTGTCGATTCGAGGAGGCGTTCGATGAAGGTCGTCCACTGTCCATGCGGAACCGACGTCAAGGGTGAGAACGACGACCAGCTGGTCGAGAACGTTCAGGCGCATATCGCGTCTGACCATCCCGACATGGTCGGCTCGTACTCGCGAGAGCAGATCCTGGGGATGGCGCACGACCACTGAGCACGCCCGCCGCAGCCGCCGGTAGGCTGGGGCGATGGTGAGGATCGGCTGCCTGGCGGCGGTGCTCCTGCTGGCCGCCTTCGTACGACTGGACGGCCTCGGATCGCCGCACACCTACGTGGCTGACGAGGGCTTCTACGCGCGCGACGGCTGCTCGTACGTGCTTCACAGCGAGCGCACCTGCGGCGTCAGCGGTGACACCACTCCCGAGCATCCGCCGCTCGGTAAGTGGCTGATCGGCCTCGGCATCAAGCTCGACGGCTTCAACTCGTCCGGCTGGCGGATCGCATCGGCGGTCGCCGGCATTTTCACGGTGGGGCTGCTGTTCGCGCTGGCGCTGCGGCTGTTGGCGTCAACGGCGGCCGCGACGCTGGCGGCGGGACTGCTGGCTGTGGAGCCGCTGCACGTGGTGCAGAGTCGGGTTGCGACACTGGACGTGTTCGTGACCCTGTTCGGCGTTGCGGCGGTGCTGTGCTGGTTGATGGACAGCGACTCCGGTTCGGCGCGCCTGGTTCCGCCCTGGCGGCTTGCCACTGGCATCGCCTGCGGCGCGGCGATGGCCTCCAAGTGGTCGGGCGTGCTCGCCCTGCTGGCCGTGCTGGTGCTGTTCGCGATCGAGCAGCGGGGACGGCTGTCTCAGGTGCTGCCCTCGGCCGCCGTCTGCTTTGGCGCCGTCCCGCTGGCGGTCTACTGCCTGACGTACGCCGGTCGGTTGCACGGGCGGGTGCTGGCGCTGCCGTGGTCGCACGGGTCGGTCGTGCGCGCGCTGATCCATCGCACCCACGTGATGTGGCACGACCAGACCGGCCACTTCGCGACCAGCGCGTACCAGTCGCGGCCATGGACGTGGCCGCTGCTGCAGCGGCCCACGGTGCACTACGCCTCGGTCAGGGACGGGTCGTTCCACGAGATCCTGGCGGTCGGCAGCCCGCTGATCTGGTGGCCGGGTTTCATCGCCGCAGCCGTGGCCGCGGTGGTCGCGGTGCGCAGCCGGGGCAGGGATCTCGCCGCTGTGACGGTGGCGGTCTGTGTGGCGATGACCTATCTGCCCTGGATCGTGCTCGCCCACGGCCGGTCGTTCGTGTTCCTCTACTACATGACGCCGGTGGTGCCGTTCCTGTGCCTGGCGATCGGGTGGGCGGACACCCGGCTCGCGCCGCGGCTGCGGCTGATCAACCCGGCGCTGGCCGTCGCGTCGCTCGCGCTGCTGCTCTTCTGGTGGCCGATCCTGACCGCCCAGCCGGTCTCGGCCGGCGAATGGCGAGCGCGGGTGGTGTTCCACGACTGCCGCGCCGACCTGCACCCGCAGCACCTGCCGCCAGACTCCGGTGGCGGGCCGCAGGCATGGCTCCGACTGCTCCACGGCTCGCCCCAGCACGGCTGGTGCTGGGTCTGACACGTCGTCACGATCCAGCAACGATTCGCCGCGCCGGCACGACAGGGGTTTGACTCCAATAATTGGGCGCTGGCGAGATTCCGGTCAACCAGGCCGAACGACCGTCACGATCGGGTCACGAAATCCCGCGCCGGGACGACAGGGGTTTGACTCCAATAATTGGGGTGGTGCGATGATTCGGCCGTGGCGAAGCTCGATCAGGCGCGGTGGTGGACGGTTCGGCGGGTCAGCAGTCGCAAGCCGGCGACGTATCGCTGTCCGCTGTGCGGCCTTCGGCTGCACGCTATGAGCGAGCACGTGCTGATCGCGCCCGAGGGCGACCTCGAGCGCCGTCGCCACGCCCACCGGGAGTGCGTTCAGGCGGCGCGCGAAGCGGGTCGCATGCCGCTGCTGGACGAGTGGCGAGCCACCCAGCCGCGGCCGCCGTCGCTGCTGTCGCGCCTGCTTCGTCGCGACAGCTAGGCGCTGATCGCGATCCTGGCCACGACCGCCCGCCCCGAAGGGAGAAGCGTCACGCCGCCCCGCTCCCCCGACTCGATCACGGCACTGTCGAGCGTTTCGAGCACCACCCGCGCACCGCCGGACACGACGGCGAGCGAGCCGTCGATGGCGCACAGCACGATCAGCGAATCGTCCATCGCCAGCGGGCGCTCCCCGTCGAGCACCTGTGCCTCCATCGTGGCCTTGACCCGGCCGCGCCGGAGCATCAGATTCAGATCGCGTGCCGGACCGGAGGAAAGGCTCGCCGACACGGTCGACTCGCCGGCGAACGCAACCACGTCCAACGGTGCCATGCTCCGCGCCCGGCCGTCGATCTCGAGCGTGACGGCGCCGTGCGGCAACAGCATCAGCAGCCGGTCGACACCAGGGAACGACGAGAATGGCCCCGAGCGATCGAGGTCGGCGATCGCCAGTCGCCAGATGAACCCGTCCATTGTCGCCCCGGCCGGGCTGACCGCCACCTCACGGGTGGTGCCGGCCCCGTTCTTCCACGGCATCTGCCGGTAGGCGTCGGCCGGCAGGTGCGTGATCGGCATCAGACCGCTGCCGAAAACAGCGGCCGAAGGGCGGCGTACAACGCACGGTGGCGCTGGTAGAGCCCGTCGTACACCTCACGGCAGGCCGGATCGGGCAGGATCGGTTCCAGCCGAGGGCCCGACATCGCGCGAGCGGCGGAGCGCACGTCGTCGTGCAACCCGGCACCTACCGCCGCCAGCATCGCGGCGCCGCGCGCCGTCGTCTCGACATCGTCCGGACGCGTCACGGGGAGCCCCGTGACGTCCGCCCGGATTCGGCGCAGCAGATCGCCGCGAGCGCCGCCGGCCACGCACACCAGCTCCGTCGGGGACTGCCCGGCCGCCCGGATCGCTTCCAGCACGTCGCGTAAGCGCGAACGCGTTCCCCTCCAATAGGGCCCGCGCCAGGTGAGCGCGACCATGCGCCGCCGTCAGTCCGAACCAGCCGGCGCGAGCGTCGGCGTTCCACTCCGGGGCGGTCGCTCCGGCCAGCGCCGGTACCCACAGCACGCCGTCCGCGCCGGCCGGCGCACCCGCCGCGAGCGAGTTGAGCAGCTCGTACACATCGCTTCCGGTGGCCGCCGCCCGCGTCGCCTCGACCGAACCGAGCTCGTCGCGGAACCAGCGATAGGCGCCGCCGGACAGCCAGCCCGGGTTCTCGAGCAGCCAGCCGCCCGGATCAGCATGCGGGTGCAGCTCGGTGATGCCGTCCGGGTCGAGTGCCGGGCCGGGCGTGACCGCGCACACCGGCTCGGCCGTCCCCATCACGTCGCAGACGGCGCCCGGCTCGACCACGCCGGCGCCGAGGGTGGCCGCCATCTCGTCACCACAGCCGAGCACGACCTGCGTCGATGCGTCCAGGCCGGCCGCCTCGCGCAGCCACGGCGCCACCGGCCCCAGTTGCGTGTGGGCCGGGCGGATCGGAGCCAGCGCAGCGGGATCGACCCCGAACGCCTCGCAGGCTTCTTCCGACCATCCGCCGGAGGCGACCTCGAACAGCATCGTCGACGACGCGTTGGTGGGATCGACCGCCAGCTCGCCGCTTGCCCGCCACGCCACGAACGAACCCGGAAGCAGAAACCAGCGCGCCGCCGCATGCTGCTCCGCCCGGTGCTGCGCCAGCCAGGCGATCTTCGCCGCCACGTGGCCAGGGTCGAGGTTGCAGCCGGACAGCGACCGCAGGTGCGCCGGATCGATTCGCTCGGCCGCGGCCTCGCACTGCTCGCCGGCGCGGCGATCCATCCAGATCAGTGCCTGGCCGACCGGGTCTCCGGCGCCGTCGGTCGCCACAAGGCCGTCCAGCTGGGAGCCGAACGAAAGCGCGAGCAGGCGATCGCCGGCGGTCGCCCGCCGCACCTCGCCCAGCGCCTGCGCGACCGCTCCCAGCCACGAGCGCGGATCCTGTTCGGCCCATCCGGGCCGCGGGTAGGACAGCTCGTGCGGGACGTAGCTCGAGGTCACCAGCACGCCCTCGGCGTCGATCGCCTGCGCGCAGGTGCCCTGGCTGCCGACGTCCACGCCGACCACGAGCTCGCGTTGGCTCACGATTGCTCGCCGCCGCCGTAGCCCGGTCCCCTCCGGTAGACGGTGACCTCGAAGGCGTCGGTGAGATGGTGCTCGCGCGACACCAGCACGACCGTGCCGTCGGCCGTGCTGTCGACCTGAAACAGCGTCAGCAGCAGGGCGCCGCGCGGCACTCCCAGCCGATGAGCGATGCCACCGGTGGCGACATCAGGCGTGATCGTCGCAACGCCGTGATGGACGCCCAGCCCCAACTCCGCCAGCGCGGCGTAGACCGAGCCGTCACCCAGGTCGCGCATCTGTTCTGGGGACAGCACGTCCGGATGGCACCAGTCGCTGGTGTCGACCACCGGCCGCCCGTCCGCCGTCCTCACGCGGTGCAGCGCGCTGAGCGGCGCGCCCGGCTCGAGCGAGAGCGCTTCGGCGACGTCCGCCGGGGCCGGCTCGGTCGCGCAGCGCTCCGCCTCCGTACCCGGCTCGAGACCCATCGCCGCGATCATCGACGTGACGCCGAAGTTGCGGCTGAGATCGTTCCGCATCAAGGGCCTGTGGGTGACGAAGGTGCCGGAGCCGTGCAGCCGTTGCACCAGGCCGTCCTCTTCCAGCAGCGCGATCGCGGCCCGCAGCGAGCTACGGGAGACGCCCAGCGTGCGCGCCAGGTCGGGCTCGCTGGGTAGCCGGTCGCCGGGCGAGAGATCCCCGGTCACGACCCGGCGCCGAAGGCCGCTTGCGATCGAGTGGCGGAGTGATCTGCGGGTCGCGGCCATGATCGGTTTACGCGGGTGCCACGACCACCTTGAGCACCTCGCCGGCGCGGATGCTGGCGAATGCGTCAGGCGCGGCGTCGAGCTCGACAACGCTCGACACCACCCTGCGGATGCCGCCGATGTCGCCGCGCCAGCATGTCCAATGCGTGCAGCTGGTCGCGGTGGCGGGAAGCGTAGGAGCCGTGCACCTGCACCTCCTGGTAGTGCAGGATGTTGGACGGGAAGCGCATGTGGGTCGTGCCCTTCGGGAGACCGCCGAAGAACAGCACCCGGCCGCGCGGCGCGGCCATCTCCATCGCCTGCTCCTGCGCGATGTCGCTGGAGCAGGCAACGATGATCACGTCGGCGCCGATGTCGTCGGTCGAGGCGCGGACGGCCGCGATGCCGTCACTGCCGGAGGTGTCGATGTAGGACATCCTGTCGTCTCCGAGAATCTCGCGGGCGAGGTCGAGCCGTGACGCCGCCGTCTCCAGCAGCATCACCTGACCCGCGCCCTCCAGGCGCGCGATCGCCGCGTGGGCTGTGCCGACAGGGCCGGCGCCGATCACCGCAACGGCGTCGTCCAGCCCGATCGCGATGTCCTTGTGCCCGCAGATCGCGTCCGACAGAGGATCGGCGAAGGTAGCGTGGGCGTCCGACAGCCCTTCCGGGATTCGAAACAGGTTCTTGAGCGCGATCTGGGGGATCGAGACCAGGTCGGCATAGGCGCCCTGGTAGTCGAACCCCATCAGCTCGCCGCGCACGCAGAGGTGCTCGTTGCCGCTCCTGCACAGGCGGCAGATGCCACACCACAGGGTAGATATGCAGTGCACGTGGTCACCTGTCGAGATCCCCATCTCGGTCAGCTCGCGTACCGCCCCAGGGCCCATCTCGAGAAGCTCGCCGCTGATCTCGTGGCCCAGCACCCACGGCGGCGAGATGCGGCGGTCGCCGTTGTAGAACGAGCGCACGTCCGTGCCGCAGATGCCGCATGCCGTGACTCTCAGCAGCGCTCCGTCATCGGGGCAGGTGGCGTCCGGAACTTCCCCCACGGACATCTTCCCCGGACCCTCCCAGATTGCTGCTCGCACCCCATCCTCCCTCGTTTCACTTTTCGTCTTCGGCGCGGTATCATAGCCGAGTTGTCCTACAACTTGGAGGTGCGGTGATCGAGTTCATCTTCATGCTGACGCGCGACGACCGCACTCTGGCCGATGCCCGCGAGGTTTACGCGTCGATCGCCGCGAGTGGCGTTCGGCATGTCGGCTGCAAGGACGTCGGTCTGCCGCGGGACGAACTTGCCGCACTGATGGACGACATCCGTGCCAACGGTCACACGACGCACCTCGAGGTCGTCTCCGAGAGCGACGAGGCGACGCTCGAATCGGCCCGGGTTGCGTCCGAGATCGGTCCCGACTTCCTGATCGGCGGCACGCTGATCGAGCCCGTACAAGCGCTGCTGGAGGGGACTGGTATCCGCTTCTTCCCCTACGTCGGCCGGATCGTCGGGCATCCCTGCCTGCTGCGCGGCTCGATCGCCGAGATCGCGGACGACGCCCGCCGCGCGGAGCAGCTCGGGGTTGATGGCATCAACCTGCTCGCCTACCGCTACGACGGCGACGTCGATGCGTTGGTCGAGGCCGTCGTCGATGCGACCTCGCTGCCGGTGATTGCGGCCGGCTCGGTCGACTCCCCGGCCCGGATCCAAGCACTCGCGGAGCGGGGCGTGTGGGCGTTCACGATTGGCACGGCCGCGCTCGACGGCAAGCTGGTGGAGGGAGCGCCACTCGACGAGCAGCTGCGCTGTGCCCTGGATGCGGCGGTGGCTTCGCGGTGAAGGAGATGCAACTCCTTGTCACGATCCCCACTCGATGTCATGATCGACGGCACCTTCTACCGATCGAGGTGACCAGATGACCGCCCAGGAGAGCCGAGTTCGCGACGACCTTTCGATTCTCGCCAAGTCTGATCGAGGGCGCAGGCTGCTTCAGCTTGCGCTGCGGGGCATCGGCCGCGGCGAGCGGGGCCTGACTGCGGGCTGCTGGGCCGATCGCGGGATCGCCGGCTGCCTGTTCCAGCATGCCTACTGGCAGGGCGTCGAGGAGGGCGTGTTCGCTGACAGCGGGCGTCCGGGAGACTGGATCGGAAGCTTTGTCGGGTCAGGCGACTACGGCATCGTGGTGCGTGCGATCGAGTCGTTCGACCAACTCGCCAAGAGCGAGTACGCCGACATCGAGCGGCGCCGTTTGCTGCCCGATCGGATCGATGTCCGCCAGGCCGAGTGGAGGGTGGCCGTCGAGCGGATGCTTGTTGAGACGCTTGCCGTCGCCGAGAGGGCGGAGACGGGACGTGTCGGACGGGAGGTGGGCGCAGCCAACTGACCCGGGGGGACCATCTCTTCAAAAGGAGGAATCGTGGAAGGATCAGGGCATCATCCCGGTGCCAGCGAGCATCACGAGGGGATGCTCCCAGTGGTCGAGAGCATGGATGTCTCGAAGCGTGACGACTTGCACAAGTTGCACGGCGGGGCCGTCGGTCTTCTTGGCGTGCTGTTCTTGACGGTAACCGGTTCGGCGCCAATCTCGGCCATGCTCTTCAACACGCCGCTCTCGGTCGGCTATGGCAACGGCATCGGCACGCCGGCCGGATTCGCGTTCGCAACCGTCATTCTCACCATCTTCTCGGTCGGTTACGTCTCCATGGCCCGCAAGGTGACGGCGGCCGGCGGCTTCTACAGCTTCATCAGTCACGGCCTCGGCCGCGAGCTCGGAATGGCCGCGGGACTCGCCTCCGCGGTTGCGTATTCGGTATTCGAAGCGTCGCTCTGTGGCGGCTTCGCTTACTTTGCGGTGCTGAAGCTGTCGCAGTACGGCTACGACGTGAACTGGGTCTGGTGTGCCCTGTTCATGGTCGCACTGATCGGGATCTTGGCGTACTTCGACGTCCACGTTTCGGCCAGGGTGCTGGGAGTGGCCCTGATCTGCGAGGTCGTCGCGCTGGCGATCTTCGACATCCTGGTGTTCGGCCACGGTGGCGCGAACATTCAGGCGGCAGCAATCAACCCCGTGAACGCGTTCAAGGACCTGCCGGGAAGCAAGGACGTGGCTGCCGGCGCCTGGGCGGTGGGCGTGTTCTTCGCCTTCTGGTCATGGGTGGGCTTCGAAATGGCGCCCAACTACGGCGAGGAGTCGAAGGATCCTAAGCGGATCGTACCGAGGGCCATGTACATCTCGGTGATCGGCCTGGGTGTCTTCTACACAATCACGTCCTGGGCGGCAATCTCCGGTTATGCGACCACCGAAGCGGCGGCCCTGCAGGCTCAGACCGATGCGGCGGGCTTCTTCCTCGGCCCCGCTGTTACCTACGGGAACCAGTTCCTGAGCAGCGTCATGAGCTACCTGATCATCACAGGTTCATTCGCATGCGGGATGGCGTTCCACAACACCACCGCTCGCTATCTGTACTCGCTGGGTCGTGAGCGGGTGCTGCCCTCGGTGCTGGGGCGGACGCATCACAGCTACCGCAGTCCGCACATCGCCTCGACCACCCAGTCGGTGATCGCGGCGGCAATCGTGCTCGGGTTCTACTTCTTTACGAACACGGCTGCTGATACCGACTCGGCCACGTCACAGGCCTACGTGCAGCTCTACGGCTTGGCCGCGTTCATGGGCGTCGTGATCATCCTGTTCGTGCAGGCGCTGGTCTCGGTCGCGATCTGGAACTACTTCCGCACGCACCATCCCAGCGAGCACAAGCTGTGGAACCACACGATCGCCCCGCTGATCTCGGTGATCGGGCAGTTGGCGGTGCTTGGGGTCGCGATCCAGAAGATCGACTTCCTGGGCGCCGGTTACACGTACGCGTGGTACCTCGTAATCGTCGACGTGCTGGTCTTCGTCGGCGGCCTCGGCTACGCCTTGTATCTGAAATCGAACGATCGGGCGAAGTACGAGACGATCGGACGGATGATCAACGAGGGTCTCTAGCCTCGGGGATTGGCAACGGACGGCGAAGGGCACCCTCGGGTGCCCTTCGCTCGTTCGGGTGCCGTTCCCGAGTGATATCGTCGTGGAATGGAGACGGTGATCCGACTGCTCCGCTCGCTCGACCGACTGGTGTGCCGGGTCGGCCGATCGTGCTGCGTCGGTCGCTCGCAGGGCGCGGCGCCCTGGCGCCGTATGTAACCGCTAGACCGGCCCTACCACCTCGACCGAGCTGCCCAGCGCCTCCGGACTGTGGCCGCGCACGCGCACCACGATCCGCACGCGGTCGGCGCGGAAGAGGTCGTAGGAGTGCTCGAACGCGCGCCCGTCCGATCCCCATGCGGTGCGGGCGATCGCCATCAGCGGCGCCCCCGCTCGCACGTCGAGAACGCGCGCCTCGGCGGCGGTAGCGCCGATCACCTCGAACCGCTCCTCAGCCTCGCCTGCGGTCAGCCCGTACTCGCCCTCCAGCAGCTCGTACAGCGAGCCCGACAGCGAGCGGTCGAGCAGCCCTGGAAAGCGGTCGGCCGGAAACCGCGCCCGCTCCAGCGAGATCGGCTGCCCGTCCCCCAGCCGTACGCGCACCACCTCGAGCACCAGCGCGCCCTCGGGCAGTCCGAGCGCCGCCGCTGTTTCGGCGTCCGCCCCCAGCGTCGCGGTCGACAGCACGCGCGCGCTGGACTGAAAGCCCTGCCGGCGCAGATACGCAGGCAGCCCGGTGAGGCTGGTCAGGTCGCGTTCGACCCGCCGCTCCGATACGAAGATGCCGCCGGCCCGGCCGCGAACGCGGTGTACGATGCCGGCCGTCTCGAGCGCGTCCAGCGCCGATCGCAGGGTCGAGCGGCTGACACCGAGCCGCGCCGCCAGCTCGCGTTCCGCTCCCAGCCGCTCGCCCGGCGCCGGGCTGCCGGCCGCGATCTCGCCGGTCAGCCGGTCGCGCAGCGCTGCCGCAGCCGGGCCCAGCGGCGCCAGGCCGGCCGGTGCGCCGGGAACCGGATCGCCGGCCACGTCGCTTACACCGCCTGAAGCGCGGCGAGCGATTCGGGCAATGTCTGGCCGCCGTCGACGACGATCGTCTGGCCGGTGATGTAGGCGGCCTCGTCTGTGGCCAGGAACAGCGCCGCGGCGCCGATCTCCTCGACCTTGCCCAGCCGCCCGAGCGGGATCGATGCCTCCATCGCGGCCAGGTACTCCGGCCCCAGCTCCTCGAGCCCTTCCGACACCACGTTGCCCGGCATGACGGCGTTGATCGTGATCCGCTTCGGCGCCAGCTCGATGCAGGCCGTGCGCAGGAAGCCGAGCTGAGCCGCCTTGGTCGCGCCGTAGTGCGACCAGCCCGGGAAGCCGGTGATCGGCCCCGTGATCGAGCTGGTCATGATCACGCGCCCGTGGCCCGACCGCTCGAGGTATGGCAGGCATGCCTTCACGCTCAGCATGCAGCCCTTGACGTTGGTGGCGAAGATCCCGTCGATGTCCTCCTCCGTCATGTCCGCGAGCTTGCGGTCGGGGAAGACGCCGGCGTTGGCGCACAGCACGTCGATGCCGCCGTGGCGCTCGGCCGTCTCGGCCGCCACGCGCTCGCAGTCGGCCAGCTTGGCGACGTCGCCGCGCACGAACGAGACCTGCCCGCCCTGGCCGGATAGCTCGGCTGCGGCGGCCTCGCCCACGGCGGCGTCGCGTCCCGTCACGACCACGTTGGCGCCGGCCCGCGCGAACACGCCCGCGATGCCCTTGCCGATGCCCTTGGTTCCGCCGGTGACGAGCACCGTTCGCCCCTCGATCGGTGTGAACATCATCCGGTACTCCCTGTCAGCCTCAGTCATGTTGGACAGGTAGCGCTCGGCCAGGTCGCAGGAGACGTCGGTGAACCCCGCGCCCAGCTCGGCGCCTCGGTGGCGAACTCGTGGTGCGAGCCGATCCAGGCCACCAGCAGCAGCCGCCGCAGCATCACGAAGGTGTCCAGCTCGGCCTCGTCGTCGGCGGCGAGCGGGGCGAGCGAGCGGTAGCCCTCGACCCAGGCGTCCTTCAGCTCGGGCACGTCGCGGATGGTCCTCGATGAACGACACGGTGCGTCGCGAAGTCGTACATGAACCACGACCAGCCGCAGTCGTCGAAGTCGATCACGCGCACGTGCGTCGCCGTCCACGAGCAGGTTCGCCAGCCGGATGTCGGCGTGGACGAGGCCGAAGCGCTCGGGCCCAGGCCGAAGGCCTCGAGCCGCCGCCGCAACACGTCGTCGAGCCGCCCGAGCAGCCTCGCTGATCCTCGGCGCCCATGCCGAGCCCGTCCTGCCACCGGCCCCAGTGGCCGGCACTGCGCCAGCGTGGTGTCGTAGTCCCAGCGCGAAGCGCTCGAACCCGGCCGGCGGCCGCCAGCCTCGCGAGTGGCCGTGCATGCGCGCCGAGACTGCGCCCAGCGTGCGGAAGCCCGGCCCGCAGGTCGTCGGCATCGGGCATCTGGCATCTCGCCGGACAGCCAGTCGAACAGCACCACGTTGCGCTCGCCCAGCTCGTGGCGTCGCGACCTGGCAGCACGCGGCTGCCGCCGATGCCGCGGCACCGCGTGGGCCGTCTCGACCACGCCGTCCTCGCGCAGCGCGTCGATCCAGTCGAGCTCGGAGGCGATCTCGGCCGCGGTGTGGTAGCCGGGGCGGTGCACGCGCAGCGCGAGGCGCCGGCCGCCGGGCTCCTCGATGCGGTACGTCCAGTTCTCGGAGACGTTGATCAGCGCGCACCGGGACGCGGGATCAGGTCGTACGCGGCGCGGCGCGGCCTCGGCCAGCCGGTCGATGCGCGCCTGATCAGTGCTCACGGCCCTCCACCGCTGAGAGCACGCGGGTGATCTCGTCGCGGGCGCGCACCACGCTCTCGGTGGGGCCGCTCATGTAGATCGCGGCCGGCCGCGCCGATCATCGAGACGTCACCAGCGTCGCGTCCGGCGCCGCCCGCTCGGCCGCGTTGGCGGCCACGGCCGCGAACAGCGCCGGCGCCACCTCGTACACCAGCAGCGTCTCGCCCGGCAGCACCATCGACGCCTCGCGGTTGCGGTTGATGATCACGGCGTGCTGGTCGGTGATGTCCTCGATCACGTCGGCGTAGAGGATACGCGGCCGCAGCGCGTCCGCGGGCGTCGCGCCGATGCCCTCGAGGATGGCCGCGCCGGCCCGGTCGACCAGCGCCTGGTCGCGATGGTGCACCTCGAGCACGCCGAACTGGCGCTCGACGTAGAGGATGCCCGGCTCGATCTCGGGCACCGACCGCAGCGCCAGGTCGGTCACGCGCTCGATCGCGAGCGCCGGCGCGACCTCGACGATGAGGGCGTTGTCGCCCTCGATCGGCGGGTAGCCGCGGGCGCGCGTGGGCGTGCCCAGGTACGCCGCGAACTGCCGGCCGCAGGCTCGGGATCGGCAGGTAGACCCGCAGCTGCACCTGCGGCGGTCAGCGCCATGCTGACGCTAGCTGGAGTGGACGAAGTGCTTGTCGAGCTCGGCGTGCGGGCGCGGGATGACGTGCACGGACACGAGCTCGCCGACGCTCGAGGCCGTCTCGGCGCCGGCCTCGGTGGCCGCCTTGACGGCGCCGACGTCGCCCTGGATGACGACCGACACGAGGCCGTCGCCGACCTCCTCGCGGCCGACGATGCGTCACGTTCGCGGCCTTGACCATGGCGTCGGCGGCCGGCCAGCGCGGCCACGTAGCCCTTGGTCTCGATCATCCCGATTGCGTTCTGTGCCATCGGTTCCTCCTCGGTTCGTGCCCCGGCCGGTCGGTCGGAGCGCTTGCGCCGGCGGCCGGAGCGGCGGCTGGCGGGCTCGTCGATGGATCCGATGATCAGCGCGTCGATCGGCGGATGGTCGTCGCCGAACCAGCCCGAGGCGACCGACCCGGTGGCGACGAGCACGCGCTCGCCGACGCCGCTGCCGAGCACGTCGAAGGCGACCAGCTGCGCCGCCGCCCTCGATCTCGACCTCGAGGAACGCGCCGCTCGGGATGTTCTCGATCCGCTTGGTCGCCCAGACGAACCCGGTGACGGTTGCTCTCAGCATCGCCGCTCCTTCTCGATCTCGACTCCCAGGCTGCGCGCGCGGTCGCGCGCCATCGGCGTCAGCACCGCCCGCGGCGCCAGCACCAGCGCGCGCCCGCTTCGCGGCCGCGTCGCGCACGTGCCGCTCGGTGACGGCGCCCCGCTCGACGTCCCGACGCGGTGCACCGTCGCCGGCGTGCCGCCGGCGGCCGTGCATGCACTGTCCTCCTGCGCCAGCTGGTCGCGCGCCGAGCCGGAAGCGCAGCTCGCCCGAGCAGGATCGCCATCCGGTCGCGCGGGTTCTCGAGCCGGCGCACCAGCGCGCGAACGAACGCGTCCAGGTCGGCGTCGCTGCGCAGGTCGACACGCTCGACCGACCCGTCTTCGGCCTGCGGCGACGTCTCGGCTGTACCTGTGGTGAGTCGGCCTCCACCGCGGGCGCGCCGACTCGGCCGGCTGCCGGCCCGGCGGCCGGTGCACGGCAGCGACCGGTGGCGCGGGCACCTGCGGGACGCCTGCCGGCTCGGCGGCGGCGGGTGAAGCGGGGCTGTGACCGTTGCCGTTGCCGCCCGCCGTCGCCGGCGCGGTCAGCGCCTCTGACAGCAGCCCCGGCAGCAGGTCGGCCAGCACCTCGCGGGTGACGCTTCGCAGCAGGTCGGCGTCGTCGGCCGCTCATGCCGCACCTCCCAGCGCGGCCACGCGCGGCATCGCCCGCCGTGCGCACGTCGGCCTCCATGCCGGCCAGGTAGACGCGGCCGGTGGCGCCGATCATGCGGTAGTCGACGACCTTGATGCGCGCGGCCTTCTCGGCCTCGTTGGTGGCCAGGATCGCGTATGAGGCGGGCTGCATCTCGAGCACGAACAGCGACTCGCCCGGCAGCGCCATCGAGCCCAGCTTGTTGCGGTTGATCAGGAAGGCGTGCTGGTGGTCGAGCGCGTGATCAGCTCCGAGGCCAGGATCTGCGGCTTGGTGGCGTCCTCCGACGTCGCTCCCAGCGCGTCCAGCACGGCGCTCGCTCGCAGCCTGGACGGCGGCGGTCGAGCGGGAGTGGATCTCGAGGTAGCCGAACTGGCGCTCGACGACCAGGATGCCCGCCTGCACCTCGCGTCGACTTGAGCGCGACGTCGGTCAGCGGCTCGATGTCGAGGCCGGGCGCGATCTCGATGATCTGGGCGGCCACGTTGCTGCGCGGCAGCCGGCCGCGGATCCACGTGCCCAGGTAGCACATCGTCTGCGGCTGCATCTGGTCGATGAAGATGAAGGAGCGGAGCTCGGCCACTCAGCGCCTGCACCAGCTCTCGCAGCTCTTCCAGCACGACACGCCGGATCTCCTCGCGCGCCCAAGTCGGCATCCGGCGACGGCGCGGCGCGCCGCCACGGCGCCGGCTCGGGCGTCGCGTTCCACGGCTCGAGACCGGAAAAGTCGCCGAACACCTCGCTGGGGTCGCTGGCGTAGGCCACCCGCGTCATGTTGATCAGGTGCCGCGGTTCGAGGTTCTCGCCCAGCGAGGAGCGGCCGAAGAAGCCGGTGCCGATCGTCATGGTCGGCGCCAGGTTCGTGTCGAGCCCTGCCGAGCCGGTGCTGCCGCCGACGTTGACCGCCACCCGCAGCACCCGCACGGCCGCCCCGTAGGCCATGATCGTGCGGGGATCGCGGGAGTGGATCACGGCCGAGTGGCCGGCGCCGCCGATGCGCAGCATCGCGCAGGCCGCGTCGATGCCACGGCCGGCGTCGGGCACCCGCACCAGGCCGAGCAGCGGAAACAGCTTCTCGCGGGCCAGCGGCTCCTCGGGCACGACCAGCGGGAAGGGCGCCACCAGCACCCTGGTGGTGGGCGGCACCTTGATGCCGCACTCGGCCGCCAGCACGGTGGCGTCACGGCCGATCAGGTCGATACGCATGCGGCCGTCCGGATAGAGGCCGGCCCGCACTGCGTCGGCTTCGGCCTCGTCCAGCACGTGCGCGCCGTTCTTCCCCAGCTCGCGCTCGAACTCGTCCGCACATCGCTGCTCGACGATCGCGCACGACTCGTTGGTGCACAGGATCGAGTTGTCGAAGCCTTCGAGTCGGCCAGCAGCCGGGCGGCCTGGGCGATGTCGGCGGTGTGGTCGACCAGTGCCGGCACGTTGCCCGGCCCGACGCCGATCGCCGGATTGCCCGACCGGTACGCGGCCCGCACCACGGCCACGCCGCCGGTGGCCAGGATCACGTCGGTGTGGGGTCGCTCATCAGCGCCTCGATCAGCGGGATGGTCGGCTCCTCGACGACCTGGATGCAGCCGTCCGGGGCACCCGCCGCCACGGCCGCGCGGGCGAGGTGGTTGGCGGCGTCGACGGACACCTCGCGTGCCAGCGGGTGCGGGCTGACGACGACGGCGTTTCGCGTCATCAGCGCCAGCAGCACCTTGAAGTAGACGGTCGCGATCGGGTTGGTGGAGGGCGTCAGCGCCAGCACCACCCCGGCGGGACGCGGCAGCTCGACGATCTTGGCCTGCTCGTCGATCCGGGCGCTGATGAAGTCACCGCCGCCGTACCACTCGACCAGGCCGCGCGAGCAGGCCTCGTTCTTCCGGCGCTTGTGCTCGGCCACGCCCATGCCGGTCTCCTTGACCGCCCATTCGGCATACCTTTCAGCGTTTCGGTATGCCTCGTCTGCCACTGCCAGCACGATGCGGTGCGTTCTCTCCCAGTCGTAGCCGGCGAACGCGGTGGCCGCCCAATGGGCGCGCTGGAGCATCATGCGCGCGCGGGGGACGCCCGCCGCCTCGCTCGGGCGCTCGCTCATCGGGCACCCGCCATTGCCGGCTCGCTTCGCAGCTCGGCCAGCGCCTGGCCGATCGACACCTCGGTGCGGTCGAGCACTTCGTCCACCAACTCGGGGCTCTGCAGTATGCCCGGCTTGAACTGGAGCACGCGCGGGTCGAGCGTCGAGAAGATCGCCCACACGCCGTTCTGGTACAGGTGCTTCATCACGACCTTGGCGCCCTGCGGATGGTCGAACTCGAGCCCCATCACGACGCCGTCCTGGCGGATGCCGACGAACCAGTCGGGATAGGCGCCTGGATCCGACGCAGGCCGCGGCCGAAGCGGTCGGAGATGTAGTGCACCATCGAGCGCACCTCGGGCCGTTCGCAGATCTCGAGCACCTTCAGCGCGACGATGCAGCCCAGCTCGGCGCCGCCGCCGGTCGAGATGTGGCCGAAGCCGTCCTCGCTCAGCCAGGACGAGCACTCCTCCGAAACGACCACGCACGAGATCGGGTACATGCCGCCGGTGATGCCCTTGCCGATCACCATGATGTCGGGCTCGACGCCGGCCTTGGTGATACCCCACATCTCGCCCGTCCGCATCAGCCCGGTCTGCACCTCATCGGCGATGTAGAGCGCGCCATAGCCGCTCGCAGAGCCGCTTCACGCCCTGCAGGTAGCCGGGCTCGGGCAGCGGGAAGCCGTACGTCGCGGGGATCGTCTCCAGCAGCACGGCGGCCACGTCGTCGCCGCGCAGCGCGGTCTCCATCGCATCCAGGTCGTTGAACGGCACGTGCACGAACTCATCCGGCCGGTCGGCCAGGAACAGCTTCGAGAAGCGGTCGTCGCCGGTGGCGACCGCCAGCCCGGTGTGGCCGTGGTAGCCCTTCAGGATCGAGACGATCTTGCGCCGCTGGCGGGTGTGGCGGGCGGTCTTGATCGCGATGTCGGTGGCCTCGCCGCCGCCGGCGCCGTAGATCACGCGCCGCATGTTGGGCGGGCAGACCTTGACCAGCGCCTCGGCCAGGGCGGTGCGGGCCAGCGCCGGAAAGTGGTGATTGCCGATGTCGAACCGCTGCATGGCCTGCTCGAGCGTCGCGATCAGCTCGGGGTTCCGGTGGCCGAGGTTGTACGTGCCGCCGTTCAGGTGCAGGTCGATCAGCCGCCGGCCGGCCATGTCCCAGAAGAAGTAGCCCTCGCGGCGATCGATCACCAGGTCGATGCCGGCGTCCTGCCAGAAGTCCGTCTTGTCAGGGTTCCAGAACTCCCGCGAGCGATCGAGGAAGTCGTCCTTGGACTCGTAGGAGAAGAAGCCGTAGTCGTACATTGGCTGACCTTGGTCTGACCGTACCGAATATCAGACCAAATGTCAAGACAACGGCTATTGGTATGGGACAGGCGTCGTATGGTAGGTTGGCGCGATGGGCGACGCTGTCGACACCGCGATCGTCGGCGCGGGCATCGTCGGCCTGGCGACCGCGCACGCGCTGTGTCGCGACGCAGCCGGGTCGGTGGCGCTGTTCGACCGCTCGTGGCCGGGATCGGGCGACTCGGGACGGTCGTTCTCGATGGTTCGCCGGCATTACTCGAACGCGGTCGTCGCGCGGCTTGCGATCGAGGGCTCGCGCACGATCCGCGAGTGGGCGGACGAGGTGGGGGTGGCCGACGCCGGGTTCGCGCGCTGCGGCTACCTGCTGACGGTTCCGGAGCGGCTGGTCGATGCCTGCCGCGGCAACATCGAGATGCTGCAGGAGATGGGGCTGGACACCCGGTTCGTGACCCCGGACGAGATCGCCGAGATCGAGCCGGAGCTGTCGACCGAGGGTGTGGCCGGCGCCGCCTACGAGCCGGAGGGGGGCTTCGCCGATGCGCAGAAGATGTGCCTGGGCTGGTTCGCCGCCGCGGCATCGCGCGGCCTCCGCCATCACCTCGGGTCGGCCGTACGCGCGATCCGGGTGGAGGGCGGCCGAGTGTCCGGGGTTGACACGGACGCAGGCTTCGTGGCCGCGGGAAGCGTCGTGCTGGCCACCGGTGCGTGGGCGAACGACCTGCTGGAGCCACTCGGCGCACGGCTGCCGATCGAGCTTCGCCGGCTTCAGGTTGCCATCCTGCGCACGCCGCAGGGTGGGCCGTTGCCGTCCGCCGTCGTCTCCGACGCCGTCAGCAACGTGGTCGTTCGTCCCGATCGTGGGCATCAGTTCTGCGCCGTTGCCTACGCCGGCGAGGACGTGCTGGAGCGCGCCGACGACTGCGACCATGGGCTGTCGGACGGCTACCTCGATGCCGTGCGCCGCGGGCTTGAGCAGCGGTTCCCGCGGCTGGCCGAGTTCGATCTGGTTCGCGGGTTCGCCGGCCCCTACGACGTGACGCCTGACTGGAACCCCGTCATCGGCCCCTGCCCTGGGATCGAAGGGCTGTACCTCGCGGTCGGCTGGAGCGGCCACGGCTTCAAGCTCTCGCCGGCGGTCGGCGAGGTGGTGGCGGCCGAGGTCACCGGTCGCAGGCCTCCGATCGACGTCTCCGAGCTTCGCCCCGAGCGCTTCGACGAGGGCCGCCTGCTGCGCCTGGCGTACGGCCCGGGCGCGAGGGCATGAGCCGGCGCGCGCCGCGGTGGTAGGGTGGCCGCTGTGTGGGAGTACCGTGGGCTACGTGCCGGCGTGAGTCGGTTCAGTCGCCGTTCGCTCCTTGCCGCGACCGGCATCGCCGTCCTCGCAGGGCGTCTCAGCGACGCGGCGTTCGCCTCCGAGTTCGAGCAGCGGTTCGGGCGCCTGGGCGACCGGCAAGGTTGGGGTGCTCATTGGTTCTCGCCGCACTACACACTTGGCCTCGACGTCGTTGATGGGTGGGCCAGGCTGGATCTGCCGGCGGGGCTTCCATCGACCGCGCCGGACCAATCCATGCCGGTCTTCCTGCTCGACCATGAATGCACCAACGGCACGCACGAGATGCGCTTCCGCGTGACCAACGTCGGCCTTCGCCCCGGGCTGCTGTTGCGGCGGCGGAACAACTCCCACTTTTTCGCCGTAACGGTCGAGGGGCATGACCTGGTGCTGGCCTCCTATCTCCGGTCGAGCCGGCGCGTGCTCACTCTTGCGAGGGTGCCCCCTCACGGACTCGACGAACACATGTTGCGGGTGGTCGTGTCCGGCCGGCGGCTGGCCGCTGGCCTGTGGCGGGTCGGCGAGGCGCCAAGGATGCAGCTCCATGCGACGCTGCCCGGCGTTTCGCGCGGTGCACCAGGAGTGCTTCTCGGTGCGCCGTTGAATCTGGAAGCGGGATCGCTGCTGGTCAAGCGCTATAGCCTGACGAGTCCGGCTCTGTTCCGGCGAACCGCGGCCAAGGCAGCGTTTCTGATCACCGGAACTCCGCAGCTGGTCGACGGCAGTGGCACCGTTGCGCTGCGAGCGGCTCTCGGCCGTTCCGGCCACGATCCAGTTTGAATGGTCACACGACCGGACATTCGCCACCGGCGTCAACCGCTCGTCGGTGTTCTCGCCGTCGGCGCCTTATACCGCCCGTACGGACATCGACGCCACCGACGCCGAGCCGATCTTCTGGCGCGCGCGCTTCATGTCCAAGGGTGGCGTCACGTCTCACACGGAAACGCAGCTCTACACGCCGCATCGCGACAACCACCGATTGGTGATGGGCGCGGCGTCGTGCGCCTATCTGTGGAACGTGCTCTCGTACGACGGCCTTACCCGGTTCTTGCAGGCGGCTCCCATCCCGCCTGCGATCCTCATCTTTCAGGGCGACCTGGGTTACGCGGGTAACGGTCACCTCTCGTGCTATCTCGAATCGCCCGATTTCTTCGCCGAGCGATTCACCCGAGTGCTTGCCGATGCTCGTTTCAGCACCCTTCGTCGAAGTGTGCCGGTCGGCTTTACGATGGACGATCACGACTACAGCCAGGTCAACAACGCCTCGCCTGCGCAGATCCCCCCGTGGGCGGCTCCGTTGTGGAACGCATTCCACGCCGACCCGTCGAACGTCGGCTACTACGACTTCCGATTCGGCGATGTCCACTGCGTAACCCTGGACGGACGTCGATACGCGGACCCGGTGACCGATCCCGACACCCCACTGAAGACGAAGCTTGGGCAGGTACAGCGCGACTGGCTGGAGTCGCTGCTGGCGACGACCGATGCGTCGCTGGTTGTTGTGTTCAGCGCGGACATCTTCGCATCGAGACGCGAGACTCTTGATTGTTTTCTCTTCGGCTGGCCGGACGAGTACCGCCGTCTGATCAGCGACTTCATGGACGTGCAGCTGCGGGGGGTGCGGGTGGTGATTCTCAGCGGCGACGCGCATGGGCTTCGCATCCACCACCACCCGGACCCGGCCGGCCGTGCCTTCGCTGCCGGCCTCTCGGTCGTCGAGTTCGTTTGCTCGGGACTGGCGACCCGCACTTGGTCAGGGCCGGTGAGCAACGATCCGACGCTTGATCTTTCGCGAATCGTCCTGCGCCACCACGGCCTGGGCATGATCGACATCGACGCCCCCGGCACAATCGATCGTCGCGTCAGACTGCGCGCCATCAGCGGCCATGCGGCCGGCCCTCTCGACCTCTTCCCACCGCTGGTGCTCCCATTCGGGCCCACTCCCAGCTGGTCGATTTCGCCGAGGCGGCCGCCGGCGCCTCCGTCCGACCTCGGGACGCCCGCAATCGACTAGTGGGTTCTCGAGCTCGCTCGCCGCAGCCCCATCCTCAATGCCGGCCGCTGCCCTCCAGCACCTCGCGATACCGCGCGACCGCGTCGGCGTCGTTGCGCGCCGTCATCGCCGCGGCCTCGGCGTCTCGCAGTCGCACGTAGCGCGCCACCTCGTCGCGCGTTCGATCGTCCGACCAGCCGAGCAGCGGCGCGATCAGCGGCGCCACGTCGGCTGCCGCGGCACGGCCTCGGTCGGGTACCTCGATCGCGATCCGCATCCGCCGCGCCAGCACGTCGTCGAGGTCGAGCGCTCCCTGGTGCGTCACGGCGTGCACCGCCTCCGCCCGCAGGTGACGGTGGGCGCCCGCGATCGGCCGGGCGAGCGCCGGATCGGCCAGCGCGTGCGCGAGCACCTCATCCGCGCAGGAGCCGTGTCGCGAGAGCAGCAGCTCGAGCTGGGCGTGGCCGACGCCCAACTCCGGATCGAGCGTCGTTGCCGCTTCACCGTCCGCCCCCAGCAGCGGCAGCTCGTGCGTCAGCGACGCTGGGACGTCGCCGCCAAGATCGCGAGCCGCTGCATCAACCGCGTCCCGGGCCATCAGCCGGTAGGTGGTGTACTTGCCACCCGCTATCGCTGTCAGTCCCGGCAACGGCGAGAACAGGCGGTGGTTGCGCGAGAGCCGGGTCGTGTCCCCGCCACCCTCGGCGGCCACCAGCGGCCGTAGCCCGGCGAACACCCCGCACACGTCGGACAGGCCGATCGGATCGCACAGCACCGAGTTCGACCTTCGACAGCACGTACTCGGCGTCGGCTCCGCTGGCCACGACCTCGTCCGGCGCGCCCGTCCACTCGGTGTCGGTGTCGCCCAGCAGCCAGTGGTCACTACCCCAGGGGATGGCGTGGAAGATGCTCTTCTCGGTGCGCATGAACAGCCCATCGCGCATGGCGATCCGCGTGCGCGGCACCATCAGGTGCACGCCCTTGGACGGCCGCAGCGCGTGTTGCGGCTCGCCGGTCGCCCGCTCGAGCAGCCGGTCGCTGCCCACACCGGTCGCCGAGATCGTGTGGCGCGCGCGGAGTGTGAACTCACCATCCGAGCTCGCCACCATCACTCCGGTCACGCGCCCCGACTCGTCCCGCATCAACCCACTCGCGCGCGCGCGCGTGAGGATCACCGCCCCCTGCGCGGTCGCGGTGCGAGCCACGTACGCGGCATACAGCGCGTCGTCCTCCTGGCAGTCGTGGAAGCGAACCGCACCGACCAGGGAATCCGGCAGCAGCGCCGGCGCGGACGCCAGCGCGGCGCGCTTCGAGAGGTGACGCGCGCGGGGCAGATGGCGGGCACCGCCCATCGCGTCGTAGAGCAACAGTCCCGAGCCGAGGTAGGGCCGCTCCCAGATCCGGTGGGTGAGCGGAAACAGAAACGGCACCGGCCGCACGAGGTGGGGCGCGATCCGCGTGCGAAGCAGGCGACGCTCTGACAGCGCTTCGCGCACCAAGCCGAAGTCGAGCATCTCGAGATAGCGAAGCCCTCCATGGATCAGCTTGCTCGACCGGCTGGACGTGCCACCGGCGATGTCGCCTGCCTCAATCAGCGCCACAGAGAGTCCGCGTGACGCGGCGTCCAGTGCGATCCCAACGCCGGTGATGCCACCGCCGATGACGGCAAGGTCGAACTGCTCGCCCGATGCGATCCTGGCCAGTGCCGCCCGGCGTGACTCTGGGCTGAGGCTGCCGGCGCTCACTCGCCCGTGCGCTCCGCAATGTGCACCGCGACCGCCTCGCGCCAGCGCAGCCGCTCCCGCTCGCGGCCGACCTGGTCAAGCAGCGGCGCCACACGCCGCGCCACGGTGTGCTCATCCTCGTCCTCTGACCGCAGCCCGACCGCCTCGGCCGCCATCGACGCGATGCCCCGGGCGGTCGCCTCCAGTTCCGATGAGACCTCGAGCTCGATCCCGGACAGGTCGGCTACCGCCTGTAGCAACGCCCTGTCGGCGGCCAGGCCGCCGCCGACGCGCACCGTGTCCATCGTGCGGATGGCATCCTGGGCGTCGAGCGCGTCCACGATCTGGTGCGCGATACCGGCCAGAGCTGCGCCCGCAAGGTCGTCCGAGCCGGTGGCGCCGCTCGCTCCGAGCATCGTGATCCTGTCCGCGGAGTGCCAGTGTGGCGTTCCCAGGCCGGACGGCGCCGCCACCACGATCGGGTGTGGCCGGTTCCAGTCCGGTGTCGGAACCGCGCCCTGCGCGGGGAGCAGGCCGAGCTCGCGCAGGATCGCAAGCGCGTTGCCGGCGTTGGCGCCGAAGGCTTCCAGAGCGTAGGTGCGTCCGCCGGCGAGCGTCTCCCAGCCCGCCGTCGCCAGTACCCCGGGTGGCGCCTGTGGTCGCGACGGGCCGGCGTTCAGCCACAGAAAGGCGCCCGTCCCCAGCGTCAGCGCGGCCATCCGCGGCCGTCTGCAACCCTGGCCGTAGAGTGCCGCCGGCTGGTCGCCCAGCATGGCCGCAATCGGCGCCTCGAAGCCAAGCCGGGACGATGTGCGCAGGCCGGAGCCGTCGGACGGCCGGATCTCCGGCAGCAGCGCCGCCGGGATGCCGAATAGCCGCAGCATCCCGTCGTCCCATTCCAGCCGGTCGAGGTCGACCAGCAGCGTGCGACAGGCGTTGGACGGCTCGCTGACGTGGCCGCCGGCCGAGAGCTGCCAGGCCAGCCAGCAGGCGACGTCGCCGAACCGCAGCTCGCCGCTCTGGGCGCGGCGGGCGAGCGCCGGATCACGCTCGAACAGCCACGCCAGCTTGGGTGCCGAAAAGGTGGGGTCGAGCGCGAGCCCCGTGACCGCGGCCACCGAGGCCGCCTCGGGCCGGACATCGAGCGCTCGACAGAGCTCCGCGGCACGCTGGTCCTGCCAGCTCACGACCGGCGTCACCGCCCGCCCCGTCTCCGCCTCCCACAGCACGAACGACTCGGTCTGGTTGGCGATGCCGATCGCCGCGACCGGGCGCGGCGCGACCGCTTCGCACGTCCGAGCGAGCGCAGAGAGCGTGCCGGCGAGCAGCTGATCGGCGTCGTGCTCGACCATGCCTGGGGCCGGCCGCAATGTTGCCACCGGAGACACCGCGGTTCCGAGCACGTTCAGACCGGCATCGAAGGCGATGCAGCGGGTGCTCGAGCTGCCCTGGTCGATGGCCAGGATCACCCCGTCGCCGACCGGCAGCCGCGCGCTCTCCACGCGGCGATCGTCCCACACGCGCGGCGCCGTCCGCAATCCGGAGCGGCTGCCGCGAGTCGCGCTTGCGTCTGCGATGCTGCCTGCCGTGAGGCGTCCGCTCGTCGTACTGCTGTTCCTGGCGATCTTCGCAGGCGAACTGATGTGGCACGCGATCGTCCCCCTGGTGCCGGCCTTCTCACAGAGGTTCGGGCTCACCAAGCTGGAGGGCGGCGTGCTGCTGGCGTCGACCAGCGTCGCCATCCTGCTGGTCTCGATCCCGGCCGGAATGCTGAGCGAGCGGTTCGGCGTTCGCCGGCTGACGCTGGTGTCGCTGGCCGTGATGGCGGCCGCCGATCTCGGCCAGGGGCTGGCGGGGTCGTTCGCTGCCCTGCTTGGAGCGCGGGCGCTGTTCGGGCTCGGATTCGGCATCCTGTGGACGGCGGGAGTGGCCTGGCTCAGCGAGGCGTCCGGCGACCGGCATGCCCAGGCGCTGTCGCTTACCGTGACGACGGCCGGGATCGGCGGCATCGCGGGGCCTGCCTTTGCGGGCGTGCTCGTGCAGCGGTTCGGTCTGGCCGCCCCGTTCACCGTGGCGGCGATTGGCACGCTTGCAGTGATGGTGGCGCTGATGCTCGACTCGTCGGGCTCGGGTGGCGCCGTCGAGGCGGCACAGCCGTTGGCCTCGACCGTCCGCGCCGCGCTGTCGCGCCAACAGAGCCGTAGTCAG
>CAVWLK010000076.1:0-28581 GCA_963755675.1 uncultured Actinomycetes bacterium
TCTGGGAAGCCTGACGGCGCGGCCCAACGACGACGCTGGTCCGTTGGACCGTACGTTGCAATAGGTCCTCGGCTCGAACTCCCGACGTTCACGCGGGAACGGGGGATGCGGACCGTCGATCGATCAGGATGTCGTCGCCCAGGTGTGCGACGTGACTCGTGGGGATCCCTGCTCGGACGAGCCGCTCGGCCAGTCCCGCGGCGTCGCGGAGCGCGCATCCGTTGTGGTCGTTGTTGAAGTACACGAACCCGTCGGGGTCGGCCTCCGTCAAGCGGTCAACCCATCCGTCGAGTGCGCGGCCGCTGTAGCAGGAGCGCGGCGTACCGCGACCCGCGTGCAATCGCACATAGGTCCATCTCGCAGTCCGCCATAGGGGAGTGACGGGCCCGCGCCTGTCAGCGAGGCAAAGGGCGGCAGCGTGTCGCTCCAGGAGGGCCTGCAGCGGGGCGCGAACCACGAAGGATGCCGTGGCTCGACGGCCACCCGTATCGATCGAGGAAACGCATCGAGGGCGGCGTCGAGCGCGTCCAGGTCGATGGGCAGGTCGGGTGGTAGCTGGAGCAGGATGGGTCCCAGGTGCGGTCCCAGCTCCTGGGCGCGCTCCAGCAGCAGCATGACCGCGTCCTGTGGATCGCGCAGGCGGCGAATGTGGGTCAGGTACCGACTTGCCTTGACGGCAAAGACGAACTCAGGCGGCACCCGCGAGGCCCAGGAGCGGAACGTCGCGCTGCTCGGCATCCGGTAGAACGTGACGTTGAGCTCCACGGTGTCGAAGGCGCGAGCGTACCGCTCGAGCTCGCGCCCGCGGTCTGCTGGCTCATACAGCCGACCTCGCCAGTGTTCGTACAGAAAACCCGATGTCCCGATCCGAATGGGCACCCGACGCCTCGTCACATCTGCGTTCCCGGCGTCAGAACGGTAGTGACTCGCTCGCAGATCACGCCATCTGCCGTGGCATCGGGACGTTGCGACGCTGTTGCGTCCCATCCGCGCTTCGAGAACCGTTCGGCGCGGCGAGGTCGCGCCTCGGGGAGGACGCCGGGGCGGTTGGGGGAGTCGCGCGGCGGCGACGGTCGTTGAACCTCTGGCGTTCCGGCTCTTGGCTCGGTCGACGGCATCCTTGTATTTCAGGTGAGCGAGTCGTTCGTCGGCGTCGGCCAACTCCGCGGCCGAGTCCGCGTCAACGGAGTCGACCTCCGCCGCGAGCGCGACTGCTTTGGCTGCAGCCGCCGTCTTGCTGGCCGACTCCTCGGCGAGGGTCGCCGCGGCGAGTGCGGCCTTTGCGGCCTGGGCCGTGGCCTCAGCCGCCTCGACGGCCTGCTCCGCGGCCGACATCGCCACCTCCGCCGCGACCTTGCCGCGCCGGGCCACAGCCGCGGACTGCTCGGCGGCCCGCCAATCCTGCAGGGCATCGGCCGTCGCGCGAAGATCAATGTTGTTGTCCACCGCCGTCCTGCCTTTCGGGTGCGCCCCACGTCCGTGCACCTCGCGGCGAGCATAGATAGCGCAGGCGGCTGGCGCCAACCCAATCCGCGACGTCGGTGAGACCGCGCGCGGACGCGCAGGCGATCGTTGACCACGGGCCGACCGAGGTCTAGCATCGGGAGACCGAACTGGGGGTGATGGTCGATGTCCTCGAGCGCCGACGTAACGGTCACGCAGGTCTTCGGGGATCCCCGGAAGTCGAGCTGTCGGGCATCCCGACCGACTTCGACTTCGATCTGAGCGGGATCCCGACCGACTTCACGTTCGACATCACGAAGCTGCCCACGATCACGATCGATCCGGTCACCGTCAGCCTCGCGATCACCAGCATCCCCTCGATCCGAACGCACATTCCGTCGACCTACACCGTCGGGTTGTCGATCCTCGGCTATGAGCTCGTCGCGCTTCGACTCTGCGGCGAGACCCAGGTGATCACCGAGCCCTTCAGGCCGAACCCGTGCGAGATCTGTGGGCGGGTGCACCGAACGCTCGACGACGCCACCCATGTGCTCGCGGTCGAGGAGCCACCGAAGTGACCCCCGAGCGGGTCCGGGGGGCGAAAGCCAGAGGGGACCCCGGGCCGGCGATCGTGCTGCGCGGGACACCCCGTCGCCTCGCTGCCGTCCTGCCGCCATCCGGTGCCGCGTGGGACAAGACCAAGGCGGCGACAGCGGCTGCGTCGGTCGTTGTCGACGGCGCCACGACCGAGCGGGTCCACGTGCGCATCCGCCGCGAACGAGACGTTCCACCAGAGCTCCGCGTCCGGCTCGCCCCCTCGACGCCGCCAGGGCGATATCAGGGAGTCGCGACCGTTGGCGACCGGACGGTCCCACTGGTCATCGACGTCCAGCCGGTCCCGCGTTTGCGGGCGACGCCGGCTCGGCTCGAGACCGTCGCCGGGCCGGCCGCCTCCGAGACCTTCGAGATCCACGTCGCCAATCACGGGAACCTGCCGGTCGACATCCCGGAGCGATCGAGCTTCTGCCTGTTCGACGCCAGCGGGATTGACCATGCCGTGTGGGCAGCCCTGACCAAGGACCCGCCGGAGGGCAAGGGCCGGTGGGACGTCTGCTCGACGACCTCGCCGCATCGCACGGCGGCCTCGTGGATGTGCGCGTTCGCGACGGGGCCGGCCCGATCGCGCCCGGCGATCAGCGGACCTGTCGCCTTGAGCTGCGCTGGCCGGACCGCGTTCGTCCCGGCCGCCGCTATGCCGGCGCCTGGGAGGTGGCCGGTCTCCGCGTCCCGATCCGGGTCGAGACACCCGACGCCAAGCCGTCGACTTCCAAGCACGCGCGACCTCGAGGAGATCGGGATGACCGCCAAGACCCCGACGTCATCGGCCTCACTTTCGGACGCGGCAAAGGGCGTCGCCTGCTGGCTGGGACAGGGTGCGAGACTCGGGTTGGATCTGCTCGGTTCCGTGCAGCTGCCCTCCGCGCCTCGCACCGATGCGGGCTGCGAGATCCCTGCGCCGTGCTGGGCCCCGCAGCCGCTCGGAAGCGTCACGACACGGGCCTGCCCCGGCGCCAAGAGCGTCGTCCGCCTCGTCGTGACGAACTCCGACATGGCCAAACGGACGATCAATGTCACCACGACCGGCGGGGGCGCGGCCACCATCGAGCCGGCGGCGATCTCCCTCGATCCCCTCGAGGAGGGGGACGTGGTGCTGTCGTTCGAGGTCCCGCCCAGCGACGCCAATGGACAGACGCGAAAGCTGATCGTGTGGGTGGATGGCTGCCAGCGGCACTACCTCCGCTGGACCATCGTCTCCACGTGCACGGCGCAGGACTGCTGTGCCGAGATCGCGGTCGACGACGGTCCGGATCTGGTGCACCACTGGTATGACCACTTCTACTGCCAGCGCGACTGCGTCCACGACTAGCGCGACTCGTGACCTGCCGGTGAAGCGGGCGACCGATTCGTCGTTCCTGGGTGAGGCGGTCCGAGCCGTCGGCGGGTACTACGGCCGGCTGGGCAGGATCGGCCTCGAGCTTGCAGCGATCGTCATCCCGTTCGATCAGCTGCGTGACGCGGCGGCACGACACCCGGCGGCCCCAGGCCCCACCGTGCCGACACCGCCGACCCTCGTCGTCGAGGCGGACGGCGATCGTCCTGGTCTCGGCGCGTTCATGGTGGAGAACCTGACCGCCGATCCGGTTTCCGCGCCGATCCACGTCTCCGCGTTCGTCGACGACCGGGGCCGCGAGGTCAGGCCGCGGTTGGGCCTCCGGCCGTCGACCGTGACCCTGGGCCCGGGCGAGCAAACGGTTGTCCGGCTCGCCGCCAAGCTCGACGATGCACTCGAGACGGGCGTGGCCTATCGAGGCGAGATCACGATCCCTGGCGTCTCCGAGCGACGGATCCCGATCGTCCTGCGCCGCAGGATGGCCGGCGAACCGCCGGCGGGTGACGAGCCACCGGCGCCCAGGCCCCAGGCCCGACGTGCAAAGGTCGCCGACGGGGCCGCCCCGACAACGGCTGCCACGCCCAGGACTGCCCGGACCACGACGAAGAAGCGGACCGCGACGTCGCATCGCGTGACCTCGAGCGCCGACAACGCCACGTGACGGTCGGCACCGCCGCACCCGACGTTCGCTCGGCGTGGGACCTTCCCGCCCTCCTCGGCGTGGAGGACGATCTCGACGCGATGCGGGCCCTCATCGCCGGATGGCTGGTTGACTGCGATCCCGAGATCCGGGCGATGGCCCAGCGACAGCTGTCGAGCCGGGCGAAGTCGTTCCGTCCGGTGACGGTATTCGCGTGCTATCACGCGATCACGGACCGACCCTTGAGCGGCCGCGTCCTGCGAGCCGCGCGGCCGCCGTCGAGCTCCTCCACAACGTGTCGCTGATCGTCGACGACATCCTCGATCGGTCGCGCTACCGGCGCGGCGAGCTGTCGCTCCATTGCCGCTACGGCTTCCTGCCCGGGCTCATGACCGCTGGCTACATCGGGTTTGCGGCGCCGCAGCTCGTTGCCACCGACCCGTACAGCGTGCGTCTCATGGCCGAGCTGATGCAGCGACTCGGGGCGGCGGAATGCTTCCAGTGGCGGGTCCGGCGCCAGCCGATGGGCGTCGAGGACTGGCGGTCGATCGCCGCGGCGGACACGGGCTCCATGTTCGAGATCTGCGCCCGACTCGGGACTCGCGATGATCGACTCGAGCGGTTCGGTCTGCTGCTGGGCATGCTGTACCACGGGTGCGATGACGTCGCGGACGTGCGTGGCACGGTGGCCCTCGGCGGCGGAAGCGAGAAGGACATCATCGACGGCATCCTGACCCTGCCCGCGGCGATCGCCATCCGCGACCCGGTGACCGCGATCATGTTCCGGTCCGGCGCACGCGAGGATCTCCCGGCGATCGCCGAGCGACTCCAGGCCGCGCTGCCCGACGCCGGAGCTGAGCTCGACCGGTTGGCCGAGGAGGCGACCCTCGAGGCGGTGCGTCAGGCGCGACGACCCGGCGCCGTTGCTCGACCTCATCCGGCACACGCGCTCGCTCTCGGCGATCTGACGGTGGCCGAGCGAGCGTCCGACATCATCGTCGTCGGTGGCGGCCCCGCCGGGAGCACGCTCGCCTGGCGGCTGGCGCGCGACAGGCGCGCGCGTGGTCCTGCTCGAGCGGGCCCGGTTCCCGCGCGAGAAGGTGTGCGGCGACTACGTCGAGCCACGCGGTCTCGCGATCCTGCGGGAGATGGGCTGTCTCGAGACCCTCGAGAAGCGCGCATCCGCTGCCGATCACCGACACGGCGATCTACGTCGACGGCGTGGCTCGGCACCACGGGCGGATCGCCTTCTACGGCACCGACCCGCGAACGCCGCCCCATGGCTACATCGTCCCGCGCGAGGACCTCGACGCCGTGATGCTCGATGCGGCCCGATCCGCCGGGGCGACCGTCCACGAGGAGACGGCCGGTGCCCGGGTCCGCATCGATGGCTCGGGCGTGGAGGTCGAGGCCCGCCGCGGGACCCGAACGGTCCGCTACCGCGCGCCGCTCGTCGCGGGTGCCGACGGCGTCAACTCGATCGTTGCGGGCGCGGCCGACATCCTCAGCGACGACGAGCGCCACATCGCCGTCGCACGCCGGGCTTATGCCACGGGCATGGACGCCGACGTGGGCGAGGCGATGTTCTGGTTCGATCGCTCGCTGTTCCCCGGCTATGGCTGGGTGTTCCCGATGTCGGGCGGCCGCGTCAATGTCGGCGTCGGCATCCTCGCCGAGACGCGCCGTCGCCGGGACATCGCCATCCCGGCGCTGTTCGACGGGTTCCTCGAACGCGTCCGCGCATCGGGCCCGCCCTACAGCCGGCTGGAGCTGTCGTCGCCGCCCATCGGCGGCATCGTCAAGACCTACGGCGGCGCCGGCCCGCGCTCGCTGGATCGGGGCGTGCTCGTCGGCGACGCCGGCAGCTTCGTGGACCCGATGACGGGCGAAGGGATCACCCCGGGCATCGAGTCCGCGCTCCTCGCGGCCCCGATCCTCCTCGACGCGCTCGGCACCGGCATGTTCGGCGCGGGCGCGCTGGCGCGGTATGACGCGGACGTCCGGGCGTACTTCGATCCATCCATGAAATTCCTCGTCGCGTGCGCGACGACGATGCGGAATCCACACCTCGCCGGGCCATGGCTGGCCACCCTTTCCGTGGGCAGCGAGCGCGCGCAGGCCGACCCAGTGTTCGCGAGGCGAGGCCGGGGCCTACTTCGGTGGTCATGACGTGCGGCCCGCCAGCGTGCTGACGGCGGTCAGCGCCGGGGTCATCGACGAGATGATCAGGGCATGGCCACTGATGCCGTCGCGCGGAGACGGACGATCGTCTGGCACTGGCCTTGGCGACCTGTTCGCCTGGCAGGCGGCATGGGCGCGTTCGCTGATGGCCGACCCGGTCTGGCACCTGCGCTGGGCGATGGAGGTCCAACGACGGTGGGGCGTGTTGCTCACGAACGGTCGAGCATCGGCACCCGACCCGCGCGCGATCGGACCGGATGCGTGGCGAGCGGCACGTGACGGCGGCGGGCGACCTTCCCGGCAAGGTCGTGCCAGCCGACGTCAACCTCCTCAGGCTGGGAACCCGCAGGCCGGATCGGCCGCCCCCGGCGCCGCTACTCCTTGACGCGGGCCGATCGGCTGCGGCGCCGCTTCGGCTGGCCGATCTTCTCGAGCTCGCCGTTGAAGTGCTGCACCGCGACCGCCGGCAGGGTTGTCATCTCACGGACGTAGGCCCGCGTGCAGTCAGCCAGGCGGGCCGCGATGTCGCCCGCCGGCTCGCTTCTCGACTTCGAGCCTGGCGAGCTCGGCCCCGACCGCCCGGGTGTAGCGATCCGCCGAGTCGATCCAGGCGGCCCAGAAGCGGATCCCGGCCGAGACCGCGGCGAGCTGGGTCCGGGCGGCCTCCACCACGAGATCGCGGACTGGCCCGACGCCATCAGTCGTTCGTTCGGGTGCCTTCTCAGTCGCCATACGCCCCGCCTCCGCCATCCGGTCGGGACATGGTACCTCCGCCTCAGAGGCGCCTCGGTCGCTCTCGCTGCCGACGCGACGCGTCTCGAGACTGGCTAGCGCGCCTGTCGACGTGCGCACGGCGACCCATGAGCCATCCGAGGGCCCAGCCGATGGGTCGGTAGGGCCCCGGAACGAACACCAGGCCAACCGTCGCCAGCTCCTGGGCCGCGGGGTGAGCGATCGCGATACGTGCTCGCCGCCACACGTGTGCCGGATCCGCGAGATCTCGCGCGAGGCCAACCCGATCGGTTCGCGCTCGGTACGCCACGTCCCTGAGCGCGTCGGAGGCGGTGGCACGCCCGATCAGGCGCCGCGTCTCGGGCAGCGTTGCCAGGCGGAGGAGTTTCGTGATCGATGGCATGCCGTCGCTCCAAGGCGTCGTGGTCCGGGAGCGGACGATCCCGCTCGTCGGGAGCATCGAGCTCACCGAGTTGCGGAAGCGACGCAGACGTCGCCTGGGAATATCAGCGGCGCGAAGGACGTCGGGCGCACGGGTCGTCCGTTTGCAGCGCCTGCGGCCCGGGCATCAGCCGTTTTCGGCGTTCCTCTGAGCTCGGATGATGCGCTCCGTGCGCCGATCCTCGAACGCGCTGTGCACCGTCAACACCGCCCAGATCGAGGCGAAGGGCCAGCCGAGCACGGTGAACATGAGGATCAGGCAAAGGATGGCCTGGAGGACCTTGCCGACCGAGAGCATCCCGATCGGCGGCAGGAGGATCGCCAGTAGATATCGCATCCGTGTTTCCTCGTCATCCTTGCCCTACCGATGCCGCGCCGCCGCGACCCGAACGTCATCGTGAGGCTATCGCGCCCGGCCCGCCTCCGCGGATCGCCGGCCCGCCCCGTCTGGGCGTGGCGGTCATAGCGCGGGGACCTGCGCGACGCGCGGCCCGGGTTGGGGATCGGCGTCGTCGACGGGCTCGACGCCGATCGCTCGCTCCGCCGCATCGATGGTGAGCGGGTCGATGACCGCGGTCCCGCCAAGCGCCCGCCGCAGCAGGTCACGCTCGGCCTGGAGACGCAGTCGATACAGGATGTCCCATTCCTCGTTGGGGACGTCCAGCGCGAGCAGCGTCCGGTCGATCCCGGCGAGCGCCGGCGCCTCGTGCCGGGGGCCCTCGGCGTCCCGCGCCTCGGCGGTGATCCGCTTGAGCCGGTCTTCGACCGCCTGGGCCTCGGCGCTCGTCGTCAGGTGGGCGTCCGCGTTCGCCATGGCCGCCAGGATCGCCGCCCGGATTGGGGTCCGGAGCTCGGCCGTCGTGGAGACCGCGACATCGGATGGATAGATGCCCACCCGCACGTCCGTGCCCCGGAGCTCGACCACTCGATCGGCCGGAGTCGCCGGACGTTCGGCCGGGCGAGATGCGTGAGCACCCACGCGGGCAGGCTGAGCAGCCGCGACGCGGGCTGCGGCTCGCAGCGGGATCCCGGCATCCGCGAGGGCGTCGTGGATCGTGTCGACCGTGTCGGCGTAGCCCTTCGGCGGCACCACGATCGGGATGTGCGTGTCCGACCAGCGGTGTCGCGCGCTCCGTGCCTTGCGGACGAGCCCCACCCCCGCGAGGAACACGAGCAGCCCGCCGATCACCGGGGCGAGCACGTAGCCGCGGGCCGGCTCGAGCGCGCCCCGGAGGCCCTTCGCGCGATGGTCGTCGGCCGGGGCGATCCAGGCGGCCGCACCGACGCCGAGCGGCACGAGCACGACACCCAGCGTGGTGACGAAGGCGAGCCACGAGCTGGTGACGAAGGACGGATGGGGCGTCGTCGAGAGGCTCCAGCGAGGATGCCCGGCACGAGGAACACGATGACGAGCACGACCCACAGGACCGAGCCGCCCAACATCGCGGTGAGGTAGCGGCGGTGGCTCTGCGGCACGCGTCCGAACATGAGCGTCCCGGCCCAGCCGGTGGCCGTGTTGAGCAGATCGCCGGCGAACCTGGCGACGAACCCGAACAGGGACATGGTTTGGATGGCCTCGTCGACGGCCACGTCTTACTCCTCGGTGTCGCTCGGCTCGCGCGACCCGCGCGACCCGGCCAGGACCGGACACGGAGCGTCGTGCAGCACCCCGGCGAGAACACTCCCCGAGAGGAAGCTGCGGATCGGCCCCCAGCCGTGCGTGCCGACCACGATCATGCGCGCGTCCCGCTCCTTGGCGATCCGGCAGATCTCCTCGGCCGGCTGGCCCTGGACGAGCTGGGCCTCGGCCTTGACCCCGGCCTCGCCGGCGGCCTTGACCGCCGCGTCGAGGACCGCCTGGGCCCGTATCTTGTCCGCCTCCAGCGAGCGCTCGTCCATGTACGGGACGGCCGAGCCGAAGCTGCCGGTGAGCAGCTCCCAGACACTGACCAGGACGACCTCGTCACCGGTCAGGCGAGCAAGCTCGAAACCGGTGCGGGCAGCCGACTCCGCGGCCTCGGAGCCGTCGGTGGCGATGACAATTGCGGGCATGAGAACCTCCGATCGTAGCGAGTTAGACGTCCAGCCGAACATCCTCGAGGTCAAGATCACGGACAACCCGGCGCAGCACATCGTCGTCGATCGCGCCCCGCCGGCGCAGGTCGAAGACGGCCGTCCGCTCGGCGTCGAGGAGCTCGTGGCGCAGCCGCTGGTAGTCGGCCGAGCGGGCCTCGGCGCCGGTGTCCGCCTCCTCGTCGATACGAGCATTGAAGCGCTCGCGACGGAAGTTATAGAGCCCGCGCAAGCGCTCGGCCGTGTCCTCCCGGACCCACTCCTCGTCCACCAGTTGCTCCAGCCGCTCGAGCGCCGACTCGGCGGCATGGATGCGGGCCTTCGCCTCCTCCCGGTCGGCCAGCCCGTCGTCTTCCAGGCCGACCAGCCGGATCAGCCCGGGCAGCGTCAACCCCTGCACGACCAGCGTGCCCAGGATGACCGCGAAGGTCAGGAAGATCAGGAGCTGACGGCGCTGGAAGGGCACGCCGGCGTCGGTGGTCAGGGGCAGGGACAGCGCTGCGGCCAGGGAGACGGCGCCACGCATGCCCGACCAGGTGACGATCACCCCCGCACGCCAGGAGCGCAGTGGATCGCCGCCATGCAGGCGGCCGTGGACCAGCCTCGGCAGGTAGATCGACGCGAACACCCAGACCAGCCGGACGGCCATGACGGCCGTCGTCACCGCCACCGCGTAGCGGATGAGGTCGGCGGTCGAGATCGCCGAGAGGCTGTCAAGAATGGCGGGCAACTGCAGACCGACGAGGCCGAAGAGCGTCGCGTTCAGCAGGAAGAACAGCACCTCCCAGACGCCGATCGCCTGCAACCGGAAGGCAGCATTGGTGAGCTCGCCGGTGTACCAGCCCATGTAGATGCCGACGGTCACCGCGGCCAGTACGCCGGAGACCCCGAGCGCCGCCGCCGGCAGGAACGCCAGATAGCCGCTCAGGATCGAGATCGTGATCTCCACCGGCGGGTTGTCCAGACGCCGCCTTGCCTGGCGGAGGACATACCCGACGGCCAGACCGAACGGCGATCCCGCCGACCACGTTGAGGACGAAGCTGACCGAGGCGTGGGCGAGCGAGAACGTGCCCGCGACGACGGCCGCCACCGCGTACTTGTAGGCGACCAGCGCCGTCCCGTCGTTGACCAGGCTCTCGCCGTCGATGACCGCGGCCAGGCGGCGGGGAAGGCCCAGCCGCTCGCCGATCGCCGTGGCGGCGGTGGGGTCGGTCGGCGAGACGATCGCGCCGAGGACGAACGCGCTCGGCCAGCCCAGTCCCGGCACCATCGCGTGCGCCACCACCGCCACCCCGACCATGGTGGCCAGCACCAGACCGACGGCCAGGGCCGTGATCCGGGCGGCATTGGCGCGCAGCTCGCGCAGCGGCGTGAAGAAGGCGGTGCCGTAGAGGAGCGGCGGCAGCACCGCCACCAGCACCAGGTCGGGCGGCAGCTCGATGCGCGGCATGCCGGGGAGGAAGCCGAGGCTGAGCCCACCCAGGACGAGCAGGATCGGATAGGGGATGCGGACGACGTCGGCCAGCGCGATCAGCGTTGCCGCAGCGGCCAGAAGGCCGGCCAGGATCAGACTGTCTTCCGCCGAGAAGCCCACGCCTCCCCCTTGTCACGCCCCGCTCGTCAGGATCGGGATCATGCCATCGCGCATGGGGTTGTGCGGACGAGTGCGTGCCTCTCGACTTGACAGACCGACCGGTCGGTCTGTAGAGTCCGTCGCATGAACAGGGTGGCCACCACCGAGAAGGGCGGCGAGACGCGACGACGGATCATCGACGCCGCCCGCACCGCCTTCGGCGAGCGTGGATACGGCGCCACCTCGATGAACGACCTGATCGCCGCCGCCGGAGTGACCAAGGGCGGCTTCTACTTCCACTTCGCGTCCAAGCGCGAGCTGGCGGTGGAGGTGATCCGCGCCGACCAGGCGCGGATGCGGGCGGAGGTGCTGGCCGTGGCCGGCGAGCACGAGCGCGCGTCCGACCAGCTGGTCGCGATGGTGCGCGCGCTGATCCCGGCGATCGAGACCCAGAAGGGGGTCGTCGGGCTCGAGCAGCTGTGCGCCGAGATCCGATCCGAGGGGGTCAACGATCCGGCGCTGGTCGGCCCGCACGTGGCCTGGATCGCCACCACCAGCGAGCTGCTGGTGCGGGCGCAGGCCCAGGGCGACCTGCCGACCGACGTCGACCCGCAGCTCGCCGCCCGCTTCGCCGTGGGCGCGTTCATGGGCCTTGAGGGCCTGGCGGCTGACGACCCCAACGGCCAGCGCCTGGGCATGAGCGCAGACGAGTACCTGCGCTTCATCGGCGGCGCGTTGGGCCTGCACGCACCCAGCCTCGGCTGACCCGGGAAGATTCCGGCCGGCCGAGGCGTCTGTACGGAGACAAAACAGACCGACCAGTTGGTTTTCTGAGAAGGAGGAGTCGAATGTTCAGGTCCCTATCACCACCCGCCCTGGCCCGCGCCGCGGCCTCGCACCCGCGGCGCACCCTGGCGATCTGGGCGGTGGTGCTCGTCGCCTCGCTGGCATCCGTGGCACTGCTTCTGCCGACCGCCACCACGAGCACCGTGGGCTTCGTCAACCAGCCCGAGTCGGCGGCCGCCAACGACCTGATCAAGAACCAGATTGGTGTCCGCACCGACGACACCGAGATGGTCGTGGTGACCGCCCCCGGCGGCTCGATCGGAGACGCGGCGAACCGCGCCCGCATCGATCGCCTGCGCAAGAACCTGGAGGATCTCGGGCCGTCAATCGTGAAGCGGGTCAGCGATCCCTTCGCCCCCGGCGTCAACGGGCTCGTCAGCCGTGACGGCACCGCTGCACTGATCCCGGTGACGATGGCCGGCGACGAGAGCACGGCCACCGACAACATCGGCAAGGTGTTGACCGTCAGCAAGGCGCCGACGGGAGCGGACTGGCCGTGCAGGTGGCGGGCCAGGCCGCCTCGGCGGACGACTCCAACCGGATCGCCGAGAGCGACCTCGCCAAGGGCGAGTCGATCGGCATCCCGGTGGCGCTGATCGTGCTGCTGGTCGTGTTCGGGACGCTGGTCTCGGCGCTCCTGCCGATCGGCCTGGCGATCGTCGCGATCGTCGTCGCGATGGCCCTGACGGCGTCATCGGACAGGCCTACCCGCTGTCCTTCTTCGTCACCAACATGATCACGATGATGGGGCTCGCCGTCGGCATCGACTACGTGCTCTTCATCGTCTCCCGCTACCGCGAGGAGCGGGCGCGCGGGTCGGCGACGGACGCCGCGATCGCCGTCGCGTCGCGGACAGCCAGCCGGGCGGTGCTGTTCTCCGGCATCACCGTGGTGGTTGCGCTGGTCGGCCTGCTGATCGTCCCGACGACGATCTTCCTGAGCCTGGCTCTGGGCGCGATCCTGGTCGTGATCGCGGCCGTGGCGGCGGCGATGACGCTGCTGCCGGCGGTGCTCATGCTGCTCGGCGACCGCATCGAGAAGGGCCGCGTCGGACGCCTGCTGCCGTCACGGCTGCGCCGCAGCTCGGGCAGGGCGGCCGCTTCTGGCCGTGGGCAGTGGGCGGCGTCATGCGCCGGCCGCTGATCAGCCTGTGGCCGTCGCCGGCCTCCTGCTCGGCGGCGGTCCCCTACCTGGGGATCAGGACCGGCGCCGCGGTGTCAGCTCGCTGCCGGCGAGCGCCCAGTCGCGGCAGGCCTACGAGATGCTGCAGCGGGAGTTCAACGTCGGCGGCTGGCGCCGGCCCGGATCCCGCTCGTCGGCGGGCCAGGGACGGCCGAGAACCGGCCGAGATCGCGGCGATCGCCGCGGCATCGCCGGTGACCCGATGTTCGGGCAGCCGACCATCGAGCCGGGCGCGACGCCCACGGCGCAGTGCTGGACGTGCCGATCAACGCCGACCCGAACAGCACGGCGGCAACCGACGCGGTCACCCGGCTGCGCTCCATGACCGACCTGCCGGTCGGAGGCGACGCGGCCCAGAACCTGGACTACTTCAACATCTCGGCCAACTACCAGCCGATCGTCTTCGCGCTGGTGCTCTCGCTGAGCTTCCTGGTGCTGCTGATCGCGTTCCGCTCGATCGTCATCCCGGCGGTTGCGATCGTCATGAACCTGCTCTCGGTGGGCGCGGCATACGGCCTGCTGACGCTGGTTGCGCAGGACGGTCACGGCGCCGGGATCTTCGGGTTCCAGCGGGTGCCGGTGATCGAGGCATGGATCCCGCTCTTCCTGTTCGCGGTCCTGTTCGGGCTCTCGATGGACTACCACGTGTTCCTGACGTCGCGGATCCGTGAGCGCTACGAGGCGACCGGGAACACCGCGGGCGGTGAGCGCGTTCGGGATCACCTCGAGCGCGCGCCTGATCACGGGGGCGGCCCTGATCATGGTCGCCGTGTTCGCCGGCTTCGCCTCCGGGCAGCTGGTGATGTTCCAGGAGATGGGCTTCGGGGTGGCGGTCGCCATTCTGATCGACGCCACGCTGGTGCGCACCGTGCTGGTGCCGGCGACGATGACCCTGCTCGGGCGCTGGAACTGGTACCTGCCGCCGTTCCTGGGCTGGCTGCCCAGGGTCAACGTCGAGGGATCGTCCGCCGAGGTGACGTCCGGCTAGGCGGCGGCGCAGCAGCGATCCGCTGCAGCATCCGTGCCTGCCCCGCCGGCAGCCCGTCCCTGAACGAGCTGCCGGCGGGGTCGCGGCCGGTGAGGACGGCGTACAGCGTGCAGGCGCGGACGGTCAGGCGGCGGACGATGCGCCGCTATGCGTGACCACCAGATCTCCGGTGTCGGCGATCGGCAGCACGAACCGCTGCGACCCGACGTGCACGCGCAGGTTCCATGGGGCGCCCACTCGCGCCCACACCCGCTGCCGGGTGAAGTGAAGCGTCCTGTTGGTCGCCAGCATGCCCTGGAAGAGGATCGCGCCGGTCGCCGAGCCGGCGCGCACCTCCAGCCAGCACGGGCCCGCGCTGGTGGTAAACGCGATCGGAACCGCTGCGGTGCTCGTCGTCGCGGGCGGCGGCACCGTCGAGGTGGGCGGCGGCGAGGAACTCCCGCTCGACGCGCTGTGCGCCGCCTGGTTGTTGCTGCCGACGCTGGCCGCGTTCTGCCCGGTCCCGGATCCGAGTTGCGAGCCGACCCAGATCATGGCCACGACGATCGCGATCGCGACCGCGGCCACCAGCAGCCACCTGGTCGGGACGAGCGTTCGCACCCGGGCGAGCGGCTCGGCCGGGAAGGCCGAGACCACCTCCGGCGGCAGTTCCGGCGCCGGCTCGCCCATCTCGTCCAGGAGCGACTGGCTGTCCATTCCGAGCTCGTCCGCATAGTCGCGGACGAAGGCGCGGGCGTAGGCGGGATCGGGCAGGTCGGTGAACCGCTCATCCTCGAGCGCCAGCAGATAGCGGGCGCGAATCTTCGTGTGCGCCTCGACCTCTTCGATCCCGATGCCCCGCCGTTCCCGCTCCTCGCGGAGGCGGTTACCGATTGTGCCCATGGATCACCCCGAGACGAAGTGTGCCGTGTTCCGGCGTGCGACGCCAGTGATCGCCTCCGCACCTGGTCGGCTAGCATCGAGGCGCACGCCCGAGAGGAGCAGGAATGTCCACCGTGAGCGTCCGCTATATCGTCGACGACGTCGACGCCGCCATCGAGTTCTACTGCCGGATGCTCGGATTTCAGGAGGTCATGCACCCGGCGCCGGCGTTCGCGATGCTCTCCCGGGGCGATCTTCGGCTCGTGCTGAGCGCTCCCGGCGGCGGACCCGGCGGCGGCCAGGCAATGCCGGACGGAACGGTGCCCGCGCCCGGCGGCTGGAACCGCTTCCAGCTCGAGGTGGACGATCTGGAGGAGACGGTTCGGCGCCTGCGCGACGGGGGAGCGCACTTCCGCAACGACATCGTCACCGGTGTCGGTGGCAAGCAGGTGCTGGTCGAGGATCCGGCCGGCAATCCGGTGGAGCTCTTCGAGCCAACACGAGACGAGGCCCGGCTCTCGGGGGGCTGACCCCTGCGGCCGGACCGCCGCAGGGGCTGCGCCGCACGCGCCGGTCTCAGGCGCTCTCGGCGAACTGCGGCGCGTCGCCGCCGATCTCGTGCCAGTTGGCCTTGTAGGCCACCTGCAGGTGGAAGCTGGGAGTGAGGTCGAGGTCGCGCATCAGCCCTGCGGCGACGAAGTACTTCTCGCCCAGGTCGTCGTAGATGCTCGAGCCGCAGTTGCTGCAGAAGTTGCGCGGCGCGAACTCGCTCTCGTAGCGCTTGACCAGGTCCTCGCCCTTCGTGAAGTGGAAGTTCTCCTTGGCCACGACCACGCCGGCCAGGCTGGAACCCGTCCACCGCTGGCAGCGGGTGCAGTGGCAATACCCCAGCGCCTCCGGGTCTTTGACCTCGTACTCCACCTTGCCGCACAAGCACGTTCCCTTGAGCGTGTCAGCCATCGCGACCCCCTCGGTTGGCGTTGAACGATCTGGGGCAACGCTACCACCGGAAAGCGGCCGGGTGCGGGGGATTCGTGCGACCAAGACCACACCCAATCCTCAGCCGTCGTTTCGCTCGCTGAGCGAACGCACCACAATCAGAGGTGCCGCGCCGATGAGTTCCCGCGCCACTAACGTCCATCCGGCACCGACCGCGTCGAAGGAGGAAGGCGATGAGCCCACCGATGAAGCGTTGGCTGACCGATGTCCACTCGCGCTGCCGGACTCGCAGCGTCCCCTCAGGGGCGTCCATGAACACGCAGCCCCAGGTCACCGTGCTCGACCTCGACGACATGCAGCGCGGCCCGACCGCCTGGCTCTTCGAAGGAGGGCCGCGTGCGGGTGTGGGCGTCTCGATGTTCATCGTCCGCACGCCGCCGGGCAAGACCGTCGAGCTGCACGTTCATCCATATTCCGAGACGTTCCTGCTCCTCCAGGGGCACGCACGCTGGACCGCCGGCGACGACGTGGTCGAGCTGGGGCCAAACCAGATGCTGGTGGTGCCGCCGCAGACCCCGCACGGATTCCGAAACACCGGTCAGGAGCCGCTGCTCCTCGTGTCGGTGCACGAGTCGGACTCCCTCCAGCAGACCTTTCTGGGCCGCGAACCGGCATAGCCTACAGGTGCGTGGTTTCGGCGTAGCGGACAGCTCGGTCGCCGTGTCGGATGATCGCCTCGAGTGCTTCCACGGCCGGCGGCCAGAACTGCGTGCCGGAGCATCGGTCGAGCTCGGCCAGGGCCAGTTCGGGCGACATGGCCCGGCGGTACACCCGATCTTCGGTCATCGCGTGGAACGCGTCGCAGACGGAGATGATCCGCGAGCCGAGTGGGATCTGTTCGCCGGCGAGGCCCTGTGGGTATCCGGCTCCGTCCCAGCGCTCGTGGGAGGCGCGCACGAGGTCGATCACGTCCGCCAAGCCCGGGATGTCGCCGATGATGCCGGCACCGATCGTGGTGTGCTCGCGGACGATCGCGAACTCCTCGTCAGATAGCGCGCCCGGCTTTCGGAGAATCGCTTCCGGGATGCCGATCTTCCCGATGTCGTGTAAGACCCCGCCGATCCGCAGCGTCCGCAGTTCGGATCCGTGCATGCCGAGGTTCTCGCCGACGTCGGCCGCCAGCTCGCCAATCTCGTTGGCGTGATGTCCGGTAGCCGCGTCCTTCGCCTCCAGCGCATTCGCGAGCGCGCCCACCATCGCCAGGTCCTGGCGCTCCAGCGTCTCGGCAACGCGGATCGCGGAGAGCACCACAGCGGCCTGGTCGACGCAGAGCCGGGCGAACCGCTGTTCGTCGGTGGAGAACGTGCGGCGGCGACGATCGAACAACTCGACCAGGCCGAAGGCCCCATCACGATCCGTCAAAGGCAGCATCAGGGACGCCCCAAATCCCAGCCCGCGCAGGAGCACCTGCTCCTCCAGATGCTCATCCACTCCAACCCTCACTGCAACCTGAGAGCGTTCTTCGAGCACGGCGAGCATGGCCGGGAAGCCCGCCAGCGGGTTCGACTCGGCAACCCGATTGAGCTGCCGGGGAGGCTTCACGAAACCGGCCCAATCGGTGGTCACCCGGCGCTCCACGTCGTACCGCGAAATCATGCACGCGGAGGCGTCGAACAGCCGCGTCAGTTCACGCGCCAGGATCGCGAGGCCGTCGGCCACATCGTCTGCGTCCGCCAGCGCGCGCGTTGCCTCCAGCACCTCGACCATCTCGTCCGATCGACCCCACGACGGACGCCGTAACCGCAACATGGGCACCGCCCCCACAGCAAAGACTCGGCGTCGCTACCTGCGACGCACGCTTCGAAAGCGCGGACCGACCCTAGTCAATCGCCGGACTTCCGGCCTCCGCAATTTGGGGGGAAATCGGGTCCTGCCGGCCGTGTCAGCGTGGGCGATCAGCCGGCTTCCTCGAGCGCGCGCCGGCGTGCGGCCGCCTGCTCCGCCCGGCGAGCGGCCAGATCGCGCGCGGCGGCGGCCCGCTCGGCAGCCGCGCTCGACTCCCCACGTCCGCCGCTCCGCCGCCGTCACCGCTGTACGGGCCAGCTTGAGCTCGCGCGCCGCTGCCTCCTGCGCCGCGCGTGCGTCGGCCAGTCCGCGCTCTGCCTCGGCCAGCGCCTCCTGCGCGGTCTTCGCCGCCGCCACCGCCTGCTCCAGCCGGCGGGTCGCGGCCGCGCTCCTTCCCGGCGACCGGCGATGGTCGGGCCCAGTGGCGACGGGTGCCGGGGTGCGTCGGACGGCGCGGCGGGCCGCCGCCGGGACGGCCGCGCCCAGGGGAAACCCCACCGCCTGCTGCTCCCGCACCAGGACGCCACGGCGCACCAGCTCGGCCAGGTCCGGGTCGAGCGCCGCCGCGTGCAGCGTCTCCCGCACACGCTCCAGCGAGCCGCCACCCGACGCTGCGGCGGGCCACCCTGGCGGCCGCGCGCATGAGAGCGTCCAGCGCCGCCTGCTCGGCCTCGCTCGCCGACCGAAGCTCCACCGGCGAGCCGGCGCCGAGCTGCACCTTCCGAAGCCGCACACCGACCGAGAGCAGTTCGGCCACAAGCTCTGCCTCATCCCGCGCGAGCCGGTTCACGATCCAGGCGGCGACGCTCGGCTTCCGCAGCGCCTGCACGGCCGCAGCCTCGTCGCGGCGCCCCTGCTCACGCAGCTCCCGAGCCGCTGCGGTGCGGGCTGCGACGAACTCGTCCAGGCCGACGCCGTACAGCCGCTCCATGGCGGCGGAGGTCGCTCCGTCTGCGCCGTTTACCGGCATTGCGGTACGGCTACTCGGTAAACACCGCGAACCCCTGCTGGGCGACGCCGCCGATCTTGGTGAAGTCGCCGCCCACGCCGAGCGTCTTGCCTGACCCTGCCAAGGAGAAGACGCCGAGGGTGCTGTTGGCGTGCGGGTTCCATGAAGTGAGCGTGCCGGTCGCCTCGTCGACGGCTAGCAGCTTCAGCCGCTTGATCGGGGCGGTGCAGGTGTGCTGGCCGCCCTGCGGGCCACAGTAGTTCCCGTAGTGCCCGCCCACGTACACCTCGCTGTCGAGGACAGCGATCGCCTGAACGTTCCCATCCGTGCCACCCTGCCACGTGATCGAGCCGGTCGTCGGGTCAGGGCAGCGAAGTTGCCGCCGTTGCCGGCGCCAGCGATGAACAGGCCCGTCGAGTCGACGGCCATATGCCACCACGGCGTAGGGCAGATGGTGCGTGAAGGTGGAGACCTGGCCCCCGGCTGAGGCGCTGAGTGCGTCCACGTGGCTCTCCGACACGCCGTTGATGGTCGTGAAGCTGCCGCCCACGTACACGGTCGAGCCGTCAGTCGACAAGACCACCGACGTGACAAGCGGCGTGGTATTCGACGGGTTCCCGGCCTGCGGCGACCAGCTTGACACGATCGAGCCATTGCGCTGTTGAAGGCCGCCAGGCCCGAGTGGGCGACACCGTCGGCCAGCGTGAAGGCACCGCCGGCGTACACCGTGCTGCCGTCCGCGCTCACCGCCAGTGCGTTGGCCTGAGCGTCCAGCTTGCCCTTGAAGGCCGAAAGCACGGCTCCGGTGGACGCGTCGACCGCGCCGATCCGAGAATGGGTCTGCGTCCCCAGCTTGGAAAACGAACCTCCGACGAACAGCGTCGGCGTCCCGTTCACCGCGCCACCTGCCAGCGAGGCCACGTTGCCGCTAGCCCCCGGGTTCCAACTGGTCAGAAGCGCTCCCGTGGTCGCATTGAAGGCAGCGATGTGGCTTCTCGCCACCTCACCCGTGCCCAACGGGTCGCCCGCCGGGTCGCACCGACGTGAACTTCCCGCCGATGTACACGTTCCCATCGAAGTACAGGATCGACAGCACCCGGCCGTTTGTCTGATACGACGGGACAGGATGGGAGCCCACCACCGCCGCGTCCGCAGTGGCAGCGAGCGCCAACACCATCACCGAAGCGACCGCGGCCAAGGACAGCCGTCGCCGAATCCTGAACATGCTCACTCAGCGGACCCCCTCCTCCAGCGCGCAAACTGACGGATCAAGTGTACGCGGGTTCCCCGAGTAGCGCAAGACCTTCACTGCAGGACGGGATGAAGCACTAGACAGCTTGCACTTTGAGTCGTACGATCGTCACCAGGTCTTGGACGGCCGGCGCGGCTCCCGGTGCGCCGGCGAACTCTGTACTTGGAGGTAGAACATGAAGATTCGCACCCCCGCGGTCGCCGCGGTCGCGGTCATCCTGGCCAGCGGCGCCAGCGCTGCCGCTGCCTACGCCGATGCGCCGTTCAGCCAGATCAACGGCAACGGCAAGACGCACATGGATGCCACCCTCGGCTTCAACGCCAAGAGCGACCTGTCCGGCGAGCTGCAGTACCGCTCCGCGGACGGGACGTTCAGCGCCCACTGCCAGAACTACACATCGTGGCGCCTCGAGCAGTCCCCAGACGGGCTGCCCAAGCCCCGCGTCACCGCCACCTGCACCGACCAGGACGGCAACACCGTCTACCTGAAGGCGAAGTTCGTCGACCGTGCCGAGCCCGGCGCGCACAGGGACACAGCCCGCATCTGGTGGAGCTACACCGACCCGAATGCCTCCCACGCCCCGTTCATCCGCGACGTCGGAGCCATCCAGGACGGCAACCTGCAGTACCACGCCGGCAGCTAGTCCCGTCCCACCGCGCCGCCCGTCTCTGACCCCAGCGGGCGGCGCGGCCCTGCTTGCCGCCCAGGCCTAGGGAAGCTCGACGTAGTTTCTGAGGAACGCTCGGGCAGAGGGGGTGTCGAGTCGGTAGTCGACGTTTGTGGCTTGGCAGACGGTATCCCCGGTGATGGTAATGGCTGCGATGGTCGTGGTTTCGATGGATCCGGCGCCCAGGAAGTTGGGCCCTCCGGAGTCGCCGTAACAGGTTCCGCCATCGCCCGTGGCGGCGTTTTGGGAGACGCGAAGCCAGCTTGGGGTGAGAGCGTCCAGCGAGCCAACGCTGGTGTAGCGAGTGTCCAGGTACGTTAGGCCAAGGCCGCCGGCGCCTCGCGTGACCGCGGTGGCGCCGTAGCCCGCGGAGGTCACTTTCGCTCCGTGGGCGAGATCCGTGAGCGAATTGGCGGCGGGCAAGCTGGCGGGGTTGATGCCTTGCACGGGCTGATCGAGAACGACGACGGCGAGGTCATGGGGGTCGCTCTGGCGCTGGCTGTAGGCCGGGTCGGCGTGCCAGGTGCCCCAGTAGATGGTGCTTGACGGGGAGCGGTAGGCACTATCAAAGCTGACGGCGACCCTGGAGACGCCTTCATCGCAATGCGCCGCCGTCAGGAACACACGGGGCGCGATGAGGGTTCCCGAGCACTCCGCCCAGGTGCCGTCCGGATGCGCAGCCTGCGCCAGTAGCGCTCCCACCTCGGGGTGACGGTCGCCGTCGGGTGCGCCGTTCGTAATCGCCTGCGCCGGTGCCACCGCCATGAAGAACACCAACATGACCATGCCGGAAACCCGTCGTCGCATGACCCACCTCCTCGAGCTTCGCGCGTGAGCAGCCGCGCCTCGGGAACTTCGGCACGTGAAAACCGGTGGCGGATCCCTCGATAGGGGTACACCTTCGGATGACCGCAAGGACCGGTAACCGCGTCTTCCATCGATCGATCGGCTTGACCCGACTTGCCCGTAACACACGTGGATGCACGAGCAGCGACCGCCCGGCGGTCATGACAGTGGAACCGGTCGAGACGTCTGAGGGACGCCGCTCAGCGGGAACAACGGACATCTGAGGGACGTCGGGAGTGGCGCAGAACGGACCGCTGCGAGGCGGCCCATCCAGCACCCTCTAGCTCGTGGAGAGCGTCGCGGCGGACATACCAGCGACGGGAACCGAACACGAGGTCCGGTACTGCGTCGGCGAAGGTCTACTGGCGGAGTGGTGCGAGTCCGAGGTTGATCAACGCGGCGGCGGCCGCGTTATGGCCGCGCTGGTCGAGCTCGGTGTAGCCCTGGCTGTCGAGATAGGCGGCTGCTGGTCTGTTGCCTTTCGGCCCGTTCATGATGTGGTAGATGTCGGCACAGCGGCCGCCGTGAAATCTGACCACCTCGCATTGCGCGTGAACCATCAGGTCGTTGCCTCTGACGGTCGGCGCGATGGCTTGAGGGGAGTTCCAACCTGGATCGACGGTGTCGCCGATCGTCGAGTTGTAGACGGTGACGATTCGAAGGAGCGTGTCCTTGTGCCCCCGTTGGGAGCAGGGTGGTGCTCCGGGCATTTCCCCGCACCCGCGCAGTCGATCGATCTGCGTCAGGATCTGATCCAGGGTGTGCTTGTAGTCTGCGACGACCCGATCGATGCAGCCGGGGGTGAGCTTCGCCCATTGCACGACGGGGTATTTGGGAGCGGCATTGCAGGGGTCGTCCAGACGATTCCATGGTGTGTCGTTGAACCCGATGCTGATCACGATGATGTCGGCGTTGGCGACGTCCCCCCGAACGGAGCGGTCGGTCAATATCTGCGCCAGCAGGGCGCTGGCGTCGACCGCCGGGACGTTGGACAACTGGATTGCCTGGTCGTCTTGGACATTGACTGCCATACCTGATCGTCGAGTGATCGCTCTGGCGTAGAGATCGACGTACCCGGTACACCCCGCGCAGTCGTTGGGCCGGCTCAGTGAGTCGCCCAGCGCGACCATGGTCCAGCGATGGCGGACGCGGCGACGACGCTGCAGTAGTGGTGCCGCTGGAACTCGGCGGGTTTGCCTTACGCTCTTCCCAGTAGAGCAGGCACAGAGCACGAACACGAGCACGGCAACGGCCGCGCCAAACACCTCCGAGCCGCAGGGGCCGTCGCACCGTCAACCGTCGGCGTCGCTGCTCAGCCGGGCGACACCACGACTTGATGGTGAGACGATCATAAGGATTTCGAGCGTGGCCGCCAGGCGGCGCGCGCGATGCCGGAGTCGCCGTGGCCGGTGGTGCGGGTGATAAGGGCGAGGTTGGTACCGTCAGCGTTCATGACATAGAGGCCCTGGGTCTTGCCGGGTCCTGGTTGATGGCGATCTTGTGCCCGTCGGGCGACCAGACTGGCTGGCCCGGCACCCCGATGTGTTGGCAGCGCGCGACCGAGTGTGGCGTGACGTTGAGCCCGCTGGGTGTGATCAGTCGGATCCCGCACCTGGCTTGGTAGGCGATCGTGGCTCCCAGCGGTGACCAGGCGGGCGCGGCTGCGTGGCGGGCGAGCAGTCGCAGGTGTGTGCCGTTCCGACGCATGACGTAGATCGCGCAGACCGGACGGACACCGGCCTGGCAGTGGTCGGAGCCGCTCGCGAAGGCGATGCGGTTGCCGTCAGGGAGACCACGTGGGTGACAGACCCAGCCCGTGGGGTGCCGGTGAGGAGCACGCTGTGGCGCGAGCCGTCGGCCTTCGCCAAGGAGATCCTGCCGGGGGCGAGGGCTTCGTAGGCGAGCCACTTGCCGTCGGGTGACCAGGCAGAAACCATCAGCCCTGCCTGGTTCGGCCCCCCGGTGAGCTGGCGGTCATTCCCGGTCGTCAGGTCGATGACGTGAAGACCGTCGTAGTGGCTTTCCCCACGCGTACGAGTTGGCTCCCAGGGCGATCTTGGCGCCGTCGGGAGACCACGCGATCCACTCCAGTTCGAGGCAGGTTGTCTGCGAGTACTGACACGGGACAACCATCTTCCCCAGGCCCGCGCGCCCGACCGTCGTACACGCCGCCGCGCCCCTGTGATTGGTTGATCACGGTCAGTGGCCCGTTGCGTATTGCCTCGACGTCGTTGCTCCGCGGGTCACAGCGGGTCGCTTGGCCGGCGACGGGGACATCGGCGAGCCTGCCGAGCCCGCGCCCGGCGAGAGCCAGCACGACCAAGCCGAGCACAGCAGCGCGCGGAGGCGTTCCTCCTGTGCCTGCGGCGTGCTCGCCGTCGTGCCTCCTCGAGCGAGCGCCTCGGGATCCTGAGGCGTCTCGGGAACAACTAGTGGTGGGGGTGTGATCGCAGACATGACGATCAGGCCGATGATGCTACCATAAATATCACCATGTGGAGTTCGCCGTCGATCGAAACGACCCACCCCCCTGCACGACCAAGTCGCCGCCAAGATCCGCCGCGCAATCGCCGACGGCGAGGCAAACCCCGGTGATCGCCTGCCACCGCCAAAGACCTCGCCGCCGTACTCAAGGTCAACTCAAACACCGTGCTACGCGCGCTGCGCCTGCTCCGAGACGAGGGCTGCTGGAATTTCGCCGCGGCCGCGGCATCACGGTCGCCGGCACCGCAAATCAAAGCGCCGTCATCAACCGCACACAAGAACTCGTCGAATACGCCCGCAGCCACGGCTACCACATCGACGAACTGATCCACATCATCGAGAACGCCTAACGCCGCGACGATTGCCGCGGGTCTGCGCGCAGGGACGGCGGAGAGAGGACCAGTTCGCCCGCCCCGCCATCGGCGCAGTGCGTATGGCACGCCGCTTAGCGGGCAACAGGAACCGCGGAACCCCCGACAACGACGAAAGCCGCCTCGTTGGGCGGCTTTCGAGAGGTAGCGGGGCAGATTCGAACCTGCGACCTTCGGGTTATGAGCCGCATTCCGGATCTACTGCCTACCGCTCAATCATGCTGATTCCGCTCAACCGAGCGGTACACGTTCACGCTTTTCCCCGCCGGTTAGCGGTGGTTTGCCATCGTCCGAGGACGTTGGAGGGACGCGCGTTGCCTTCGAGCCTCTCAGGAGAGCGAATACTCCCCGGGCCGAGAGGGCCATAGGCGTAGCCAGTTACGCTGAGCCAGACCTCGCAGTTCAACGGGCGCACCTTGCTTATCGCCCTGCGACAACTGAGAGTCGGACGTTGGCCTAGCTGGCCTCAGTTGTCGGTCGGGTCGACTCGCTTCAAGGGACTGAGCGCGGCTACTCGGTAAACACAGCGAACCCCTGCTGGGCCACGCCGCCGATGGTGGTGAAGTCTCCACCAGCCGAGAGTTGGGTGCCGGAGCCGGCAAGCGCGAACACGCCGAGAGTGCTGTTGGCATGCGGATTCCACGGAGTCAGCGCTCCGGTGCCCTCGTCGACCGCCAGGAACTTCAGCCGCTTGATCGGGGTCGTGCAGGTGTGCTGGCCGCCCTGCGGACCGCAGTAGTTCCCGTAGTGGCCGCCCACGTACACCTCGCCGTCCAGGACCGCGATCGCCTGGACATTCCCGTCCGTACCTCCCTGCCACGTCGTGGCGCCGGTTCGAGGTTGAGCGCAGCGAATTGCCGCCGTCCCGGCTCCCGGCGATGTACAGGCCCGTCGAGTCGATCGCCATATTCACCACGCGCGTACGGCAGATGGTGCGTGAAGGTGGACACCTGACTGCCAGTGGAGGCGCTGAGCGCGTCCACATGGCTCTCCGACGCGCCGTTGATGGTCGTGAAGCCGCCGCCGACATAGACGGTCCCGCCGTCAGTTGACGAGAGCCCACCGATGTCACCGCGGCCGTGGTGCCGAAAGGCTTCCCGCCGGCTGCCGGCGCCCAGGCGGAGGAGAGCGTGCCGGTCGCCGAGTCGAACGCCGAGCGAGGAGCGCGCGACACCGTCGGCCAGCGTGAAGGCACCGCCGGCGTATACCGTGCTGCCGTCCGTCAGCTCACCGCCAGTGAGTTGACCTGGGCGTCCAGCTTGCCCTTGAAGGCGGAGAGCACGGCTCCGTGGACGCGTCGCACCGCGCCGATCCGAGAATGGGTCTGCGTCCCCAGCTTGGAAAACGCACCGCCCACGAACAGCGTCGGCGTCCCATTCACCGTGCCGCCTGCCAGCGACGCCACGTTGCCGCTGGCCCCCGGGTTCCAGCTCGTCAACAGCGCCCCGGTCGTGGCGTTGAACGCTGCGATATGGCTTCGCGCAACCTCACCCGTGCCCAACGGGTCGCCGGCCGGCCGCACTCGAAGTGAACTTCCCGCCGATGTACACATTCCCATCGAAGTACAGGATCGACAGCACCCGGCCGTTCGTCTGATACGACGGGACAGGATGGGCCCCACCACCCCACCCGCGTCCGCAGTGGCAGCGAGCACCAAGACCATGACCGACGCGACCACGGCCACGGTCAGCCATCGCCCAATCCTGAACCTGCTCACCAGCGGACCCCCTCCTCAGCGCGCGAAAATGAAGGATCAAGTGTACGCGGGTTCCCCGACAGCAGTCGCGGTCATCCTGGCCGGCGGCGCCAGCGCCGCCGGCGCCTAGGCCGATGCGCCGTTCAGTCAGATCAACGGTTAACGGCACGACGCCACCCTCGGCTTCAACGCCAAGAGCGACCAGTCCTGCGAACTGCAGTACCGCTCTGCGACAGGCGCGCTAGCGGGCGCCGGGGGATCGCCCAGAAGCGGACCTCGACGTTGCTTCGTCGGGGCGACAAGGGTTAGGGTCGCGCGGGAACAATGGCGCACGACCCAAAGCAGATCGAGCAGCTCGCACGCAGCTACACCGAGGCGTGGTGCAGCCGTGATCCCGCGCGCGTGGCCGGGCACTACGTCCCGGGCGGGATGATCGCCATCAACGGTGGCGATGCGGCCGGGATCGCCGATGTGGCCGAGGCATTCATCGCGGCCTTCCCGGACATCGAGGTCTTCATGGACGACCTCGTCCTTCGGGAGGACGGCATCGTCAAGTACCGCTGGACGTTCACCGGGACGAGCGCCGAGACCGGCAAGAGCGTGCGCGTCCCGGGCTTCGAGGAGTGGACGATCGCCCCGGACGGCCTGATCGCCGAGTCACGCGGTCACTACGACCAAGCCGAGTACGACCGCCAGCTCCAGTACGGCATCGTCTCGGACCTCAGGTGACATAGCCTCACGCTGGGCCAGGTCGGCGTCCTCGCCCCGCGCGGGGCGAGTTTGCAACCGCGACCGCACGCCCGAGCGGCCGCCCGCGGGAGAGTGGGGAGACCCGCGAGCGGCCATCCGGCACCCACCAGCGAAGCGACCAAGCAAGCGCTGGCGGGGCGGGGGTCTTAGCGGGATTCTAGACACCCGTTGTCAAGACGGCCAGCGTGCCGGCTCGCGTGGCTGCTCGAGGGTCGGCGGGCTAACCGCGCGGGCTGGCCGCCCGGGCTCCTTTGGGTCGGGGGCGGGCCTGGTCAGTGATTGGTCCAGGCCCGCCCGCTGGCGCTCGCGGCGGGCTGGGTCTGTACCAACCCCTGGAGCCCGCGAGCGGCCATCCTCGGACTAGCTCAAGCTGCCCACCAAAGGTCGATCAGCGCCGCCACGAAGAGGATCGCGGTGCACCCTAGAAGCCGCCGATGTCGCCGCCGCTGCCACAGCTCGCCGAGGCGATGGCAGTCACGGCGAGAAACAGGAAGAACAGCACCATCACGATCGAGAAGGCAATCTTGAAGGTCTTTTCGGTCTGGCTCATACCGCCATTGAAGCCGGGCCAGGCGACAGCCGCCTCGGGGGAACCCCTACGCTGCTCCGTAGGCGGACGAAGAGAACGACGGTCGCCCGCCTCGTCTCCGTCATGCCGCTACCACCCGGTGTGGAATCCAGGTCAGGCGCGACCTTTCCTGTTGTTCAGCTGGATCACGGCGAGCACCGTCCGCAAACGACCGCGGGTGCCCACCACGCCCGTACCCCGACCTGTTGGCGTGAGCCGCGGCGAGCGGGATGTCGCAGCTGCAGTTCAGGATTTGCGGGGAGAAGTACCGACGAAGGACGCCGGATCTCCCAGCACGCAATAGTTCAGGGTGAATATGCCGGTTGGCCACTCCACGCGGACGCAGGGCAGGCCGCGATCGTTGGAGATCACCGCTCTTGGTTGCTGTTCCCAGTCGATTACCCGGACGATGGTGGAGGGTGGTGAGGCGCTGAAGTGCCAGAACGACTGCTTCGCCGTGTTTACGATGATCACGCCGCTCGTGGTAGTGGCCAGCAGTGCCGGCGTCGGTGGGCGACCGTCGCGATCCGTTCCATGGAGCACGTCGTAGGGCTGCGCATCACCCGCCGCGCGGATCGCGTCGGCCAGTAGCCCACTGGGATCCACCAGGTGAGGGCGGGCGACGTCGAGAAAGCCCAGGACGTCGCGCGATCCGGGTCCACGACTCGACCGCGGCCACTTGCTCCACTCGATATCGTCGCCAGCCTGGCCGACCACTCGGCATGACGGTGAGAGCCCGAGACCGAGAAGCGACGTAAACCTGCATCTCCTCGACGCGGTGCAACACCTGGAGCGTGACGCTGAGCGGCAACAGTTCGGCCTCCAAACACACGGCGCGCTGATCACTAAGATCAGCCGCGAATCACCTGACCAGGTGTTGCGGCCGAGCAGCACCGTCGACCAAGGGCTCGAGCCGACGGGCGGCGAGCATACCACGCATCCGGCCACCCAGCAGGCCGCGGCACCTCGGCCGCCTCGCCCCGCCGCATCAAGCGCCAGCGGGTGCGTCGGCGCACCTTAGCCTCACGATCTCCTGGTAACCGGTCATCGACGTCGTGAACACGACCTCGCCGACCGCCAGCCCGATCTGGGCTCTCCCTGAGAACGGGAAGCGCAATCTGGATTGCGCGTAGCGCCTCAGTCAGGAGCCACTCAGCCCTCGTTCTTGCGGTCCGGATGCATGCAGATGGTGCAGACGCGCGGCATACACGAATTCTGCCATATTGGCGGAAGGAGGCGTTATCTCTTCAAGCCTGACTTGGCCACACGATCCCCGCTATGACGTCACTGCGCCGCTATGCG
>CAVWLK010000077.1:0-8967 GCA_963755675.1 uncultured Actinomycetes bacterium
CGTGCCCAGCGGCGCCCCCAGCCGTGCGGCCACCTCGCTCTGTGAGAGGCCGTCGAAGTAGGCCAACTCGATCACCTCCCGCTCACGGTCGGACAGCCCGTCGACCGCGCATGCACGTGGAAGGCCTCCTCCGCCGCCGCCGCCCGCTGGTCGGGGCCGGGCCCCTCGTCGGGCTGATCGGGCACCTCCCAGCGCTCGGGGCCTCGCGCGAACGCAACGCGTCGAGGGCGGCGTTGCGGGCGATCGCGAACAGCCAGCCCGTGGCCGGCCCCCGCTCACGGCGGTATCCGGCGGCCGCCCGCCAGACGTTGGTGAACGCCTGCTGGGCGACGTCCTCGCTGCGAGCGTCGTCGCCGACGAGACGGCGAACGACCGCGTACACGGGCCTGGCGTAGCGCGCGTACAACTCCTCGAAGGCCGCCTCGTCGCGCCGCACCACCACCAGCTCGAGCAGATCCTCGTCGCTGTGCGAACATCGCTCGACGACACCGAGCGGTGCGGATCGCCGAGGCTGCTGGTCGCTCAGAGCGTGGTGGGTCGGCTTCATGATGTGACGATGGTCACCGAACGGGTCGTAGGCCCGCAATGGGGTGACCCCCCTGAAGTACCCCCCAAGCCGTCTAGGAGCTTGCGACGGTGAGGGCGCGGGCGATCTGGGTGCGCGATCCGATCTCGAGCTTTCGAAACACGCTTCGCAGGTGGTTTTCGATCGTCTTTTCGGTGACGAACAGCGCCTGGGCGACCTCGCGGTTGGTCATGCCCTCGGCGGCCATCCGGGCGACACGTGATTCGCTGGCGGTGAGCTTGCTGCGGCTCTCGATCGGATCGCGCCGCGGCCGTGCGCCCGCGGCGATCAGCTCCTCGTGGGCGCGGCGCGCGACCGAATCGGCGTGGCAGGCAAGCGCTAGTTCCAGCGCCTCGGCCAGCAGCGGGCGCGCGTCCGCCCGGTGTCCGGCCCGGCGCCGCGCGCTTCCAGGGCGAGCATCGCGTAGGCCAGTTCCAGCCGGCCGGGCGAGGTCTCCAGCACCGCGACCGCCTCCTCGAGCAGCGGGATGGCGTCGTCGCCCTGGTGCAGCAGGCTGGCTGCGCGCAGCGCGGCGCCCAGCGGCCGCGGCGCGCCGAACGCCCGGCAGCGAACCAGCTGTTCGTCGATCAGCTCGCGGGCGTCGTGCTCGCGGCCGGCCGCCAGCAGCAGCGGTACCGCGTCCGACCGCCAGTCCGAGACGGCGGGTGTGAGGATGCCCCACTCGCGTTCGAGGCGGCCGCACATGGCGTAGTCCTCCAGCGCCTGTGACCGGCGGCCGTGCGCCGCGTTCAGTCGGCCCTTGGTCTCGTGGTGGCTGATCGCGCCGATGGTGATGCCGCGATCGGCGTCCAGGCCGGCGCTGCGCCAGGTCTCGCTGGCCTCGTCCAGCTGGCCGCGGGCGATCTGGGCGTCGACCAGCGCCAGCGCGCCGTAGGGGATGCCGCGCAGCGTGATCTCGGTGAGCGCATTCGCGGCGTCCGCCTCGGCTTCGGCCAGCGCACCGCGAAGCCACCAGGTCATGGCGCGCATGTGGCTCGCCACCGAGTATGCGGGCGCGGCGCCGCGCCGGCGCGACCAGGCGATCACGTCGGTGAAGATGGCGGTGGCCTCCTCCAGCATCTCGCCCAGCATCAGCACCGTGGGCACCATCCAGAAGGACGCCGCGTCCGGCCCGGGGTCGTCGATCAGGCCGCCGTCTCCGAGGATCCGCAGCGCGATCACGCGCACCTGCTGCTGGGTGCCGGTCATGGCGGCATCGAGCGCGGCGTGGGCGAGGCCGATGCGCGCCCGCGGCGAGCCGAGCGGGCCGGAGGCCGGGTCAAACGGCGTCGGCAGGGTCGGGAGGCTGCGCCAGGCCTCGAGGCTGCTGGCCGCGGTGAAACAGCGGGTGCCCTGCAGGAACAGCCCCAGCTCGCGCTCGGACTCCGGCAGCGCCTGGATCGCCTCGGTCAGGGCCCGCACGGCCTCGGCCGGTCGATCGGTGAGCGTGAGCGCCGTGCCCAGCTCGGCGGCGGCGGCCGCTCGTACCGTCACGCTCACGGGCATCCTGCCGGCGCCGGACAGGTTCTCGACGGCGGTGTCGATGTCGCCGGCGGCGAGCGCGCTCGAGCCGAGCTCGAGCGTCAGCTCGGGCGACAGGGTTGCGTCCGGTGGCTCTGCCAGCGCCCGCCGCAGGTAGGTCGCGGCCACATCCGCGGCGCCGCGCTGGCGGGCGGTTCGGGCCGCCAGCCGCAGCACGTCCACCGTCTCGGGGTCACCGCGCGGCCCCGACGCGAGCAGGTGCACGGCCACCCGATCCGGCTCGGCGCCTGCGGCCAACAGCAGTGCGGCCGCGCGGCCGTGCCACTGCATGCGCTCGCCCGGCCCCAGCTCCCCGTAGACCGCCGCCCGCACCAGCGGGTGTTCGAACACGAGCGGTAGCCCCGACTGCAGGATCGCCGCCGAGGCGAGGTCGTCGGCGGCTCGCTCCGCCACCTCGTCGTCCAGCTCGGCCAGCCGGGCCGCCATGCGCGGCTCCGCCCTTCCGCCGAGCACCGCGACGGCGCGGGCCAGCCAGGTGCACTCCTCGGGCAGGCTTCGCAGGCGCGCACGCACCGAGCGATCGACACCGACCGATCGCAGCCCATCGGCAAGCGCGGCGTTGGCCGCCCGCGGCTCGATCTCGCGGCGCACCAGCTCGCCGACCAGCTCGTTGACCAGGAACCCGTTGCCGCCGGTGGCGTCATAACAGGCGGCCAGGAACTCGGCATCGGCGCCGTGCAGCGTCTGGGCGACCATGCCCGCCACCGCCGCCTCGGAAAGCGGGGCCGGCCGCACGGCGGACGCGCCGGCCAGCGTGCACAGCTCGTCGATCGCCTCCTGCACCTGGCCGGGCTCGTTCGAGCGCGAGGTCACGACCATCGCCAGCCTGAGGCCGTCGGCGCGGCGCGCGACGTAGGGCAACCAGCGCAGGGACGGCCCGTCACACCAGTGCGCGTCGTCGATCAACAGCAGCAGCGGCCGCTGCGCGGCGGCGTTGGCCGTGAACCAGTAGAGGCCGTGCAGCGCCGTCAGCGGCGGCTCGAACGCGGCGTTGGTCTGGATCTGCGACAGCACCGGGCCGGCGAGCGCTCCCGCCCCCGCCAACAAGGCTTCGCGCTCCTGCTCGTCGGCGGCGGCGAGCAGCGGCTCGAGCAGCTGCCGCACGATCCCGAACGGGAACGCCTGCTCGAGATCCGATCCGCGCGCCGTCAGCACGCAGAAGTCGTCGGCCGACTCCCGGGCCTCGATCAGCAGCCGTGACTTGCCGATGCCGGGCGGCCCTTCGATCACCAGCGCGCCGCCGCTTCCGGCCCGTGCGTTTGCAAGCAGACGGTCGAGCGCCTCTGATTCGCGCTCGCGCTCGATCAGCGGTGCGGCGCGCACGGCCACGGGGAGATCATAGGCGGTGGTGGCGCTTGTTGCTTGCTGCGGTAAGTGCCCCAGATCGATTGAGTGATGTCAGTGTGGGCGATGGATCGTGGCGCGTCGACGCCGTGGTACCGATCGGAGTGGTGGACTCGCCGATCCGCTCGCGCGAGGACGCTCCACGCCAGCGCATGGGTGCTCCCCCTGCCTGGATCGACATCGACCCCGCCTACGCGGCGGCGCTGGACGGTATCGAACCGGGAGCCGAGATCGTGGTACTGACCTGGCTGCACCTGGCCGACCGCTCGACCCAGACCGTGCACCCACATGGCGATCGACGCCTGCCGCTGACCGGCGTGTTCGCCACCCGCTCGCCCGACCGGCCGAACCCGATCGAGCTACACCGTGGTCGTGGTCGAGCGGGACGGGTGCCGGCTCCGTGTCGACGCGCTGGAGGCGATCGACGGCACGCCGATCCTGGATCTCAAGATCGTGATCTGACGGCGGCCAGCGCTGTTCGGCTACGGCGCTTGCGAAGGCGCGCTCTAGGGTGCGTCGCTATCGGGCGACCAGGCTGACCGTCTGCACCGGCACCTCGAAGAACTCGACCGACGTGCGGTGCTCGCCGGCGCCCGGGTTCATGGCATTCAGCGCCTCGTCGCCGCGGCGCATTGCCTCCTGGCTCTCGAACAGCGTGATGCCGATGCCCTTGCCGGTATCACGGTTGACCAGCATCAGCATCTTCGCGCCCTCGAGTCCCGGCGGCGTCTGGTCGGACTCGACCTCACTCCGCACCATGGCGATGGCCTCGTCGAGGTTGGCGGGATCGCTCTCGAATGTCGCAAGCCGTGCGTACATGAGCGCCTCCTGGCGATCGAAGATGGGCGCTTACAAGCTTACATCCGGCGCGCGGTCGCAAAACGACGCATCATCCTCCGCCAGCACAGCACCACGGCATCCGCTGGAGGAGCGGGAGCCGCGGGGCGTTAAGGAGACACCTTCTACGCTCAGGAAGGGGTCAACGGTTCGAGCCCGTTCGAGGGCTCTCCCCGCCGACCCCTCGGGCTTCCCGATGAGCCAGGCATGACCAGGCTTGACGAGCCGAAACCCGTCAAGCCTGATGGGCAGCTATACCTCCCCTTCTTCGTTGATCATGAGATTGGATGGCCCGCCGTGTTCGCGCATCAGCTCGTCGAACGTATCGACGATTTCCTGCCACTGCGACTGCGGCACGCATCGCTTCACCGCCTCTGAGAAGGCCTTCGCCTCGGCCATTACGGCTCCAGCGTGGCGGCGCTGCGCTGTTCGCCCAACCGCGCGTCCTGTTCAATGAACGCCATCACGTCGCGAGCGTTGAAACGAATCAGGTTGTTCTCGACGGCGTCTTGAACCTGTGCTCGCATCCGATCCCGGGTGCGCTCGTTCTGTTCTTCGATCTCCATCGCCGTGTTGAGATCAAGCATCCTGTGTCGCATCCGTTGCAGTCGCAGCCTCTGAAACCGCTCGATCGATCACCTCCATGTGCTTGTGGTAGTGCGTGTGGATGTTCTGGCGGCTGAACGACTGGCCGTTGCGCGAGAACCGGCGCGCAACTGTCTCCTGCGGCTGGCCTTGGGCGAGTGCCACCTCGATCTCGAAACGATCCGGACTCGTACACACCTTGCACTGCGGACTCGTCGTCGACGGCTGGTAGCTGGCTGTCTTGCTGTTCATGCTGTGCTCCTTGGTAGTGTGGGATACGGAGCATCCCCTCTACCTCTTACGTGCGCGGAATCGGTGGTTTTGAAGGGTGCCAACAGAACGGCGACCGCTCGACAGATAGCCGGAGGATCTACGAGAGGTGGTTAGCCGTCGGCCGCAGGCTTGCACGTCGTGCGTCAATGATCCGCTGTTCCGCGGTGCGGCGATCTCGATGGTCGAGCTCGTCGAAAATGTGACCATAGGTGTCGAGGGTCATGCTTGCGCTGTGTCCAGCTTGGCGTGCCACATCAATGATGCTGCGGCCCTCCGCGATCAGCAGGGAGACGAACGAGTGGCGCAGGTCATAGGGCCTCGCTCCGGTCACCCCCACCGACCGGGCGGTCGGCTGAAACACTCGGCGCCGCCAGTTTCGCCACGCGTGATCCGACCACAACTGACCGGTAGCGGTCGGAAACACGATGTCGCTCGTCGCTGCGGAGGTTGCTTCGCGATAGGTGTCAAGATCGTCCGCCAACGGCCCGAGGATCCGGACGGTTCGCGTCCTCCCCGTCTTGGTCGTTTTCAGCTCTCCCAAAGCGACTGCCCGCTCGATCAGGATTGTCCGCGCTGAGATTGACCGCCAGGAAAGTGCCAGAGCCTCTCCAGGTCGAAGCCCTGCGTAGGCCAGTACCCCGAGCAGCGTCGCATCCCGGAGCCGCCCCGTGCGAAGGAGGTTCATGCGCATCAGCTCGACCGTCTCGGGCGCCAGCGGCCGGACAAAGCGCCGGCCAGTCGAAGCCGGCTTCCGCACATGGCGGATCGGGTTGGAGGCGAGGAACTCCCACTCCACCGCACGCTGCAGCGCACCCTGGAGCATGACCATGGTGCGCTTCACGCTTTCCGGCCCGACCCCCCTCTCCAACAGCGCCGCCTTCCAACGCTCGAGAGCAAGTGGTGTTAGCTGCGTGAGTTCGAGGCACCCAAGGGCGGGTGAGACGTATGCATCCCAAAGGTAGTGATACCCCGCGATAGTCCTGGGAGTCAGGTTGGGACGAGCGTAGAATGCCCACCACTCAAGCGCGTATTGGTCAAGAGTGAGCGAAGACGAGGCTATCCGCGGAACGAGGACTGCCTCAAGTGGGATCGTTGGAGGTCGTCGCCGACCGCCCTTGCTGTCCGTAGGGGTGGCTCATCGTGTCCTCAGCAGGATCAGCTGCGTCAGCGGAAGCGTCGACCATGCAGTAGCCGGCTCCTGTAGGGGAATCGAGGACGACCGTATAGTGAAAGGTTCCACACGGCTGACGCCATTGCTGAATTACCGTCCCCAGAACTGCCGCGCCCCCGACCGGCGAGGAGCCGACGAGAACGCGGTCCTGGTAACGGATGGCCGTTGAAGATGTACGCAATCAGATCTCCCTCACGTATCGGCAGCGCGCGTCGCTTCGACCGGCCGCTGCGTCACTAATGGTTGCTTGTCGCCAAGCCGCATCGCACTGGTCTAGGCACCTTGGTCAGTGAACCCAGGTTGCCGGGCGTCGGTCGCGACCAGGGCCGTCGACGCCACTCGGGATACCTTCGAATTGTCCGTGAGATTTGGCTCTCTGTCAAGGATGGGCGGCTCCGACAGGGCCACTTCGGCCACGTCCCGGTGGCCGGTAGGGTGCCCATGCTGGCCGCTTGGGGCGGGGAGCGTGACCGGCAAGGGCGGTTCGTCCTACCCGACTTGACCGTTTCATCGAAAGCCGCGACCAGGACGCATCGGGCGGTCTGTTGGAGGCCCGCGCCGACCCGGGAGCCGGCCGACCCAGTGACTGCGCACCTCGACACACACGATGCATCCGCCCACTGCGAGTCCCTCAGAGCGGATGCGGATCGCACGTTCATGATCACGCGGTAAGCCGGCGGGTGTCAAGCGTTCCGGCCGGCTGTGGGAGAACAACTGCCGTGCCGGGTGAGGGTTCGATCTTCACGGCGCTTGGGTGGTCGATTGACGACCACGATCCGCGCGTAGTCGGGACTTCGTTCTCCAAGAGGGAAGCCAGTCCGCGAGATGTACAACCAACTACGAAGGAGGAGCGACCCTAGCGCACGCTCAGAGGCCTCTGGGAGCGACGCTCCGGCCATCGCGGCCTGTGGGAATGGTACGTGATGGGCAAACGTGAGAAGGCGATACAGAGCGTGGGTTCGGACTTCGGATGTCTGTCTCGCGATAGGCCTCTGGTCGGGCATCGAATATGGTGGTCGTAGGAGCCCCATACAGTACAATGAGAGTATCTGGTGACTGGTGTTGTTACCAGACCAGTGAGGGGTCTCTGACTCGTCCTCTTCCCTCTCACTGGAACCTTAGAAGAGGGCGAACACTGGGACTGGATCCCGAGGAAAGAGGATGCGATCCATGAGTCACGACTCGAACATCAATGACGGCCTGGGCCTCGCCCTTCAGAGAGGCGCGGTTACAGAGAGACCGCTCTATCGAGATCTTCGTCGAGAGCACGGCAGTACAGACATCCGAGTCATCGTCTCCGGCGTTGTAGACGGGGCGCCAGATCAGGGAAACTCGATCAGCGCCTTTCCGTCGAGAGAAACATTGACGGCGATGTCGGATGGGGAACTCGGATGCTGGCTCAGGCGAGGTGTGATGGAGTTGCTCGATCCATACACGGTGGCAAAGGTCAAGCCCTTCCGGTCCATTGACCAACTAGTCGCCATCCAGTTGTACAGAATACATGACGGGGAAAGAGTCGGTCCCGGTGACTACCCGTGCATCGATGATGGCGTCGGTGTCGTGTATCCGGTCGGCCCACTACTTTCGGGCCCTGAGGCATTCGTTGGGTTCAGGTTCCGCGAGTGGATCGCGAAACTTGACGGCAAGGAGTCATAGAGCAGGGAGTGGAGGCGGCAGACGGCGTCGTCGTTCGGAAGCATCTGCGCCTTGCGGTCGTGCTGTGCATGGCCCTATATCAGGATCGGCGCATTGTCAGACTCCCGGCCGGCATCGTCGCTCTGGCGATGCCGGCCGGCGAGTGCTCGCGAACCGCGGCGAGGGCGATGAACTCGACGGTATCTAAGCGCTGATCCGTGCAGCGTGAAAGTAGAGGTCCGACACTTCCTTGTTGAGGAAGTGTTCGCGACGCGCTGGGCTTCACGGCCGCCCTGGACAGCGCGGATGGACTAGTTACGGTCATTCCACCGCGGGTTCGAGCGCGCGATGGCCTGATCCCTGCCAAGGAACTAAGGCGTCGACCACGGAAGGCAGATGACGATCGGAGATCTAATGTGCGCCGAAGACGCAGTAGCCGGCCGCTCGTAGTTCGTCCCCGAGCTCGCTTTCGGCGGCCTGGGACTCGGTGACACTGTCGAACTCGCCGTACGCCTCAGAGAGATCCGGATTGAGGCGAGACCGTACAACCGCACCCATCGCGAGCTCTTGATCCCTTCCAAGTGCTGCCGCAAGCGCACGGCTGGATCGCGAGCTGACTCTCCGACATACACCGGTCGATTTCTCACTTGGGCGGACACGGCGAGCTGCGGTCGCGGCATGCAGCCGGCGCCAGGTCGACGACGTACACCTCTCGCGTCCACCAGACTCGCCCAGCGCCGTCTTCGTAGCGAGCCACTATCCAGAATCTCCTGGCCGTCGGCGTCGGGGCAACTCTGGACTACTCCAGTGCTGAAAGTAAGGCGGCAACCGACATGCAGCGGCCGCCCGACGAGTCCCAAGGTCCAATGGCGTCAACCATCGAACTTCTGCTCGCGATGCACCATGCCTCTGCGCTTTGCCCAATGCCGAACGATGGACAACCTGTTGACGTCGTTCAGTCGAACCGATCACAGTCAACCTCATCACCTGGCCTATTCGAGTCTCAATTTCTCGC
>CAVWLK010000078.1:0-4913 GCA_963755675.1 uncultured Actinomycetes bacterium
GACCGGCCTCACCGAAGTCACCCACCAACGGGCCGGCTACTCCTCCTACGACTGGAGCGACCAGGGATGACTCGAAGCCAGCCAACGCCCTCTCGTAGCACAGCCCGGTTGCCTCGCGCGGCTTTCCTGTCGCCGTATCGCCGCGTCGCAACAGTTGCAGCGTTATTGCTAGGCGCTTTGGTATGTGGATGTTCCAGTTCTCATAGTTCGGCTGCGACGTCGACGCCGTCTGTCGCCGTCAAGGCGGCGGCGGCGAAGACAGTCCGGTTCGAGCTTTCCAGAGCTACCGAAGCGGAGGTGACCCTGAGGCGATTGCGATCGCCGACATCAACGGGGACGACGCGCCGGACGTGGTCACGGCGAACTCCTACAGCAGCGACGTCGACCTGCGCCTCAACGACGGCGACGGCACCCTTCGCCGGGCGGGAGAGTACCCCGTCGGGGGTGGCCCCGCATCGGTTGCAGTGGCTGACCTCAACAACGACGGCCGGCTCGACATTGTCACCACGAACGGCGGGATCGCACACGGTGAGGGCGAAGAGATTCCCGGCTCGAACACCATCTCCGTCCTAATCCAGCAAGCCGACGGCTGGGCCCGAAGCGACTATCCCGCCGGGAAGGTGCCGATGGGCATCGCCATCGCCGACGTGAACGCAGACAAGATCCCCGACCTGGTGACCGTGAATCGACACGAATCACAGCTTGCACTGCTGCTCGGAAAGGACGACGGGACGTTCCGTCGATACACGCCGATTCCCATCGCTGGGCTAACACTGGCGCGGCGACTGGCTGCGGGCGACGTGAACGGCGACGGAGCAGTCGACATCATCATCCCCGACGAAAGCGGAAACGTGATCGTGGTGGCCGGGAAAGGCGATGGCACCTTCATGTCCGCGGTCAGCTATCCCACCGGCGGCATCGAACCCGTCGCCGTCGCGGTCGGCGACCTGAACGGTGATGGCAACCAGGACGTCGTCACCGCGAACGGCTACCCCGCCTACGATGCGTCCGTGCTGCTCGGCAGCAGCGAAGGCCGATTAGGGCCGCCAGCGTTGGTGACGACCGGCTTCGCTCCCCACTCGGTCGTGATCGCCGATGTGAACGGTGACGGCTCACCGGACATTGTCACAGGGAACGTCGGAGGCAACACCATCTCGCTCCTCGCTGCACGCGGCGACGGCTCGTTCGAGAAGAACCATGACTTGCCGACCGGCAGCAAAGACGGCAACAACGCCATCGCGGTCGCCGACATGAACGGCGACGGCCAGCCGGACGTAGTGACGTCAAACTACAAGCCGACGTCTCTCGTCACCGTACTGCTTCAGACCGGCAGCTGACCGGACGCGAGGAGAGACCGCTTCTTCCACTAGGGACGCCCAGACCGTCAGAGGCGGCGTATGCCTCCGTGGGAGGCACCGGTGTAGATGGCACTCCCGCCCATCCCGTCGATGAGCGTTGCCCACGCATCGCTCTGCGGGTACTGCCCGGTGCGATACCTGAGATCCACGGGTTGGCCAGCGTAGGTACCGTGGATCAGGGTCACGCTGCCAAAGCTCGTGTAGGTCTCAAATGATGGCACCCCAAAATAGTCCGCCGGGCGTTTCGCCAGCTTGACGCATCCAACTGCCGGGGTGTGGACGTCCCCAGCTGCGGGGTTGCAGCGGATCGTGAACGTTTGCACCTTTCGAGTGTGGTTCGTGAAGGTGCTCATCACCGTCATTGTCAGCGCCGTTCGGCCCGGCAGCTTTTTCTGATACGGGGAGGCGTTGTGGGAACCCGAGTTGCCAATGCACCCCGCTACTACAGCGAGCGGGAGAAGCAAGCAGACTCGTCTGAAAGGCCATTTCGCCATGACGCCCGTATCGACAGCCTACTCATCCGGCTTTACCGCACAGGCGAGAAGTTTCAGACTGACCCACTGCCAGCGGGTCGTGTTGCCCCAAAGTTGCGCCACTCGCCTTTTCCGGGCCTCACGCGGGCCGGTTTGGCTTATCTATGAGGCTGGGTTGTTCTCAGGTTCTCCCTGCCGCCTGGTTGGGCGGGAGATTCTCGTCTGCTGGGTTCTTACGTGGCGGCTGCTGGGCGGCTTACGTGGCATCGGCTGAGGTTGGCTCAACCAGGCGGATGATGGCATCGCGGGGCAGCGGATCGGGCAGCACTGCCTTCTAACCGCTTCCACCTCACCACAGTACGATTTGATGGTCGCGATCACCCAGTTCCTGCAGACCCACCGCCCAACCTGCATTCAGAACCCGGCAAAGCAGCCACGCCGACCGAAGCACGAGCCCACCAATGAGCACGCACCAGCCACTGCCACTTGTCCAGCTCAGCCCACGGCCGCCGCGGATTGGTGATGCCGAGCGCGCTCGACTTCAGCGCCGCGCGCGGCGTCTGGCCTGGGGCGGGAACCTCTGGCACGTCGCCGAGTTCGCGATCGCGCTTGGCGCCGGCATCGCCGCCGGCTCGGTCGCGCTGGTCGGCTTTGGCATCGACAGCCTGATCGAGGTGCTCGCAGGTGCCGTCGTTGTGTGGTTGTTCACCGGCCGTCGTCTCCACTCGAGCACGCCGAGCGCCGCGCCCAGCAGTTGATCGCGCTCTCCTTCTTCCTGCTCGCCGCGTATGTCGCGATCGAATCGCTCCGCACGCTGCCGGCCCCGATCACCCCGCTTCCAGCTGGGTTGGCATCGGCCTCGCCGCCGTCACCGCCCCCACCATGCCGCTGCTCGCCCGTGCCAAACGCCGCGTCGGGCGCCAGCTCGGATCGCGCGCCACCGAGAGCGAGGGCCAGCAGAACATGATCTGCGCCTACCTGTCCATCGCTCTGCTCATCGGCCTTGGCGCAAACGCGCTGTTCGGCTGGTGGTGGGCCGACCCGCCGCGGCGCTGGTGATCGCCGCCATCGCCGCCCGCGAAGGCGTCGAGAGCTGGCGCGGCGAAGGCTGCGCCGACGGCTGCTGCTAACCCGGCCTTCGCCGGCGCCTACCGATCCAGTGCTGTTCGCCGGCGAGCGTTTTCGAGCGCGGTTCGAACGAGGTCGAGTTCGGGGACTCCGCTCTGCCCGTGGGTCGTGTTGTAGAGCCTAGCCGCCGTCGGCGCATGAGCACCCGTCGCGCAGCCAACCAATCGCGCCCGGGTCTGGAGGCAATCTGACGGCCGCGGATACCCTCAACGCATGACCGCTCTGCGCCACACGCACGCTCATCGCCACGATGACATCGAACACGAACATCCCCATGAGCACCCGTCCGGGCAGGCGCATGACGATCCCACCGCCCACGACCACCACCATGACCATGACCACGTGATGGCCACGACGCGGCGATCATGGCCACTCGCATGGCCTGTCGACCGCTCGATCGTGCGCTCGCGCGAGGGCGTCAGGCGGTCGCGTATCAGCCTCGCCGTCCTCGGCGTGGCGGCGTTCGCCCAGGCACTGATCTTCCTCGCTCCGGCTCGGTCGCGCTGCTCGCCGACCTGATCCACAACTTCGGCGACGCGCTCACCGCGATCCCGCTCGGGATCGCCTTCCTGCTTCGCTAGCTTCCGCGGCGAGAAGCTGGCCGGACTCTCCGTCGTCGCGGTGATCTTCGTCTCGGCCTGCGTCGCCTTCTACGAGACGATCCAGCGCTGCTCCACCCCGACAGCTGACCCACCTGTGGGTGCTAGCCGCAGCCGGGGTGATCGGCTTCGTCGGCAACGAGATCGCAGCCCAGGTTCGGCTCCGCGCCGGTCAGCGCCTGCACAGCCCAGCGCTGATCGCCGATGGAAACCACGCCCGCGTCGACGGCTTCGTCTCGCTCTCCGTCGTCGCAAGCGCCGCCCTCGTCGCGATCGGCTCCAGCGGCCGACCCACTGATCGGCCTCGCCATCACCTTCGTGATCCTCAAGATCACCTGGGACTCGTGGCGCGTCGTCTCCACCACCGAGCCCGGCGAGATCGACCACCCCCACCAGCACTAACTGCGCCGGTGGGGAGGGCCGAGACCTCGACGCTTTACGTCTGTATTGACTGGCGCTGGAGGACGAGGCCGTCCCAGAGCAGGCCGCGATCGCGGTGGGTGGCATGGAAGCCGTGTGACGCCGCGGCGTCGAGGATCTGCGCGTGTGGGTGGAGTAGCCGCGGAAGGCGATTCGGCGTATCCGCAACCACGCGTTCATGGCCCAGAAGCCGAGCTTGACCCACGGCGCCTCGCGGGGAATGGTGATTGCTACGCGGTCTTTCGCGCGGCCACAGGCCGCGGAGGTGAGCGTGTCGGCGTCGGGGTAGCAGCAGATGACGCGGTGGAGGATCACGATATCGGCGGCCGGAACCTGTTCTGGCTGCTCAGCGAAATCTGCGATGTGGCGATCGACCCGATCGTCCATTCCGTGCTCTTCGATGAGTGAGCGGGCGGTGGCTTCGTAGTTGTCGATGATCTCGACGTTGGTGGCGTGGCTCGCCCCCGCTTCGAGCAGCTCGATCTGCAGGTCGCCGATGCCGCCCGCTGAGTATCGGCCGCTGCGAGGTGAGCCCACTTAACAAAGAGGGGACGGTCCGCACGCGTTCGCTCGTCGTGCCAGGGCTTGGCAAACGGCTAGCGCCTATGGGTACGCTGTCGCGGTGTGTGTACCGGATAGCGCAGCTCAATAGCTAAACACCGTTGTGTCGCTGCCGGCCCATTCCCACATCGGGGTGGCGCCGACCACCTTGGCGTTTGCGATCTTCTCCGGTCGTCGAGTTCCCGAGCGCTGAGGCAGACGGGGCATAGCCAAACCTCGCCTCCTCCGTCAACGAACTGCTCGAGGAGACGCTCCAGCGGAGGGCAGCCTTGTAGGGGACGCCGACCATTTCACCGGGGAGGCCCAGGCGTACGGCGTCCTTGGTTGTCCACACGATGACCTGCTTGCCTTGAGCGACGGCTGCGGTGGCGACG
>CAVWLK010000079.1:0-73784 GCA_963755675.1 uncultured Actinomycetes bacterium
GTTGCCGCCCGCCATGGTTCGACACCACGATCGCGGCGACGCCATCTGGCAGGCGGCCACCGCGTCCTCCGCGGTCAGGATTCCCTTGATCACGACCGGCAGCCCGTAACCCGCCAGCCACTCGAGATCGCTCCAGGTCACGGTCGCATCGAACGCCTCGCCGAACATGTCGCCCTGCACCGTCAGATGCTCCGGCACCTTGAACCCGACCCGCACGTCGCGCTCGCGCTGACCGAGAATCGGCACGTCGACCGTCAGTACAAGCGCGGAGATCCGCTCTCGACCGCCTCCTCGATCGCCGCCTCGGTCTTCTTCCGATCCCGCCAGACGTAGACCTGGAACCAGCGCTTGCCGGTCGGCAGGTCGCGTGGAGCGCAGGTCGCAACCGACAACAGACACATGATCGTGCCGGCCGACGCGGCCGCACGTGCAACCGCCTCCTCGCCGTCCGGATGCGCCAGGCGTTGGATGGCGACCGGCGCAATCATCACCGGCAGCGCGATCTCGGTGCCGAGCACCGTGGTCGCCGTCGAGACGCTGCTGACATCGACCAGCACCCGCGGGCGGAGCTTTCGGCGCTCAAATGCAGCCAGGTTGTCGCGGAGCGTGACCTCGTCGCCCGCGCCGCCGTTGATATACGCGTGGGCGTTGGCGTCGAGCTTCTGGTCGGCCGCCGCGTAGTCCCGCACGTTGACCGGCTTCATGCCACTCACCCTACCGGCGTAGTACCGTGCCCGCGTGCTGAAGTCGTGTTCCACAGAGGAGGTGGATGCGATCCTGGAGATCGTCAACGAGGCGGCGGTCTCCTACTGCGGGGTGATTCCGGCCGAGTTCTCGCACCAGCCGTACATGTCCCGTGACGAGCTGGACGCCGAGATCGCCGCCGGGGTGCGGTTCTCGGGGTTCTGGGAGGACGAAGCCCTGGTCGGCGTGATGGGCATCCAGCGCGTTTCCGACGTGACGCTGATCCGGCACGCATATGTGCGGCCCTCCCACCAGCGTCGTGGCATCGGTGCGGCGCTGCTCGCGGCGCTGCGAGGGCAGGCGAGTGAAGAAACGCTCCTGGTCGGCACATGGGCCAGCGCCGACTGGGCGATCGGCTTCTACGAACGCAACGGGTTCCAGCTTCAATCGGCGGCGGAGACCGCGAGGCTGCTGTCGACGTACTGGACGATTCCAGCCGAACAGGCGGCGGCGTCCGTTGTGCTGGCCCGCGTCGGGTAGTGCGGCCGTCACGTGGGCCGAAGCACGCGCTCGAACAGCTCGAGCAGGCGCACCCAGTGACGCTCGGCTGACGGCTCGTCGTAGGCCGGCGTATCGGCCTGCGTCCAGCCGTGCTGCGCGCCGACGTAGAGCTCCGCGGTGTGACGGACGTGGGCTTCGGCCAGCGCCTGGGTCAGGCGGCCCATCTGCTCCGGATCCATCGAGCGGTCGTTGTCCGCGTGGCCGATGTAGAGCTCGGCGGATGCACGAATGGCAGACAGGTGCGGGCTGTCGGCATCGGCGGTGGCGAGGTTGGCGCCGTGGAAGCTGGCGGCCGCCCCGATCTCGTCCGGGAGCTCCCCTGCCATCCGCAGGCTGAGGCGCCCGCCCATGCAATATCCGACGGCACCGAGCGGCCCCTCCCGCACGTCCGCTCGGCTGCGCAGATAGGCGACCCAGGTGCGAATCCGCGTTCGCCGCATCAGTCGTCAGCGCTTTGATCTTGGGAAGAATCAAGGCGAACAGCGACTCGCGATCCTCGCCTCCCACCAGCTGCTCGATGTTCTCGACCACCGGAGAACGACCGCCCGGTAGAAGACGTTGGGCACCAGGACGACGTAGCCATGGGAGGCCAGCCGTTCGGCGTGACGCTCGAGCGCCGCCCGGATGCCAAAGGCGTCCATGTACAGCACCACTCCCGGATGCGACCCACCGTCATCGGGTCGGGTGACGAAGGCATCGGCGACGCTGCCGGCGGCCGAGACGTCCACCATCTCCGAGACCAGCGCCTCCGTCATGTCCCAAGTCTCGCACATCGGCGAGACGAGAAAGGCGTAGGGTCGAGGGGATCCCCGATGCCAGCTTGCCCCAGGGCCGCTTGGATGGGGGTCATGAGATCACATCACATATCGCCCTCTTCGCCGTCGTCGTCGTGGCTGCGATCGCCGCTGGTTGCGGCGGCTCATCTGCCTCCTCGTCCGGCCCATCGTCCGTCCCTCCCCCATGACCAGCTGATCGCCGCAGCCGACCGGATCTGCGGCGCCTATTCGCACACCACCTCGGTCGAGTTCCGGAACGTGACCACGAACGATGAGGCGGCGAAGGTCTGGACCACCTACATCGGTCAGTTCGATCAACTGATCCGCGATTTGCGTGCCCTTCGGCCCTCGTCCCAGGATGCTGCGGCCTACGCCGCATGGCTGGACGCGGGCGAGAAGCAGCGGCCGCTGATCGTGGCCGCGCAGCCCCCGAGCTCGGACGAGGCAACCGGCAAGCTGGTGCTGGTCGGAGCCACCGTGAACGCGATGGCGGCCGAGCTGGGCATGCGCGACTGCTCGGTCGACGTCGACCTGTCCGAGCATCCCGCCAACCTCCAGCGCTACGACCAACTGGCCGACGGCATCTGCGCGAACGCCGCGGCAGCGTACGGAACCGTGCCGGAACCGAATGACCTGGCCGGGTTCGACACCTGGATCACCACGCTGACGCCGCTCTTCCAGGGTACCGAGCGCGATCTCGATGCAATCCCCGCGCCGCCCGGTGACGAGGATCAGGTGGCCGCCTGGCGGAGTGCCCACAAGCGCTCGCTGGACGACATCCGCATGATCCAACTCGCGGCGCAGCAGGGCGACATGGCGGGGTTTGAGCACGCCTCGCAGGTCACCCAGCGAGACGCGACCATGCGAACAGCCTTGCGCACGACCTCGGCATGACCGCCTGCGCAAACTGAGCTCGCCGCGACGATGATGTAACGCGCAGGTCGCGATCCGACATATCGATGCATGAACCCACAGGCACCACCTCCTGACGGCGCCGAAGCTCGCTTCAGCCGAGTCTTCGCCCACTTCGACCCGCTCGTCTCCTACGCCGCGCGCCGTGGCAGCAGCGTCCAGAGGGGATCGCTGCGGAGACGATGGCAATCGCCTGGCGACGGCTCTCGTCGATACCTGCCGACGATCCGCGGCCATGGCTGTTCGTCACCGCCCGCAACCTGCTGATGGCGGAGTGGCGCCGCAGACGGCCTCAGGCCCAGCTTGACGAGGCAACCGCCGACCCAGGCATCCGCCCGCCGTCGAGACCGCCGACCCGCTCGTCACCTCGGCTCTTCGCCGGCTCAGCCCTTCTGAGCGAGAGGTGCTGCTGCTGGTCGCGTGGGACGACCTGACGCCTGCCCAGGGCGCCGCGGCGCTCGGCATCACGGCCGTCGCATTTCGCGTCCGCCTGCTGCGCGCTCGCCGCCACTTCCAGCAGTTGATGGACCAGCTCGGCGGTGCCGGCGACCACTCCCGGATCGTGGAAATGGAGTCCGCATGAACCACATGGAACGTCTCCGAAATGCAGCTCCGGCCGCTCCCAGTCCGGCAATCGATCGCGACCTCCTGTTGTCGAGCATCGTCGCCCGGCCTGGAGATCCGGCCCTCGCAAGGTCGCGGCCCCGCCTGACCCGCGCCACCCGCCGCCGGCTGACGATCGTGCTGGTCGCCCTCGCCATCGCGGCGCTGACCGCGGCAACCGCCCTGGCGACCGGGTTCCTCGGCTGGCATGACGAGACCGCGTTGATCGAGAAGCCGCAGCAGTGGGAGTCGCTCTACCAGGCGGCCACCCGCAGCTCGCTCTGCCACCCGGCCAGACCTGGCCACACCGGACGCTGCCTCCGGACACGGTCACCGGCATGAGCCAGCCGGGCGGCACTGCCGTCGCCATCTCGAGGGTGCGGTGGGAGTGCTACTGGGGGAAGGCGATCCGCTCGGGCGACACCGCCGCCCAGGCCCGTGCCCAGGCCGCGCTGACAGACATCAACGCGAACCACACGCTGGTCGCGCCGAAGGGATCGTCCGAGAACGTCGCCCCTCCAGACACCATCAAGGGCCCGTTCGAGATCTTCGCCAGCGACGGCGGCTTCCAGTTCGTCACGAAGATGTACGCCGACGCCGCGGCCGGCAGGCCGGCGATGCTGTTCCAGAGCTGCCGCGCCAACTCCTAGAGCGAGGACCGGGCCAGCAGGGTGGGAGCCGATTGGCTCCCACCCTGTTCGGCATTCCGGCAGCCGCGACATCGGGCGACTACGATACGCGCCATGTTCCAGAAGACCACACTCCCCAACGGCCTGCGCGTCATCACCGCACCCATGCCCGCCGCCAAGTCGGTCGCGGTGATGGTGATGCTCGCCGCGGGCAGCCGCTACGAGACGAAGCCGACCAACGGCATCGCCCACTTCGCCGAGCACATGTTCTTCAAGGGCACCGAGAAGCGGCCGACGGCCAAGGACATCTCGGCCGAGGTCGACGGCATCGGCGGCGAGTTCAACGCCTTCACCGGCAAGGAGTACACCGGCTACTACATCAAGTGCGCCGCCGAGCACCGCGCGCTGGCGCTCGACGTGCTGGCCGACCAGCTGCTGGCGTCGCAGATTCGACCCCGAGGAGATCGAGCGCGAGAAGGGCGTGATCATCGAGGAGCTGAACATGTACGTCGACACGCCCCGCGACCACGTCGACAGCGTCTACGACCAGCTGCTGTTCGGCGACCAGCCGCTGGGCTGGGACATCATCGGCACCAAGGAGACGATCCGCGCGGCCGGCCGCCAGACCTTCCTCGACTATCTGGACGCTGGTACACGCCGCGGCGGATGGTGGTCGGTGCGGCCGGCGCCGTCGACGGCGAGTTCGTGGCCGAGGTCGAGCGGCAGTTCGGCCACCTCGCCGACCGCGCGACCGGCGACGCGCCGCCGGTCGAGGTCGTCCAGGCCGAGCCCCGCGTGCGGCTGGAGACGCGCGACTCCGACCAGGCCCACCTGCGTCTGGGCGTGCGCGGCATCCCGACCGACAGCCCCGACCGCTACGCGATGCAGGTGCTGACGGCGATACTCGGCGGCGGCATGTCGTCACGGCTGTTCACCGAGGTGCGCGAGCGGCTGGGGCTGGCCTACTACGTGTACGGCTACCACCAGAGCTACGCCGACACCGGGCACGCTGTTCTCGCAGGCCGGCGTCGACATCGAGCGGATCGACCAGGCCGTGTCGACGATCGTGGCCGAGTTCCGCAAGATGGCCGCCGAGCCGGTGCCCGATGACGAGCTGCGCCGGCTGCAAGAACTACCTCAAGGGCCGCATGGTGCTGCAGCTGGAGGATCCGCGCGGGACTGCTGATGTTCGGCCTGCGCCGTGAGGTGTTGGAGAACAGGGTGGCGGAGCCCGAGGAGGTGCTGGAAGGCATCGAGGCGGTGACGCGCCGACGACATCCAGCGTGTCGCCCGGCAGGTGATCGTGCGACGACGGCCTCAACTTCGGCTTGGTCGGGCCGTTCGACGACGAGGAGCGGTTCCTGAAGATCCTGCAGGGGTAGACGGCCGGTGCCTCAGATCACGCTGTACGCGATCCCGTTCTCGACCAACGTCGAGCGGGTGGCGCTGGCACTCGCCCACAAGGGGCTCGCGGCCGAGGTTGTCATGCTCGACCCGGGCAACCGGTCGCGGGCGGTCGCCGTCAGCGGACAGCCGCTGGTGCCCGTGCTCGAGGTGGACGGTGACGTGCTGGTCGACTCCAGCCGCATCATCGAGCGGTTGGAGCAGCTTGCGCCGGAGCCGGCGCTGTTTCCGAGCGACCCGGCTCGGCGGGCGGAGGTGCGGCTGTTCGTGGACTGGTTCGATCGCGTCTGGAAGGTGCCGCCCAACCGGCTCGACGACATGCTCGCCCTGCCCGGCCCGGATCCCGCCGAGGTCGAGCTGCTGCGAGCCGAGATGCGCGGCTCGCTGGACGCGTTCGAGCAGCTGCTGAACGGCCGCGAGTACCTGGCCGGAGACGCATTCTCGGCGGCCGACTGCTCCGTCTATCCGTTCCTCAAGTACGGCGTGCATGGTGCCGCGGCGGACGACGAGGAGACGTTCCACCACGTGCTGACCGACAACCTGGCGCTGGGCGACGGCCACCCGCGGCTCCAAGCGTGGGTGCGGCGCGTGGACGAGCGACCCCGGACAGCCGGGATTTGAGCACGGCGGACCAGGCTCGGCCGGGGGCGAATCTCGCGTGGCCGCTGTACTGGAATCTCGCGTGGCCGCTGTACTGTGGACCCATGAGCATCGCCTCGATTTTCCGCGCAATCCGCCACAAGCTGACCCCACCCGGCAACCGCGGCTCGCTGGACTCCGAATACCGCCAGCCCAACGGCCCCTCGGACATCATCGGCACAGGCACCGGCGAGAACATGCACGACGTCGGCAGACTGGGCGGCGGCGGACCGTAGGCGACGTCAGCGCGGTCGGTACGGCGCGTAAAGGTTGTGGAGCAGGATCGGGTTGCCGGATGGATCGCGCACCCCGGCGCCATGGCAGACGCCCGAGTCCCACATCTCGTTGACCTGCACGCCGGCCGCCTCGAGCTTCGCCTTCGCCTCGGCGACATCATGCCCGCCGAGCGCCAGCGTGCCCACCGGCAGCGGCGTGAACTCGTAGCCGTGAGTGTGCGGCGTCATGACCGCAAGCGTCACGTTGCTCGTCTCGTACTCGACCCAATCCTCGACCGGCGAGTTCGGACTCCGTTCGAGGCCGAGCACCTCACCGTAGAACCGGTTCGCCTCCTCCATGTCCGTCACCGGGATGCGGATGAAGTCGACTCGCTGCACGTCAATCACAGGGCGCGTCCCTCCTGGATGCCGCCTACCCGCGGATCTCGAGCTCGTAGTCGTACTCGGTCAGCAGCTCGCTGCCGCCCTCTCGCACGACCACCATGTCCTCCAGCCGCACGCCGCCGAAGTCCTTCTGGTACACGCCTGGCTCCACGGTGACGACGTCTCCGGCCAGCAGATCGGTCTTCTCACCGAGGCTCATGCCCGGCTCCTCGTGCACCTCGATGCCGACTCCATGGCCGAGCCCGTGGAAGAAGTCCTCGTCCAGGGACTCGCCCTCGCGCAGGCCTCGCTGGGTGCGGAAGCCTGCCGCCTCGATCACGTCGCAGGCGACCTCCCACGGCACCCGCCCGGGCACGCCGGCCGCGATCGCCTCGGTGCTTCGCTTGAGCGCCTCCAGGATGGTCGCGTGCATCACGCGCAGGCGCTCAGGCGCCTCACCCCAGCAGAACGTGCGCGTCATGTCCGCGTGGTAGCGGCTCACGGCGTGGCGCGGGAAGATATCGATGATCACCGGCTCGCCGGGATGAATCGGCCCGCTGCCCAGGTCGTGCACGAGAGCGCCCCGCGGCCCCGCGCCGACCAGGGGCGGTTCGCCCTCGCAGCCGTGCTCGCGCAGCGTCTCGACGATGGTCTCGCGAACCATCTCGCAGGTCACCGTGCGCCCGTCGACGGTCAGGCCGTCCGCCCCCGGGGATGCGGAGCCGAGCAGCTCGCGGGCTGCGCTGAGCGCCGCCTCCGTGGCTCGCTGCGCGAGCCGGATCGCGGCCAATTCGCGATCCCCTTTCAGCCGGCGGCGCAGCGCGAGCCGTTCCGGATCGGTCGTGACCGTGATCCCCTTCGACCGCAGGTAGTCGGACAGCGCCACCGGAAAGCTGTCCGGCACCGCCACCTCCGTGGCCTCCGCCCGCTCGAGCACGCGGCGCACGCTCTCCATGGTCGCATCACGGCGGCTCCATCCTGACAGCACGAGATCGCGGCCACCGAACTCGTCCATCAGCCACACCTCGGTGGCCGTGGAATCGCGCCGGATCACGTCCGCCTCCAGCACGCTGGCAACGATCACCCGCCGGCCGTCGAGCTCGAGGTAGGTGTACGGGTCTCCGACGGCCACCCCGGTGGCCGCGAACATGTCCGGGTCGTGGGTGGAATCGGCGTGTATAAGCAGTGGAAGAGTCATGGGCGGCAACCTAGCACGCGGTCGAGTAGCGTTTCGCTCGTGCTCGCGGCCCGCCATCAGGCGTTGCTCGACCGCCACGTCGCGGCCGCGCGGGCGCTGCTACCCGATGACCTGCGGATCTGGGACGCGCACGCTCACCTGGGTGTGGACGAGGACGGGTTTGCACGCGATCCGGTCGAACAGCTCGAGGACCTGCGGGCGCACGGGATCGGCAGGGCTTTCGTGTTTCCGTTCAATGACCCCGATCGCGTCCCCGCCTACCGGGTGCCGAACGACCGCGTGCTGGCCTGGGCGGCTGCGTCGAAGGGTGTGTTCGTGCCGTTCTGCCGGCTGGACATGTCGGACGAGCCACTGGCTGAGGCGCGGCGCTGTCTCGGCCTGGGCGCGGGCGGCATCAAGCTGCACCCACGCGCGCAGGGTTTCGGGTTCGAGGAGGCGTCGCTGCGGCCGGTGTTCGAGCTGGCGGCGGAGCATCGGGTGCCGATCCTGATCCACGCCGGCCGCGGGCTGCCGCCGATCGCCGACCAACTGCAGCACCTGGTCGAGCGCCATCCCGACGCGCAGCTGATCCTCGCGCACGCGGCGATCGCCGACCTGGAGCACATCGCGCGGGTGCTGATCGACCATCCGAACGTCTCATACGACACGTCGGTGTGGAGTGCCACCGACCTGCACTCCCTGTTGGCGGCCGTCTCGCCCGAGCAGATCCTGTTCGCGTCCGACACGCCCTACGGGACACACCCGTTCGGCATCCTGCAGCTCGCACACGCCCTCGATTCGGCCGGCGCCGCGCCGCTCGCGACGCGAGCCATCTTCTGGGACAACGCCGAGCGGGTGTCGGAAGGACGGCCCGCCGCCGCTCTCTCGCCGCCATTGCTTCCGGAGCTGGAGCCGATCTCACACCAGCGCCTGCGGATCCTCGAGTACCTGACGATGGCGGCCACCGTGATCTGGCTGCAGCAGGAGGACGTGCCCGGCGCGATCACCCTCGCTCGCTGTGCCTGTGATGCCAGTTCAGACAACGGACTCAGGGACGTGGCGGAGCTGATCCAAGCGGCGGGCGAGCTGTGGGGCGAGGACCGGCGCGACAGCTTCCACATGGTCCAGCTCGCGCAGTCGCTGACGCTCGCCGCAGAGCACGCGGGCCGCGTGAACGATCCAGCCGAAGGTGGGACGATGGAGGCCGTCGCGGTCGTGGTGCTTGCGGCCGGTGAAGGCCGCCGCTTCGGCGCCGTCAAGCAGCTGCACCGCATCGCCGGCCGGCCGATGCTGGAGCTGGTGCTGGACACGGTCGCGAGCTCGGGTGTCGAGTGCCGCCTGGTGGTGCTGGGCGCCCATGCCGACGCGATCCTGGCCGGGATCGAGCTGCACGGCGCACGGCCGGTCATCAGCGATCGCTGGCGCGACGGCCAGGCAGCCTCGCTGGCCGCTGCACTGTCCTCGTTGCCAGATGAGGTTACGGAGGCGGTTGTCGTGCTCGGAGACGGACCCGGCCTCTCGCCCGAGGCGATCCGGCGCGTGCTCGCGACCGGCGACAGCGTGCGCGCGGCGGATTACGGTGCGGGCCGCTCGCACCCGGTGGTGCTGCCACGGGCCCTGTGGCGCGACCTGCCCACCTCAGGTGAGGCGCCGGGACGAACGCTCACGGCCACGCTCGTCGACTGCAGCGACCTGCCGCCGCCCGGAGACGTCGATAGGCCAGAGGCCGCTGACTAGCTGGCGCGCTCTCCGCGGCAGTGCAGCCGTACGCGGTCGACCAGCCCTTCAGGCACAGGGTCGCCACAACAGACCGTCTTCACCGTGTCGCGCAGCCGCGCCTCGAAGTGATAGCGCTCGCGGCAGTAGACGCATTCGCCGAGGTGGGTCTCGATCATCGTCACCTCATCCGGCGTGAGCTGTCGGTCGAGGTACGGCTGCAAGTTGCTCTCAACGCCGCGGCAGAGATCGAGGCTCATTCGGGTTCCTTCCTCGAGGCATGGTTCGCGAGCGCCTGCTTGAGCGCGCGCCGGCCGCGATGCAGCCGGCTCATCACGGTGCCGATCGGCACACCGAGGATGTCGGCGGCGTCCTGGTAGCTGAAATCACCGATGTCGACCAGCACCACAACCTCGCGGAAGTTGGGCGGGATCTCGGACAGCGAATCCACGATGGCGCCGCCTGAAAGGCGGTTGAGCACCGCCTCCTGCGGCTCTGCTGCAGTCTCGGTGAGGTGGTTGTAGAGGTAGTACTCGCTGGTGTCGTCGATCGACTCCTGACCTGGCCGCCGGCTCTGCTTGCGTGCCTCGTCCAGAAACGCGTTTCGCAGGATGGTGGCCAGCCAGGCGGCAAGGTTGGTGCCGGGCCGGTATCCCCGCCAACCGCGGAAGGCCCTCAGGTAGGCCTCCTGCACAAGCTCCTCGGCGGCCTGCTGTGAGCCCGTAAGTCGCAGCGCCACGCGGTACAGCTGGTCGGCGTGACTCAGCGCTTCCTCCTCGAATCGCACCCGGTCAAGCGCCTCGCGCGCCAACGCGCCCCCGGGCGAATCGACGTCGGGCGTCTCATCCGTCTCTGTCGGGGGCGTGTCCGCCATGAATCCCACGCTATCAGCAACCAGCAACATCCGAACCGGTCAAACGCACGAAGAGCGGCTATCATTCCCGCAGAGAGGTTTTAGTCACTTGAGCTATTATCCCCCCGCCGTTCCGCACAACCCCCCTCCGCCCGTCGATCTGCTGGTTGCTGGAGCCGGGCTCGCGGGGCTCTACGCCGCCATCCAGGCGGCCGACCGGGGCGCCTCCGTGGCGCTGGTCAGCAAGGGATCCCTGCGAACCTCGAACTCGTTCTACGCCCAGGGCGGCGTCGCGGCGGCGATCGGGCCGGACGATGATCCCGGGCTGCACCTTGCCGACACGCTGCGGGTGGGCCGGGGCCTGTGCGATCCGGCGGCCGTCGCGGTGCTGGTCGAGGCGGGCCCGGACCGGATCGCCGATCTCGAGCGGCTGGGCGTGGCGTTCGATCGCGGCCCCGACGGACGGCTCGAGCTTGGCCGGGAAGGCGGCCACGGCCGGCGCCGGATTTTGCACGCCGGCGGCAGCGCGACCGGCGCCGCCATCGCCGAAACGCTGATCGCCCGCGTCCGTGAGCGGCCGCTGATCACGGTGATCGAGCATGCCGCGGTGATCGACCTGATCTCGGACGGGGACGCCTGCGCCGGCGCGTGGGTGCTCGGCCACGACGAGCTGCGCCCGATCCGCGCCCGTATGACGCTGATGGCGACCGGCGGCGCCGGTGCGGGCTGTACGCCCGCACCACCAACCCGCCCGGCGCGCTCGGCGACGGCATCGCAATCGCGCACCGTGCCGGCGCGACCATGCGGCGACATGGAGTTCGTGCAGTTCCACCCCACCGCGCTGGCGGTCGGCGGACGGGCCTTCCTGATCTCGGAGGCGGTGCGGGGCGAAGGGGCCGCCTGGTGGACGGCGGACGGGTGACCGGTTCATGCTCGCCGAGCACCCTGACGGTGAGCTGGCGCCCCGCGACGTGGTCGGCCCGCACCATCCAGCGCCGGCTGGTCGGCAGGCGGACACGAGCTATCTGACGCTGGGCGCACCTTGATGCCAAGGCGGTGCGACACCGGATCCCGAACCTGGTCGGAGGGCGCGGCGCGAGCCGGGCTCGACCTGGACCCGAGACCGCCTTGCCCGTCTCGCCCGCTGCCCACTACCTGATGGGTGGCATCGAGACGGGGCTGGACGGCGGGGAAGGCGAGCCTGCCCGGTCTCTACGCCAGCGGCGAGTGCGCGCGAAGCGGTGTGCACGGCGCCAACCGGCTGGCATCCAACTCGCTGCTCGAATGCTTCGTGTTCTCACGGCGCGCGGTCGAGGCGGGTCTGGACGATCAGCACGCTGCGGCGACGCCGCCGAGCCCGACCGCCCACGCGTGCGAGCGCCGCTGGCCGAACTGCGCCGCCGCATGTGGAGCGCCGCTGGGCCGGTGCGCGACGCCTCGGGCCTCGCCGACCTGATCGAGTGGCTCGACGGGCGGCGGCAGTCGAATCCGATCGCCGTGTCCCAGCTGATCGCATCCTCCGCGCTCCGGCGCGAGGAGAGCCGCGGCGCCCACGTCCGGCTTGACTTCCCCGCCGAGGATCCGGCATACGCCCACCACCTGCCATGCCCGCAGCCGTCCAGAGCCTGATCGACCGCGCGCTGTCCGAGGACGTCGGCGACGGCGATCTGACCACGGACGCAATCGTGCCCGAGGACCTGCGCGGCGAGGCAGCGATCGTGGTGCGCGAGCCCGGCGTCGTGTGCGGCCTGGCGGAGGCGTTCGCGGTGCTGCGCCGGCTCGACCCGGATGCCGAGATGCTCGTGCTGGTCGCGGACGGAGAGACGATCACCAATCCACCCACCGCCGTCGCCCGGGTGCAGGCCTCGATGCGGGCGCTGCTGACGTGCGAGCGCACCGCCCTGAACCTGCTGCAGCGGATGTCAGGCATCGCCACCGCCACCCATAGTTACGTCCAGGCGGTGGCGGGCACGCCGGCCGAGGTGCTGGACACCCGCAAGACGGCACCCGGGCTACGGCTGCTGGACAAAGCGGCTGTTGCCTGCGGAGGCGGCACGAACCATCGCGCCGGTTTGCACGATGCGATCCTGATCAAGGACAACCACGTGGCCGTCGCCGGTGGCATCGCGCAGGCGATCGCCGCCGTTCGCGCCCGCCAGCCCTCGCTGCCGGTCGAGGTCGAGGTGGACACGCTCGACCAGCTCGACGAGGCGCTGGAGTGCGCCGCAGAGACGATCCTGCTGGACAACATGGATGCCGGGACGATCCGCGAGGCGGTGCGCCGCTGCAACGGCCGAGCGCGGTTGGAAGCATCCGGCGGCATCACCCTGGCAACGATCCGGGCCATCGCCGAGACCGGCGTCGATGCAATCTCCGTCGGAGCGCTGACGCACTCGGTGCGGGCGCTCGACGTCGCACTGGAGGTCGTTCCATCAGCACCGTGACTCATACCGAGATCGACAGCCTGCACGACGAGGTGCGGGCGCTGGCCGAGGAGCGAAACGCCGTCATCCTGGCGCACAATTACAGGTGCCCGAGGTGCAGGACGTGGCCGACTACGTCGGCGACTCGCTGGGGCTGTCGCAACAGGCGGCGGCCACCGAGGCGGACGTGATCGTGTTCGCCGGCGTCCACTTCATGGCCGAGACGGCAGCCATCCTGGCGCCCGACCGCACTGTCCTGATTCCCGACCTGGAGGCCGGCTGCTCGCTGGCAGCGACGATCGACGCCGACGCGCTGCAGCGCTGGAAGGACGAGAACCCGGGCGCCGTCGTCGTCAGCTACGTCAACACGACGGCCGAGGTCAAGGCGCTGTCCGACTACTGCTGCACTTCGGGCAACGCGCGCGCAGTGATCGAGGCGGTGCCGGAGGATCGCGACATCCTGTTCCTGCCGGACATGTTCCTCGGCGCGTACCTCGAGAAGCTGACCGGACGGCGGATGAAGATCTGGCCCGGCGAGTGCCATGTGCACGCCGGCATCCGGCCGGAGGATGTGACCAAGATGATGGAGGCCAGGCCCGGAACCGACCTGCTGATCCACCCCGAGTGCGGATGCGCCAGCCAGTGCATGTATGCGGCGGCGCACGACGCCAAGCTGGCGGAGACGACGCACGTGCTCTCGACCGAGGGCATGGTGCGGCACGTGACCTCGTCACCCAAGCGGGACTTCGTGGTCGCGACCGAGACCGGCATCCTCCACCGCCTTCACAAGGAGGCGCCCGACAAGCGCTTCTACGCGATGTCGGAGCGGGCCGTCTGCAGGTACATGAAGCAGATCACGTTGCCCAAGGTGCGCGACAGCCTGCGCGACATGAGGTTCGAGGTCACGGTGCCGAACGAGGTGGCCGCACGGGCACGGCTGGCCATCGAGCGCATGGTCGAGATCGTCTGAGAGGTCTGGCCCCGCCCTGCCGCCGCTGATCCTGGTGCCGACCGCCGCCGAGGCGGATCTGCTGGCCACCGACCAGGCAGGGCCGGTGGCGCTGTGCGGATTCGGGTTGGCGGCCGCCGGTGCCGGTGCCGCACATGCGATCGCGCTGCACGCTCCGACGCGGGTGATCCTCGTTGGATGCGCCGGTAGCTACGACCTCGAGCGCGCGCCGATCGGTTCGGTCGTGGTCGCCTCGGCCGTGCGCTGTCACGGGATCGGAGTCGGAGCGCTGACCCCGGCGGAGCTTGGGTGGGCAGCGAGTGACCAGGTCGAACTCGACGGTGACGGCGGCCTGGTGTTGTCGGTCGCGTCTGCCTCGGCAACGGTCGAGGAAGCCGCAATCCGCCTATCCAAGCACCCGGACGCCATTGTCGAGGAGATGGAGGGGTACGCAGTTGCCGTAGCGGCAATGCTAGCCCAGGTCTCCCTGGCAGTCGTGCGGGGGATCTCGAACCGGGCCGGCGAGCGCGACAAGGCCACGTGGCGCATGCCCGAGGCACTCGCAGCGGCCGGCGACGTCGTGGCTACCATGCTGGGCTGATGAGACTCCGCGTCGGCCTCTCCACCTGCCCCAACGACACGTTCGCGTTCCACGGCATCCTGGAGCGGCGGGTCGACATGCGAGGGCTGGAGGTGGAAGCCGAGCTGCTCGACGTCCAGCAGTTGAACGACGGGTTGTTCGCCGACCGCTACGACGTCTCCAAGGCCAGTTTCCACGCCGCGCTGCTGCTCGCCGGCCGCTACGACGCGCTCGGCACCGGGTCGGCTTTGGGCTTCGGGGTCGGGCCGTTGCTGGTCTCGGCTCGCCCCGACGTGGTGCCGTCGGCAACGAGTGCGCGGTCGTCTGCCCCGGGCGCACCACCACCGCCACGCTGCTCTACCACTGCCTGCACCCCGGTCAGGGGACGGTGTCCCAGGCCGTCTTCTCGGAGATCGGAGGAGATCTGCGCGATGGCCGGGCCGACCTCGGCGTGCTGATCCACGAGGGGCGGCTGACCTATCAGCGCGACGGCCTGCTGCTGGTCGAGGATCTCGGGGCCTCGTTCGAGACGCTGGCCTCGGCGCCGGTGCCGCTGGGCGGAATCCTGGCCTCGCGAGCGCTTCCGGACGGCGTGTCGGCCACCTTCGCCGCCGTGCTGCGCGACTCGATCGCGTACGGCTGGGCGAATCGCCAGGAGACGCTGACCACCATCCGCCGTCACGCCCAGGAGCTGGACGAGGACGTGATCTGGCCCTACGTCGAGCTGTACGTCAACGACTACACCGTCGACCTGGGCACCGAAGGCGCCCGAGCGCTGACCGTGCTCGAACGCACCGCCCGTGACGCGGGCGTGATCCCCGCAGGCCTGCCGCCACTTCGCATAGTCGCTTGATCCGAAAGTTTGCCTCGTCTAAACTGAGGTTTAGATGGAATCGGAGGCGGTACAGGACTACGTCAAGCAGATCTACCTGCTCCAAGCCAGTTCCGGGAAGGCGACCACATCGGAGATCGCCGACCGGATGGGCGTCTCAGCGGCTTCGGCCACCTCGATGGTCAAGAAGCTCGACCAGCTGGGCCTGGTCGAACATCGCCGCTACCACGGTGCGCTCCTTACGCCGGCCGGTGAGCGGATCGCGGTCGAGGTGCTGCGACACCACCGGCTCCTCGAGCTGTACCTGACCGAGGCGCTGGGACTGCCGTGGGACAGCGTCCACGTCGAGGCCGAGCGGCTCGAGCACGTGCTATCCGAGGAGCTGGAGGCGGCGCTCGACCGCGCGCTCGGCTATCCGGACACCGACCCGCACGGCGACCCGATCCCGAGCGCCGACCTTGTTCTGCCGCCCGATCGGCTTCGCTGCCTGGTCGACCTCGAACCGGGTGAGCACGCCGTGGTGCGACGAGTGCCGGACGGCGATCCAGCCCTGCTCCGCTACCTCGGCGATCTGGGGGTGGTGCCGGCGATGACCGTCACGATGGTATCCAAGGCCCCGTTCGGTGGCCCGGTCACGCTGCATGTGAACGGCACCGAGCAGGCGCTCGGCGTGGGCGTGGCCGAGTTGATCCGGGTCGAGGAGACGCCGTGACACCGCAGTCGGTGCAGACCGCTGTCGAGCCCACCCCGGCCGGCGTAATTCGCTCGCCGCTGGCGCGGATCAAGCGGGTGACGCCGTTCCTGGGGCCGGCATTCGTCGCCAGCGTGGCCTACATGGACCCCGGCAACTTCGCCACCAACATCCAGGCCGGAGCGAACTACGGCTACATGCTGCTGTGGGTGCTGTTGCTCTCGAATCTGATGGCGATACTGATCCAGTCACTGTCGGCGAAGCTCGGCATCGCCTCGGGCATGACGCTCCCACAAGCGATCAGGCGGCACACCGGGCGGCGGATGCGGATCGGGCTGTGGCTGGCAGCCGAGGCCGCGGCGATGGCCACTGACCTTGCCGAGTTCCTGGGAGCTGCGGTGGGCATGGAGATCCTGTTCGGGCTCGGTCTGCTGCCGTCCGCACTGATCACCGCCGTGATCTCGTTCGGCCTGCTGGCCGTCGAACAGCGGGGACACAACCGCTTCGAGGCGCTGATCGTCGTCTTCGTGGCCATCATCGGCGCCTGCTTCGTGGTCGAGATCTTCATCTCCAACCCGGACCCGGCCGGAATCCTGCACGGCATGCTGGTGCCCCACATGACCTCCAGCGCCGTCTACGTGGCCGTCGGCATGGTGGGTGCGACGGTCATGCCGCACGTCGTCTACCTCCACTCCGGCCTGGTGCTGCACCGCCACAAGATCCTCAAGGGCGGCAGCCAGAAGGCGCACTTCCGGCGTGAGCTGGTGGACATCGCGCTGGCCATGAACGGCGCCTGGCTGATCAACTCCTCGATGGTCGTGATGGCGTCGGCGGCGTTCTTCTCGTCCGGCATCCCGATCAACGGCATCCAGGATGCCGAGGCCACGCTGCAGCCGCTGCTCGGCCAGGGCGCGGCCTACGCCTTCGGCATCGCGCTCTGGCGTCCGGCCTCTCGTCGTCGACCGTCGGCACGATGGCCGGGCAGATGATCGTGGACGGCTTCATGCAGTGGCGCGTGTCGGTGTTCCTGCGACGGTTCATCACCATGATCCCAGCACTGATCGTGATCGGTCTGGGGACGAACACGCTGACCACGCTGGTGGCCAGCCAGGTGGTGCTGTCGCTGGTGTTGCCGTTTGCGGTAATTCCGCTGGTCTGGCTGACCAACCGGCGAGACGTGATGGGCGACATGGTCAACGGCCGCACCGTCAAGGCGCTCGCGCTGCTGGTCACGGCGATCGTGATCGCCATGAACGTGCTGCTGCTCGTTGTGACCGCAATGGGGTGACGGAACGCGGCGCCGGCACCCCGTCGCATCGCTGCTGTCAGCCCGGCTTGTGGCCGAAGAACCAGCGCTCGAGCGGCTCGAGCAGCTCCTGTTCCTGGAACACCTCGACGCTCTGCGGCCGGCCCTGTTCACGGCTGACATCGATATCAGCGTTCAGCGCCTCGTTGGCGGCCTGCAGCGCATCACCCATCTCAAACCCCTCGAACACGTAGTCGTCCGGTAAATGGCGCCGTCCGCGCGGTCCTGCGAGGTCGACCGCCCGGCCGACCGCCCACACCGCGCCCGACCGCCGTTCGATCCAGATCGTGACCACCTCGTCGCCACCGTCGTCGGCGACTCCGTGCACCACCCGGTCTGCGAACCGGGCCGGATTCTTGCCGTTGTGCTGCATCGGCGATCCTTTCCTCGCGGAGCCCTTAGCAAAGCAGGAGTCGCGCCGTGAGGCAAGCCGCCAAGCCTATGATCGGCCCATGACCGACGCCGACCAGACCGTCGATGACGCCCGCAGCCTGGTGGCAGACCGGATCGCGCCTGCCGTGCGCGAGTGGGAACGAGCCTCCGCGTATCCCCGCGATGTAGCCGAGCAGAGCGGACTCACCGCGCTGTTCTCCCCGCCGAGGCCGGCGGGCTCGGGCTGTCCTACCGGGACGGCATGCGGGTGTTCGAGGAGCTGGGCCGTGGCGACGCGGCGTTCGCCTTCTCGCTCTCGATGCACAACGCCGTCGCGGCGGCGGTGCATGCCGCCGGCTCGCCGGGGATGGTCGAACGCTGGGGCGAGCGGCTCCGGAGTGGGTCGGCACTGGGTGGCTTCTCGCTGACCGAACCACACGCCGGGTCGGACGCGACGGCGATCACGACGATGGCGGCCGCCGATGAGCACGGCTGGCGGGTGACGGGACAGAAGGCGTGGGTCTCATTGGCGGGGGAGGCGGATCTGTTCCTCGTCGTCTGCCGGACACAGCCTGGACCCGGGCACGAGGACATCGCCATCGCGGCGGTGGCCGCCGACGCGCCGGGCGTCACGTTCGGCCCGCTGTACGAGAAGGCGTCGGCGAACTTTCTGCCGATCGGCGAGATGTCGCTGGTGGGCGCACCGGCCGAGATGCTGGTGCCTGCGGGCAGCGGCATGCGCGCGGCCTTGGCGGCGATCGACGTCGCCCGCTGCGACATCGCAGCGATCGCCTGCGGCCTGCACGCGGAGGCGCTGGACGTGGCGTTGCGACATGCGCGCGACCGCACGGCATTCGGACAGCCCCTGCTCGGATTCCAGGGCATCCGCTGGCAGCTGGCCGATGCCGAAACCGATCTGGTCGCATCGCGGCTGTTGGTGCGCGCGGCCGCCGACGCGCTTGACAGCGGCCAGGGGGCATCGGTCGCGATCGCTCATGCGAAGCGGTTCGCACCCGACGCCGCGCTACGTGCCGCGATCGCGTGCAGCGAGGTGCTCGGCGCGTACGGCTGGCTGCACGACCATCCGCTGGCGCGCTTCATCGCGCTCGCGAAGATGCTTCAGGTGGTGGACGGCACCAGCGAGGTGCAGCGGTTGGTGATCGCCCGCGACTTGGAGAGGCGGGCAGCGGGTCTTCCCAACTAGCGCACGGGGCGCAAGCTGACAGATCAGCCCCGGAAGTCGTCGGGGGACACATCTTCGAGAAACTTCTTGAACTCGTCGACCACTTCCTGCTCTTCGGCCGGCTCGGAGCCGAACTCGATCGCGGAGTCATCGATCACCTGGTCGGCGACGAAGATCGGGGCGCTCGTGCGGACGGCGAGCGCAAGCGCGTCCGAGGGGCGCGAATCGATCTCGATCTCGGAATCGTTGACCTGCAGGGTGATCACCGCGTAGAAGGTGTTCTCGCGTAGCTCGGTGACGGAGATCTTCGAGACCCTGGCGTTCAGCTCGCCCAGCATGTCGGTGACCAGGTCGTGGGTCATCGGCCGCGGCGTCGGTGCTCCCTGAAGCTTCATCAGGATGGCGGCCGCCTCGGGGTGGCCGATCCAGATCGGCAGGAACCGGTTGCCGTCCATGGTCTTGAGCAGCACGATGGGCTGCTTCCCGACCATGTCGAACGAGACGCCGTAGATGCTGACCTCCTGCACACCAATGATTATGCCACCGCCTTCGGCGGGGTAACCGTGCGCATGATGACCGGGATGGGCGATCCTGGATTCGAACCAGGGACCTCCGCCTTATCAGAGCGGCGCTCTAACCGACTGAGCTAATCGCCCGGGGGGGCAAGTATACCCAGCACCGACACCCGAGTGGCGCCCACAACGGCCACGTGCCCGGGGCCGAAACCCGAGTCTGAGAGCCCGGGAAGCACGTCCCCACCGCCCGCCGATTAGGCCGAAAAGCAAGCATCGCGAGGAGCGAGGGGAGGCACAGTGCTTCGCACGGGCCGACCGAACCGACAAAGCGACGCGCCGCTTTGCAGGCCTAATCGGCCCAGGAGACGCGCTCGGCGCGCAGCTGGTCGATTATCCCGACCCAGCTCGGCCGGCGAGCTGAAGCGGATCTCGACCGTGCCCCCGCGAGGGCCCGATCGCACCGCTGCCCGCAGCTTCATCGACTGCCAGGCCGCATCCACGGCAAGGTGCGCGAGCTCCTCGTCGACCCACGAGGTCTTGGCGCGGGCACCGGCCTTTGGCTTGCCGAGCCTCTTGGCCGCCGCCTCCGTGTCGCGCACGGACAGCCCTCGCTTCACGGCCAACCGGGCCAGCGCGAGCCGTCCGTCCTGGTCGCCGTTGAGAAGCAGCGCGCGGCCATGGCCTTCGGACAGCGCGCCGGACTCGATCATCTCCAGCGCCGCGTCGGGCAGCTCGAGCAGTCGCATCGTGTTCGCAACGGCCGGCCGGCTCTTGCCGACCCGGCGCGCGATCTCGGTCTGGCTCAGATCGAGCTCGTCGGACAGCACGGCGTAGGCGCGAGCCTGTTCGACCGGGTTCAGATCCTCGCGGGCCACGTTCTCGGCCAACGCCATGATCATCGACTCGCGTTCATCAAGCGGCCGCACGATCGCGGGGATGGTGGTCAGCCCCGCGCGCTGGCTGGCGCGCCAGCGGCGCTCGCCGGCCACGATCTGGTAGCCGTCGCCGGCATCGCGGACGATGATCGGCTGGACGACTCCTTCGCTCTTGATCGATTCCGCCAGGGCCGTGATCGCGTCGTCGTCGAAGCGGGTACGCGGCTGCCGCGGGTTCGGTTGCACCTGGTCGACGTCCAACTCCACCAGCGAAACCTGGCCGGCCGGGAATTCGGCAACGAGCGCCGCAAGGCCACGTCCCAATCCCCGATTCTTAGCCACGCTCGACCACCTCCAGAGCCACCCGATAGTACGCATCGGCGCCCGCCGAGCGTGAATCGTACCGGGTGATGGGCACACCGTGACTGGGAGCCTCGGCCAGCCGGATGCTGCGAGGCACGACGGTGTCGAACACGAGCCCGCCGAAGTGCTCGCGCACCTCCATTGCCACGTCGCGGGCCAGCGTGGTGCGCGCGTCGTACATGGTCAGCAGGACGCCGGTCACTCCCAGCCGCGGGTTGAGCCGCGTTCGCACCAGCTCCACGCTCTGCAGCAGCTGTGCGAGCCCTTCAAGCGCGTAGTACTCGCACTGCACGGGGACGATCAGCCGGTTTGCTGCCGAGAGGGCGTTCACCGTCAGCAGCCCCAGGGAGGGCGGGCAGTCGACGAACACGTAGGGGAAGCGCTCGCCGATGCCGGCCAGCAGGTCGCGCAGCAGCGTGTCGTGGGCGGACAGCTCCACCTGGGCGGCCGCCAAGTCGGGGTGTGACGGCGCCAGGTGGAGGTTCGGGACGTCGGTCGCGAGCACCACATCATCCAACGGCCGGCCGTGCAGCAGGTCGTACGTGCTGGCATCAAGCTCCTCGGGGCGAAATCCGAGGCCGGTGGTGGCGTTCGCCTGGGGGTCGAGGTCGATCAGGAGCACCGGCGTCCCCGCCTCGGCGACACACGCCGCCATGTTGATCGCGGTGGTGGTCTTTCCAACCCCGCCCTTCTGGTTTGCGAGCGCGTAGACGCGGGAGTTCATGCCCCCGATGGTAGCGACGCAAGCGGACGCTTCCCGGCCATGCCGGGCCGGCGGGGAAAGCGCTCCGGCGTGGCGGCCAGCTTCTCGACCACCAGCAGCGCGCGGCCCGGTGAGGTCGATACCGATCGAGGTGCACCGCCCCCCAGCTGCGCCGCAACGGCACCCAGCGGCTCGGGGTCGAGCCGGCCGGTCCAAACATCACACTGCCGCCCGGACGGGCCAGCGGCAGGCACAGCTCGAGCCGCCACCGGTGGCGGAGCCAACGCCCGCGCCAGCACCAGGTCGAGGCGTCGCGGCCGGCCCGCCCGGCCAGGTGCTCGGAGCGCTCCTGACACGACGATGCACCCGGCGCCAGCTCGGCCACCAGCGCACGAGAAACGCCGCCTTGCGCGCGACCGACTCCAGCAGCGTCACCGGCGTCGCAGTACCAGAGCGCAAGCGGCAGGCCCGGGCGAGCCGTTGCCGCTTCCGACGTCGATCACAGCGACGGCAGTTCGATCGCCCAGCAGCGGCACCGCCGCGAGCGAGTCGTCCACCAGCTCCACGCCGCACGGCGCCTGGATCCCGGAGCGCGGTCACCGAACCGGCGCCTCCAGCACCTGCCCGACAGTAGGCGTCGAACGCCGCGCCGGGGTGTTTCACGTTTTACACCCCGATGGTTTGTTCCATGGGATGCGTGGCTGCTGGGCGCAGGATGGGGTGTTCCAGACGACGGGAGCGTCCGCAGGGCAGGCTGGTGCGAAGCCCTGTTCAAGGGCGATCGTGGCGTCTGGGCCGGCAGAGACCAGCCCAGAGCCGCGCAGCTCGTGGAATCAACTCATCTAGCTGCGTCTACTCGCCATGATCGGGTCGCACGACGACGTAGCGGTTGGGCTCCGCGCCCTCGCTCGCCGTCGCAAACCCAGCCATCGACTGCACCTTGGTGTGGACGATCTTGCGCTCGACCGAGGTCATCGGCTCAAGTGCCACGTCACGGCCGGTGCGGCCGCCTCCGGCGGCGCCTTGACAGCCACCTCGTGCAGCGTGCGCTCGCGCCGCTTGCGGTAGCCCTCCGCGTCCACCACGACCTCCGCCGGCGCCTCCTGCACGACGGTGCATGGATCGCGTTGGCGAGATACTGGATGGCATCGATCGTCTGGCCATGCTTGCCGATCAGCAGTCCCAGGTCGCTGCCGTGCACGGTCGCCGGTGACGCACGCCGTCACGCTCGCCGATCTCGAGCGTAGCCGTCGATCTCCCAGCGCCCCCAGCACATGGGCTCCAGCAGGTCGCGCACGCGAGCGGCAGCGGCCGCTCTCGTCCGCCGGCGGGGGGCGGCGGACGGCCGGCTGCGCGGAATCCGGGTCGAGCCTCGACCGACGCCAGCACCCGGGCCGGCTGGTAGCCGACGCCCAGCAGACCGCGCTCACCCTCGACAGGACGACGAACTCGACAGCGTCGCGGTCGAGCGAGGGGAACCGCCGCTCGAGCTCGTGCAGCGCCGCCCAGCGCGCCTCGCCGACGGTTTCGCCGGAGGTCTCCACCTCGACTCGCTCGTACTCGGTCACCGGCGCTTCTTGCCGTCGGGAGCGGCTGTGGCGCCCGCCGCTGCCGGGCCGGGTCCTTGGGAGGATTGCGCGAGGTGCGCGGCTGCCTTGCGCTCTCTTCTCCTTCTCCTGCTTCTCGACCACCGGGAAATGGTGTCCCATCGTACGCTTGACCAGGCCCTTCTGGCAGATCGTCCAGACGTTCGTGGTGATCCAGTAGATCCCAACACCGGCCGGCACCCGGAGGATGAACGTGATGAAGATCATCGACATGCTGGCGAACAGGAACTTCTGCTGGCGATCCTGGACGAACGAGAACAGCAGCGTCGAGCCCAGCATCGAGAGCCGCAGTACAGCACCACCATCACGAGCTCGGTCGTGCCCCGATCTTGCCCAGGTCTCGAAGATGTCGTCGATGCCCAGGAAGGCGGTGTCGGCCGTCGGGTGGAAGCTCCGCAGCACCTGGTAGAGGCCGATGAACACCGGCATCTGGAACACGAGCGGCAGGCAGGAAGCGAACGGGTTGACGTTGTGCTCCTTGTAGAGCTCCATCATCTCCTTCTGCTGGGCCCCTTTGACTCGCGATCGGTCTTGCCCTTGTACTTGTTCTGGACGCCTTCACCTTGGGCTGGATCCGCTGCATCGCGGCCATCGACCGGAACTGCTTGATCGTCAGCGGCAGGATCGCCAGCCGCACCGTCACGGTCAGCATCACGATCGCGAAACCCCAGGAGACGCCCAGGTGATCGTGGTAGTAGGTGATGACCGCTCTGAGCACGTCCTCGATCTGCTGCAGGACGATGAAGTACTCGATCATCCCGCGCGCCATCCGCTCGTGCTCGTGAGGCTCGGGAACCGGGTCATAGCCGCCCCTCGACCACGGATTGCAGCGCACCACCCGCCAGCCGGCAAGCGCCAGGCCGCGGACGACGCCGTGGCGGCGGACCGCCTGCTCGGCGTAGCACGAGCAGCTCGGCTCGAACTTGCACACCCGTGGCGTCAGCGAGACCATGCCCTGGAACGGCATCAGCAGCCCGCACCGCCCGCAGCAGGAGGATCACTCCGCGAGTGCGGCGGATCACGGCGGCGCCTTCTCGGACGCAGCGCGCAGCAGCTCGGCCACCTGCTCGGCCATCCAGCTCGAAACCCTGCGCCTCAGTGGCCGCGGCCAGCCCGGGCCGGGCGATCAGCACGTAGTCGGTGGCCGGCATCAGCAGATCCTCGTGGCGGGCGATCGCTTCGCGCAGCCGCCGCTTGACCAGGTTCCGGTCGACCGCTCCGCCCACCTTGCGCGGCACGGCGTACCCGATCCTGGCCTGCGAGCCGCCCTCGGCCGCGCGGTAGCGCAGCGTCAGGTAGCGGCCCCCGACCGACCGGCCCAGCTGCGTCACGGCATCGAACTCCGCCGCCTTGGTGAGCCGACCGCGCCGCGGCGTGGGGGCTGGGGCGGCGGGAGAATCGCCGGTCACGATGTGGCCACTCTAGGCGGAGAGGCGCTTGCGACCACGGAGCCGCCGTCGCTTGAGCACGGCGCGCCCGGCCTTGGTGCTCATGCGCTTGCGAAACCGTGCGTCTTGGCGCGCTTGCGGGTGTTGGGCTGGTAGGTGCGCTTCATGGGGCGGCGGTCAGTATAGAGCAGCCTCGCGTAACAGCACCCCGGCATCGCGGGCGGCCCGCGAAAAGAATTTTCGCTGTGGAAAAGTCGGCCCGGCTCCCGGCCGCGGCCGTTGGCAAACTCCCCGGAAACGAGCGGTTTGACGGGGCTGGGTGCCTCAGGCACGACCGATATCCACAGGTGTGGGAAGCCGTGTGGAGAAGCGGTGATAATCCCTGTAAATCAGCGTTTTCGGCGATGCTTACAGAGTTTGCGGGTGGCCCTGTACCAGGCGCTTCGGGCGCGTTAGACTCGCCGTTCCGATGCCCCGAAACGCCGCCGCCAGCACGACCTGGGAGTCGATCTCCCAGCGTCTCCAACAGATGCTGAACGCGGGCACCTTCGGGACCTGGTTCGGAAACGCCCGCGCGCTCGACCAGGACGACACCCGGCTGCTGGTGGGCGTGCCCAACGAGTTCACCAAGAGCTGGATCGAGGGACACTTCAGCAGCCTGCTGGGCGCCGCGGCGGCGGAGCACGACCTGGTCGTCGAGCTGCGGGTGGCGGTGGCCGAGGCGAAGGCCCAGGCGCTGGAGCCGGACGAGGACGACGAGCCCATCCAGCGGGCCGAGCGAACGCCCCGTGCCTGCGTCGATCAGCGCCGCGTCCGGCATCAACCCGAAGTACACCTTCGACGTATTCGTGATCGGCGCCAGCAACCGTTTCGCGCACGCCGCGGCGCTCGCCGTGGCCGAGGCGCCGGCCCAATCGTACAACCCGCTTTTCATCCACGGCAGCACCGGGCTGGGGAAAACTCACCTGCTCCAGGCGATCGGCCACTACGTCTTACAGCAGCACCCGCGACTGAACGTCAGGTATGTGACAACCGAGACAGTTCTGAACGAATTCGTCGATTCCATGCGGGATTCCCGCATGGTGCACTTCAAGCAACGCTATCGAACGTATGACGTGCTGATGGTGGACGACATCCAGTTCATCGAGGGCAAGGAGCGTCTGCAGGAGGAGTTTTTCCACACGTTCAACAGCCTGTACGAGGCCGGCAAACAGATCGTGCTGTCCTCCGATCGGCCTCCGCACGAGCTGGCGACGCTGGAGTCGCGGCTGCGGTCGAGGTTCCAGTGGGGCCTGATCACCGACGTGCAGCCGCCCGACCTCGAGACGCGGATCGCGATCCTGCGCAAGAAGGTGATGACGGACGGCGATCGAGATCGCCGATCCGCAGGTGCTGACCTATATCGCCGATCGCGTCACAACCAACATCCGCGAGCTCGAGGGATCGCTGACCCGGGTCGTCGCGTATGCCTCGCTGACCGGCAGGCCGATCTCGACCGAGGTGGCCGAGGAGGTGCTGCGCGACCTCTTCCCGCAGGGCACAGCCCGTCCGATCACGGTCGAACAGATCCAGGCCGCCGTGGCGAGCTGTTCCACGTCAGCGTCGCCGACCTCCGCGGCGACCGCCGGCAGCAGTCGATCGCGTACCCGCGACACATCGCGATGTACCTCTGTCGCGAGCTGACGGACGTCTCGCTACCGAAGATCGGCACCAAGTTCGGCGGCCGCGACCACTCCACCGTGCTGCACGGCGTGAACAAGATCACGCGGCTGCTGAAGGAAGACCGGGAGGCGTTCAACGTCGTCCAAGAGCTGACCACGCGCATCAAGCAGGGCCGGTGAGCGATCGGTGGACTGCCTGTGGAGAGGTGCCGGTCTTTCCCCCGGCCGGCGACGTGTTGCGCCCTCTGGCCGCGGGCCTGTTGATCCACGGTACGGACCATGCGCAGCTTCGTCCACGCTTCCGCGACACTCGTGGAACCGCTTCGCGGCACTTTTCCGCACTCTCCACACCCCCTACTCCTATAACCTCTCTTTTTCTTAAACAGATAGATGAAGCAGTTGAGGAGCGTTTCCGAATGAAGATCGTTTGCGACCAGGGTGCGTTGCTGGCCGGCCTCCAGATCGCCGCCCGCGGAGTCTCACAGCGTTCGACCGTCCAGATCCTGTCGGGTGTGCTGTTGCGCGCCGCCGGCGACAGCGCCGAGCTCTCGGCCACCGATATGGAGCTCTCACTGAGGGTGCCGCTCGCTGCCAGAGTGGAGGAGGCGGGAGAGGTCGTGCTGCCGGGCCGGCTGCTGCTCGAGATCGTCCGCGCTCTGCCCAGCGGTGATGTCACGATTGCTCAGCCGGGAGGTGCCGGCGCGGCACAGCTGGAGTGCGGAGCGAGCCGCTACTCGCTGAACACCCAGAATGCCGAGGACTTCCCGCAGCTGCCCGCTCCCAGCGGCACGTCGTTCGCGGTCGACCGGCAGGCCTTCGTCGACACGGTCACGCACGTTGGGCGCGCGGCGTCCAAGGACGAGTCGCGTCCGGTGCTGACGGGCGTGCTGGTGGAGCTGGGGGAGGGGCGTGTGACGATGGCCGCCACCGACAGCTACCGGCTCTCGGTGAAGGAGTCCGAGCTGCCGGGAGCGACCGGTGAGACGCAGGCCATCGTGCCGGCCCGCGCGCTGGGCGAGGTGGCGCGGATAGCGACCGGCGAGAAGCTGGAGATCACGGTGCAGGAGAACCAGGTGCTGTTCGGCATGGACGGCGTGTGGCTCTCGGCCCGGCGGATCGACGGCCAGTTCCCGAACTACCGGCAGCTGCTTCCGCAGATCTTCGAGCACGAGGTCGTCATCTCCAAGGACGAGCTGCTGGACGTGATCCGACGCACGTCGCTGATGGCGCAGCGCAATCTCCCGGTGCGGCTCAGCTTCGAGGAGGGCTCGCTGACGCTGACCGCGCAGACGCAGGACGTGGGCGAATCGAAGGAGTCGCTGCCGGTCGACTTCCACGGCGACAAGCTCGAGATCGGCTTCAATCCGGAGTTCCTCCGTGACGGCGTGGAGAGCGTGGACGGCGAGACCGTCAAGCTGCGTCTGATCAGCTCGCTGCGCCCGGGCCTGTTGCAGGGCGAGGATGGATCGTTCTGGTACCTGATCATGCCCATCCGGCTGCCCTCGTAGCGCGACGGCCGGCGTTGCGGGTCGTCGCCGTTCGGGGCACGCAGTTTCGCTGCTACGAGCGGCTCGAGCTCGACCTTCCGGCCGGGCTGGTGGCGCTGGTTGGACCTAACGGAGCCGGCAAGACGGCGCTGATCGAGATGATCCACTTCGGCTGTCTTGGCTACTCGCCGCGCACCTCGAACGAGGCTCGCGTGGTGCGGTTCGGTGCCGACTTCACGCGCGTCGAGGCCGATGTCCGGCTGCGTGGCGGTGACAACGCGATCGAGCTCGGCTACCGGCCCGGTGAACCCAAGCGGGTGACTGTCGACGGCGCCGCCGAGCGTTCGATCGAGCGGCTGCTGGGCCGCTTCCCGGTGCTCGTGTTCACGCCCGACCGGCTGCGGCTGGTGCAGGGCGCGCCGGCACTCCGTCGGGCCTATCTCGACCGATCCCTGGCGCGATTGTGGCCCGCCGTCGCGGCCGCATCGAGCGAGTACGCTCGCCGGCTGGCGCAGCGAAATCACCTCCTGCGCAGGGTGCGCGCCGGTGCCTCGCCGGCCGACGCGCTGGAGCCCTGGGATCAGCTGCTGGGCGAGGCCGGGGCGGCCCTCACCGCAGCCCGTGCCCGGCTCTGCTCGCGGCTAGCGCGGCCGTTCGCGGAGCGGCTGGACGAGCTGGGCGGCACGCCGGGTGAGCAGCCGCTGCGCTACCAGCCGAACGTGGTTGAGTCCGAGCCGCTGGCGCAGCTGCTGGCGGCTCGCCGAAGCAAGGATGTGGAGCGGGCGGTGACCGGCGCCGGGCCGCATCTGGACGACCTCGCGCTGTTCGAGGGCGACCGCGACCTGCGGCTGTTCGGCTCGCAGGGTGAGCAGCGACGCGCGCTGCTGGCGCTGATCCTGGCTGAGGCCGATCTGTTGACCGAGGAGCGCGACGAGCCGCCGCTGCTGCTGCTCGATGACGTCACCAGCGAGCTCGATGCCGAGCGGCGGCTATTGCTGCTGGCAGCGGTGACGGCGTTCGACCAGGCGATCGTGACCACCACAGATCGCGGCGATCTGTCCGGCCACGCGGCCACCATCCTCGAGGTCGACGCGGGAACGGTGGTCGCGGCGTGAAGGATCTGGAGCAGATCGGGCGCGAGGTCGGCCGACTGGCACGCGTGCCGGCCGTCGATCCGCTGGTGGCCGCGGCGAGGCGCGTGTGGCCCGAGGCGGTGGGCGGCGAGGTGGCGCGCAACTCGCTGCCGGTGCGCCGAAGCGGACAGGCCCTGGTGGTGTTCTGCGCCAGCGCCACCTGGGCCAGCGAGCTGACGCTACTCGAGCGAACCGTCAGGCTGCGTCTCGGCGAACTGCTCGGCGCCGATCCGCCGCCGCTGCGGTTCGAGGTCGGCAACGTCGACGACCCTTCGCGCGACCGCCCTCAGGCGCCGCCGCCACGCCCGGCTTCGCCGCCCACGGAGCAGCAGCTGTCGCAGGCCCACGAGCTGGCTGCGGCCGTCTCCGATCCGGAGTTGCGGGCGACGGTCGAACGCGCCATCGCAGCTGCGCTGGCACGCGAATCGTGACGCGTTTGTGACACGTCAAGCGGGGCTCTCCGACAGGTCGCTCTGGTAGACTGCAAATAGCGATTTTTCCTCGATTTCAAGCGGGTTTTCTTCTTGTCAGATCCGGGCTACGACGCCAAAGACATCACGGTTCTCGAGGGCCTCGAAGCGGTACGCCGAAGGCCCGGCATGTACATCGGCTCCACCGGCCCACGCGGCCTTCACCACCTCGTCTACGAGGTGGTCGACAACAGCGTCGACGAGGCGCTGCAGGGGCACTGCGACAGCATCTCGGTCACGCTCCAGCCGGACGGCCGCGTGGTCGTCAGCGACAACGGCCGCGGCATCCCGGTGGCGGCCATGGCCGGCCTCGATCTGTCCGCCGCGGAGGTGGTGCTGACCAAGCTGCATGCAGGCGGCAAGTTCGGCGGCGAGGGCTACAAGGTGTCCGGCGGTCTGCACGGCGTCGGCATCTCGGTCGTCAACGCGCTCTCCGAGCAGCTGCTGCTCGAGATCCGCCGCGACGGCCACGTCTGGCGGCAGGAGTACGAGCGCGGCGACCCGAAGACGAAGCTCCAGAAGGGTGAGAAGTCCACCGAGACCGGCACCACCATCACCTTCCTGCCGGACGGCGAGATCTTCGAGGAGACCGACTTCTCGTTCGAGACGCTGGCGCAGCGGATGCGGGAGATGGCCTTCCTGACCAAGGGTCTGAAGATTGCGCTGATCGACGAGCGCGCCGGCGGGGAGAGCGTGGTGTTCCAGTTCGAGGGCGGCATCCGCGACTTCATCGCTCACATGAACGACGGCAAGGAGCGGGTGCACAAGGACGTCATCTACTTCGAGACCGAGAGCGACGAGGGCCAGGTCGAGGTGGCGATGCAGTGGAACGGCAGCTACGTCGAATCGACGCTCTCGTTCGCCAACAACATCAACACCCACGAGGGCGGCACGCACCTCTCCGGCTTCAAGGCCTCGCTCACCCGTACGCTGAACGACTACGCCCGCAACAAGGGCCTGCTGAAGGAAAAGGAGGAGCCGCTGACGGGCGACGACTGTCGCGAGGGACTGGCGGCGATCGTCTCGGTCAAGCTGCGCGAGCCCCAGTTCGAGGGTCAGACCAAGACCAAGCTCGGCAACCCGTCGATCCGCGGTCTGGTCGAGACCAGCTGCAACGCAAAGCTGTCCGAGTACCTCGAGGAGCATCCCAACGAGGGCAAGGCGATCGTCAACAAGCTGATCGCGGCCAGCCGCGCACGCCAGGCTGCTCGCAAGGCGCGCGACCTGATCCGTCGCAAGTCGGCGCTTGGGGGCGGCGGATTGCCCGGCAAGCTGGCTGACTGCTCGCTGCGCGACCCGCGATCGACCGAGGTCTACCTGGTTGAGGGTGACAGCGCCGGCGGCAGCGCTGTGGATGCGCGCGACCGCAGCTTCCAGGCGATCCTGCCGCTGCGCGGCAAGATCATCAACGTCGAGAAGGCCCGCATCAACAAGGTGCTGTCCAACAACGAGATCCAGGCCATGATCACCGCTATCGGCACGGGCATCGGCGAGGAGTTCGACATCGACAGGGCCCGCTATCACAAGGTCGTCCTGACCTGTGACGCGGACGTCGACGGCGCGCACATTCGCACGCTGATCCTGACGTTCCTGTTCCGGCACATGAAGGAGCTGATCGAGGCCGGCTACGTCTACATCGCCCAGCCGCCGCTGTACAAGCTCAAGCTGGGCAGCGACGAGCGCTACTTCGAGAAGGAGCACCAGCTCGACGAGTGGCTGATCCGCGAACGGCTGGACAAGGTCGAGGTTGTCGACCGCGACGGCAACGACGGTCAAGCTGACCGACGCCAAGCTGCAGCGGTTCGGCCGCGCGCTCAAGGAGTATGAGGGCTGGGCGAGCAAGCTGAAGGAGCAGTTCGGCGCCGTTCCAGTCACCTACGTCAAGGACCACCGGCTGGTGGAGGAGCAGATCGAGACGATCGGCGACCTCGAGTCGTACTTCCGCGAGCGGGTGCCCGAGGAGGAGCTGCACCGCGCCGAGGTGCTCGAGGTGGAGCCCGACGGCCCGCGCGTCAAGATCACCGAGAAGGCGACCGGATCGGCTCGCACCAGCGTCTTCCCGCTGGCCCTGTTTCAGAGCCAGGGCTACCGCAGCCTCAAGGCGACGCATGTGCGCCTGCTCGAGGCCGCCGGCCCGCCGCCGTTCACGGCCCGCATGAACAAGCGGATCGAGCCGGTGCACACCTTCGAGCAGCTGCGGCCGGTGATCCTCGACCTGGCCAAGGAGGGCCTCAACCTTCAGCGCTTCAAGGGCCTGGGCGAGATGAACCCGTCACAGCTGTGGGATACGACCATGAACCCGGAGAATCGCGTGCTCCAGCAGGTGTCGGTGGAGGATGCCGCCGCCGCGGATGAGATGTTTTCGATGTTGATGGGGGATCGGGTCGAGCCGCGGCGGGAGTTCATCGAGCGGAACGCCAGAGACGTCAAATTTCTCGACGTATGACGGATCTGGCGGCTGCAAACCTTCGCATTACTTTGTCGCTGCGGTCGGCCCGTGCAAAGCACTGTGCCAACCTTGCTCCGCGTACTGCTCGGTTTTCGCTCGCCAAGAGACCTGCGGGGGCGTTTGCTTGGGTGAGAGCATCGATCTGGTTGAGGCCTAGCAATGGCCTTTGACACGCTTGACGGCGGGAGGATCGAGCAGCGCGAGCTCGCGGAGGAGATGCGCAGCTCGTACCTCGACTACGCGATGAGCGTCATCGTCGGCCGCGCGCTGCCCGACGTCCGCGACGGCCTCAAGCCGGTGCACCGCCGCGTGCTGTTTGCCATGCACGAGAGCGGCCTGCAGCCGGGCCGCGCCGTACTCCAAGTGCGCGCGCGTGGTCGGCGACGTGCTGGGCAAGTACCACCCCCACGGCGACACCGCCGCCTACGACACGCTCGTCCGCATGGCGCAGGACTTCTCCCTGCGCTACCCGCTGGTCGACGGCCAGGGCAACTTCGGCTCCATGGACGGCGACCGCGCCGCCGCGATGCGCTACACCGAGTGCCGGCTGGCCAAGCTCGCGGTCGAGATGCTGCGCGACATCGACTCGGAGACGGTCGATTTCGTGCCCAACTATGACGGCCGGCATCGCGAGCCGACGGTGCTGCCGTCCCGGTTCCCGAACCTGCTGGTCAACGGCTCGGCGGGCATCGCCGTCGGCATGGCCACCAACATCCCTCCCCACAACCTGGGCGAGGTGATCGATGCGCGTGGTCGAGATGATCGACAACCCGGCCGCCACCGTCGACGATCTGATGAGGCACATCAAGGGCCCGGACTTCCCCAAGGGCGGGACGATCATGGGCCTGGCCGGCATCCGCGAGGCGTACGAGACCGGCCGTGGCCGGGTTGTGATGCGAGCCCGCGTCCACACGGAGCAGATGTCGGGTGGCAAGTCGGCGCTGATCGTGACCGAGGTGCCATACCAGGTCAAGCGCGACGGCGACGACGGCGTGATCAAGAAGATCGCCGAGCTGGTGAACGACAAGGTGATCCCCGAGATCGCCGACATCAACAACCACTCCGACCGCAGCGGCACCCGTATCACCATCGAGCTGAAGCGCGACGCGATCCCGATGGTCGTGCTGAACAAGCTCTACAAGCACACCGCGTTGCAGAGCACGTTCGGGGTCAACATGGTGGCCCTGGTGGACGGCGTTCCGCGGGTGTTGACGCTGCGGGAGATGATCTTCCACTACCTCGACCACCAGAAGGAGGTCGTCACCCGGCGCACCAAGTACCAGCTCGACAGGGCGGAGCGCCAGGCGCACGTCCTCAAGGGCTACCTGATCGCTCTCGACAACCTGGACGAGGTGATCGAGCTGATCCGCGCGGCGGCCGACGTCGAGACGGCACGCAACGGGCTGATCAGCCGGTTCGGCCTGTCCGAGATCCAGGCTCAGGCGATCCTGGAGATGCGCCTGCGGGCACTGACCGGGCTCGAGCGCAAGAAGGTCAAGGACGAGCACGCCGACCTGATGGAGCTGATCATCGAACTGCGCGCCATCCTGGCCGACGAAGATCGCCTGATGGCTCTGATCCGCGAAGAGCTGATGGAGGTGCGCGACCAGTTCGCCGACGATCGGCGCACCGAGATCATGCCGGCAGAGGGCGAGATCGACCTCGAGCAGATGATTGCCGAGGAGGACATGGTTATCTCCATAACGGCAAGCGGCTACATCAAACGGCTCGCGCTCTCGACATATCGCACCCAGGGCCGCGGCGGAGTGGGTGTCATGGGCATGGACACCAAGGACGACGACGTGATCGACCACCTGTTCGTCGCCTCCACGCACGACTACCTGCTGTTCTTCACCACCGTCGGCAAGGTCTACCGGGTCAAGGTGCACGAGCTGCCGCTCGGCACCCGCCAGTCGAAGGGCCGTGCTCTGGTGAACGTGTTGCCGCTGCGCCAGGACGAGCGCGTGCGCGCGGTGATCGACACCCGCACCTACAGCGAGGGCCGCTACCTGCTCTTCGCAACGCGCAAGGGATTGGTCAAGAAGACCGAGTTCAAGGCGTACGACACCGTGCTCAAAGCGGACGGCATCATCGCCCTCAAGATCCGCGACGGCGACGAGCTGGTCGGCGTGCGGCTGACCGACGGCGATGACCACGTGCTGCTCGTGTCGCGAAACGGCTCAGCCGTGCGCTTCTCGGAGCATGACGTGCGCTCGATGGGTCGGGACACCACGGGTGTGGCCGGTATGAAGCTGCGGGCAGGGGACGAGGTGATCTCGGTCGAGATCGCCCGTGACGACCAGGATCTGCTGGTGGTGACCGAGAATGGCTTCGGCAAGCGCACCCGGATCGCCGAGTATCCGGCCAAGGGACGCGGAACGATGGGCGTGCTGACCATTCGCTACACCGAGTCGCGGGGCCGGCTTGCGGGCGCCATGATCGTCCGGGACGGCTATGAGGTGATGCTGATCTCCCAGGACGGCACGGTCATCCGGCAGAAGGCGGAGGGCATCTCGCGCATGGGCCGGGCGACGCAAGGCGTGCGCGTGATGAACCTGCGCGAGGGCGATCGGCTGTCCAGCATCGCACGGGTGACCGAGCCGCAGGCCGACTTGCCGGACGGCGAGGAGGTCGTGGACATCGACCCTGCGGAGGCGGACGCGATCGATGCCGGCGCCGATGACCCAGCCGACACGCCGGACGATGAGCAGTCCGGGGAGCAGGCGGAATCCGAGGAGTGATCGAGCCCGGTCGTTTTCGGGCTCAAGGTCGCACCGCTTCTGTCCGATATCGGCCGATGGAAGGAACTGGATGGACCGTGTGGAACAAAGCGGTCGACAGGACTTCCGACCAGGGTCTCCCCTCGGCTGAAAGAGGTAATGATCATGCGGCAGGTCGATCTTCTCGAGCCGGTTAATCTGGCCGATCGGCTCCCCCGGCTGGAGCTGTATCTCAGTCAGGTGTGCTCGGTGGCCGGCATCTCCAAGATGCAACTCGACTACTGGACGACAAAGGCTGAGATCCCCACCAAGGGAAACAAGCAGCGCGTCTACGACATGGACGCGGTCGAGATGGTGATGCTGATCAAGCAGGCCAAGGACAAGGGTCTCAACCTCGGCGCCGCGATCGCGGCCGCGCGCGAGTACCAGGAGCTGCACGCACAGCAGCCCCGCCTGGCCTCCTGACCTGCGCCCGCCGGCTCAGGCCTGCGCGAGCTCTGTAGCCGCCCGCGCCGGGTCGACGACGTTCACCCAGATCCCGGCGCCCAGCTCGATCGCCGCGGCCACGGTCAGCCGGGGCATCAGCTCGACGTGCCAGTGAAACGGGGCGTCTGCGGTCAGCGGCCCGTCGTGCACGATCGCGTTCCATGCCAGCCCCGCGCCGAGCAACCGGCGGTAGCGCGCCGCCATGTCGGCCAGTGCCTTGGCCAGCTCCGCGTCAAGCGGGGCGCGCGGCTCGTGGGCGGCCGGTGCGATCCACGTCTCGTACGGCATCCGCGACCAGGGCGGGCAGAACGTGACCAGACCCCCGCCTCCCGCACGACACCCTGCGCCGGCTCGCACAGTGGGCAGCCTCCCACGAATGCCTCCATCTCGATCAGCGCCACTGGTGGAGGGTCGGCGAACGGCACCAGCTGCGAATGCGAGTGGTCGAGCGACGCTCCCGCCGCCGCGCCCTCGTTGATCGCCACCAGCAGGTGCGACGCGCCCGCCGCTCGATGGTGCTCGCGCCGATCGCGCCATGCCTCGACGGCCGCGTCGAGCACGCCCGGAGCCAGGTCGGCCACCGCGTCCACGTGCTCGGGCCCGTGAATCACCACCTCCTGCCCGTCGAAGGCCGGAAACTTGTTCGGCACAACCCGCACCGTCCAGCCAGGCGCATCCGGCCCGCCGCCGCGGCGGCCGTAGGCGGCCAACTCGGGTGGCGTCAACCCCTCGTGACCCTCGCAGAACGGGCACGTCGCGGGATCTCCGGTGCGGACGGTACGCCCGGTCGCACCCGGCCGGCCGGCCCGCCCGGGCACGATCAGCACCCGCTCTCCCGTGAGCGGGTTTCGGCGCAGTGCCGGCGCTATGCCTGTCCGTCCTTCGGCGGCTGGACGAAGGGCCGGATCAGGTCGATCGGCACCGGGAAGATCGTCGTGCTGGAGTTCGGGCCGGCGATCTCGAGCAGCGTCTGCAGGTAGCGGAGCTGAGCGCGATCGGGTGCTCGCTGATCACCGCGGCGGCCTCGGTCAGCTTCGCCGATGCCTCGAACTCGCCGGCCGCCGGGATCACCTTCGCGCGCCGCTCGCGCTCGGCCTCGGCCTGGCGCGCCATCGCGCGCTGCATGCCGCTCGGGATCTCGACGTCGCGCACCTCGACCACGTTCACCTTGATGCCCCACGGCCCCGTCTGCTCGTCGATGATCTTCTGCAGGATCACGTTGATCTTGTCCCGCTCGGAGAGCAGCTCGTCCAGCACGTGCTGTCCCAGCACGCTGCGGAGCGTGGTCTGCGAGATCTGCGACGTTGCGAGCGAGAAATCGGCCACCGCACGATCGAGGCGGTCGGGATCGACGACCTGGAAGTAGGCGACCGCGTTGACGCGTACGGGCACGTTGTCGCGCGTGATCACCTCCTGCGGCGGGATCACCAGGGTCACCACGCGCAGGTCGACCTTGACCATCTTGTCGACGATCGGGATCAGCAGGAACAGCCCCGGCCCCTTGGGCCGCCCAGCAGCCGTCCCAGCCGGAACACCACGCCGCGCTCGTACTCGCGCAGCACGCGCACCGAGTTGGCGAGCACGATGATGATGAATGCGAGAATGACGGCAACCGCGATCAGGTAGATCACTGGGTCTCCTCCGTGAGGGGTGGATGTGGGTCTGCCGGCGCAACGTGCAGCGTCAGGCCCTCGACGCGCTGCACGATCACGGTGTCGCCGACGTCCGCCGGCCCGTCCTCGGCCTCGGCCTGCCACAGCGCACCGTCGATGAACACCTGTCCGCTGGGGTCGAGGGGAGTGCGGACGATCGCCTCTCGGCCCGGCATGCCGGTCAGCCCGGCCGAAAGAGCGTACGCGGGCTGATGGCGGGCCGAGACCACCTTGGTGGCGATCACCGCCAGGCCCGCCCCGAACAGGGCCGAGATCGTCAGCACGAGCAGCGGCGAAACGCCCATGTCCGAGCCGGGGGTGCGGAACAGCAGCAGCCCGCCTGCCGCGAGCGCGATCACGCCCGACAGGCCGATCAAGCCGTGACTGGTGACGAAGCCTTCCAGAACCAGCAGCCCCACCCCCAGGATGATCAGCGCCACGCCGGCCCAGTTGATCGGCACCACGGAGAAGCCGAACAGTGCCAGGATCAAGCTGACGGCGCCCAGCGTGCCGGGGAGGATCACGCCGGGGTGGAAGACCTCATAGCCGATGCCCCCGATGCCGGCCAGGAACAGCAGGAACAGCAGGTTGGGATCGATCAGGATGTTCAGCAGCCGCAGCGTGAACGGCAGCGACTCGTGCTCGACGTTCGCGTTCGCCGTGTGGAACGTGAGGTGCTTGGTTCCGCGCGTTTCGGTGCCGTCGATCGCGTTCAGCAGCTCGTCGAGGTTGGGCGAGAGCCTCTCCACGAGTCCGTTCGCCACGGCCTCTTCGGCCGTGTAGCTTGTCGCCTCGCGCACCGTCAGCACCGCTGCATTGGCGTTTCGGCCGTGGCTTGTCGCCAGGGCTCGGATCTTCGCCTCGGCATCGTTTTCGATCTTGCGTTTCAGGTCCGAGCCGATGTTGGCGCCGCTCGAGTCGATCGGCGTCGCGGCGCCGATGTTGGTGTTCGGTGCCATCGCGGCGTAGTCGCTCGCCATCGTGATGTACACCCCAGCGGACGCCGCCCGGCCACCCTGTGGTGACACGTACACGATCACCGGCACCTTCGAGGCGAGCTCGTCCTTGTAGATCGACTCCATCGAGGTCGAGAGCCCGCCCGGCGTGTCCAGCAGGATCACCAGCGCATCGGCATGCTGGCTCTCGGCCCGGCTGATGGAGTCACTGACGAAGCTGGCCGAGACGGGGTTGATCTCGCTGTCGAGCGTGATCGCGATCACGAGCGGACGTGAGCCGTCGGACGCTGCGGCGGGGGATGCCGAAGTCGCGCCGAACAGACACAGCGCCATCAGCAGCAGGAGTCGTCTGGTGGTCACCCCGCAATCAATATAGCCCTGGAGCGGTCGCAGAGCCGGGTCGCCTCTCATACCAACTCCACCCGCTCGACCTCGGCCGAGGTGTGGGGGTGGCCATCGACGATCAGCCGGCCGTGCTCATCCACTCCCTCGCACAGGCCGCGCCGGCCGTCCACAAGCTCGACGGTGCGGCCGCGCAACTCGTCGCGGGTGAGCCCCGCGAAGCCGTCGCGCTCGAAGGCGTCGTAGCGCCGTTCGAGCTCATCGAGCAGCTCCACCAGCAGCTCGACGCGGTCGACTTCGCCGCCGCGCTCGATGCGAAGCGACGTGGCCGGGACACGCGCCTGCGGGGGAAGGCTGCCGGTGGTCTGGTTCACGTTCACCCCGACGCCGACCACCAGCTTGCCGTCGCGCAGCTCCGGTAGCACGCCGGCGAGCTTGCGGCCCTCGATAACGACGTCGTTTGGCCATCGCACCATCGCCTTCGGGTCGCAGACCGCGCAGACCGCCTCCGCCGCCACCAGGGAGAACGCAGCCAACCTGTCGGGAGCCGTGCGCGGCTCCAGCGCCAGGGAAAACAACAGGCCGGCGCCCGGCGGCGAATACCAGCCGCGCCCTCTGCGTCCGCGGCCGGCCGTCTGCTCATCGCAGGCGGCGACGCCGCCCTCCGGCAGCTCTCGCGCCAGCTCCTGCGTCGATTCACATACCAGGCGCCAGACGTACGGCTTGCCGAACCGGCCGCGAAGCCGGGGCTCCACCTGCTCCGGTGTTGGTGCCATTCCATAGAATACGCTGCGCATGTTCACGCAACCGAAACGTGCCGAGGCCCGTCTACCCCTGCGCAATCGGGTACGCGACGAGTCGGCGCATGCCGCGCTGTCGGACGTGGTGCTGGCCGCCCGGGCCAAGGACGGCGACCGCCTCGCCATGGAAGCGCTGGTGGAACGGCACGCTCCGCGCGTTCGGCGGCTGGCCGCATACCTGCTCGACGATCCGCAGGATGCGGAGGACGCGGCACAGGAGGCGCTTGCGAAGGTGATCACGAGGATCGACCAGTTCCGGGGCGAGGCGCGGTTCGCAACATGGCTGCACAGCCTGGTCACCAACACCTGCCGGGATCTCGGCGAGCGCCAACGCCGCCGCCGGCACCAGCCGCTGGAGGTCGCACCCGAGTTGGCCGCTACCGGCGAGCCGCATGACGTCGCCTGCCAGCGCGAGCAGCGGGCGTCGCTCGCTCGCGGCATGGACGACCTGTCTGCCGACCAGCGCCAGGTGATGGTGATGAAGGATGTGCTCTCGCTGTCCTATGAGGAGATCGCGGATGCGATGGCGATGCCGGTGGGCACCGTGAAGTGCCATGCCCACCGCGGCCGCGCCCGTATGCGGCGCTCGATCGTGCTGGCGGACGAGGCGGCCTCCGCGTGAGCGAGGCGCTCGCCCTGCCGCTCGATCGGGCCGGCATCGAGGCGATCATCCCCCACCGGGAGCCGTTCCTGCTGGTCGACGAGATCGTCGAGCTGGTCGCCGGCGAGCATGCCGTCGGCCGGTATCACGTCGATCCCGAAGCATGGTATCTGCGGGGTCACTTTCCCGGCCGCCCGATCATGCCGGGCGTGCTTCAGGTCGAGGCGCTGGCCCAGGTGGGGGCAGTCTGCGGTCTCGCCTCCCCCGGCTTTGCGGGCCGACTGGCCCTGTTCGCCGGCATCGACGACGTCCGCTTCAAGCGGATCGTGGTTCCCGGCGATACGCTCACGCTGGAGTGCCGCATCACGCGCCTGCGCGGGCCGATCGGCAAGGCCGACGCCACGGCCTCGGTGGACGGCGAGCTGGCCTGTCGCGCGGCGCTGACCTTCGCGCTGACCGAGCTCGTCTCGTGATCGCGGCCTGCCGCGAGGGCGTCTCGCTGCTCGGCATCGGCTCGCACGTGCCGGAGCGCGTGATGACCAACGACGAGATCGCCACGATGGTCGACACCAGCGACGAGTGGATCGCGCAGCGAACCGGCATCCGCGAGCGGCGAATCGCGGCGCCACACGAATCCTCCGCGTCGCTCGGCGCCGAGGCCGCCCGGCGCGCGATCGAGAGCGCCGCCATCGATCCCGCGGAGCTCGATCTGATCGTGGCTGCCACCGCCAGCCCTGACTACTACTTCCCCGCCACCGCCTCGCTGATCGGTGAACGGATCGGCGCGGACAACGTGGCCGGCTACGACCTGTCAGCGGCGTGTACGGGGTTCATCTATGCACTCGCACAGGGCTACTCGCAGATCGCGTCCGGGCTGGCCGAGACGGTGCTGGTGGTTGGTACCGAGGTGTTCTCGCGCCTGCTCGACTGGGGTGACCGGTCGACCTGCATCCTGTTCGGTGACGGCGCGGGAGCGGTGGTGCTGCGCCGCGATCAGGCCGGCCGCGGGCTGCGCGGCTTCGAGATGGGGGCTGACGGGCGCGGCGCGTGCCTGCTGTCGGTGGCGGCCGCCGGCCACCGCGAGACCGAGCCGGAGGGGCCCTACGTGCAGATGAACGGCCCGGAGGTCTATAAGTTCGCCACCCGCGTGGTGGTGGAGTCCTCGGAGCGCTGCCTGGAGGCGGCGAATCTGACCGTCGCCGATGTCGACGTGTTCGTGCCTCACCAGGCCAACCGCCGCATCATCGACCATGCCGCCCGCCGCCTTGGTCTGGACGAGGCCCGCGTCTTCACCAACGTTGACCTGTACGGCAACACATCTGCCGGGTCGATCCCGATCTGCCTCGACGAGGCTTGGCGGGCGGGACGTATCGACGCGGGGGACATCGTGCTGATGGTCGGATTCGGAGGCGGGCTAGCCTGGGGCTCGTGCGTGATGGAATGGACGAAGGAGCGTGCACGATGAGCAGCATCGCGTTCTGCTTTCCCGGTCAGGGCAGCCAGCGAGTCGGTATGGGCCAGGAGCTGGCGCAGGACTTCCCGGAGGCGCGGGTGGTGTTCGACGAGGCGTCGAAGCGGCTCGGATTCGACCTGGCGGCGCTCTGCCGGGACGGCCCGCTCGAGGAGCTCTCGCTGACGGAGAACACCCAGCCGGCGCTGGTCGCCACCTCGCTGGCAGCCCTGCGGGCGGTCGAGCAGCGCACCGGCCTGCGGCCCGACGTGGTGGTCGGACACAGCGTCGGCGAGTACGCGGCGCTGGCTGCCGCGGGCAGCCTCTCGGTGTCCGACGTGATCGGGCTCGTCCGGGCGCGGGGGATGGCGACGCGGTCGTCCACGGTGCCCGGCGCGATGGCCGCTCTTCTGGGACTCGCAGATGAGGAGGTCGAGCGGCTGTGCAGCGAGGCCGATCAGGTGTGGCCCGCCAATTACAACTGCCCGGGACAGGTCGTCATCTCCGGTAGCGAGCAGGGCGTGGCCGACGTCTCCGAGCGCGCCAAGGCGGCCGGGGGCAAGGCGATCCGGCTGCGTGTCACGGGCGCCTTCCACAGCCCGCTGATGGCCGACGCCGCGAACGACTTTCGCCCGGCGCTGGACGCGGCGGCATTCGGCCCGCTGACAACCCGCTATATGAGCACGGTGACCAGCCAGATCGAGGCGGTCGAGCGCGTCCCGGAGCTGCTGCTCGAGCAGCTGACCGCGCCGGTCCGCTTCACCCAGGCCGTCCAATCACTGATCGCCGACGGAGTGGACGTGTTCATCGAGCTGGGTTCGGGCGGCGTTCTGGCCGGCCTGATCAAGCGCATTGACACCTCCGTTCAGTCGATCACCATCGGCTCTCCGGCCGAGCTCGAATCCGCCCTGGAGGTGACCGCCGATGTCTCGTGAGCTGGACGACATGGTTGCGCTGGTGACCGGCGGCTCGCGCGGCATCGGCGCAGCCATCTGCGAGGAGCTGGCGTCCGCAGGCGCGATCGTTGCCGTCAACTACGCGCGCAATGCCGAGGCTGCTGACGAGGTTTGCGGTCGCATCGCCGCCGCCGGCGGCACGGCCCACGCGGTGCAGGGCGACGTTGCCTCCGCTGACGGCGCCGCCGCTCTGGTGGCACATGTCGAGAGCGAGATCGGCCCGATCGAAGCCCTGATCAACAATGCCGGTATCACCCGCGACGACCTGATCATGCGGCTGTCCGAGGAGGACTGGCGCGATGTGATCGACACCAACCTCGGTGGCGCGTTCTTCACCTGCCGGGCGCTGTCGCGGCCGATGCTGAAACGCCGGCGCGGCTCGATCGTGAACATCTCGTCGATCGTCGGCGTGCACGGCAATGCCGGGCAGACCAACTATGCCGCGTCGAAGGCCGGCCTGATCGGACTCACAAAGGCGCTGGCGAAGGAGCTGGGCGGACGCGGAATCCGCGTCAACGCGATCGCGCCCGGCTACATCGCCACCGAGCTGACGAATGTGTTGCCTGAACAGGCACGCGATGCCATTCTTGCAAACACCCCGCTGGGGCGGCTCGGTGATCCGTCAGACGTGGCGCGGGCGGTACGCTTCCTGTGCTCCGACGCGTCGGCGTTCATCACCGGTGACGTGCTCGCTGTGGATGGAGGACTGGGGATATGACCGAGAGCAACGGCAGGCGACGAGTGGTGATCACCGGCATCGGTGCCATTACGCCATGCGGGCTGACGGCCGAGGAGACCTGGCAGAGCGTGCGGGCGGGGCGCTCCGGCGTGTCAAAGGTCGAGGGCTTCGAGGGACATGTGCGGATTGCGGCCCAGGTGCAAGGGTTCGAGCCCGAGCAGTTCATGGACCACCGATCGGTGCGCAAGACCGATCGCTTCGCGCAGTTTGCAGTGGCGGCGGGCTCGATGGCGGTCGAGGATGCCGGCATCGATGTGCGCGCCGATGCCGATCGTATCGGCTGCTCGATCGGCACCGGCATCGGCGGGCTCAAGACCGAGGAGGTCGCCCATCGCAAGCTGTTCGAGGCCGGCCCTGATCGGCTGAATCCGTTCTGGGTGACTGCCCTGATCCCCAACATGGGCGCCGCCGAGATCTCCATGGCGCTCGGCACGCGCGGCCCGCTCACGACCGAGTGCACCGCCTGCGCTGCCTCGGCGATGTCGATCGGCAACGCCGTGCTCTACATCCGCGCCGGCATGGCCGATGCGATGCTGGCGGGTGGGGTCGAGGCGCCGGTCGTGCCGCTGGGACTGGGCGGGTTCGGCACGATGCGAGCGCTGTCGCGACGAAACGACGATCCCGAGGGCGCAAGTCGACCGTTCGACGCCGGCCGTGACGGCTTCATCCTGGCGGAGGGCGGTGCCGTGCTGGTGCTCGAGGAGCTCGGGCGTGCACAGGCGCGCGGCGCCCACATCTACGCTGAGATCCTCGGCTACGGCATGTCCTCCGACTCGCACCACGTCACGGAGCCGGATCCGCTGGGGGTGAATCCCGCTCGGGCGATGCGGAACGCCCTGGCGGACGGCGACGTGACGCCCGACATGATCGGCTACGTGAATGCGCACGGCACCTCGACGCCGGCCGGCGACTCGGCCGAGACGCGCGCGCTCAAGATCGCGCTGGGCGAGGAGCGGGCCTACCAGATCCCAACCTCGTCGACCAAGAGCGAGACCGGTCACCTGCTGGGCGCCGCCGGAGCGCTGGAGACGATCATCACGACGCTGGCGATGCGCGACTCGTACCTGCCTCCGACCATCAACCAGACCGATCCCGATCCCGAGTGCGACCTCGATTACATTCCCAACGTGGGTCGCGAGGCCGACGTCGAGTACGCGCTGACCAACTCGTTCGGGTTTGGTGGGCACAACGCGGTGTTGGTGCTGCGCCGCTGGGACCAGACCGGCTAGCCGAGCCGGCCGCGCAACCAACCCGGACGCTCGCGCGTCCCAGCTTCGAGGGTCAGTGGCCAAAGAGATCAGCGTCGACATCACGCTCGTGGGCGAGGGCATGGAGGAGCCCGAGTCGGCGACTGCGCGCGCGCGCAACACCTGCCCGAGCTGCGACTCGCACTACCGCGAGGAGGAGATGGTCGCCAACCTGCGGGTGTGCGCCCACTGCGGCTACCACTTCCCGGTCACCGCCCGCGAGCGGATCGTGCAGCTGGTCGACGAGGGATCGTGGAGCGAGATCGCCCGTGACCTGCACTCGGCCGATCCGCTCGAGTTCGTCGACACGCGTCCCTAGGGGAGCGGCTGGAGACTGCCGAGCGCCAGACCGGGCTGCACGACGCGATCCTGGTCGGCGGCGCCGAGATCGGTGGCCTGCCCGTCGCGCTGGCGGTGATGGACTTCACGTTCCTGGGCGGCAGCATGGGCTCGGTGGTGGGGGAGAAGTTCTTCCGAGCCGCCGAACTGGCGGTCGAGCGGCGGGCGCCGCTCGTCTCCGTGGCCGCCTCCGGCGGGGCGCGCATGCAGGAGGGAGTGCTGGCCCTGATGCAGATGGCGAAGACGGTCGCGGCTGTGGACGAGCTGCGCGAGGCCGGCCGGCCGTACGTGTCGGTGCTGGCACACCCGACGACGGGCGGCGTTGCGGCCAGCTTTGCCGCCCTTGGGGACGTGATCATCGCCGAGCCGGGCGCGCTGCTCTCGTTCTCGGGACCGCGGGTGGTGCGCAGACGACGCGCGAGAACATCCCCGACGACTTCGGCCTGGCCGAATCCAACGAGCGGCACGGCCACATCGACCTGATCGTGCCGCGGGGCGAGCTTCGCGACACCGTCGCGCGGGTGGCCTGGCTGCTGGCCGGCGGCACGCCGTATCGCCGCACCGCACTGCTGCCAGACCTCGGCGCGCAGCGCGCCGTCGGACGCATACTGGGCGGCGCCCGCCGCCGCATCGGCGACCTGTTCCCGGAACGTGACGGCGGCTGAGCGGCTCAGGTTCCTGCGCCGGCGCGGCGCGGACGGCGATTCCTGGCATGCGGTCGAGCTCGCCCGCCACCAGGATCGTCCCTACACGCTCGATTACCTGGCGCGCTTCTGCGACGACTTCATCGAGCTGCACGGCGACCGCGCCGAGGGCGACGACCCCGCGATCGTGGCGGGGTTGGGGTCGTTTCGCGGACAGACGGTGGCCTTCGTCGGCCATCAGAAGGGGCGCGACCTCAAGCAGCGCAGCTTTCGCAACTTCGGCATGCCGAGGCCGGAGGGATACCGCAAGGCGATGAGGGTGTTCGAGCTGGCGGGGCGGTTGGGATTTCCGGTCGTGACGCTGATCGACACGCCCGGCGCCTATCCCGGCGTGGGAGCGGAGCAGCGCGGTCAATCGGGCGCGATCGCGCGATCGCAGCTGCTGATGATGGGCCTGCAGGTGCCCGTGGTGGCCTGTGTGATCGGCGAGGGCAGTTCCGGCGGCGCGCTGGCGATTGGCGTCGCCGACCGCGTGCTGATGCAGCAGCACACCATCTACACAGTCATCTCCCCAGAGGGCTGCGCTGCGATCCTGTGGAAGGATGCCGGCGAGGCCAAGCGGGCGGCGGCCGCGCTGCGGCCGACTGCGGAGGCCTGTCTAGCATTGGGGGTGGTCGATGTGATCGTGCCGGAGCCGGGCGGCGGCGCCCATCGCGACCACGCAAAGGCGGCTGAGCTACTGGGCGACGCGATCGCGGCGGAGCTCGAGTTTCTGCGCCACCCTGCCCGCGCCGGAGCGCCGCCGGCTGCGACGGCAGAAGTTCGAGCGCATGGGCGCGTTCGTCGAGTAGAGCGTGAGCCGCTCCACCCCCTTGAACCGGTAGCGTTCCAGCATCGGCTCCCGCACGTTGATCTCGCTGCTCGTCCTGCTCGCCGCCCTCGCGGCCGGGTCGGCTTCGACCCGCGCCGCGGAGTCCGCCAGGCTGCGACCGCTCGTCTCGGGGCCGCCGATCGAGGTGACGCTCTAGCTGCGGCCGCACAACCCCGCGCTGCTGGCCAGGTTGGCGGCGACGTCCAGCGCACGCGCCCCGCTCTCGCCGCGGCTGGTGCGGCAGCTCTTCCTGCCCACCGCGGCCGAGCCTGCGCGCTGTCCGCACGGCGATGGCCGTCCGTGGGCTGGTCTCCACTCCCACAAGGGGCTCACGCTGACCTTCAGCGGCTCGCCGGCCGCGGTCGCCCATGCCTTTGACGTCTCACTGGTGGCGGGTGAGCGCCGGACGGCACCGGCTTCCGCCGCCCGCTCTAACCCCCGCGGCCGCCGGCCTCGATCGCCGGGCTGGTGCAGGACGTCGGAGGCCTCGAGACGCCGAGGCGATACCACAGCCGTTGCTCTCACCCGGCGCGGGCGTCGCCACGCCAGGCTGCTCGGGCCCGGCCGAGACCGGCGGCTACCTGCCTGCGCAGCTGGGATCGAGCGGCGGCTACGGCCACGATGCGCTGATCAACGCCGGCTTCGACGGCTCCGGCGAGCGGATCGCGTTCGTCGAGTTCTCGGCCTACAAGCCCTCGGAATGGCCGTGTACCAGGCGTGCTTCGGCCTCTCCGTGCCCGTCAGCGACGTCGCCGTCGGCACGACGGCGCCCGACCGTCCGGTTCGGCCGAGGTGGAGCTGGACGTCGAGACGGCGATCGCCGCCGCCCCCGGGCTGGATCACGCCTACGTCTACATGGCGCCCCCGACGACGTCGCTGCCGGCAATGCTGAACGCGATCGTGGCCGACGCGCCGGTCACCGGCGTGCGGATCGTGTCGGACAGCTGGGGCGTGTGTGAGCCGTTGATCGCTCCGGCGAGGGTGGCCGCGACCAACCAAGCTCTCCAGCTGGCAGCCGTCTCCGGCATCACGGTGCTGGCCGCATCGGGCGACTCGGGTTCGTTCGACTGCTCAGGATTCCCCGTGCTGGCGGTGGATGATCCGGCCGCCCAGCCGTTTGCGACCGGCGTGGGGGGAACGCACGCTGCACCTGAAGCGGTCGGACGGCCATCGCGAGGTCGTGTGGAACGACGCCGCCGGGGCGGGCGGAGGCGGTCTGTCGCGGTTCTGGCAGCGGCCTTCCTGGCAGGCCGGCGTCGGGGTTGTGAACCCGTTCTCGAACGGCCATCGTCGAGCTGCCGGACGTCGCGCTGCACTCCTCGCCGATCGACCACGGCCACATCGTCTACTGCTCGACGGACGCCTGCGGCCGTCTCGGCTGGACGACGTTCGGCGGCACCAGCGCCGCAGCCCCCCTGCTGGCGGGGATCGTGGCAGACATGAACCAGTACTCGCGCGCCCATGGCGGCCAGCGGCTGGGGTTCGCCAACCCATTCCTGTACGACCGATTGCGTGACACCGCGCCGTGTTCCGGGACATCGTCCGTGGAGACAACCATATCGGGGGCAAGGGGCAGTACCCGGCTACGCCGGGCTATGACCTCGCCACCGGTATCGGCTCGGTCAGGTCGAGTCTGCTCGCGGTCGATCTCGCCGGCTACGTCCCCAGCCCACCCGCCCCCGCCGTCACGACGCTGACGGCGGCGCCATCCGGCGATCGCGTGATTCGCTATGGCACGCGGCTGATCTTCCACGGCCGGCTGGCCGACGGCGGCGGTGCCGTGTCAGGCGAGCGCGTCTACCTCCAGGGAGGGGATCTGCTCGGCATCCGGGAGTGGCCGCGTCGCACCGGCGCCGACGGCCGCTGGTCGGTCACGCTCTCGCGGCAGATCGTGCGGCGGATGACGTGGAGGGCGGTCTTCCTCGGGTCGCAGACGCGGGCTCCGGCTGTCGCCGGCGGGCACACCGTCTTCGTCATCCCGCCGCTCACGGCTGCCGCCGGACCGCCCCACCGTGGGCCGCTGATCGCCGCGGCCGGCGAGACGTTCCGGTTCTCGGGCCAGACGCTGGGAGTTCTGGGCGGGCGTCCCGTCGTGGCCGAGTACAGGCGCAGCGCCGGCACGGTTTGGCACAGGATGGGCGCCGCCACCGTCCACGTCGGTGGCCGCTACGCACGGCTCGTGAGCCTGCCTCGCAACGGCAGCTATCTCGTGCGCTGGCACTACCACGGCGGCCCGGCCGGCCAGTGGATGAGCGGCCTTTCGCGGCCGGAGGCGGTCGTGGTGCTGTGACGCGGTGCGGCCGCGACCTCCGCCCCCGCCCGACGCTTGGGTAGTCTCCCCGCGGTGACCCGCGCCCTCAACAGGTTCGAGAGCATCTCCGTCGGCGTGGCTGCGGCCACCGCCCTGGCCGCTGGAGCTCTCGCTCTGGCGGACGCCGGCAATACGCTCGTGTTCGTCGTCTCCGCACTGGCTCTGGTGGCCTTGGCGTGGATCGTCGGCGTCGCCACCGAGCAGCTGGGCGAGAGCGCCGGTCCCAAGGTCGGCGGCGTGCTGAACGCCACCTTCGGCAACGCGGCCGAGCTGATCATCACCATCTTCGCCATCCGGGCGGGCGAGATCGCGGTGGCCAAGGCCTCGATCACCGGGTCGATCCTCGGCAACACGCTGCTCGTGCTGGGGCTCTCGTTTCTGGTGGGGGGTTTTCGCAACGGCCTGCAGACGTTCAACCAGCGGGTGGCCGGCATGAACGCGTCGATGCTGGCGCTGGCGGTGATCGGTCTCGGCATCCCGACCCTCTTCGACCGGGTCGGCTCCCATGCCGACGTGCAGTCCCTGAGCGACGTGACTGCCGCGATCCTGCTGTCGCTCTACGTGCTGATGCTGATCTTCTTCTTCCGCACGCCGGAGGTGGCCGCGAGGGCGTCGAGAAGCACGCCGTCGCGCACTGGTCGGCGCGGCTGGCGATGCTGCTGCTGCTGCTCTCGACCGGTGCGGTGGCGGTGATCGCGGATGTGTTCGTCGGCACCCTCTCCAAGGTGATCGCGGATCTCGGTATCTCGGCCGTGTTCCTCGGGCTGATCATCGTGCCGCTGGTCGGCAACATCGCCGAGAACATCGTCGGCATCAAGATCGCCTACGAGAACGACATGGACTTCTCGATGCTGGTATCCCTTGGGTCGTCGCTGCAGATCGCGCTCGGCGTGGCGCCGCTGCTGGTGTTCATCTCGCTGCTGACTCCCCACAGCTTCGACCTGGTGTTCCCGCCGCTCCAGATCATCGCGCTGGTGTCGGCCGTGTTCATCACCGCCCTGATCGCCGCCGACGGCGAGTCGAACTGGCTGGAGGGCGCGCAGTTGGTGGCGGTCTACGCCATCATCGCAACGGCGGTCTGGTACCTGTGACCCGCTTTCAAAAGGTCGCCTTTGCGATCATCTTCGGGGTGTCGGCGCTGGCGCTCGGCCTGCGGCTGGCGAGCGTCGCCGGGCAGTTGGTGTTCGTGGTGGCGGGCGTCGCCGTGGCCGGGTTGGCCTGGGCGCTGGGAGAGGCCACCGAGCAGGCGGGCGATTCGGCTGGGCCCCGCGTTTCGGCCCTGCTCAACGCCAGCTTCGGAAACCTGCCCGAGGTCGTGATCCTGGTGCTCGCCATCGATGCCGGTCTGTCCGACATCGCGCGCGCGTCGATCATCGGATCGGTGCTCGGCAACGTGCTCCTGATCCTCGGCCTGGCGCTGCTGCTCGGGGGCTGGAGGTACGGCATCCAGACGTTCAACGAGCGGGTCGCCGCCACCAACTCGTCGATGCTGGTGCTGGGGGTGATCGGCCTGGGCATCCCAACGCTGTTCCATGCCCTCGAGCCGGACGTCAGCGCCGAGCTGGTGCTCTCACGCTGGACGGCGGCCGCGCTGCTGCTGTGCTACTTCGCATACCTCTATTTCTCGTTCACGTCGCCCGGGCTGCGGTTCTCGGACGAGGCGGGCGAGATGCGCTGGACGCGCAGGCAGGCGATCGTGATGCTGGGGGTGACCGCGGTGGCCACCGGTGTCGTGTCTGAGGTGCTCGTCCACTCGATCAAGCCAACGATCGACGCCTGGGGTGTGCCGCGCGAGTTCATCGGGCTGATCGTGGTGCCGTTTATCGGCAACGTCGCCGAGCACTTCTCGGCCGTTAAGCTGGCGTTGGCGAACCGGGTCGACTTCGCGATGGGCATCGCCTATGGCTCCGGCATCCAGATCTCGCTGCTGGCCAGCGGCATCGCCGTGTTCGCGAGCATGCTGATCGGCAACGAGATGTCGCTGGTGTTCGACCCGCTCCAGTTGGCCGCGCTTGGCGCCGCGGCGATCGGCTCGACGCTGGTCGCGCGATCGGGCGAGACCAACTGGCTGGAGGGGTTCCAGCTGCTGATTATCTATTTCATTATCGCGGTGGCCGTCTGGTTGATGGGCTGACGGCTGCAAACCGTCGCCTCGCATCGTCGCTTCGGTCGGCCCGTGCAGAGCACTGTGCCTCCCTCGCTCCTCCCGAGGCTCGGTTTTCGCCGTCAGCTGTCGTTATCGGATCGGATACGCCCGTCCGTTGACGGCCGGGAGCACCTGAGAGGTGACCCAGGCCGGCGTCTGCATCAGGCCGGCCCGGTACTCGTAGGAGCCGTTCGTGCGCTTGCGGTTGGCCAGGTAGCCGAGCGCGCCGGTGTTCGCCAGGCCGCACTTGATCCGGGACTGGATCACCCACGACGTGGATTGGCTGTCCGAGCCCGCCGAGACGTTCAGCGCGTAGCCGTGGTCGCCGCGCTGCAGGCTGTGCAGGAAGTCGTAGGCGTGGGCGACCGCCTTCCACGCACACGGGACGCCGCCCGATCGCAGCGCCATCACGGCGGCCGCCGTGTCGTTCGAGTCGGCGCCGGTTCCGGGGGCGTAGCCGTAGCCGCCGGCGGTGCCCTGCAGGCCGCGAATGTAGGCCAGCGAACGGGAGGGAAGCGTCGCGCCTGCGGCACGGAACGCCAGCACGCCCCAGTAGGTCGAGTTCGAGTACGGGCCGATGCGGCCGTTCGCTGCGACGGTCGAGCGCAGCGCGCTCACCAGGTTTCGGCCGGCGAAGCTGGCCGGGTTCTTGCCCAGCGCGACGACTCCCAGGATCCCTCGCTCGAGCGAGAACGCGTCGTGCCAGTCCTTGGCGTGGGCGGCGAGGAAGGCGGTCGGCGTCTTGCCGCCGCTGCGGTGCATGATGGCCGGGTTCCGGTCCGCGGCGGCGAGGCCCATCACCGCCCACTCCGTCAGCGAGACCGAAGCCGCGCCGCCCGGCTCGGCGAAGCCGCCGGAGAGGGTCTGCCGTGAGGCCAGGTAATCGCCGCCGCCCGCCGCCTGAGCGAACTGGGAGGTGAGGGCGAGCAGCGAGACGGTGAGGATCAGCGTTCGTCGGATCATGTCGGCTCCAATGGTGCGAAGGTTGCGTGCAGTCGCCGCGCGTAGCGGTCGAGCATGCGGATCAGGGACGGCCCCGCGACGATTGCGATGACCGCGTTGCCGGCCGCGTGCGCGATGTCGAAGGGAAGCCCGGTGGCGGCGAGCGTGAGGAAGGAGTGCAGGTCGGCGCTGGGGCCGAGCGCGCTCCACGCCCAGACGTCCATCAGCCAATCGAACATGAAGCCCCAGGCGATGCCGAACGCCGCGAGCGCGAATCGGTTTCGCAGCAGCCTGCCCAGCGGCGCCGCCGAGGCGCCGACCAGGCCCCAGCCGATCATCTGCCAGGCGGTCCACGGCCCCTGGCCGAGCACAGCGTTCGAGAGCAGCGCCGCCGCGCCGCCGGTCGCGATTCCGGCTCGCGCGCCCAGCGTGGCTCCCGTGATGGCGACGATGATCGTCACCGGCTGGACGTTGGGGATGAACGCGAACAGCACCCGTCCTCCGGCTGCCGCCGCGGCAAGGGCCGCCACCAGCGAGAGCTCCCGGCTGCGGTTGGGGCCGGTCTCGACCGCCGACACCGCCAGCGCGACGCAGGCCACGGCGATCAGCAGCACCAGGCTAGACATGCGTCCGCTCCCGCCCCTCGGCCAGCCGTGCGACCGCGTCGGCAATCGAGACGCAGCCCAGTGCGAGGCCGAGCTGGCAGGCGAAGAAGCCGCCGTGCGCCAGCAGCTCGCGGGGCGCGCGATCGGCCAGCACCCGTCCTCGCGCCATCGTCGTCACGTCGGTGGCGGCCTCGGCCGCGAAGTCGACATCGTGGGTGATCACGCCGACCGCACAGCCGTCCGCCGCCAGCCGCTTGACCAGCTCGCCACCGCCAGCTTGCGCAGGCCGTCCAGCCCGCGGGTCGGCTCGTCGAGCAGCAGCAGAGCGGGTCGCATCACTGTCACCGAGGCGATCGCGAGCCGCTGCCGTTCGCCGCTGGAGAGATCGCGTGGGTGTCGCCCGGCCAGCTCGTCCAGGCCGAATCGCTCCAGCTCGGCGTGCACCCGCCGTGTCGCGCTCGGCGAGATTGCACGCCCAGGTTCTCGAGTGCGTATCCCACCTCATCTGCGACCGTCTCACGCAGGGCATGGTGGGCCGGGTTCTGGCTCGACGTACCCGCCCGCAGCGGTGCCGCTGACCCGTCCCGAGTCCGGTTCGACGAGCCGTGCGGCGATCTGCGCCAGCGTCGTCTTGCCGGCTCCGTTGGCGCCCAGCAGCGCCGTCACCTGCCCAGCGCCGAAGCCGGTGGTCGCCCCTCGCAGAGCCTCGATGCGCCCGAACCGCTTGTGGATGCCGTCAACCGCCACCACCGGATCAGGCGCCGGCCGGGATGCCGGCGGCAGAGGCTCGACCGTCGTCACCAGCGCCCGGGCTTCGCGCACCGAGAGCGGAAGCTCCGGACGCCCTGCGGCGGCAAAGGCCTGCGTTACCGGCGGCAGCAACCACGGGGCGGCCGAGGCGAGGTGTCGGGCGGCCTCGCGCGGCGTGCCGTCGAACGAGATACGGCCCGCGTCCATCACGATCACGCGGTCGGCCTCGCCGAAGATGCGGGCCGTGCGGTGTTCGGCAACCACCACCGTCACCCCGCGGTCGCGGTTGATACGCGTGACCAGGGCCAACAGCTCCTCGGCAGCCACCGGGTCGAGCTGGCTGGTCGGCTCGTCCAGCAGCAGCAGCTGCTGGCCCATCGCCAGCACGGAGGCGATCGCCACCCTCTGCTGCTCGCCGCCGGACATCCGCGCGGTCTCACGCTCGGCCAGGTGCGAGGCGCCTGCGGCGGTCGAGGGCCTCCTCCGTGCGGGTCAGCATCTCCACCGGCGGGCAGCCCAGGTTCTCGAGGCCGAACGCGACCTCGTGGTCGGCCCGCCGCATCACGAGCTGCGACTCGGGGTCCTGGAACACCAATCCCGCCCGCCTGGCGATCGCACCAGGCCGGTTGTCGCGAGTGTCGAGCCCAACGCTGACCACGCGGCCGGAGAGCCGCCCGCCGTGGAAGTGCGGCACCAGGCCCAGCGCCGCGCGCAGCAGCGTCGACTTGCCGCAGCCGGACTCGCCCAGCAACAGCACCATCTGGCCCTCCTCGACCTCCAGTGTGATCCCGTCAAGCGCCGGCGAGGCGCCGTCCGGGTAGCGGTAGCGGACGTCGTCGAAGCTCAGCGCCGCCATCGCACCACCCCCGCGGCGAGGGCTCCAAGCACCAGCAACGCACCCGCGACGGCAAGGCCCTGTGCCGTCACCGGATCGTCGAGCAGGTCGTAGTAGCGGTAGCTGTCGGTGGGTGCGGCAGCGCCGACGACCGCGCTCACGATCACGGCGATCGCGAGCAGCGCCCGTTCGGGCCCTGTCATCGCAGCTCGTGGCGGACGGGTGCGCGGGCCGCCGCCGTAGCCGCGGGCCTCCATCGCCTCCGCAAGCGACATCGACCGCTCGAGCGACAGCGCCACCAGGGGTGTGGCCAGCGCGGCAACCTCTCGCCGGCGGGTGAGGCCGGCCGCGCGCGACCGGGCAGCCAGCGCGAGACCCTCGGCGTCGCGTTCCAGCGTCGGCAGGAGCCGTGACGCGAGGGCGGCGATCATCGCCGACCTCGGCGCCACTCGGGCCACGGCGGACAGCACCCGGTCGCCGTCGGCGAGACGGACGAATGCGGCAATGGCGAAGGAGGAGCCGATGATGCGAAACGCCGCCGACAGGCCGAAGACCAGCTCCTCCTGCGTCACCTCGGTGTCCAGCACCGGAATCTGCGGTCCGGTCCACAGCGGCGTCAGGCCCTGTACGCCGACGAACGGGTTGAACGCGAACACCAGCAGGGCGGTCACACCGGCAAACCACACGTACATCGCCCGCGGCGGCGGCGCCGACCACAACAGCATGCCGGAGGCCGCGGCACAGGCGGCCACCGAGAACGGGTTGGAGAGCGTCACCGAGCCGACCAGCAGGGCGCCGCACAGCAGGCCGATCGGCAGCGGGCTCACGGCCGCCCTCCTGCCGCGATCACGCCGCCGTCGGCATCGAGCGCAACGGCGTAGGTGCCGGCGACCCGAGACGGGTGCGAGGCAAGCGTCGCGGCCGCCGCGCAGGCGCTCGCCTCGGTGTCACCGGCGACCACCAGCACGACCGCGTCGCCCGGCGCTACGGGTGGTTGGTAGCCGACGATCAGGGCGTGGGCGGCCGGCAGTGCCACGCGACCGCCGGCGCCGCGATACACCATCACGGCGCCGTTCTGGAGCGAGACCGTCAGCCCGCGGCCCTGCCAGTCGGCGAGCTCCCCGGCGGCCTGGGCGAAGGTCTCCACCTCGACGCGGTAGTCCGCCTTCCCGGTCACCACGTCGGCTCCCGCGGCGCCAAGCGCGTCGCTGATCGCGCTTGCGCATGCCGGTCCGGAAACCGCCACCGGGTGCCGGTGACCGCCGTAGCCGTGCACGAACGGTTCCGGCCAGGCACCGATTGCAACCGGCGTCTGAATCAGGTCACTCCAGTAGCGACGATCCCACCATTCGCGATCACCGGGGTGTAGGTCGACATCGGCCGCGCCGCTGTCCGGTGCGATGCCGTTGACGAAGTACAGCCAGTCCGTGCCCGCCGAGCGGTCTCCGGAGAGCCCGTCGATCGACTGGACGAAGCGGCCGGCATAGCTGGTACCGACCTTGGTCACGCGCCGCAGACCGTTCAGAGCGCTCTCTCCCGCCGGCGTGGTGTGGACGCTGAGGACGACCGCGCCGTAGTCGCGGCTGACCGTCACCCGTACCGCCGCGGGCCCGGTCGCGGGCGCATCGGCGCCGCGACCGCAACCGGCGGCCAGGACGAGCAGGACCGTGACTACGAGGCGCGTACCCACAGGCGTGCGCGACCGGATCGCTCCCGGCATGGTCGCTCGTACCTGGTAGATCCCCTTTGCCAGCCGCACCCTGACGTGGCCGGTGATGTCGACGTGCGACGCGACGCCGTTCACCCACACCCACGCACCGGCCGCCACGCTGGGCGTTCCGGCGTCGTCAAACGAGCGCACCGTGAACGTGACCGAGCCGCCGGGCTCGACGTGGCTTGCGCTTCTGCCCAGACCCAGCGTCGGCTGGGCCTCGAACGTGACCGGGTCGAAGGTCGAGTAGTAGATGAGCACCTGACTCGAGGAGGTGACGGTCGTCGCCCCTGCGCCCTGCTGGATTGCCGTCTGGCCGACCTTGATCGCCCAGAAGGCCGAATCAAGCGGTGGAGTGATACCCGCGATCGAGTTCACGAAGAAGCCGGCCCAGCCTCCCCCCAGCGAATCGTTCCACGTCAAACCGAGCGAGAACGGCTTCTGCCTCGACGCGGTCACCAGCGCGCCCAGCGCGGTAGACTTGGTGGTGGTGTGGCGTTGCAGCGTCCCCACAAACGGGGTCACCCGGCCCTGGAACACGGTGCCCCTTGGGGCTTCAACTCGCAACCCGGCCGCCAGGGCCGGCGAGACGGATGCAAGCGCGAGCAGCATGGCTGCCGCGAGCGCTGCGAACAAGAGACGAAGGCGATTGGTTGCCAACGCGTCCTCCTTCCTCGAGAGGTGGTTTGCGTCTCGCGGGAGGCAGGTCTTCTGGCTCGGGCGCGCTTTCCCGGAAGTCTCTCCGGGTCGTGCGGCTGGCCTTCCCGGCTCACTCGGAACCAGTGGCTGCCTCTCGGCACGTCGCACGAACGCCCTTACAGCGGCGGGACCGCACCGGACTCTCACCGGTTTCCCTTTAACCGCCCGCGGGGCGGCTACTTTAGCACCTTGGGGGACACGTCATGCGGCGCCACCGCCGCGTTCCGGTCGGTCAATTCTCTGAAGCAGCGCCGCAGCGGCGATTTTGTTCAGCGGCTCATTCAGGTTGCCGCACTTGGGTGACTGGACGCACGACGGGCAGCCGGCCTCGCACGGGCAGTCGCGAAGCAGCTCGGCCGTGCGCTGCACCCAGCTTTCGAATAGCTCGAACCCGCGCAGCGCGATGCCCGCCCCGCCGGGATGACCGTCGTAGACGAACACGGTCGGCCGGCCGGTCTGCGGGTGCATGTCGGTTGAGAGCCCGCCGATGTCGCCCCGGTCGCAGATCGCCAGCAGCGGCAACAGGCCGATCATGGCGTGCTCGGCGGCGTGCAGCGCGCCCAGCAGCACCCCGGGCGCCGGTGGCTCGGCCGGAGAGAACCACACGGCCTCGGTGGCGAAGCGGTGCTCGGGCATGTCGAGCGCGACCAGGTCGATCGGCCGGTGGTCGGACAGTCGCTTGCGCTGATAGCCAACCACCTGCTCGGTCACCTCGATCTCGCCGAACCAGAGATCGGCGCCCGGCAGCCGGCGGGCCTCGCGCTCGGCGACGACAACCGTTGCCGAGTGCCGCCTGACCTGGGTGTACCAGTCGCCGCGGAAGGGAGTCACCAGCGCCACCCGGGTGGCGCTGTCCATCGACTCGACCAGGTACTGCTCGCCCATGTGCAGGTAGACGGCGCCCTCGTGCACGGTCGAGTCGGCACGCGCCCCGTCCACCGTGCCCAGCAGCGTGCCGGTCTCGCGCTCGACGACGGCGACCGCATCGGGGGACGACGAGCGCAGCGAGATGCGGGCGGCCGGATGGTCGGCGCCGCGATAGGCGAGCCCGGCCGGTGTGGCGATCAGCTCGGGCAGCGTCGCGGCGAGCGCCATGCCCCGCTCCCCGAAGTGGGCCGCGTCGGCGTCGGTCAGGGGCAGCTCGGCCGCGGCGCAGCGCAGGTGACCCTCCAGCACCACCGGGTTGGCGGGGTTGCAGACCGCGGCCTCGGCCGGTCGTTCCAGCAGCTGGCGGGGATTTCGGGCCAGGTACTGGTCGAGCTGGTCCTCGCCCGCCACCAGCATGCCGAGGCCGAGGCCGCGACGTCCGGCGCGGCCCCACTGCTGACGCAACGACGAGATCGCTCCCGGGAAACCGACGCTGATCGCGCAGTCGAGCAGCCCGATGTCGACTCCCAGCTCGAGCGCGCTGGTGGCGACGACGCCCAGCAGTTCTCCCTCCGACAGCCGGTGCTCGATCGTGCGTCGCTGCTCGGGCGTGTAGCCCGCGCGGTACGGAGCGATCCGGGGCGCCAGCTCGGGTGCGTGCAGCAGCAGCGCCTGGCGGGCGTAACGATGCACCAGCTCGCACCCGCGCCGCGACTTGGCGAACACAATCGTGCGCAGGCCGCGGGTCACCAACCCCACCAGCAGCGTCGCCGCCTCGCCGAGGGTGCCGGCCCGGATGCCGAGCTCGGCGTCCAGCAGCGGTGGGTTCCAGACACAGACGTCCCGCTCGGCGGCGGGTGAGCCGTCGCGATCGATCACCGCGAGCTCGCTCCCGGCCAGCGTGGCGCCGGCCCCGCCGGGGTTGGCGATCGTGGCGGAAGCGAGCAGGAATCGCGGCTCGGCTCCATAGGCTGCCGCCAACCGTCGCAGCCGGGCGAGCACGTTCGCCACGTGGGAGCCGAATACGCCCCGGTAGGAGTGCGCTTCGTCCACGACCACGAATCGAAGCCGCGCGATCGCCTCCGCCCAGGCCGAATGGGCCGGCAGGATGCCCACGTGCAGCATGTCTGGGTTGGTCAGGATCAGGTTCGCCCACCCCCTGATCTGGCGTCGCTCGGCGGTCGGCGTGTCGCCGTCGTAGATCGCGGGCCGCGCGTTCGGCGCACCGAGGCCGCTCAGCGCTCGCGCCTGGTCCTGGGCCAGCGCCTTGGTCGGGTACAGGTACAGCGCGCGTGTCGCTGGGTCGCGGGCGATCGCGTCCAACACGGGGAGGTTGAAGGCGAGCGATTTGCCGCTCGCCGTGCCGGTGACGACCATCGCACCGCCCGCCGTTGCGGCCTCCCACATCGCCGCCTGGTGGCTGTACAGCCGGTCGATGCCCGACGCCCTTAGAGCCTGCGCGAGCCGCGGTTCGAGAGCGGTGGGAAGCGGTGCGTACTCGGCGTCCCGCGCCGGCACGCTGGCGCGGTGCACGAGCTGCTCGCCCTCGGGCGGCCGGCCGAACGCGATCACTCCCTCCCACGGCGCGTTCACAGGCGTGGGTGGGCTGGATAGCAGCCCAGATGCGCCAGTTCGGCCACGTTCTCCTGCATCGCAGCCAAGGCTTCGCCCACCGACTTCTCGATCGGGTGCCCCTCCAGATCGGCGTAGAACTGGTACTCCCACGGCCGGCCTGGGATCGGCCTCGACTGGAGCGAGGTCATGTTGACGCCGAACCGCCTCAACGGCTCGATCGCGTCGTGCAGCGCGCCAGGGTGGTGATGCGTGACGAAGCGGATCGCGCAGCGCCACTGCTCGCCGTCGCGCCGGTCGAGCCGCGTATGCGGGGCGACGGAGACGAAACGGGTGTAGTTCTGGGCGTGGTCGGAGACGTCGTTCAGGAGCACCGAGAGCCCGAACCGCTCCGCGGCACGCCGGGATGAGATCGCCGCCTGTCGCGGATCCTTGGACTCCGACACCCGGCGTGCCGCACCGGACGTGCTGGGCGCCACCTCGGGCAGCGTGTCGGGCAGCGACGAGAGGAAGCGCCGGCACTGGATCAGCGCCATCGGGTGCGAGTGGACGCGCACCAGTGCGTCGATGTTGGCCCCGGCGATGCCGACCAGCACGTGCGGCACGGGTAGCACCGTCTCGGCGACGATCGCCAGCGGGGCGTGGGCGAGCAGGTCGTACGTCTCGGGCACCGCCCCGGCCAGCGAGTTCTCGATCGGCAGCACGCCGTAGCCGGCCTCGCCCCTGGTCACCGCTCTCATCACCTCGGCGAACGACCGCACGGCCATCAATTCGGCGTCCGGATACAACTGGGCGCCGGCCTCGGCCGCGTAGGCGCCCTCCTCACCGGGATATGCGACGGTCGTTTCGGTCATCGGATCGTTTCCTCCAAACAAAAAGGCCCCCGTCGATCGGAGGCCTCTCGAGCTTGCGGGTGTCTCGGCGCGCGCTCAGATGCCTCCCTGCCGGGTGGTAAAAGCGAAGCCGAAGAAGGCGAGCAGATACATTGCGCTGCAATGCTACCAGAGCACGAGCTGATCGAGCTGATCGCGAAAGTTGCCGGTGCAGGTGACGGCGTCGTGGTCGGCATCGGCGACGACGCGGCCGTGCTGGAAGGCGGCCTCGTGGTCTCGACTGACATGCTGATCGAGGGCGTGCACTTCGATCGCGACCGTCTGGACGACCGCGCGATCGGCGCCCGCGCCGCCGGTGCGAACCTGTCCGATCTGGCGGCGATGGGAGCCATTCCGCTCTGCCTGGTGGCCGCGTTCGGCCTGCCCGAGGGGTTCGCCGGGACGCGACAGCTTGCCGCGGGGCTGGCCTCTTACGGCGTTCCCGTGGCGGGCGGCGACCTTTCGCGGGCACCGGTGCTGACGCTCTCGGTGACGGCGGTTGGCCGCGCACAGCAGCCGGTGCTCCGCTCGGGCGGCCGGCCCGGCGACCGGCTGGTGGTCACAGGCCGGCTGGGCGCCCAGGCCGCCTCCGGCTACACGTTGCCCGTGATCCCGCGGCTGGCCGAAGGCCTGGAGCTGGCCGCGATCGCCGGCGCCATGATCGACGTGTCGGATGGCATCGCCGGCGACGTGCGCCGGCTGGCGGCCGCGTGCGGTTGCGGAGCGAAGGTGTGGCTCGAGCGGCTACCGGTTGCCCCCGGGGCGACCGTCGAACAGGCCGCAGCGGGCGGTGAGGACTTCGAGCTGCTCGCCGCCGTCGGCCCCAGCCTGCCGTTGCCTGATTGGGTGACGGACGTCGGCGTGTTGATCGAGGGTGCGGTGGTGGAGCTGCTGGACGCGGCTGGGGTCGCCCGCGAGCTGGATGGCTGGGACCACTTCCGGTGATCGGCGTGGTGGGAGGGCTGCTGGCGGCGATCCTGTGGGGCACGTCCACGGTCGTGGCATCCCGGTCGACGCGCATGATCGGGTCGCAGCAGGCGCTCGGTTACGTGATGCTGACCGGGCTGGTGCTCTGTATCGTGGCGGCGCCCCTGGCCGAGGGCGTGCCCGACGTCGGCCGCCGCGGAGCGGGCTGGGCGCTGCTGGCCGGCGCGGCCTCGGTGTTCGGCCTCTCGATGCTCTACCGCGCGCTTCGCATCGGCAAGGTGGGGGTGGTGGCGCCGATCGCATCGACCGAGGGGGCGCTGGCAGCGCTGTTCTCGGTCGTTCTGCTGGGCCAGGCGCTGAGCACGTCGATCTCGGTGGCGCTGACGGTGGTCGCCGTCGGCGTGATGATCGTGACGTTTCAGGGCAGCAGGGCGGATCTCCAGCTGCGCCCGTCGCTGTACGCGTTCACCGCTGCAGCCGTCTTCGGGGTGGGGCTGATCGCCAGCTCACAGGCCGGAGACGCGATCGGGCCGCTGTGGACGATCCTGGTGGCGCGAGTGGTCGGGATCGTGTTCGTGGTGACGCCGCTGGTGCTGCGCGGCGCGTTTCCTCGCCCGGGCGCGGCGCTGCCACTGGTCGCGTTCTCCGGCTGCGCAGAGGTCATCGGGTTTGCCGGCTACATCATCGGTGCCCGCGACGGCGTGGCCGTGCCGGCCGTGCTGGCGTCCCAGTTCGCCGCCGTGGCCGCAATCATCTCGTACTTCATGTACGGCGAACGGCTCACCACGCGCCAGTTCTCCGGCGCCCTCGTGATTGGAGCTGGGGTGGCGGCTGTTGCGGCGCTACGGGTGTGACGCCCGCCACCAGCCGGAGTCGTCGAAAACCGAGCCTCACGCGGAGCAAGGGAGGGACAGTGCTTCGCACGGCCCGACCGCGGCGACAAAGTGAGGCGACGGTTTGCAGGCGACGAGAGTTAGACCGGGGCGAGCCAGGTGCTGAGCTCATCTTCGAGCCGCCGCCGGGGACCGCGCCGATCAGCTTCTTCTGTACGGAGCCGCCCTGGAACACCAACAGCGTCGGGATGGAGAGGATCTCGTACTTGGCGGCGGTGTCCTGGTTGTCGTCAACGTTCAGCTTCGTGAACTTCACACGCCCGAGGTTCTGCTCTGCCAGCTCGTCGAGGATCGGCTCCATCACGCGACAGGGCCCGCACCACGGCGCCCAAAAATCCACGACGACGGGCTGATCGGAGGTCTCCACCTCGTTTTGGAAGTTGGCGTCGCTGACTTCGAGGATGTTGTCGTTCACTCGGGCTCCTTGGTGGACTGACCGGGTTTCAAAGTATAGACCGAGGTCACCTGGGCAGATTCCCCGACCGGCGGAGTCTCAAGCACGGATGGTAACGGTCGTGCCCACGTACACCATGTCGAACAATCGCTCGACGTCCGGGATCTGCATCCGGATGCAGCCGTGCGAGACGCTGTAGCCGATCGACGCCGGATCGTTGGTGCCGTGGATGCCGACGTTGGGCGAGCTGATGCCCATCCAGCGCGTTCCCAGCGGGTTGTCCGGTCCCGGTGGGATCGGCAGCGCACCCTGTGCCCAGGGTGAGTCCGGCGGCGTCCACGTCGGGTCGACCACCTTGGTGATGATCGAGAACGTGCCCGGGGGGTCGGATACGCGGGCTGGCCGACGGCGACCCCGAACCGCAGCGGCCGCCTGCCGGTCCGATACAGCGTGAGGGTGTGATCGGACTCGTCGATCACGATCCGAGTGGACATCGCGCCCACGGTGTCGGTGCCTGCAACACCGTTCACCGGCATCAGCCGGGCCGCTTGGAACGCGCGTACCGCCGCCTCCGTCCGGCTGCCGTAGGTGTGCGTGAGCGCGCCCGTGTAGTAGCCCTGACGCCTGAGCGCTCGCTCCAGCGCCAGTACGTCGGCGCCCCTCGCTCCCCGGATGAGGGTCGCGTCTCCAAGTCGCTCGGTGCTGTCCACAAGGATTCGGGCCGTGCGTTGGGTCTCGTTGCCGGCCGCGTCCCGTGCCGACACCTTCAGCCGGTGCACGCCCTCGGCCAGCGCCGTCGTCGGCCGGCGGCTGAGCTGGAACGCCATGCCGTCGAGCGTCGCGCGCTGGGCGGTGACGCCGTTTGAGTCGGTGATGTCGGCCGTGAGCAGCGGTCGGCTCGTGTGTGCCGTCGACGGCGCGTGGACGTCGATCCCGGGAGCGGTGGCGTCCACCCGTAGCGCAGCCGTCGAGCCGGCGACGTTGCCTGCCCGGTCACGTGCCGTCACCGAAAGCTGCGACGAACCGTCCGCCACCGGGAGGCTGACGGCGAAGCTTCCGTCGGCGGCGGCTCGCGCCCGGGCGGAGGCCGTGCCCGCCCGCACCTCGATCAGCGAGCCGGCTTCGGTCAGGCCGCGGAGCTTGAGCGTGTCCGAGCGCAGCCAGCCATTCGGCACGCCCGCAATGCGCAGGCTCGGTCGCCTGGTGTCGACGTTGATCGTCCAGCTGCGGCGGATGTGACCGCCGAAGATCCCGCCCGCGGTTGCCTCGACCGAGACGCGGTGGCGACCGTCGGCAAGCCGAACCCCGAGGACGGCAAGCCCATCGCCGCGCCGCTCGACCTGGCCGGTGACGGCACGCCCGTCGATCGCAACCGTGTAGTGCTTCAGCCCGGAGACGTTGTCCACGCGCAGAACGATGTCGGGCGTTGATCGGTTCGTCCAGGCGCCCGGGGCGGGACTGACGTCGCGGAGGCGCGCGGTCCCCGCATAGGCCGTTCCCAGCCAGGCGCCGGCGGCGATCGCCGTCGTAGCGAGGATCAGGAGGACGGTCGTGCGAGGGCCTGGACGCCGGATCATGCGCCGCACTGTAGATCACCGTCCGGTGACTTCGAGATTCTGCAACCCGATCGTTACAGGGAGGGCAACGGCCGCTCCGCCGCGTCGCCCTCGACCAGCCGTCCGCGCGCGGCCTGCAGCCGCAGCGCCGGCACCTTCCACACCGCCTCGAGCACGATGCGCGGCTCATCTTCGAGCGGCCGAGCGTGCGGTCGGTGAACATGATCGGCAGCTCGACCACCCGTCCGCCCATGCGCATCGTGCGGTAGGTCAGCTCGATCTGGAAGGCGTAGCCGCCGGCGTCGCACGTCCGCAGGTCGAGCGCCTCGAGCACCCACCGGCGGAAGCACTTGAAGCCGCCGGTCAGGTCGTGCACGCCGACGCCCAGCAGCACTCGGGCGTACAGGCAACCGCCGCGCGAGATCAGCTCGCCGCAGAGCCGGCCAGCCCTCGACGCCGCCGCCGCGCGACGTAGCGCGAGCCGAGCACCAGGTCGGCGTCTGCCGCGGCGACCAGCATGGCCGGCAGCGCTTCGGGTCGGATGCGAGAGGTCGCAGTCCATCTCGAGCATGTGGCTGTAGCGCCGCGCCAGCGCCCACTCGAAGCCGGCGAGGTAGGCGCGGCCGAGCCCCTGCTTTGCCGCGCGGTGCAGCACGTGCATCCACTCGTGCGGCGGCGAGCTCGATCGGCCAGCTGCCCGGTGCCGTCGGGCGAGTTGTCGTCGACCACCAGCACGTCGCCGTCGAACGGCGTGCGACGCGAACCGCACCCAGATCGCTCGATCATGCGCGGCAGGTTCTCCAGCTCGTCATAGGTGGGCAGGACGATCAGGAACCGGTGCTGAGACACGGCTTGACCCTATCATCCGTTTTGAGAACCCTGTGATCGAATCCTCATCACTCACCAACGCCTAGATCGCCGAGCGGTTCGAGCTGCTCGCCGATCTGCTCGAGCTGGAGGGCGCGGTCGCCTACCGCGTGCTCGCCTACCGTCGCGCCGCGAAGACGCTGCGCGAGACGCCCGAGTCGGTGGTGAGGCTCTCCGAGCAGGGCCGATTGGTCGAGCTGCCCGGCGTGGGCGACACCATCGCCGACAAGGTCGGCGAGCTGATCGCGAGCGGGCACATCGCCGCGCTGGAGAAGCTGGTGGCGGCCACACCACCCGGGGTTGTGCCGCTGATGCGGGTTCCCGGGATGGGCCCCAAGACGGCGCGCGGGTCTTCAGCGAGCTGGGCGTGGAGACGGTGGACGAGGTGCTCGGCCGCCCGGGATGGCCGCATCCGCGGCCTGCCGGGGATGGGCGAGAAGACCGAGCAGGCGATCCTGGCCGGCCTCGAGTCGCCGCGGGCCGAGAAGCGCGACGCGGGTCTCGGTCGCCCGGCTGCGACCCTTCGGCGAGCGCATCGTTGCCGAGCTGAAGCTGTTGCCCGGCGTGGCCGAGTGTGAGCTCGCCGGCAGCCTGCGTCGCTACGCCGAGACCGCGAAGGACATCGACCTGGTGCTCGCCACCGATGACCCAAGTTCGGTGACCGAGGGCTTCGCCGCCCAGGATTGGGTGGCCGAGGTGGAGGCGCGAGGCGAGACCAAGGTCACCTGCATCGCGCATGACGGCACCCGCGTCGAGCTGCGGATGATCGAGCCGGGGCTGTTCGGCAACCTGCTCCAGCACCTCACCGGTTCCAAGCACCACAACGTCGCGCTGCGCGAGGCGGCGGTCAAGGCAGGGCTCAAGGTGAGCGAGTACGGCATCGAGGAGCTCGCCACCGGAGAGGTGATGCGCACCGGCGACGAGGCCGAGGTGTATCAGCGTCTGGGCATGGATTGGGTGCCGCCCGAGCTGCGCGAGAACCGGGGCGAAATTGAGGCCGCCCGTGCCCACGCGTTGCCGGATCTGGTCACGCTCGACCAGATCCGCGGCGATCTGCACTGCGCACACGGATTGGAGCGATGGAAAGTCGACGCTCGAGGAGATGGTCGCGGCCGCCCGGGCGAAGGGCTACAGCTACCTGAACGTGACCGACCACTCGCCCGCGGTCGGCTTCGGCATGGGGTTGGACGCCGGCAGGTTACGGCGGCAGATCGAGCGGGTGCGGACGCTGGCGTCGACGTTGCGCGGGTTCACGCTGCTGGTCGGCGCTGAGGTGGACATCCTCAAGGACGGCTCGCTCGACTACTCCGACGAGCTGTTGGCGGAGCTCGACGTGGTGGTTGCAAGCCTGCACGCGTCGCACCGGCTGAGCGAGGCCGACCAGACGAAGCGGCATGTGCGCGGCGATGGAGAACCCCAATGTCGATCTGATCGGCCACCCCACCGGTCGCCTGATCGGCCGGCGGGAGCCGTATCCGATGGACATGGAGGCGGTGATCGCCAAGGCCGTCGAAACAGGCACCGTGCTCGAGGTCAGCGGCCAGCCCGATCGGCTCGACCTGCGCGACGGCAACGTGCGGATGGCGGTGGAGGCGGGCGCGAAGCTCGCCATCGACACCGACGCCCACAGCACCCGCGCCCTCGACTACATGCGGTTCGGCGTCATGAATGCCCGCCGCGGCTGGGCCTCGGCGGACGACGTCGTGAACACCCGCACTTGGGCTCAACTGAAGAAGCTGCTGAAATAACGCAGCGGCCACTCAGAGCCGGGCGAGGAGCTCGACCACGCTCTGCGGGCCGTCCACGCAACCGTCGGCCGCCTCGATCAGCTCCGGCGGTGACTCCGGTGATCGCACCGCGATCTTGATCGTGGCCTCGCGGAAGGCGTCCAGGTCGGTGCGGTCGTCGCCGATGTAGAGCAGCTCGCTCGATCCGCCGCCTACCGCGCAGACGGCGCACGGCCGATCCCTTGTCGATCGGCACCGGCGGTCGCACCTCCAGCACCATCCGGCCGAAGCTCCAGGACAGCCCGGCCCGGTCGAGCTTGGGCGTGATCTGCGTCTCCAGGTAGCGCAGCGCGTGGTCGGGGCGGGGAGAGCCGCGGTAGTGGACGGAGAACGTGATCCCCTTGTCCTCGATCCGGCAGCCCATCTCGGGCAGCAGGCCGTCGTTCTCGACGGCCAGCAGCGCCTGGTGGATCGGCTCGGCGTACTTGGCAGCCTGGGCGACCACCGTCACCTCGTCTCCCAGCATCACCTCGAGCCCGTGATTGCCGGAGATCGCGACGCTCTCGACAGGCACCATGCTGCGAGCCTGCGCCGCCGGACGGCCGGTCACGCAGGCCACGAGCGCGTAGATGCCGGCCAGCCGTTCGAGCTGGATCAGCGCCTCGGGTAGCACCCGGGCCAGCTCGGGCGTGGGCGCGATCGGCGCCAGCGTGCCGTCGATGTCGCAGACGACCGCGCCGTGTTTGGGGTCGGCGGCCAGCGCGGCCACCAGGTCGGCCGAAGATCGCGCCATCGCCTTACAACCGGCCGTGAACCCCCAGTCCTCGTGCTGGTCGCGATCGGCCTGGTGGCCGGATACTTCTCGGGCCTGTTCGGCGTGGGCGGTGGGATCCTGATCGTGCCGCTCCTGATCAGCTTTGCCGCCTACCGAGCCAAGCCGGCAATGGCGACGTCGCTGGCGGCGATCCTCTTCACCGCCGTGGCCGCAGCCACCTCGCACGCCTTCGCAGGCAACGTGGCCTGGAAGGAGGGGGCGCTGATAGGTTTGCCTGCGGTGGTCGGCGCGTACCTCGGCGCCGCACTGCATCAGCGGGTGGACAGCCGCCGGATGACGCTCGCCTTCTCCCTCTTCCTGGCCGCGGCGGCGGTCAAGTTGGCGGTGTGATGCAGGATCTGATCGCAGCGCTGCTCGGCCTGGTGGCCGGCGTTGTCTCGGCGATGTTCGGCGTGGGGGGCGGCCTGATCTTTGTACCCACGCTGATCTTCCTCGGCAAGGACTCGCACGTCGCCGTCGCCACCTCGCTGGTGGCGATGATCCCGGTGATCCTGATGGGATCGTGGCGCCAGACTCGCTACGGCACCGTGCGCTGGCACGACGCCGTCATCATCGGGCTGGCATCGGTGCCGACCGCGAAGTTGGGCCAGATGACCGCCGAGTCGTTGTCCTCCAACACGCTTCAGCGCGCGTTCGCGCTGCTGCTGCTGGGGGTGGCCGTGCAGATGGGGATGCGGGCGCTGCGCGAGCGGCCACCCGCGGACGCCGCCGTTGCGGCCGACGCCACGGATTCCGTGGAATCAACCGTGTAGATGGCTCTCAGCGGCTGGGCGCCAGCACGTCGTCGGCCTTCTGCTTGATCTCCTCCACCACCGCCGGATCGCGCAGGGTGGTGGTGTCGCCGAGCTCGTGACCCTCGGCGATGTCGCGCAGCAGGCGCCGCATGATCTTGCCCGAGCGGGTCTTGGGCAGGTCGCTGACCAGGATCACGGCCTTGGGGCGGGCGATCTTGCCGATCCGGGTGCCAATCCACTCGCGCAGCTCCGCCGCCAGCTCGTCGCTCGGCTGGTAGTCGTGGCGCAGCAGCACGAAGCACAGCGGTGTCTGGCCGGTCAACGCATCCGGCGCCGCGGTGGCGGCCGCTTCCGCCACGGGCGGGATGGGCCACCAGAGCCGATTGAGCTCCGTGGTGGAGAGCCGGTGGCCTGAGACGTTCATCACGTCGTCGATCCGCCCCATTAGCCAGAAGCATCCGTCGTCGTCCATGCGCGCGCCGTCTCCGGCGAAGTAGGTGCTGCTGTCGAAGCGCGAGAAGTAGTTCGACACGTACCGCTCGTCGTCGCCGTACAGCGTCCGGAAGATCCCCGGCCATGGCTGCTTCAGCACCAGATAGCCTCCACGCCCGTCGACGGCTGGATTGCCCTGATCGTCAACGATCGCCGCCTTGATGCCGGGGAAGGGCCGCGTCGCCGAGCCGGGCTTGAGCGTTGTTAGCCCCGGCAGAGGGGTGATCAGGATTCCGCCGGTCTCGGTCTGCCACCAGGTGTCGACCACCGGACAGCGGCCACCGCCGATCGTCTTCCAGTACCACACCCATGCCTCGGGGTTGATCGGTTCACCGACGGTGCCCAGCAGCTTCAGCGAGCTGAGGTCGTGCGCCGCGGGGTACTCGTGCCCCGCCTTGATGAACGCGCGGATCAGCGTCGGCGCCGTGTAGTACTGGGTGACCTTGTGCTGCTCGATGATCTGCCAGTGGCGGTCGGCGGCCGGATGCATCGGATCGCCTTCGTAGAGGACGCTGGTAACGCCATTGTTGAGCGGGCCGTAGACGATGTAGCTGTGGCCCGTGACCCAGCCCACGTCCGCAGCGCACCACCACACGTCGCCGTCGTGGATGTCGAACACCCAGCGGTGGGTGAGGGCGGCGTAGGTCAGGTAGCCACCGGTGGTGTGCACGGCGGCCTTCGGCTTGGCGGTGGTACCGGAGGTGTGCAGGCAGAAGAGCGCGTGCTCGGCCGGCAGCGGCTCGGCCGGGCACTGGTCTGACTGCCCGTCGACCAGCTCGTGCCACCAGTGGTCGCGGCCTTCCTGCATGGCGACGTCGGCGCCGCTTCGGCGCAGCACCAGCATGCACTCGATGTTCGGCGCAAGGCCGGCGGCCTCGTCGGCGATCTGCTTGAGCGGGATCGCCGTCCCCTTGCGGTAGGCCTCGTCCTGGGTGATCAGCACCCTGGCGCCCGTGCCCTCGAGGCGCTCTCCCAGCGAGCTGGCCGAGAAGCCGCCGAACACCACCACATGCGGCGCCCCCAGCCGGGCGCAGGCCAGCATCGCCACCGGCAGCTCCGGCACCATCCCCATGTAGATGCCGACCACGTCGCCCTTGCCGATGCCCATCTCGCGCAGCGCGTTGGCGGTCCGGCACACCATCGCGTGCAGCTCGCGGTAGCTGATCGCCCGCTCCGGCTCGGCCGGGTCCTCGGGCACGAAGTGGTAGGCGATGCGCTCGCCCTTGCCGGCCTCGATATGCCGGTCGAGGCAGCTGTGCGATGCGTTCAGGCTGCCGTCGCGAAACCAGGTGCAGTGGGGTGGATCCCACTCCAGGCCGATCGACGGCTGCTGGAACCAGCCCACCGTCTCCGCCGTGCGCGCAAGCCAGAACCCGTCAAGATCCCGGTCCGCCTGCTCGTACATCGAGTTGTCCTTCACCACCGCCTGGGCGGCGAACTCGGTGGCGGCGGAAACGTCCGTCCCTCTTCGAGGAGGACGTCGATCGACTCTCCGCTCACGGCGTGTACTCGAACTCGTCCTCATCTTTCGACATCGCCCGCTTCGCAACCACGACGGTCCCGACCGCGACAGCACCGACGGCTGCGGCCTTGGCGACCTTGCGCTTCTTGGACGTGGTGGGCTTTGCGGTCAGCCGCATCGCGCCCTGCTTGAGCTGGTTCGCGGCGCGCACGACCTCGTCCTGCACGTCCTTGTTGGCAGCCGCCGAGCGGGCGCCCTCTTTCTGGACATTGATGAGCACGGCCTTGGCCGAGTCGAGCACGGCCTTTGCATGCTCGCGAAGCTCGGGATCCTTCGCGACCTTGGTGGCGATCGGCGTGATCGAGTCGGCGACTTTGTCTGTTCGAATCTTGGTCGGCACGGTGCACCTCCGTACTGGGATTTCAGTCACACTACCACCGTGGATCTGGAACGGGTCAACGCAGATCCTGGCGGAGTGGGGCGAGCCGGCCTATCGGGCGCGGCAGGTTCACGAGGCGGCCACGCGCGAGCTGGTGCAGGAGCTACGCCGAGCTGACGTCGCTGCCTGCGGCGCTGCGGCAGCGGCTATCGGAGGCTGAGCCGCTGCGCGAGCTGAGCAGGTCAGGAGCGCGCAGACTCGGCCGACGGCACCGATCAAGCTGCGGCATGGCGACCCGCGACGGGTTCCCGGTCGAGGCGGTGGCGATGCAGCACCGCGACCGCCGCACCGTCTGCGTGTCGTCGCAGTCGGGCTGTCCGCTGGCCTGCACGTTCTGCGCCACCGGCGCCATGGGCGTTGGGCCGCAACCTGACCTCCGGCGAGATCGTCGGAGCAGGTGCTGGTGCTCGGCGGCGATGCTGCGCGAGTCGGGCGAGCGGCGTGTCGGAAACGTCGTGATGATGGGGATGGGCGAGCCGTTCCTGAACTACGACGCGGTGCTCGCCGCCTGCCGCACGCTCAACGATCCGCGCCGGCTTCGGCTCGGGCGCGCGCCAGATCGCGATCTCGACGGCCGGCTGGGTGCCGGGCATCGAGCGGCTGGCCGCCGAGCCGATGCAGATGCGGCTGGCGCTCTCGCTGCACGCCCCCGACGACGCGCTGCGCACCGAGCTGATGCCGGTCACCAAGCGCTTTCCGCTCGGCAAGCTGATGGAGGCCTGCCGCGACTACCGCGCGCCGACCGGCCGGCGGGTGTTCGTCGAGTACCTGCTGCTGGACGGCGTCAACGACTCCGACGAGCACGCGTCGAGCTGGCCCGTCTGCTTGGCACGGGCGAGGGCTTCCACGTCAACCTGATCGCCTACAACCCGACCGCGGCCGGCTACACGGGCTCGCCGCCCGCGCGCGTGTCGGCGTTCGCCGCCGTGCTGCGCCGCCGCGGCGTCTCCGACCAGCTACCGCCGCTCGCACGGGCGGACATCGACGCCGCCTGCGGGCAGCTGGCCGTCGGGCGTGGCCGAGCTGCGCCGGCGGCGCGACAGCGGCGCGCGCCTGCGGCCGGCGCGGCGGTAGATCCGGCGCCGATGACTCCGGCGGACGAGACGATGGCAGCGTGGGTGATCCGGCCGGACCGGCTGGGCGATCCCGTGCAGGCGATGCAGCTCGAGCAGATCGAGATGCCCGAGCCCGGTCCCGGCGAGGTGCTGGTGCGGGTGATGGCCGCCGGCGTGAACTACAACGGCGTGTGGGCGTCGCTGGGCCTGCCCGTGTCGATCTTCCGCTACACCGGCTACGACTTCCACATCGCCGGCTCGGACGCCTCGGGCATCGTCGAACGGGTCGGGCCCGGGCGTGACCCGCTGGAAGCCCGGCGACGAGGTCGTGATCCACTGCAACCAGAGCTGCGGCGAGTGCCCCGAGTGCAACGGCCTCGACCCGATGGCCTGCACGCAGCAGAAGATCTGGGCGTACGAGTCGAACTGGGGCAGCTTCGCCGAGTACTGCAAGGTGCAGGCCCAGCAGCTCCTGCACAAGCCGCCGCGGCTGACCTGGGAGGAGGCCGCCTCCTACGGGCTCACCTACTTCACCGCCTACCGGATGCTGGTCGACCGGGGCGCGCATCGCAGGCCGGCGACAACGTGCTCGTCTGGGGCGCCGGCGGCGGCCTGGGCACATTCGCGGTGCAGCTGTGCGCGCTGCTACGGCGCCAACGCGATCGCGGTGCGTCTCGTCCGACGACAAGATCGATCTGGTGCGCGAGCTGGGCGCCACGGCGATCATCGACCGCCGCGAGTTCGCGCTGGCCGACCCCGACACCGGCGAGCGCAACTTCGACGAGATCAAGCGCTTCGGCAAGGCGCGTCCGCGAGGCTGACCGGCGGCGTCGACTGCGACATCGTGTTCGAGCACGTCGGCGCGGCCACCTTCTCCACCAGCGTGTTCGTGTGCAAGACCTTCGGCAAGATCGTGATCTGCGGCGCCACGTCCGGGTTCCAGCTCGACTTCGACGTGCGCTACCTGTGGATGCGCCAGAAGTCGATCATCGGCAGCCACTTCGCCAACGCCTATGAGTGCGAGCGCGCCAACCGGCTGATCGCCGAGGGCAAGATCGAGCCGGTGCTGTCCAAGGTGTTCCCGTTCGTCGGAGTGCCCGGCGCCGCACCAGATGATGAAGCAGAACCAGCACGTCGGCAAGATGGTCGTGCTGGTCGGGAGCCGAGCGCGAGGGCGAGGGCCAGGACGCGGATCGCGGCGACGAGCCGGCCGCCGTTCGTCGCGCCCGGAGACGTCGATCTCGACTACGCCCGCGATCTGGGCGATCCCGGCGAGTTTCCCGTACACCCGCGGCATCCATCGCGACATGTACGCCGGCCGGCCGTGGTCGATCCGCCAGTACGCCGGGCTTCGGCACCGCCGAGGAGACCAATCGCCGCTTCCGGTTCCTGATCGGGCAGGGCCAGGCGGCGCTCTCGACGGCGTTCGACCTGCCGACCCAGATGGGGCTCGACTCCGACGATCCCCGCGCGCGCCGGCGAGGTGGGCCGGGTGGGCGTCGCGATCGACTCCGTCGATGACATGGTGGCGATGTTCGACGGCATCCCGCTGGACGAGGTGTCGACCTCGATGACGATCAACGCGCCCGGCGGCGGTGCTGGTGGCGATGTACCACGTCGCCTGCGAGCGCGCAGGGCCGCGACCGGCGCCTGATCCGCGGTACGGCCCAGAACGACGTGCTCAAGGAGTACGTCAGCCGCGGCACCTACATCTACCCGCCGCGCGCCGTCGCTGCGGCTCGCCGCCGACCTGATCGCCTGGTGCGCCCCGAGGCGCCCCGCTTCAACGCGATCTCGCTGTCGGGCTACCACATGCGCGAGGCCGGCTGCACCGCGGCTCAGGAGATGGGCTTCGCGGTCGCCAACGCGATCGCCTACGTCGAGGCGGTGGTCGACCGCGGAGTCGACGTGGACGAGTTCGGGCCGCGGCTGTCGTGGATCTTCAACACCCACATGAACTTCTTCGAGGAGATCGCGAAGTACCGCGCACTGCGGCGGTTGTGGGCGCGGTGATGCGCGACCGCTTCGGCGCCACCGACCCGCGCTCGTTGCAGCTGCGCACCCACACCCAGACGGCCGGGTCCACGCTCACGCTGCAGCAGCCCGAGAACAACATCGTGCGGGCCGCCGTCCAGGCGCTGGCGGCGGCGCTCGGCGGCGTCCAGTCGATGGCGCTGTCGTGCTTCGACGAGGCGATCGCGATTCCGACCCAGCAGGCGCCCAGACGCTGGCGGTGCGCACCCAGCAGATGCTGCAGAACGAGTTCGGCATCACCGAGGTGGCCGATCCGCTGGGCGGGTCGTGGTTCATCGAGCAGCTGACCGCAGCTGGAGGCCGAGGCGCGGCGGCTGATCGACGAGGTCGACGAGCTGGGTGGCGCGGTGGCCGCCGTCGAACAGGGCTACAACCAGCAGGCGATCGCTGACGAGGCGTACGCGAAGGAGCGGCGGATTGCGTCCGGCGAGGACGTGGTGGTGGGCGTGAACGCGTTCCGAGGACGAGCCGGCGCGCTCACCCGAGCGGTTCGACGTACCGCCGGGCTGGGCCGGACCAGCTCGAGCGGCTGGCAGCGGCTTCGCGCCGAGCGCGACGGCGGGGCGTCGGCGGCCGCTCTGGCGCGGCTGAGCTGACGTGGCGGCCGGCAGCGGCGATCTGATGCCCCCGATCGTCGCCGCGGTCGAGGCGGGCGCCACGCTGGGCGAGATCTGCTGCTGCTCTGCGCGCGGCGTTCGGGGAGTACCGACCCGCCGGCGCGGCTGATCTTGACCTCGACGAACACCCCGATTCGAGAGGTCGTTGCCGCTGCGCGACGACCACTCGAGCACGCCGCCAAGCGGGCGCAGGTTGGGTCGATCTCGGTGGGGACGAGCTTGAGGATGTCGGGGATGCTGACGTATGCGGCCACCGGGCGCCGTCCGGCACGTCGGCCTTGGCGAGCAGGCTGGTGTAGTCGGGGGACTCGACGAGTGCCTGGCCCGGATCCGTACCCGCGGCCGTGTCGTTGCCGATCGCGATCAGGCCGCCCGGCTTGCGCTCCCAGGTGAACGTGAAGCCCCGGGCGGAGACCTCCAGCGACTGCCCCTCGCGACCGCCCGAGAGGTCATGGATGCGCAACCCAGGCTGGGCGCGGGCGGCGAACGCCATGATGTGCCTCAGACCTGCGGCGGCAGCGTCGGGATCGCTCGGCTTCAGCAGCAGCGCGCCACGTACGGGAAGTCCGGGTGTGCGTACAGCAGCACCTCGCCGGAGAAAAGCGGGGCGATGTCGTTGGCGAACGAGAGGCCCGTGATCTGCTCGAGCTGGTTCAGCTGCCCGGCTCCCGCGCCGGTCAGGCTCTGGTCGAGCGCCTTCTTGAACGCGTCGCCGGTCAGCTTGGAGCCCGCGAACAGGAACGCGTCGGCCGGCACCAGCGAGGTCAGCGTCAAGTCGCCGTTCAGCTGTGAGCCGTACACGCCGGGGTCGGCGCCATCCTTGATGCGGACGTGAAAGACGGTGTTGTAGCCACCTGGGGTAGCAAGCATCGCGACCGAGGCGGAGTCCATCCAGCTGAGCGACTGCGCGAAGGTCTGCAGCTGCTGGGCCGTGGCGGGGTCGGGCCCGGAGAGCTGGGCGAGGCTTGCCAGCTGCGCGATCGCGGACGGGTTGGCGTAGCCTCGCACGAGGCTGTCCTGCGGCAGAACCGACATCGCGTCCTTGAACTGCTCCACGTCGGCCAGGCTGTCAGCCTTGCCATCGCGCACGTCGATCGCG
>CAVWLK010000080.1:0-7355 GCA_963755675.1 uncultured Actinomycetes bacterium
TGGGGGGCCTCACCGCGGCCGCCGCGCTGCGCCAGCGCAATGACGCCTATCGGCGCAGCGATGAGTATCAAGCCAACGACCACCAGTACTCGATGCCGTCTCATCCTTCTTCGCCACCTTCCTCACCCGGCCAGAACGCTAGATGCCGGCCGGGCGGCGTCTAAGCGGGCGGGGTCGATGGGTTGGCTTCTTTTAGCTTCGCCTGGCCGCGGGTCGAACGCCGAGTGGCGTGTGAACTCGACGACGCGCCCATCATTGCGAAATCGCCTTCGAGCGGAATCCGTCGGACGTGGGCGTACCGAAGCAATTCGCTCGCGCGGCCCCGCTGACCACGAAATTACCGAGGCGGAGTCGCAGGCGTCGGGTCGTTCGGGTGGGCCTAGCCGAGCACACCAACCAGCTCAGAAGCGTGCCTGCGCGTGATAAATGCCTCAACGATCTGCCATATCCCGATGACGATCAGCCAAATACCTGAAAACACGGCCAGCGCGAATATCGATTCGAACGGGGCAACGATGATGATGATGCCACCAATGGCCAGCAGAATCCCCCCGAATATCTGCCAGCCACGATAGGGCCGGTAGGGCGAGGAGCCAGCGGCAACAGCCCGGGTGATCCCGGTGATCAGCCAGCTGAAGCCGATCCAGAGGGCCAGCAGCAAGATGGACTCCGCCGCACCCCGGAAGCTGACCAAACCGAGCAGGATCGACAGCACACCGGTGAGCGCACTGAGGAAGCGAGCCCCGCCGCGCAGACCCGGCACGAACGCGAGCATGATTTCCATGACTCCACTGACGAGCAGGTAGATCCCGAACAGTACGCCGACGACTCGCAGCGTCTGGCTCGGCCAGACGAGTACGACGAGACCGATGACGACGGCGGCAACGCCGAGTATGAGGAGGAACCACCAGCCCCGGCGGGCGAGGTTCTCTAGCGGGGATTGTGAGCCGGTATCTTCACGAGAGCGGGCTGTCACGAGCGATAGCATGGCGCATCGCGGCCCCGCCGTAAATGGTTCGACCTGCCCCAAGGCCCTGGTAATTCGGGTCGCCTGACGGATTGATCTTGCGCCGATTTGTGGCTTGCCAGCGCGAACCGCTCTGGGATATGTGACGCACTACGTGCGCCGCTCGCGTGAGGCGGCTGGTGGTGTCTCAGTCGGCTCGAAGGCGGCGGAGAACAGGTAGCTGGTCGCCAGGCTGCGGTAGGGCCGCCATTTCTCCGCGATGGCCAGGACCTCCTGCTGGGTGGGGAGGTGGTCGAGCTGATAGGCGGCCTGGACGGCTTTGCGCAGCGCAAGGTCGCCGGGCAGGACGACGTCTTCTCGCTGAGCGCGATGATGAGGGCGCCCTGCACGGTCCAGGGACCTATCCCGGGAATCGCGGTGAGCTCCGCCATGAGCTCGTCGTCTGGCAGGCTGCTCAGGACGTTCGGGTTCAGCCGGCCGTCCGACATCCGCTCGGCGAGGTCGCGGAGCGTGCTGATCTTCCGCCACGAGAGCCCGGCCTCGCGGAGCTGGCCGGGATCGACGCCCAGCAGCTCGGCGGGCGAGGGGAGATGGCCGCCGAACAGGGCCTCGATGCGGGCCAGGGTCCGGCGGGTCGCCGGGACGGACAGCTGCTGGCCGGTGACCTGGAACAGCAGGGCGCCGTACAGATCCATCGGCGGCAGCTGGGCCATCCACGCCCGGGGGTCGAAGTCCGGCCGGTCGTCGATGAGCCGGGCCAGCACGGGGTCGGCGTTGCGAAGGTAGGAGCGCGCTTGCTGCAGCCACGCGGCGCGGCTGGAATCCCTGGTCAACGGCTGTCCCCCGATTCTGGTGATCTAGGTTGTGGGGTGAGCTGGCGGACCTCCACGAGGTCGAGGCCGAGCGCTTCGACCTCGGCCAGTACGCCATACAGCGCCGATCGATCCAGGTGGCCGGTGAGCACGGTGTCGGCGCCGTGGCGCCGCGGCACCAGCGCCGGGAAAGCGGACAGCATCGTGGCGCCAAGGTGGCCGTGGATCCGGATCGCATATATGACGGGCGCTGGGTCCATGGGGCCATGGTCGGGCGCTGGCAGGTGAACCCTCATCACCAGGATCAGGTGACCGTGCTACCGCGCGGGGCCTGCGGACAGTAACCGCAGCTCGCGCGCGCGCTGCACTGCCGAGGAGCGATCCCGGGCCTGGAGCTTGGCGTAGATGTTGCGGACGTGTGTGTTGACCGTGTTCACCGAGACCGATAGCTCGCTGGCGATCTGCGGCCTGGACAGGTTGGTCGGCAGATATCGCAGCACCCTGAGCTCGGTAGGGCTGAGTTCCTCCGTTTGCGGCGACGGGGGCTGGTCTTTGGCCGTCAGGGATGAGCCGTGCATGACGTCGAGGATGTCGGTGAGCAGCGCGGCATGAGCCGTCTCGTACCGCGGCAGCGCCGCCAGCAGCTCGCCTGAGCCCGTCATCACGAACGGCAGGATCAGCCGGTCCGGCTCGGCCAGGCCGAGGGCGCGTTCGGCAGCCTGGTTCGCCGCCCGCTGGTCACCGAGCTCACGGTGGGCGAGCCCGGCCAGCAGATGAGTCTCTACGACCGTGACGTAACCCACGACCGGTGCGTTGCCGTCCAGAACATCCTGCACCGCGGCGAGAGCCGCGGCCGGATTGCCTTCCGCGAGGCTGATCACCGCGCGGGCATTACTGACTTCGCCTGAGTTGGCCCGGTCGTCGTCGAGCGCCGCGAGGAAGGCGCGGGCTTCGCCGGACTGCCCGACGCGGGCTTGGGTGGCCAGCATCCAGCCGGTCACCTGGCTCGCGAGCGCGTGCGACCCCTCGAGCTGCGATCGCAGATGTTCGGCCGCGGTGAACTCCTCGAGCGCCTCGTGGCGGCGGCCGCGGCCGGCCTGCAGCATGCCGCTCCCAATATGCACAAGCAGCCTGATACCGGGTCCGGCGTCTGTTTGCAGGGCCCGTTCGGTGCGCTGCAGCCATCGTTCGCCTTCGCTGAACTCACCCGTCCAGATCAGGTTGGCGGCCAGCGTTACCAGCGCGGGCGCGACGATGGGCTCCGCGCTCCAGCCGTGCCGGTCAGCGAGCGCTATCGCCTCGTGGCAGCGCCGCCGGGTAGTGGCGAACGGGCGGATCTTCGACGCGAAACCGAGCTGCGCGAGGCAGCTGACTTCGAGATAGGGGCGGCCGATCCTCCGGGCCAGGGCGGCGCCCTCCTGGAGGTGGCGTTCTGCTTCGGGTAGCCCCAGGGACCACGCCTCGATGATCCCCAGATTCATCAGCGCCACTGCTCGCAGGTCGCTGCCGAGCGCGATGTCCTCATCGGACGGCCCGGTTACCGGGGAGGCAAGGAATTTGGCCTGTTCGAGAACCCCGGCAAAGTGACCGCGTCGCCTCGCCAACGACAGCTTCAGCGACGCGATCGCCACCTCGAGGCGGCGCTGACGATCTGGTCGCGCCGTCTCGGCGTATGTCTCGGCGACTGCCAGGTGGGCGGCCGCCTCGTCCAGCCGTCCCTGAACGACGTCAACTGTTGCGTACACCAGGGCCAGCTCGGGGTGATCTGTGCCCGGCGGAAATGCCTGCAACAGCGCCTGGATGGTCTGCGTATGTCCGTCGAGCGTCAGGCTGAACGAATAGTCGGCGAGCAGCCGGGCCGCGCCGGGCCAATCCCCCGCCGCTTGGGTGTGCCGGATGGCCTCGACAACCTGGCCATGCTGGGCAAACCATTCAGCGGCCCGCCGGTGCAGCGTCGGCACCTCTGCGGGCAGCGTTCGGCGCAGCTCCAGCCGCAGCAGATCCGCGAATAGGTGGTGGTAGCGAAACCACGTGCGCTCGGGATCGAGCGAAACGACAAACGCGTTCGCGTCTTCCAGCGCCAGCAGGATCCGTTCCGAACCGGGGCGGCCGGTCAGCAGATCGGCCAGCTCACCGTTGACGCGATCAAGCAGGGAGGTGCGCAGCAGCAGATCCTTGATGTCATCGGGCTGGCGCTCCAGCATTTCAGCGATCAGATACTCGGCGACCGTGCGATCACTTCCGGAGAACTCGGCGACGAAACGCTCCGGGTCCGGATGACCGGCCAGTGAGATCGCCGCGAGCCGCAGGCCCGCGGCCCACCCTTCCGTCCGCTCGTGCAGCAGCGCCGCGCCGGCATCCGACAGCGCAATAGCCGAAGCATCGAGAAGCTCGCGCGTCTCGCGCTCGCTGAAGCGCAGATCCGCCGCGCGGATCTCGGCTAGCTCGCCCGCCAGGCGCAGCTGATGCAGGCGCAGCGGGAGATCGCGACGGGTGGCCAGCACCGCATGTACCTCGCCGGGAAGGTTCGTCAGCAACCGGGTGAGCTGGGCGAGCGCGTCCGGCGAGGTCAGCTCGTGCAGATCATCAATAACCAACGTGATGCCGTCGCGAGCGTCCGCGAGCTCCGATAGCACTCGGTCGACCATCGCCCGCCCGTTGAACTCGGGTGTCGCCGCTGGCCATTCCGCGCGGCTAGCTGGGGCAGAGGCCTGACCGACCGCGCTGAGCAGGGCAAGCCAGAACTGCTGGGCATCGTGCTGGTCGCGCTGCACCTGCACGACGGCGACTCGATGCGGCTGCCCTTGACGGTCGGCCCACGCACGCAGCAGCGACGTCTTCCCGCTGCCGGCGGGAGCGGAGATGATCGTCACCTTCCTCGCCGCTGCGTGATCCAAAACGGCGAGAAGATCGCCCCGGTCGATCAGCCGGGGGATTGTTGGAGGAGCCACCTTCAAAGGCCTGTCCTGGTTCTACGCCCGACGCCGCGCTATCGTCGGCGACCCGGTCCTACGCCCTACCCTCTCGGCACCTGGCCAGCGTATGTGCTCGGTCGACGGGGCGCGAACATCCGCGGCCGCCAACACGGGCCCGGCGGTCATGGGCCCCTACCGTGGAGCGAAGGCGAGTCATCCGGGTATCGAGCTCGTTCTGCGGTTCCCCGGGGGCCGCGAATCACCATGATCCGGTGACGGCTTTTCACCTGGCTGGGGGCAACCCTGGGTCCATCGCGAAAAGGTTCGCACGGCCCCCAGGGGACGTGCCCTGACCAGAACGACGTTGCTCTGAGGATCAAGACAGGAGGCTGTCCGGCTATGAAGGTGGCACTCACCGGTGCAACAGGGTTCATCGGTTCTCACGTACTGACCGAGCTGCGAGACCACGGTCACGAGGTGACGGCGCTCGTCCGCGACGACCCACAGGCGGACACCGTCGCAGCCCGCGGCGCCACACCGACCGTGGTCGACCTCTACGACCGGCCGGCGGTCGCGAGCCTGCTCAGCAATGCAGACGGGGCCATCCACACGGCCAGTCCCGGTGACGCCACCAGCGCAGACCTGGATTCCGCGGTGGCCGATGCGGCGATCGATGCGTTCGCCGGCACCGGCAAGCCCTACATCCAAATCAGCGGTCTGTGGGTCTACGGGGCAAACTCCGCCATCAGCGAGGAGTCGCCCTACAATGCGCCTGCGCTGGTGGCATGGAAGGAGCCGATCGAAGGCCGGCTGCTCGGCGCGAGAGACATGCGAGCAGTCGTGATCGTCTCCGGCACCGCCTACGGCGACGGCGGGGGAGGGATTCCCGGGCTGCTTCTCGGTTCACCCCGAGACGACGCCGGAAACTTGATCATGCTCGGCACCGGCCAACAGCACTGGGCGACAGTGCACGTCGCGGACCTGGCGGGTTTCTTCCGGCGCGTCTTGGAAGATGACTCGGCTCATGGCCGCTACGTCATCGGCAACGGAGTGAACTCGACCGTGGCCGAGACTCACGGAGGCGGCCGCCGTCGCAGCCGGCGCTCCAGGAGCGGTCCCCGGTTCCGATGATGAGGCACGGGCCCGCCTGGGCGACTATTTCGCCGAGGTCCTCCTGCTCGATCAGGGCACCGACGCGGCGAAGGCTCGAGCCGAGCTCGGCTGGGATCCGTCTCATCCATCCCTTCTCGACGAGTTCCGCCACGGGAGTTACCGCAAGTGATGGGGAGTTGACCGGGCGCCGCTAGCGCAGGCGTACGACTGGGTTCGGTTCGGCGCAACATACCCCGGCTTCAGCGGCGGCCGATCATGGAAGGACAAGGTCAGATGGTCGCTCCACGGTCATCGGCGCGGGCGGCAGGTACAGCTGATTCATTCAGGTGCCGGAGCGCGGCCCGGGCACGGAGGGACGTTCTGACTATCTGCCGGTGTCGAACAAGCACGAACTGAGCCGTCGAAGCGCGTAGACGCAACATAAACAGCGCCGATGCAATGAACTGTGGACACGAAAGCGCCCGGCCGGTGCGGCCAAGGTGCGGCTTTGAGTTGCCTCTAGCGACCATCCGGCGTGCGCACGCCGGCCCGTTGTCGCGCACCTGATGATAGTGCACGCCGGCGTCGTACGTCGGGACCCGCAGTCCGAGGACCTGCGGCGAGCTGCCGGACCGACGCGAGCAAGGTAGACGATGACGGCACCCGGTCATGCTGCGCTGACCAGTGCCACGCGCGCATCGACGAATTCCTGCTGCGCGTTGAGGACGTCGAGCGCGGCGCTGGCTGATGGTGCGCCTCTTCGCGTACGCCGTTCAGTGCGATTTCCGACGCCTGCACCTGCGCCTGCGTCGCCTCGATATTGCCTTTCGCCGCTCTGCTGGCCCGCCATGATGGGGATCTTCCAGCGTCAGATTAAGTTGCGCGCCGTGTCGAAAATCGCTGCCGCTGCCCAAGCGTTTCCTTGTTCTGGCGGATCAACGCATACTCCAGCTGCCCGGAATACCGGCATGTCAGTCGCCCAGCACCAGCGCGTCAAGCTTTTAGCCCAGCAACTTCTGCCGTTATTCTGCTGCACGCCGCCCTGTAAAGACAATGTCGGATAAAGCGCGCCTTCGGCAACCTTCACCGCCTGCAAGGCGACATCGACATTATACTGCGCCGTCGAGACGGCCGGATGGGTCGCCGTGCCGAGGCCGACCGACGACGGCAAAGTGCTCGGTGAGAAACGATCGACCGGAGAGCCCGGGCGAGCTTTCCAGGCTGACGCCGATCACCTGGCGATAGGTTGCCACCGACGCCTTGTAGGTCGCCTCAGCGCTCAGCACCTGCGAGCGTCCGCAGGCGAGACGCGATTCCCATTGCGCGACGTCCGTGCGCGTGACTTCACCGACATTGACCGGTCGCGCGTTCGCCGGAATGCCGTGCAGCACTTCGACGTTGCGCCGCTGCAGGTCTGAAGGACGGCGGTGTCGCGCAGAAGATTTCATGTAGGCCGTCACCGCATTGAGCAGAACCGTCTGCTCTGTGACGCGCAGATCTTGCGCCGACTGCACCTGCTCTCGGCCTGGCGCTGGTCGCGGTCGGAGATCCTTTATAAACGTCGCGCCG
>CAVWLK010000081.1:0-5275 GCA_963755675.1 uncultured Actinomycetes bacterium
AACCGGAGGTGGCGGCTGAAGGCGTGCGTGGCAGGCGGTAGACGAGCATGACCCCTCGGTGTAGGACACCCCTTAACCGCACTGCAACCACGGTCGCACATCAACTCACGACGGAGTAGTGTGACCAGCGCGATGATCGTCTGTCTGCGAACCGTCGACGTCCCCGACCACCGAGCGCGAGGGCTTTTTGGCGTGGATCGACGAGAACCGCGAACTGCGCCAGGCGCACGGGATCCTGGCCGAGCTCGTGCTCGGACCATCCGAGGGAGCGGGGGAAACGGTGGTCGTCACCGCGTGGCCGTCGCACGAGGTATTCGACGCCTGGATCGCTACCCCCGACCGCGATCGCCTCACGGCATCGGACACACACCGAGCCGTGGAGTACCACCCGATCACACGCTACGAGGTCGTAGGCGGCACTGGAACATCGACGGCCTGCGAGAGGAGCAGCCATGAAGTGGGTCACTCGCGAGCATCCGAAGACCGATCGGATCGCCTGTCCCTGGCTGATCCACAAGTTGATCGACTCCGACGCCGAGTTCCTCTACGTCCCGGCGGACCAGGTGCTCGACGCGGCGGAGCGCGAGGGCGCCCACTCCTACGATGCTCCGGGCGCGCGCTACACCCACCGCGATGGGTTGTGCTCGTTCGAGGTGCTGGTCGAGGAATACGACATCAAGGATCCGGCCGTGCATCTGCTGGCGCGGATCGTGCACGGCGCCGATGTCTCCGAGGATCGCAATGCCACCCCGCAGTCGCCCGGCCTGCAGGCGGTGGCCGAGGGGTTCCACTACCTCGTTCCCGACGACGATCATCGCCAGCTGGCGCTCGAGTTGCCGGTCTATGACGCGTTGTATCAGTGGTGCGGGCGCCAGGTCGAGGCCGAGTCGGCCTGACCCGCGACGCTCGACTGATCATCACCGTTCAGGCGCTGCGCGCCTTCGCCTACGGCGTCGGCAGCGTCCTGATCGGCGTCGCCCTCGCCCAATCGGCGCTGTCTGGCACGCAGGTGGGCGTGGTATTCGCGTGCATTCTGCTGGGCGCCGCGATCGCCTCGGTCGCGCTCGGACGCCACGGCGATCGGATCGGACGCCGGACCGCGTACCGCCTTCTCCTGATCGTGATGGCGATCGCTGGCACCGCATTCGCGCTCACGCAAAGCCTGCCGCTCCTTCTGCTCGCCGCGCTAACCGGCACCGTCTCCACCGACGTCGTCGAGTCCGGCCCGTTCACCTCCCTCGAACAGGCCATGCTCCCGCAGACCACGACGCCCAGCCAGACGTCTCGGCTGTTCGGGAGGTACAACACGGTCGCCACTCTGACCGGGTCGCTGGGAGCGCTGGCCGCCGCCCTGCCGACCCTGCTCGGTGTGGCGTCCCCTCAGCGATGGCTGCTCATCTACCCGATCGCGGCCGCGCTCGCGTTTCCCGTCGCGATGCGCATATCCGGGGGCATCGAGCCACCGACCAGCCAGGATGGCGAGCGACGCTCGCCGCTTCGCCAGTCGAAAGGGATTGTCCAGCGCATGTCAGCCCTGTTCGCGCTGGACAGCTTCGGCGGCGGCTTCGTGATCCAGAGCTTCATCGCCTACTGGTTCACCCGCCGATTCCACGCGTCACCCGAGACTCTGGCCGTCGTCTTCTTCTGTATCGGCCTCCTGCAGGCGGGCTCGTTCCAAGTCGCCGTTCGAATCGCCGAGCGGATCGGGCTCTTGCGAACAATGGTGTTCACCCACTTGCCCTCCAACCTGCTCCTGATCGCCGTGCCGTTCGCACCCAACCTCGGGGTGGCTATCGCCTTGCTGCTTGGCCGATTCCTACTCAGCCAAATGGACGTGCCCGCCCGTCAAGCCTATGTCGTCGCAGTCGTCCAACCCGACGAACGCACCGCCGCAGCCGCATACACCAACAGCGCCCGCTACGCCGCCCGCCCGTCGCCCCGATCCTAGCCGGAGCGCTGGTCCAAGCCTCCTCGTTGGCCGCGCCGTTCGTGATCGCCGGCACCCTCAAGAGCGCCTATGACCTCGCCTTTTACCGCATGTTCCGTTATGTCCCAATCGAAGATGCAGCTCCGTGACAGATCTGCGAACTCTGGCAGGAATCCACGCTGCGCGCCGATACCCTGACTGCATGGCAGCCGTCGTCCGTCACACTCACCGTCATCGCCACGGCGAACTCGACATCGAGCCACCCACGAGCATGAGCACCCCGCCGAACAAGCGCACGACGACCCAGCCGCCCACGATCACGGGCATCCAGCGGATCCAGATGCACACGGCCACACCCACCCGCATACACATCCCCACGACCATCCACTCGATGAGCATGACCACCACGACGCGGGCAACCACCATCACGTCGGAGCTGGTCATGGCCACTCACACGGCCTGATCGATCGCTCGATCGTGCGCTCCCGCGCCGGCGTCAAAGCGGTGGCGCTCAGCCTCGGCGTTCTGGGCTTGGCCGCGTCCGCACAGGTACTGATCTTCGTCGCATCCGGCTCTGTGGCGCTGCTGGCCGATTTGATTCACAACTTCGGCGACGCGCTGACCGCGATCCCCCTGGCGATCGCGTTTCTGCTTCGCAGCTTCCGAGGCGAGAAGCTCTCCGGGCTCGCAGTCGTTGGGGTGATCTTCTTCTCGGCGTGCGTTGCGTTCTACGAGTCGATCCAGCGCCTCATCCACCCACAAACGCTGACCCACCTCTGGGTACTCGGCCGCGGCCGGCGTGATCGGCTTCATTGGTAACGAGATCGCGGCGCAGGTCAGACTGCGAGCCGGCCGTCGACTACACAGTCCCGCGCTGATCGCAGACGGAAACCACGCACGAGTGGACGGATTCGTCTCCCTCGCCGTGATAGCAACCGCCGCGCTGGCCGCGGTCGGTTTACCGAGGGCCGACCCGCTGATCGGCCTGGCCATCACCGTCGTCATCCTGAAGATCACCTGGGACTCCTGGAGGGTCGTCTCCACGACGGAGCCCGGCGAGATCGACGTCCCGCACACCCTCTAGTCCGAGCAGAACATCAACGTCAGTTGCGGTACATCGGTGGCGGTGCTCGGCGGCAGATCCCTCACAAATGTCACGGAGACGCGCCGCCCAACGCTGACCCGGTTCCGCGAACCGCTGACCCCGCGTACACTCGACCCATGACCTCCACAGATCGCCTCCTCACAATCGGCGCCATCATCCTCGGCGTGATCCTGCTGGCCGCCGCCGTCATGTACTGGACAGTGCCACCGAAGTCGCTGCCCGGCCCGGGATTCCTCGGCCATGAGAACGGCGTCTCCGCCGTCCACGTCAAGCGCGGCATCGGCTGCTTCTTCCTCGGCGTCGGCTGCTTCATCTTCGCCTGGTTCCGCGCCGGCCCAAAGGCGGCGACCGCATAGGACCACCGGAACCGAATTCTAACGCCTGGCTAGCTATCCCGTCCGCGGGCCCACACGAGGTCATTCGGTACGTCGATCCAGCGTGGTGACGTTCGCCCATTAGGTGAGCGCGCGCCTTGGTGTGGTGGGTGTCAAGGGCACCGGGCGATCAGCGTAGGCCCAGGAGTTCATATACCTCGACGGCCTGCGATTTGCCCTTGAACTCGGCAATCCCTAGGGCGCGCACGATCGCCTGCCCGTGGATCTGTTCGTATGTGCTGGCACCGATGACCACGCTGCCGAGCGGTGCGTAGGTCTGCAGGCGCGCGGCCAGATTGGTCGTATCGCCGATGGCGAGGAAGTTCCGGATCTCGGCTGCCCCGATGTTGCCGACGATCGCTGGCCCGGTGTGAGGCCCACCCGGAAGCGCGGGCGGTCTCCCCGCGGCGCCAGTTTCGGCACCGCCGACTGCATCGCGAGCGCCGACCGGGCGGCGCGCAGCGCATGGTCGGGTTGTGGAGTTGGGGCGTAGAAGATCACCATCATGGCGTCGCCCATGAACTGCACACCGCTCCTCCCTCGGCCAGCACGATCAGCACGGCGGCGCTGAACAGCGCGTTCAGCGTCGCCACGACGTCGGTTGGCGTGGCCTTCTCAGCAAAGGCGGTGTAACCGCCGAGATCTGCGAACAGCACTGTCACCTCGGTTTCGACGCCGCCCAGCGAGGCGCGGTCGGGATCGTCGATCAGGGTGGCTGCGACGTCCGGGGACAGGTAGTCCTCAGCAGCCGCATCGACCCGTTCGTGCAGCGCGGCGACGAGCCGGGTCTGGGCATACGCCTCGCGCTGCGAGCGCTCAAGCAGGTAAGCGCCGACTAGCGCGCTGACGACGGTTGCGGCCAGCAGCAGCACCTGCAGCGGCAGCTGCGAGCCAAGCCGGGAGGCCGCCGCCACCGCCAGAAAGGCCCCGCAGTAGACGACACCAAGCGCGATCGAGCCGACAAAGGGCGGCCGTGTGACAGCGAACCCGAACACGGCAGTGAGCATCATGGCGGGTAGTGCGTACGTGGTGAACCTGCCGGTGACCGACGTCAGCGTGAGCGCCGCAACAGTCGCCGCGACCTGCTGGCCGAGGCCGATCTCGCCTGTCGCTGCTGATCCTGCGCCGCAGTCGCGCCGCCGGCCGCCGGCTGCACAGCCCAGCAGGAACACCGTCATCACCCCCGCGATCAGCCACGTCGAGCCCGCCGCGATCCCAATCGCGGGTGGTCCGATCACGGCGACCAGTACCCATACCACCACCGCCAGCAGGCTCGCGGTGCGCGCGCGGCGGACACCCGGAGCCTGGTCAGCGTCCTGGTAGGAGCGCTCGAGCTCCGGGTCAACGAAGCGGAGCGTGAACCGATCCAGCCGGTCCCAACCGACCGCGAACGTCACGCCGCGAGTCTACGCTCCTGCATTGAGGCGCGCGCCGACCGCTTCCTCCCACCCGCGGGGCGTCCGGTTCGTGGCCCGACCGTCGGACGGGTGACCCCTTGAGCGACACCAGTGAATGGTGACGGTAGGCCGCACGAAGCGGTTTGACCGCGATGGCGAGGGCCGGGATCGAACCAGCGACACCGCGATTTTCAGTTCCCGACCGAGATCTCGGCTGACCTCGGAGTGTCTGGAGAAATGCGGCTGTACAGCCGAATTTGCTCGACCAAGGGTACAACCTCCGGGCGAGTTTCGGTGGGTCTGGGTGACACCCGAGTGACACCCGTTCGCGCTGCTGGCGAGGGCGGCACGATCGATGTCCGGTCTTCCCGCCGTTCATTGGAGAAGGCGCGTAGACTCGACGGATCGTGGCCGAGGACATGAGCACGGGCCCGGTGCGTGGCGGGCAACGGACGGATCTGCGGACGTTCTT
>CAVWLK010000082.1:0-14823 GCA_963755675.1 uncultured Actinomycetes bacterium
TATGTTGGTTCCTCGGTTTAATTTTCGTATTGCTAATTCCACGTGGATACATTGCGCCGCATCTACCGCAAATCGCATCGCGCGCTCAAGTTCTCCAGTAATCACAGCGTCGAACTCCCCTTCCTGGATATCGTCAGGCGGCGCAACTAACAGGTCGTGTACTGTTGCCTGATGTTTCCCCGGAGCCGTGCGTAGCACCCGGCCTCGCCGTTGTATATATTCCCGAGCATTCCTCGACGAGGCGACGATCACAGCATGGGTGATCTCCGGAATGTCCACGCCCTCGTCGAGGCATCGGATTGCTGCCAGCACGCCGCCGAACTGTCTGAAGTAATTGACGTCGAGCTCTGGATCTCCGGTCATTTGAGTGTGGTATTCATGCGCCTGCACGCCGCGTGCCTTGCGGGGCGGCCCGAACCTCTCCCCAACTCATGGTCCTCACAGTAGACGAGCCACCGATCCCCACCTGGATCGCCGCCGGCCACGACTTCCGCGGCCGCTGCCGGTTTGGATGCGGCTTTCTTGATGACCCGAGTCGTTGAATCATGAGGTGTTCCATCCAGCCCTCCGCATCGGCCCCCACGCCTCGCGCGGCAGCGATCTGAGCGCTCAGGTGGCGGTATCGGCGAACCTCATCAGCGTTCATCTCCACCAGATGGACGAAGTATTCATAAGGGACGAGACGGTGCGCCGCTATTGCTTGGGCGATCGAGAACGGACTGTCTAGAACCTGACCGAAGTAGTCAAGAATCGCGGCAGTACCGTCCGAGTCCATGTGCCGCTCGGGAGTCGCGCTCAATCCGAGGCGCGGCCCCGATTGAATGCTCATAGCCCTCCGGTAGGTGGTACTCCCCAAACGGTGCACCTCGTCCGCCACCAAAAGCAGGTGCTCCCCACCGTCGACGAGATTCAAGAACTCCGACTGCTGGCAGTTTGGATGGTCGCCACAACTACGCGAGGATGCCCTCCGTCTGCCTGTGTCATGAGCTGGAGCATCGACCGCTGTCTCCAACGGCTATGCCCACCACCCGCAAGCAGCAGCATCACATCGGGAACATCGAGTTCCGAACGTAGCTCGCGCGCCCACTGTTCCAAGAGCAAGTTGCTGGGCACGAGAACAAGGGCCGGCCGCCCTGATGAGAGCCATTCAGTGATGGCCGCGATTGCAGTCACGGTCTTTCCTGAGCCAGTTACATGCTCGAGGATGCCGCGGCGGTTCGCGGCACGCCAAGCCGCAAGGGCATCCTGCTGGTGAGAAAAAAGTTCCTTCGGCTGGCGCGCCGGCTGAGATGCCGCCGCAGCCGCATCTCGCAGTTGTGCACCAAAGTCGCGCTCGGGCACTACTCGAACCAGCCGTTCCCGGAAGGCGTGATCGGCGGAGAACACCTTAGAGAAACCGGGGACCTGGTCCGCCCAGAGTTGATCGAAGTAGCGTCTATGGTCAGCAACACGATTCCGGTCTACTGTCCAAGACGTAAAGACCTCAAAGGACTCGTGGTTTCCCTGAGGATGCCAAGCGAAAAGGGTTTCGTTGATGCTCCCGCTGAAACTGACGCTGTTTTCAAGCTGGTCCGTGAAGACTCCGACTTTGTCATGAAACATTCCCGCGTCCCGAGCCCAAACAGCAAACCTGATTTCCAACGTGCCGTAGCCCACCAGGGCCGCTCGCGCTTCTACTGCGCTTCTGCTTCGGGCATCCTCAATAACTAGTTCAAGCTCTCGCATAGACGCTTCGGACACGACAGCGCGAAGGTTGGCGCCGCGGGTAAGAGCGGCAATGTCATTAGCGGTGAGATCGGGCGAACACACCATCCGAAGTTGACCACTGCGAAGCGCGAACTCCGCAACCGCATTTGAAGTCAGTGTGAAGAGGCTCGAGCGGAAGAAACCTACGGCTCGATCGTAGGCCACAGATCGAGTGAGAGCTGGGATGTAGAACTCGCTTCATTAGGTCGGCGAAGTTCGTACTGTACCGCGGCAGCCATTCCACGGATCGGAGGCCATCTTCTCCAGCTGCCCTCGCATGCGTTTCATCGGCCCTCATGCCAGCAGCGACCGTCGCCCCGGAATAGCGCCCGTCCGAGCAGCAGTGCCCGGTTCGGACCAAGCCCGACGTCCGGCACGAGAACGGCGAGACTGACCTAGCAGTGATCCGGTAAAGCGGTGCGCTGAGGCTGCGAGGCTGCGCCATCCCGATACTGTAACGACGAGGATCGGCCGACACTTCGTCTTTCCAGGCCGTGCAGGTGCAGGTCGCATTGGGTCCTCTAATGGGTCTCAAGTCGTAGGCTCCATCAGGTGCGAAACCTGGTATCGGACAAATCCGAGGATTCGCTTAGGCATTTCGGCATTCATCCCCTGCCGAGCTTTCTCGCCGGCGGGATTCGCGCTCATTGCCCCGGGCAAGACGCAACCAGAGGTCGTCCACTGACTCCGGACCAAACTCCAAAACCGGCGAATTGGCTGGATCAGGCGGCTACCAGTCAGCGGGGTAAACTGGAGGCGGACGAGCGTCTATCTGCGAAGCCAAAGCCATCGCTTCGCCAACCAAGTCGCGGCATCGCGGTCTCCCGGCGTGTCGTATCGCGGCACGATCAGACGGTACTGGCCGCCCGGCTCTTGGACGATCTTCCACGCCATTCCGCTTACCCCTTCCGCGACCCAAGACGACGACCCGTCGCTTGTCCAACGGAGAGGCGACGGGTCGGTGATGTAGCTGGCTGGAAACGTGACCTCGAACTGTTGGCCTGGATCTGCCCGAAACACCGTCTAAAGCGTCTCAAGGCCGACGGCGAGGATCTCGACTGCATAGCAAACGGTGGTCGGCGCCGGTTGGTGCCAAAACGGGAGGTTACGCTCCTCGTCCGGTTCCTGGAAACCAAGTTCTCGCAGCCGGGCGTGATCGGTTTCCGTCAGTTGGCCAGGAGGCGCTGGGTCGTGGTCGGATGGGGCTTCGAGCCTCAAGTAGCCCCGACTCTGGATGATCTTGACTTGATGGTTCCGCTGCACGTCGCTGTAGATCGACAGCACGCCTAGGGCCTGCCCGTCAGTCATCGCAGTGACTGCAGCGGCGAGGCGGTCCCGTGTGTCGGCGTCCATCGAAAGAAGGCAGGTCAAGGTGCTCATCAGAAGGGGGCGGCTGCGCCAAGTCTAAGCGCTGTCAGCGACGTCACCATGAGGCCGACCGCGAAGCGTCTAGGCGGTTCCACAGGAGCACCCAGCCAGGAGGTCTGAGAATGTCCGAATGGCAGCTCGTCTGGGAATACCACTTCTACTGGGACCGGACTCAGGATGTACGTGCCGTGCTCCGGCACGACGGCGGGTCTCAGAAGATGGCTGAAGCTGCCCGCGGAAGAACGTCGCGGGCCGTTCGGGGATCGTGCGTAACGGGGCGGCGCGGCATCTGGCGCTGGGCGATTACCTTCGCCGAAACGGCGGCCTGCGCCGCGACCGCGCCGCGTGAGCGGCTTGGCCGAGATCGGCGGGCTGGTCTTGCAACCGGCCCGCCGATCCGGCACCATGTAGGAAGCATCTCGAGCAGGCGTCGTTGTGGGTCTGACTTCCCGACGCCTCGGCAACCTGGTCTCACTACCAAGGTGCCCAAGTCAGGCGCGATGCGGCTTCGGCAACAACAGGTGAAGGAGACCACATGAACATCGGAGAGATCGTGCGCGAGATCGTGATCGAGCCGATCGAGCGGCCCGAGCGCGAGGCGCCGGAGCCGCGCCCACCGGCTGCGCCCGAGCCGGCCCCGGAGCGGGAACCGGCAGCACCGTGAACGCGACCGCGGGTGCCGGACGCCATCGAGCCGATCCGGGCATGGCGAGCCTGGCGCAGCTCGGCCGAGGCGGACGGCTCGCTGGTGCTGCAGTCGCTGACGCATGCCGGGGGCGGCACACGCTGGCCACCCGGCGAGACCTTGCAGGCGCGGCTGCGCGGTCAAAGCCCACCAGGCACCGCACAGCGCCTGCACCTGCGGCATCTACGCGCACAAGACGCGCGAAGCCGCGATCACCCAAGCGCGCGGTGCGCCCGGCAACGTGGTGGGCGAGGTGGAGCTGTGGGGCGCCGTGGTCGAGCACGAGCATGGCTACCGCGCCGCAGTGGGCGCGGCCCAACGCGCTGTGGGTGCCGCTCGCGGTGAGCCCGCACGGCACCACCGCCCACGAGGTGACCGCGGCGCTCAGCCAGCAGGCGGCGCTGCGCGGCTACGGTGACGCGGTCGGTTTCTACCACCCGCACACCGGGCTGGCGCTCGACCTTGCCGACCTCCGCAGCGTGTTCGTGCGCGAGCCGGCGCCGCAGACACCACTGCGACAACTGCTGCCCGAGATCGCGTGGGCATGCCTGCGGGTAGGCCTGATCACGTCGAGCACGCTGGTCGCCGGGTTCGCCAGCATGCTGACCTTCGTCGCGGTCGGAATCCTGGGACTGATGGTGCCGCTGGTGGCTGGCGCGGCCGTGGCCGGACTGGTTGGCCCGGGGATACTCGGCGTCGGCCTAGGAGCCCTCGCCGCGCTGGCAGTCGTTGCGACGTACGTCGCGGGCGCCGTCAAGTTCGAACTTTTCGACAAGGCGGACAGTCTCTGATCAGGTTAGGAGGAAATCCTGTTCGTCGCGGTGGAACGGTCCGCTCGCGGCGCCGCCATCTCACCCTTGAGGTACGCGGCTCGGAGTGCGGCAGTCGCCGCGGCGATCGTCTGCCTGCTGGTCGCCTGCGCATCTTCTGGCCGGCTGCTCCGTGCTCAGCAGCGTGCCAACGAAGCGCGATCGTCCAACCAAACCGCCGCAACCCGTCACCGCCTGCGCCGCCACAGCACCACAAGCGCAAGCACCATCACTACGACCAAGTTCGGCACCATCACCAGCACCGGCCGATCCACCGGAGGGGCATTCCAGTGGCGGATCTGCCAAACCTCCAGCTCTCACCCGGCGTGGCGTTGCCGGTCGGCACGGCTCAGATCTGCGTCTCGGGCTACGCGTCTCAGACGCGTGCGGTATCCGAGTCGGAGAGGAATGCGGAGTATGCCCGCTACGGCGCGGCACATCCCCTACGCCCATGAAGTCGATCACCTGGTCTCACTGGAGCTAGGCGGCTCCAACGACATCCGAAACCTCTGGCCCGAGCCCTCCGCCGGCCGCTGGGGCGCCCGCACCAGGACCTGCTGAGAACCGGCCCACGATCGCGCGCGCCGGGCGCCAGCCAAGGAGTGCAACGAGGAGGCATAAAACGGGTCGCCGCCACAAGCGCAACCCGATCGCGCTGCCGCCCCGCACCCCGTCGCCGCCGGGCAACGGAGCTCGGGCGATTCCGGCGGCGGGACGAGTGCAGGCGGCGATCACGCCTCCAGCTACCCGACAGCACGAACCATCTACTGCGCCGATGATTCGGAATGGCGCAGCCTCAGCACAACCTACCTGGTGCATTTCTCGACCTGGGCCGCCGCCCACAAACGCTACCCCAGCTACCACCGTCATCCCTTTCGCAGATCACCCGTAACGTGCTCCTGAAGTTCATCGGAGATGACAAGGGGATTGGATGAAGACACGGGGGTGGCCGACGTACCGACTGCCGACGGGTGAGAAACGACCATCCTCTCGACGATCGCACAGCTGATCACTCTGGACGCAGCGCAGGGACTACTCCAGAAGCCGGTGAGATTGAAACTCTGACGAAGCGACGCCCCGGCGCTACCGAACCGCGGTCAGTCCCCCGTCCACGACCAGCGCATGCCCGACCACGTAGGAGGCCTCGTTGGAGGCCAGGAAGGCGACCGCCGCGGCGATCTCCTCGGGGGTGCCCTGCCGGCCGGCCGGGACGGTGGAATCGACCATCGCCTGCACCTCGGCGTCGCTCATGCCCTCGAGCACCGGATCGTTGAAGCCGGTCGGCACCCAGCCTGGGCAGACGCAGTTGACGCGGATACCGCGGCGTGTGTAGTCGGCGGCCAGCTGCCGCGTCAGCTGGATCACCGCGCCCTTGGAGGCGTTATAGGCGGGTATGCCCTGCTCGCCCACCAGCCCAGAGCTCGACGCCGTGTTGACGATCGCCCCACCCCGGTGCATGAGGGGGATCAGCGCGCGGCAGACGAGGAACATCGAGCGAACGTTGACCGCGAAGATCCTGTCCCACTCGGCCGGATCGAGCTCGGTTACGCTGCCGCCGCGCAGGCGGCCCGCGTTGTTGTGGATCACGTCGACCTGGGGGTGACCCTGCTCGACGCGGCGGCGCAGCTCGGCCACGCCGCGCTCGTCGGAGACGTCGGCGGCCAGCGCCTCGGAGGCGCCGCCCTCACCCGCGATCAGGCGAGCCGTCTCGGCCGCGGTTGCCGGGTCGATGTCGACCACGACTACCACCGCGCCCTCGCTCGCCAGCCGCCGCGCGGAGGCCCGTCCGATGCCGTGCCCGGCACCGGTCACCACGGCGATGCGGCCGCCGAACCTGCCCGCGCTCACAGTCCCACGCGCCTGCGCGTCCGGTCGACGACGTCCGCGGCCACGTGCTGTGCGAGCTGCGGGTTCTCCTTGAAGCGCCGCACCGAGTACTCGTGCCAGTGGCTGCCGTAGGGCACGTAGATGCGCAGGGGATGGCCCTCTGCCACGAGCGCGTCACCGAGCTGCTCGCGCACCCCCAGCAGCATCTGGAACTCGTAGCGGTCGGCTGCCACATCGAGCCGGTCGATCAGCTCCAGCGACCGCCAATGGATCCACTCGTCGTGTGAGGCGATGGCGGCAAAGCCGCCCGTCGACAGCAGCTCCTCCAGCAGCCTCAGGTAATTGCCGCGGACGACGTCGGGATCGCCGAACACGAGCCGCGGCGGCTCGATCCAGATGCCCTTCACCAGCCGGACGCGCGGCTCCAGCTCGCGCAGCGACCGCAGGTCGTCCAGCGACCGGCGCATGTAGGCCTGCAGCGCGATCACGACGTTGTCGAATCCCTCCGAGCGCAGCGACCGGTAGAGCTCGACGGTCGCCGTGGTCGTGGTCGAGTCTTCCATGTCGAGCTCGATCGTGAGCGAGCGCTCGCCCGCCGCCGCGACCAGCGATCGCACATTCTCGGCGCACAGCGACTCGTCGACCGAAAGGCCGAGCCCGGTCATCTTGACGCTCAGCGTGGCCTCCAGCCCGGCGCCCGCGAACGCGTCCAGCGCCCGCCGGTACTCCCCCATCAGCGCCTCGATCTGGTCCCGGCCCGACAGCTGCTCGCCCAGGACGTCGACCGTTGCGGTGCGCCCCGCGCCGGACAGCCGCCGGATCGTCGCCAGGGCGTCGTCCAGACCTGGGCCGGCGATGTAGCGCATCGCGAACGGGCGCACCAGGGCCTTCGGCGCCACCGGCGCTGCCCCCGCCAGGATCCGGCTGACGACCGTCATCACCAGTAGGACACGCTGCAGACGGCGATCAGCGAGACCGGCAGCTCAGTCTCGTTCGCCACGCCGTGGGCGACGATGCCCGGGAAGCTGACGATGTTGCCCGCCTCCGCCGGATACCGCCCGGCCCCGTATATGAACGTGGCCCGGCCCTCGACCACGATCCAGATGTCCTCGCCGCGGTGCGAGCGCATGTCGGCGAACTCCGCCCCCGGGGCCAGTGTGACCGCGATCAGCTGGGGATGCTCGCGGTGGATCACGCGGTAGTCGACCCCATCCCCACGATCCACGGCCGGCGCCACCGAGATGGCCTGCACCCGTGGCGGCGCCGGCGCCGGATCGTCCTCCAGGAGGTCGGCGACCGAGATGCCGAGGAACCCGGTCAGCCGGGTGAACCGCGCCAGTGAGAGGTCGGTCTCGCCCCGCTCCACCATGCCCAGGAACGAGGTGGACACGCCTACCTCGGCCGCCACCTTGCTGCGCGTCAGCCCCCGCGTCCGGCGCAGCGCCTGCAGACGCGCCCCCAGCACCCGCTGACGGTCGTTCAGCTCGGCCTCGTGGTCGACAGGCCGCGTGCTCACGGCGCGACCGTCTCGCCCGCCGACGGCTCATAGGCCTCCAGCGGCTGATCGAAGTAATCCGACTCCCCTCGTATCTTGGCGTACGCCATCAGGGCGATGCCCAGCGCCAGCAGCGCGTAGAGGTACTCCATGTTGCGCCCGGTCCAGCCGCCGAGGCCGGGGACCGAGCGCCAAACCACATAGCAGAGGAACAGCGCCGAGGCGACCGGGAACACCACAAGTTCGAGGAACGGCCGCACGCCGCGCACGGCCAGCCGCCGGTAGTAGACCGCCACCGCGAATCCGGTGGCGGCGTAGAAGAGGGCGAAGAGCAGGCCGACGCTGCTCACCACCGAGTCGAATACCGCCTGGGTGCTGGAGCCGATCGCATACAGCCACGTGAACGCGAACGCGATCGCCGCTCCGGCCAGCATGGCGGCCACCGGCGTCTTGTACTTGGGGTGCGTGCGCCCGAAGATCGGCGGCAGCACCTTGTCGTACCCCATCGCGAAGGTGACGCGGCCGCCGGCCACGATGCAAGCTAGCGTCGAGCCGACCGCCGAGAACAGCACCGTGACGATCATCAGCTTGGCCAGCGCCGTGTTGCCCAGCACGTCCGCGATGTAGGTGAGGGCGTTGTCGCCGTGGGCCTGCAGCGCGTTGTACCTGACGGCGCCCTCAAGCGCGAACGTGAACACGGTGAACAGCACGGCCACGGTGAGCACGCTTCCGATCACGGCCCTGCCGGGATTGGTTCGGGCGTCCTGCGTCTCCTCGTTGAGGAGGATCGCGGTGTCCCAGCCGCTGTACATGTAGACCGCGATCAGGCTGGCGTTGACCAGCCCGGTGACGCCGCCCAGCTCGCTCCACGAGAACCAGTTCCAGTCGAAAGCCGTGGAGTGTGAACCGCCGCCGAAGATCCCGATCAGGCCGAGGATGGCGACGATGGAGATCGCGACGTACTCGATCACGATCAGCATGCCCTGCAGCCGCGAGGTCGCCCTGATGCCGACGTAGGCGACGGCGGTCACGGCGACGATAGCGATGGCGCCAATCAGCGCGGCCGCCACGTTCGAGTCCTGCCAGCGGTTCGACACCAGCGACAGCGCATAGGGGCCGATCGGATAAGCGATCGAGGTCGCCCCCAGGAAGTAGGCGAGGATGATCACCCAGCCCGTCATCCAGCCGAAGTACGGCGAGATGGCCCGCCCGCCCCAGACGTAGGTGGCGCCGCAGTTGACGTGCCACAGGTTCAGCCGCCGGTAGGCGAGGGCGATGCCCAGCATCGGGATCGCGCAGAAGAGCACGGCGATCGGGCTGGCGTACCCCGTAACGGCGACGATGGCCGAGAGCGTGAGCGCGATCGACGCGGTCGGGGCGACCGAACCCAGCGCGATCACGATGTTGCCGAGCAGGCTGAGCGCGTTTGTGCGCAGGTAGCCGGCATGCTCCTGGCCTGCATCGGCAACCGGGCTGAGCGGCACGTCGGTGGTCAGGATGTGTTCGCCGTGCGTATGGTCGGTCATCGCGAGTCGCCTTTCTCGGGGCCGTGCGCGTGGCAGGCACGCGGGGGCGGCGGCGGGACGTCGAGGGCGGGATTGCGGTCGAAGAAGCCGTCAGGCATCAGCGTGAACCCGATCCGGGCCACGGGCATCACCGGCCAGTCCTCGACGCGGGCGATGTGATGGCTGCCGAACGTGTACCACACCACCAGATCGGACGATTCGAGCGAACGGTCGGCCCGCGTCCACTCCGGCAGACCGGCGCCGCCGGGATGCTGATTGGGATAGTCGCCCGCCGGGTAGCGCTCGCGCTGCGCATACGGGGTCGCCCACAGATGCTTGTCACGAATCCGGCCCGCTCCAGGTTGCTCGAGTCGGAGGCCGAGAACGGCAGCACGTTCGCGCCAGGGATCAGCTTGTAGGCGACTGGATCGCCCACCACGTTGCAGCGCTCGGGGTTGAGACCCGCCAGTACCGCCCGTTCAGGGGGTCGATCAGCTGCTGGGCCTCCCGCTCTCTGCGCAGGTGCGTGCGACGGCGCGGAAGGCGTTGCCGTAGGGGTTCTCGGGGCCGACCGGCACCGCCTCGGTGTGCACCTCGTGGATGTGTTGGTGTAGCCGTCCACGGCCATGTCCATCCGGACACAGAAGAAGTGCTGGTGGTTCGGCGCCGACAGCCCCGGACTGACCAGGCGGCCGTAGGCCGGCCTCTCGCCCGGATCGACGGCCGACGTCAGCACGATCCCAGTCAGCTTGACCTCGGTCTCGATGGTGCCGTCCTGGTACAGGTACCAGTAGAAGCGCGTACTCATAGTTCGCGGCGGTGATGATCGAGGAGATCACGAAGCGCCGCGAGCGCCGCACCTCCGAGTCCTGGGCCTGCCAGTCATAGTGCTTCCAGAGGAGGCCGACGTCCTCCTCGTGCATGCAGATCGCGTTCGGGATCACGATCGGCGCGCCGCCGCTGTCGGCGCAAACGGCGTCGAAATAGCGGATCTCGCCCAGGCAGTCGCAGCCCAGCTCCAGCGAGTTGGTCATCGGGCCGATGCCGTACTCGCCGATGTCGAAGGCGTTCGTGCGGAAGCGCGCCGGGCTGGGATCGCCGTAAGGGATCACCATCTCGGCATAGGAGGCGCGGTGCAGCACCGGGCGCCAGCGATCCTGGTCGTGGTAGCGCAAGCGTGTGCAGCACCAGGCCCTCGCGCTGGGTGAAGCCGACGCGGAAGCGCCACTTCTGCCAGCGCACCTCGTGACCGTCGACCTCGAAGCTCGGCCCCTCCGGCTGCACGATCTCGAGCGGGCGCAGATCCTCACGCAGGGGGCCGACCTGGTCGGCGCGGTACGCGCCGGAGGCCGGAGGCACCGGCACATCACTGTGTCCTCGACCCGCAGCACCTCCATCGTGTTCAGGTCGACGACGGTGAACAGCCCCTCGATCGGGCGGGCGTACGCGTTGTCGGCCAGGCTGTCGCGGAACCAGCAGGGCGTCCAGGCCAACCGCCGCCCCTCCTCGCCCGACTGGGCATGGCCGCCGATCGACCAAGCCTCGGCCAGCACCAGCTCCGGGTTCGTGATCCCACGGCGCGCGAGCGCCTCGCGGAAGCGGGGATCGGCCCGAACCGCCTGCTCGCACTCGATGTACTCGTCCAGCGTAATCGCGGCCTGCACGCCGGGCACCTCGCGCCACGAGCGGACGGCGCCCTCGTCGAGCGCGACGACCGCCTCGCAAGCCGTCTGCGCGACGCGGTCGTGCAGCACCACGAAGGCCTCCCGCGGCGGACGCTCACCCGAGGCGCCGAACCGCGCGAGCGCCCCCTTCTCCGGCTCGAGCAGCACGATCTCGACGAACCGCGCAGCGCTCAGGTCGTGCTCGCCGGCCAAGATCTCCCCAACCCGGCTGATCTCAGCGGCGCTGAGAGGATCGAGCGGATGCGCCACATCGAGCCGGCTCTCGGTTACCCCGGTCACAGCCATGCCACCCTCCAAACTCGCCTGACGTGCGAACAGAATGTTGATCCTATGACAATCAACTGCACAACTGCAACCGGCGTGCGCGGTGGGCTCACCAACCCGTGGACCTGCCCACTGTCCTTCCGGGTGCCCGAAAACTCCGATCCGGAACGTAGTTAGTCGACATTCCAGACTAGTTCGGTAGCGGCGGAGCGGCGAACCTGCATCCAGTCGAGTTCACCGGTACTGACTGAGCCCGAACGGGTGTCGGTGAATTCTCCCAGGCCTGAGACGCGGATGGCCGACATATTTCCAGGCCGGTCTTGACCGCGCAAGGCGTCCCGGGCGACGACGTACATGGAATCGCGCCAATCCAGCCTGGTACAGCTTATCGGGGCTGAGTATGCCCGACAGAGAAGGCGTCTCGATGTCCGGTACAGCCCTGTCGTCCAGTTCTGCCGACCTAGCCAACACCGGCTCGTTCAAAACGGTCGGCTGAACCGCAAGCCCTCGTCTAAGCCGCCTCTTGGTCAGGTGTGCTGGCTGCGCGCTTACTCGCTCGAGGTACGTAGCGAGGTCGGCCGGCGGCATCGGCCTGGCGAAGAGGAAGCCCTGCCCGAGCTCGCAGCCGAGGCCGCGCAGCGAGTCGGTCTGGTCGGGCAGCTCGATGCCCTCGGCGACGACGCTCGAGGCTGAGGGCGTCGCGCCGAGGCCGACGATCGCGGCGGCCAGGCCTGCTCGGCGTCGATCCGCGTCGACGAACGACCGGTCGATCTTGAGGATGTCGACCGGGAAGCGCTGCAGGTAGCTCAGCGACGAGTAGCCGGTGCCGAAGTCGTCGATCGCGAGCCGCACGCCCAGCTCCTTGAGCTCGTGCAGGCGCTCGACGGCCACGTCGGTGTCGGCCATCATCACCGTCTCGGTGATCTCGAGCACCAGCGTGACGGCGTCGAGCCCGGCGTCGCGCCAGCGCGTCGCGACCTCGTCGACGAGTCGGCTCGCCTGGAACTGGCGGGCCGAGAGGTTGACGCTCATCGTGAGCGGCTCGCCGTCGCGGAAGCGCTCGCTGCAACTCGGCCGCCTGGCGGCAGGCCTGGTCGCAGGACCCAGCGGCCGATCGGGACGATCAGCCCCGTCTCCTCGGCCAGCGGGATGAACTCGACCGGCGGGATCAGCCCCGCTCGGGTGGTGCCAGCGGACCAGCGCCTCGAAGCCGACGACCGCCCGTCGTCGAGGTCGAACGATCGGCTGGTAGTGCAGCTCGAACTCGTCGCGCGTCGAGCGCGCGCTGCAGGTCGGCTCCAGCTCGAGCCGCTCGACGCACGCGTCGTGCATCGCCGGCTCGAACACGCCGGTAGCTGCCCTTGCCGCGCGCTTGGCCATGTACATCGCGATGTCGGCGTTGCGCAGCAGCTCGTCGGCGTCGAGCGCGCCGGTCGCTCGTCGCTGCAGGCGATGCCGATGCTGGCACGTGACGAACACTCGTTGCCGTCGACCCGAACGGCTGCTCGAAGCGCTCGCTGGATCCGCTCGGCGATCGTCGGCCGCCTCCGCGTCGTCGACGTCCTCGAGCAGGATCGCGAACTCGTCGCCGCCGAAGCGCGCGCGACGGTGTCGCCGGGCGCACGCGCGTCGCGAGCCGGCGCGCCGACCTCGACGAGCATCGTCGCCGGCCGCGTGGCCGAGGCTGTCGTTGACCGTCTTGAAGTCGTCGAGGTCGATGAACATCACCGCGACCGGCCGCTGCTCGCGGCGCGCGCGAGCCGAGCGCATGCTCGACGCGGTCGGCGAACAGCGCGCGGTTGGCGAGGCCGGTCAGCGGGTCGTGGAACGCCTGGTGGATCAGCTGCTCCTCGAACGCCTTGCGCTCGGTGACGTCGCGGCTGTTCAGCACGATGCCGCCGACGTGCTCGTCGTCGCAGCAGGTTCGTGTGCTGGATTTCGAACTGAGCGCGACGTCCCGTCGGCGTGCGAGCAGCGAGCACTCCAGGCGCGCCGGTCGCCGCGCCTCGGCGCGTCCCGTCGAGAACTGCGCGCAGCCGCGGACGGTCGCCACTCGGCGAGCAGCAGCTCGAAGCGGGGTGCCCTCGACCTCGCCGAGGCGTCGCCCAGCACCCGCTCGATCGACGGGCTCTGGTAGTGACAGCGCCGATGCGTCGAGAACGGTGATCAGGTCGCTCGCGTGTGGCCACCGAGCGACCGGAAGCGGGCTCGCTCGACCGGCGGTGCGACCGCCTCGGCGTCCATCTCCGCACCTTCCAAGACGCCAGCTCGACCCTGGGCCGCCAGGCGCCGTCAGCCTGCTCTGGCGCGCGCCTCGGGCTCGAGCGGCTCTCCGTGCCCATCGACGAGCAGGCCGAGTGGCTGAGGCCGCGCATCGATCAGGCTCGCTGCAAAAGCAGATGGGACGAGCCCAGACTCCCCGAGGCCGTGGCCCACCTAGCTGGCCGGGAGGTCATTGATCTCCATGGCGAGCTTGAATGCGGATGTTGTACGCTGGTTATAGAGCCAGGTTTGACCGGTCCCGTCCGCAGCCGGGCCGCCGTGCTGCCGGCACCGCCCGATCAGCAACATGGGTGAGGCGGTGCCGGTCAGTAGCAGCCTGGTCTCGCCCCCGTGCGCGGCTGACGGCCGTCCACGGCGGCGGCGGCCGCCCGTAGAATCTGTTCTCGGCTGGCGGGCACCGAAGCGAGATCAACGCCGTAAGGCCGTTCGGCAGTGCCAGCCGGATCGCTCCTCCTGGCGCACCAGTCCTACCATCCGCGCCAGCTACAAGCAGGGAACAGGCTAACCGCCGCCGCGATCTGGATAACGGGGCGATGTCGAGGCGGGTGGAGGAGTTGGCTGCGAATCCGCACTTGTCGGGTGCGATCAGGCTATGCGGCCGCAAGCAGCGCTCACAGAGCGGCGGCGGGGAGAGGCGTGTTGACTCGTCCGCGGCGCCGGGTCGCTGGAGCTGCAACCATCGACGGGTGCAGCGCCGCCGCGCCCCACAGCAGGTAGTACGTTGATCCAGCCCATGTCGAGGCCTGATCTGCCCGCTGGTAGAGGTTCTTCAGCTAGCAGGTCATGTGTGTAGCACCCGTAGTCGGTTGCGAGCAGGGCAGACGATGCTTCCGATCAAGCAAGAAAGAAGGGCGGTGGGTCGGCGTGCCGGTGTCGACCGCCAGTCGGATCGCCCCCGGCCAGCAGCAGCATGTCGCCGATCGGGTAGGCGACCGACACACCCTTCGCCACCAGCGATAGCCCGGACACGTTCCCGTAGGGGACGATCAGGAACACCCACGAAAGCAGTGCGAAACCAAGGGTTAGGATGATTGCGTCGATCGCGCCGCCTCGGTCTCTATGCTCGTTGCGGCTGCGGATCAGGATGACGAGGCCGGCCAACAGGGCCGGGTATACAGCAATACGTAACGAAACGTGTGCCGCAAAAAAAAAAAAA
>CAVWLK010000083.1:0-22376 GCA_963755675.1 uncultured Actinomycetes bacterium
AGCTGGCCGGGTCAGCCCGAGCCGTTCGACAAGGAGTCGCCCACGCACGGAATGTCGTATACCGCGAGGTCACCTTCACTCCAGACTTCGCATGACCTCGGAAGGTGCAGCGCTGCGCGGTCAGAGACCGCGGGCGCGGCACGCTGGACGACCGACGCGAACGGAGCCATCTTGGTAAATCGTTGATACGGCCGCGTGGCGGTCAATAACTTGCGATTTATCACCAGGTCGGTTGCGCCATAGCGGGTGCCGAGATCGGCGATTGCTTTACGAGCGGGCCCGTAGTACGCTTGCAGCATGTCGGTCATTCGGGGCCGTATGATCTTCAGAAATGTGTAGTCGAACGGCTGGTACAGCTTTCGTGAGATGACCACCCCGCGTTCGGCCTCGATCGGTACGCAATCGATCCCTTTCGGATCGCCCGCGATGATCGCCTGCTTCGGCAACGTCCGCAGATAGCTGTACAAGCCTTGGTCCTTGCTGCAGTCGTGCCCCTTGCTGGTTTGCCATCCCGCTTCAGTCACGACTCCCGCCAGCAGGGATCCCGCGAGAACGGCGCAGAACAGCACGATCAGCGCGCCCCTCGCCCGGTCGTTCCGATTGAAGTACACGACCGCGGCCAGCACCGCCCCCGCGGCAAGCGAGCAGGCGAGGATCACCCAGCCGTCGATCACCGTGTCCCGCAGACTGCTCGACGGGAGCAACGGGCCAAGGTCGAACTTCGAGCCGGCGAACCACACCACGGCAGCGGGCAGACCAACGGCAAGGATCGGAAGCAGCCACCGCAGCCTTTTACCGTACGCATTCCAAAGCGGATACCACGAGACCGCGATCACGATGCAGAAGAACGGTATCAGCGGATAGGTGTACCTGTCCGGAAGGTACAGGTGAAACAACACCGCGTAGCTCACACCGAACAGGAACAGGCTCGCGGCCCCCATCGCCCACACTTCCTTACGTATCAACCGGCAGTTGGCCGGGCGAAGCACCAGCACGACCGCCGCCATGACCATCAGGATGCTTCCGCCCAGCGTGACGTCGAACCCCGAATAGTTCGCGCGTAGCTCGTCAAGGATCTTCCCCGACCCCAGGAAGAACGGCACCTGGCCGTTCGGGCCGAACTCGGGGTAGTGCCGAGCGACGGACTCCGTGATGAGGTTACCCGACGACAGCCCGGCGATCCGTGGAAGCTCGTAGGCCAGCAGCATGACTGCTGCGGACGCTGCACCCACCACCAGGATGCGGCGATCAACCGTCAAGCGGCGACCGCGGGCTCCGATCGCCGACAGGAACACGACGCCGAGCGCCACCAGCGCTGCCGGGGGGTAGAAGAGCGCCCCCGCCGCTGGCACGGCCGCCGCCCAGCGAGTGCGCCCCCGCAGGAGCAGGAACACCGTCAAAAGGACGATCGGCTGGGCGAACGCGCGCGGGTGCGTCCCGCTGAACCGCTGGTTCTGCCAGGACAGGATGAAGAGCGCCGCTGCCAGCCAGGCCGCCGGGATCCAAGCGGTGTGCTCGCGAACTATCCGGAACATAAGCCATGTGGACAGGGGCGCCAGCACCAACACGCCCGAGGCTCCGAACCGGATCGGGTTGACCACCCAGCTCGCCAGCCAGTATACCGCCTGCGAGCCAAGCGGGACATAGCCAGTCTGGACCAACGCATGGGTGAGCGGATCCTGAAACAGGCCCGGATCCTGAAAGCTCCGCATCCAGTACTCCAGGAGCACGGTGTCGGTCGCGGAGACGTGCGGCGTGAACAGGATGATCCGTTCCACGTACATCGTCGCAAGCGCGGCCAACACGATCAGCAGGGCTTGTTCGAGGAACGCGGCCTTGGACCTGAGTATGTACGGGACGTGGACCTTGGCGCGTGAGCGAGGCGGCGCTGGAGTCGCGTGATCTCGTTCTGGGAACAATCTCAGCCGAGTATCTCATCGAGTGATTGTCTGCCGGTTTTGAAGAGGGTGCACAGTGAACCGCCGCCTGAACCGGCCGAGAACCAGATGCCGGGCTGATCGTCGGGGTTTCGGCCGGGTTCGGATCGGTCGTGAGCATTTGCCTTTGGGCAAGAGCGAGGCGGCGCAGAGTCGACCCTACTTACGGATCTCACCCCGTCGGAATGATGCCCGGGCACGGCTGGGGGCGATCCTCCTCTGACGATCCTCCTGAGCGAACTGGGAGGTGCGGCGAGATGCTTGAGAGCTGGAACGATGGGCCGCCAAGCAGGACATTGTCGATTTCGTCGCAGCGGCGACACAGGAGGGAAGCCCCGGCTTTGTCGCGGCGGCGGATCGGATCGCCACCTTCGACAACGATGGCACCCTGTGGGTGGAGCAGCCGCTGCCCACGCAGTTTGACTTGTGTTCCGCCACCGGGGTGAGGAGATCAAGCAGGATCCGTCGCTGGCCGAACAGCAGCCCCGCAGGGCGGTGATCGCGCGAGACCCGGCGTTCATTGCGGGGGTCGCCACCCAGGATCCGGAGGTGGTCGGATCGCTTCTGAAGGCGTTCGCCCGCTCGTGGACGGGCACGACGCCGCAGGGGCGTTAGACGACACCCACCAACCTCACATCACGACGCTCCAGCGGTACGTCCGCACCGCCGATCTCGACCAGGTCTACGGCGCTGTCGAGAAGGTCGTCGCCGAGACCGACATGGCCGCGCTCTCCTACCACGCCATCCGCATCCACCATGAGGACTGAGGCTTCCCCGGCGTCGCTCCCACCGTCCTCTTGGTCGAGGTCGGCCCAGAGGTGCTCGACTTCCAGGCCAAACTGGTTGCTGCCATCGAACCGTTCACCGAGTCAGGGGGCACCGACGCAGCCTTTGTGAGGGATTCGGGTGAGGAGATCAGTCCGACCATCATCAAGTGGGTCGAGGTGTTCGTCCCCAACCAGATCGGCGAGGGCAACTACCTCCGCCACCTGACGGTGGGTGTCGCCACCTTCGACGACCTGAAGGTGATCGAAGCTGAGCCGTCGACGCCTTCCCCGTCCACCCCGTGAGCGTGGCCGTCTACTACCTCGGCCACAACGGAACCGCCCGCAAACTGCTCAAAGCGTGGCCGGTGACAGAAGGCTTAGCCGCGTCAGCAGCTTCCAAGACGCGCCGGCTAGCGCGGATCTGACCGTGGCGTGGTTCGCATGTCCTTGGACTGGTCAGGGAGACCCACCCTGGGAGCCGGGTGGCCCCAGGGTGGGTCCGTTCGAGTGTCTCCGCCGATGTTGAGCCTCAGCAGTTGGTGAGCGTGTCGCCCAGATCGGCGACGCAGACGTTCGTGTCGATGCCGCCGTCGAGACTGTCGTCGGCGCCGATGTTGTCACGCGCGACGAGGGTGTCGTTGCCCGAACCACCCAGGAGGGTGTCGTTGCCAAGACCCGCGAGTAGGACGTCGTTCTGCCCGCCACCGTTCATGAGATCGTTGCCTGCGCCGTCGGCCAGGGCATCGTTTCCACTGCCGCCGCGCAAGATGTCATCGCCGGTTCCCCCGGACAGGGTATCCCTACCGTCGCCGCCGCTGACCGTGTCGTTTCCGCCGCCACCGATCAGGATGTCGTTCCCGCCCCGGCCCTTGATGACATCGTTCCCGCCGAAGCCGCAGATCACGTCGGCGCCGGAGGTGCCGATCAGCGTATCGGCGTGGGCGGTACCGGTGATCGTGCACGCCTTGTGCGGGCAACTGACCCGCGAATCGCGCCTATCGGACGCACACAGATCCCTTCCAGGCCCGCCGTTGAGCGAGTCGTTGCCCCGCACGTCGTCCTTCGCCTCGAGGTGATCGCGACCGCGCCCGCCGTTCAGCGAGTCCGTCCCGTCGCCTGCGAACAACGTGTCGGTGCCAGTCCCACCTCCGAGCTTGTCATCGCCGCGTCCGTCCCAGATGACGTCGCCACCGCGCCCGCCGGTTCCCTTGTCGGCGCCTGCGCCGAGGGAGACAACGTCCGAACCAGTCCCGCCGGAAACCGTGTCATTTCCCTCACCGGCCACGATCACGTCGTTCCCGCCCAGGCCCTTGATGATGTCCTTCCCGCCCAGGCCACAGATCACATCCGGGCCGGCCGTGCCTGTCAACGTGTCATTACCGGTCGTACCGATAATCGTGCACCCCACGGGTCCGACCACAGCACCACCGGCCGAACCGGCCGACACCAGAACCGCCACACACATGAGCGCTACCACGATGGCCAAATTGCGCCGCATACCTACCCCCTAGTCGATTGCCTGACCGCCTCGGCCATCCTACGCCCGAACCGTCGCACCAACAAGGCGCAAGGGCGAAGATCAGTCGGGTTTGGCTCAACGACTCGGTTTGAGCGGGTCTGCGCCCCCGATCGCGCCCCCTCGACAGTCACTGGCCCCGGGGCACGCCGGGGTAATCGACTGCGCGGAAGCACCCATGGAGGTGGTCGTTGACGACGCCGACGTTCTGCATGAACGCGTACACGCTGGTAGGTCCCACGAAGCGGTACCCGTGCGACTTCAACTGCTTCGCGAACGCCTCTGCCGGCCCGGTCGACGTGGGGATGTCGGCGAGTGACCGTGGCGCGCGCTTGCGGGTCGTCTCGTAGGACTGCGCGAGGTCCACGAGGCTCGGCGACGCCGACATCATCGCGCGGGCGTTGTCGACCGTCGCCTGGATCTTGGCCCGGTTTCGGATGATCGAGACGTCCTGCACCAGTCGGTCGACGTCGCGCGCGGTCATCGTCGCGACCTTGGCGACGTCGAAGCCTCGGAATGCCTTCTGGAAGGCGTCCCGCTTCGCGAACACAACCGACCAGCTCAGCCCGACCTGGAAGACACCCAGGGTGAGCGCCTCGAACATCACGGACTCCGCGTAGCTGCGGGTACCCCATACCTCGTCGTGGTAGCGGCCGAAGGCGGTGCCGCCGGCGCCGGCCCAGGAACAGCGCGGTTTCCCGTCCTCCCCGACTATCACGTCGCTGCTCATGCCGCCACGCGGTCAGTCGCCCTCTTCGAGAAACGCGTGCACGTCGGCGGCGAACCGGCTGTGGTACTGGAAGAGAAAGCCGTGCGCCGAGTCCGGGTAGATCGTGAGCCGCGCGTCCGGCAGGAGCCCGGCCAGCAGGTACGAATAGCGCGGGAGGATCATCGGGTCGCTGTCGCCGTTGGCGACGAAGACCGGGAGGTGGATCACGGCGACTCGCTGGAGCAGCGAGTGGTTGGGGGTACCCCACGCGCAGACCGCGTCGTACTGGGCCTGGCGGGTCTGCCACGTGGTCGGGTCGTCGCGGTTGGCTGTCCTCCCGAAGATGCGCCCGGTGGCCTGCCGGCCTGCTTCGCGACTCGTGGCCGTGGGGGCGAAGAAGACCTCGATGTATCCCTGGGGGCTCGTTTGCGGGGCCCCGACCGCGGCGATCACCGGTGGTGCCCAGCCGTGCATCGCGTCTGCGCCTTGGGGTGCGGAGGACGCCAGGACGACGCGCCTGAGGAGGTCGGGGCGGATGAGGGAGATCTCTTGGGCGACGAAGCTGCCGATCGAAAAGCCAAGCAGATCGACACGCGGAAAATCCATCGCCTCGATGAAGGCGATGGCGTCGTGGGCCATGGCTTCGACCGTGCTCGGCGTCCTGCCGGTTGTGGCGCCGACGCCGACGTTGTCGAAGGTGACCACGCGTCGATCGGAGGCGAGCTCATCGACCAGCGCGGGATCCCAGTTGTCGAGGTTGCCGCGGAAGTGCTGCAGCAGGACGATCGGCACGTCACCCTCACCCAGATCGCGGTAGGCGTACTCGATCGCGTTCCCGGCCGTGACTCGCTCGGTCGAAGCCTCGGCGTATCCCACGTGCGTCGTTGCAGGCATCGTGTCGTGTCCTCCCTGTGGTCGTGTCAGCGGGCTGAAGCGGCTCCCACCGCCTCGGCGGCCTTCTCGACCAGATCTGCGACCTCAGCGGGGTGCGAGACCATCGCGACGTGACTTGACGGCACCTCCACGGTCGTCGCGCCCATCCGCGAGGCGAACTGCCGCTCGGCGTCGGGTGGGATCGCTTCGTCGTTCTGCGAGACCAGATACCACGACGGCAGCGTTTTCCACGCCGGCGGCCCCATCACGTCGGTGAAGGCCGACGAAGCGATCGGCTGCTGGACGGCGTACAACACGCGTGCACGGGTCGGATCGACGTCGCCGGCGAAGTGGTTGACGAAGTCGTCCTCGGAGAGCCAGCCGAAGCCGCGCGAGTCGGTGAACATATGTGCCAACGCCGGCGTCACCGGTCCTTGCGAGAGGAGCGCGCCCAGCGATTCGCCCTCGTCGAGCCCGAAGGCGGCGATGTAGACGAGTCCAACGACGTTCGCTGCGTCGTGGCCGAGCGCGGTGATGATCTGGCCGCCGTAGGAGTGCCCCGCAAGGATCGTCGGCCCATCCTGGAACTCGAGCACCTGGCGCAGTCGCGAGACGTCGTCTGCGAGCGAGTTGAGTGGGAACTGGGGCGCTTGCACGTGGAATCCGTCTGTCTGGAGGCGCTCGATGACGCCGCTCCAGCACGATCCGTCGGCCCAGGCGCCGTGGACGAGCACGATGTTCGGTTGGCTCACGTGTCACCATCCCTTCTTCCGAGTTGTGGAAGCGCCAGTGTCGTCCGGTACGGCGCGTTGGCGCATCGCACGAACCTGTGATTTGAAAGCCGCTGCTCGGGAGGGTGTATGCTCGGCGCGAGGGAGTCATGTCGACAGTGCCAGCGCGTGAGTTCCATGGGCGCGACGCCGAGCTGGCGCTGATCCGAGGCGAGCTTGAACGACTTTCCGATGGGGCCGAGGCGGTGGTCGTCGTCGAGGGCGCCGCGGGCATGGGCAAGAGCCGGCTGCTCGCCGAAATCGCGGCGATCGCTCGCGGCCTGGACGTCAGGGTCGGCAGCAGCGCTGCCGACCCAGGAGAGACGGTGGTCGAGCTCGCAGCCTTGCTCGCGGCGCTGTTCGAGGGATCCGACCCGCTGCTCGACCCCGGTGGGCTCACGCCTCTTCACGCGCAGCCCGAGCAGCGGTTCTGGCTGCTGCGGGACCTGCAGCAGCTGCTGGAACGCGCCGCGCTCGACTCGCCTCTCATGATCGCCATCGACGACGCCCACTGGGCGGACAGTGGAACGGTTGCCGCGATTCGAACGCTGCCGATGCGATTGATGGGACTGCCGATCGCATGGGTGATCGCCCTGCGCCCGCCGCGCGAGGCGACGTCCCTCGTGCACGCGCTCGATCAGCTGAAGGGCGAAGGGGCGCAAACGGTCGTACTTGGCCCGCTCGACGACGACGCGGTCGTGCAGCTGGCAACGGACATGCTCTCCGCGCAGCCGGACGCGTCGATCCTAAAACAGTTGGCGGAGGCCGACGGTAGCCCCTTCTTTGTCGTCGAGACGCTTCTCGGGTTGCAGGAGGAGGCGCGGATACGCGTGGTCGACGGCCGCGCGGAGCTGATCGACGGCCCGCTTCCTCGGCGTGTGCACGAGAAGATGCGCGAGCGGCTCGGTCGGCTCTCCGACGAAGCAAGCGACGCCGTCACCGTCGCCGCCTCGCTCGGTCGCACGTTCACCTTCGACGAGCTTGCGCGGACACTCGGGCAGCCTGCCTCAGACCTGCTGGCGCCGGTCGGTGAGCTGCTCGAAGCGAACCTGCTGGTCGAGCGCGATGAGAAGCTGGCGTTCTGGCACGACATCACCCGCGAGGCCGTCCGGTCCAGCGTGCCGGTGACCGCCCGCCGTGCACTCGACCGCCAGGCAGCCGGTGTGCTGCTCGACGACGGCGCCCTGCCGGTCGAGGTCGCGGTGCAACTGGCGGCGAGCGCCCAACCCGGGGACGAGGTTGCGATTGCGACGTTGCTCGACGCCGCAGAGGCGCTCGTCACGACGGACCCGGGCACCGCCGCCGAGTTCGGCGAGCGCGCCCTCGAGCTGGCACCGAACCACCATCCGCATCGCGGGGAGATCGTCGGCACAACGGCGATCGCGCTGCACATCGCCGGCAACAGCGACCAGGCGATCGCGTTCGCCGACACGGCGCTTCGCGACACGCTTCCCGCGCTGCAGGAGGCAGAGGTCCGGCTCAGCATCGCCGGCATGTTTGCGATCTCACCAGAGATCAGGATCGGCGCCGGGCGCCTTGCCCTGAACCTCCCCGACCTCCCCGAGAGCGTACGCGCACGCCACCTGGCCTGCCTCTTTCACAATCTCGTCACCGCCGGTCGGGTCGACGAAGCGCGTGCCGTGCTCGAGCAGACCCGCGCAACGGTCGAGTCCGCCAACGACGCACGTGCGACCTTCACGCTCCACGTCGCCGAAAGCGCGCTCGCGTACACCGACGATCATTTCGGCCCGTCGCTCGAACTGATCACGTCCGCCTACCGCGATGGAATCTTCGCCGGCGACGACCAGCGCCTCCGGTTGGCGCACATGTGGCACGGCGAGCTTCTGAGCACCGACGACCGCTACGAGGAGGCGCTGGCGATCGCTGCCGACGGACTGGCCGCCGCCCAGCGCGACCGGCAAGGGTGGGCCTACCACATGTTCGAGACCTGGCACGGCCGCACGCTGCTGCGGACAGGGCGACTCTCCGAGGCACTCGCGGTGCTCGAAGGCCGCTTCGCACTCGAGGACGGAACCCACGCCGCGGCAGTGCTCGACGCCGCTGGTATCGTCGCGCTCGGGCGACTGGGGATCCACACCGGTGATACCGTCTGGCAAGCCGCCTGGCAGACATCGCGCAGGTCATGCTCAAGCAGGGTACGCCGGCGGTGCGGCGGCACGCAGGCTGGCTGCTCGCGATCTTCGCGATGGCGGAAGGAGACGCCGAAGCCGCACGAGAGTGGCTGCGCGCTACGACCGACTCCGACGGCCGAGCGATCCTGCCTCGGTTCCCGCTCGACACTGTTGACGAGGTGCTGCTCGCGCGGATCGCGCTCGCCACCGACGACGACGATCTTGCACAGCTCGCGCTCTCCAACACGCGGCGGCGAGAGCAGCTCAACCCGGACACCGCCTCGATCGCAGCAACGGCCTGCCACGTCCGGGGTTTGCTCGAGCGAAAGCAGGCAGACCTCAGCAAAGCGGTCGATCTCTTCGAACGCGCGCCGCGGCGGCTCGAGCTCGCGGCCGCACTCGAAGACCTCGGCGCAGCAGTTACCACCACCGAGCGCGGAGAGGCCATCGATGTCCTGGGCCGGTCGCTCGCGCTCTTCACGGAACTCGGGGCGACGTGGGACGCCCGCCGCGTGCGCAGCCGCCTGCGGGAACTCGGCATTCGACGCCGCCTCGTCACCGCCGAGCCCGAGACCAGCGGGTGGGCAGCGATGACGACCGCCGAGCTCGCCGTCGCGCGACTCGTCGCGGAAGGACTGACCAACCGTGAGGTGGCAGAACGCCTCTTCATCTCGCCGCACACCGTGAACAGCCATCTCCGCCACGTGTTCTCGAAGCTCCGAATCAATTCGCGAGTTGAGCTGGCGCGACGTGCCCGTGACTATGAGATGGCGTGATCGTGCGATGCCGCGGCCGCGCCGGGGTGACAGCGTGGAGCGGTCATGCCGATGATCGACGTGTACGCCGCCGAAGGCACGTTCTCCGACAAGCACACGCTTGCTCAGAACCTCGCGCAAACCGTGATGCGCTGGGAGCAGGTGCCGGAGATCCCGCTCTTCTCCGATAACACAGCCGCCTTCATCCACGATCTCCCGGCCGAAGCACTCGCGAACGCGGCCGGTGCATCCGACTACGTCCGCGTCCAGGTGCTGACGCCGGTCGGCGTCCTCGACCGCGACAAACAGCTCGGAGTCGTCAAGGAGCTGACCGAAATCGTCGCCGCTGCGGCCGGAGATCCGAGCTACGCGGACCGGACGTGGGTTCTGATCACAGAATCGCCTGAAGGCGGCTGGGGCATCGCCGGCCACGCGAACACGAACGCTGACATCGCCGCCGCCGCCCGAGCCGCGCTCGCCGTCGACTGACGCTGCGCGGTTACCCCTACCCGATGACAACTCCCGCCGCGCCGTCGCCGTCGCCCGCGCAGCTGGTAGCGCTGATACGTCGTCGCCCCAACCGAACGGAGTAGTCATGACAGGCCCATTCATCTTCATCGCAACCAACCGGCTGAAGCAAGGCAAGCTCAACAGCGAGAAGAAGCGTCTACCGGACCTCATCGATTTCATCCAGGCCAACGAACCACGGCTGATGGCATTCAACGAGTACGCCAACGAGGAAGGCACTGAGGTCGCCGTCGTCCAGGTTCACCCCGACGCCGACTCAATGGTCTTCCACATGAAACTCATTGCCGAGCGCGCAGCCAGCGCCTACGCCGACACCATCGACGCGACCACGAGCATCCAGGTTTTCGGCACACCCAGCGGCACCGTCACCGACATGCTCCACCTCCAGGCCGGCGCCGGCGTGCCCCTGAGCATCAAGCCCCACCACCTCGGCGGCGTCACCCGCTGACCGAGGTCTGTCCGGATCTCTGTGTAAATCGTCGCCGCGGTGCGCTGGAGGCGGCGTAGGGTGGTTCCGCCGCGCGAACTGGGCCCCGAGCAGAACAGCGCCGCCCGCCGTCAGATCGCGATCTTGAGGTCCAGGACCGGCGTGCCGTCGATCGCCTCCAGCGCGTCGACCAGGAGCCGGCACCCCTCCCGCTGGACCACCCTCACGCTGTGCAGGCCGATCGGATTCGGCCGGTCGGGAGAGCGGGTGGCGAACACGCCGGTCAGGGGCAGGCGTTGATCGCCCCGGGGGTGCACGGTCTGGGTCGAGCGGTCGGCCAGGTGCAGCCAGGTCAGCACCACGATCTCAGACCCCGGTTCGATGCCGTCCAGGGCCGCCGCATAGGCGGGGTCGATGTCGAGCCAGGCAGGGGGAGCGCCCTCGCCGGCCTGGCGCGGAGCGTCTCCACGGGTGCGAATCGGCGAGTCGACCACGCCGATCGGGCCCACGGTGTCGACTGCGGCACGATCCATCGGTGACACCGACCTTACCTATCGATCTGCGGCACCCACCGTTCGACCAGCTGGCGGTACGCAACGTCCGTACACCGGGCCAATAGTGACCTGTCCTCGCTGTGGCGAGCCGAACGCCGACCGGGCGAAGTTCTGCTCAGAGTGGTCGACGCCGCTCGGCGAAACCGCCGCCTCACAGCGGCGTGAGCGTCGCATCGTCACCGTGCTGTTCGTGGACCCGGCCGGATTCACGCGGCGCTCGGAGGGCCTCGACGTCGAGGACGTGGAGGGGTTCCTCGACCAGTACGTGGCGGTGTTGCGGGACGAGGTGCAGCGTACGGGGTTGATGGGGCCGACCACGTAACCCGTACATGGCAGTCGGTGGCAAGGAGCGGAGCGGCGCAGGAGTCGAACCTACCAACGCATGGGCTACATGCGCTTGCCGATTTTGAAGACGGGTCGAGTTTGGTTCAGACAGGGCGATGGCGGTGGGTGTGCGCCCCCGGTCGCGCCCCCGCTGAGTGAGTCGACGTTCAGCCGTGGAGCGTCCGGAGACCGGGTAGCCACCGCGTCTGGTGGACCCATCGGCGGCGTGGGTACCAGGACAGATCCTCCAGAACCCATGGGCGGCTCCGGGCTTGGTTCACATGCTCCACAGCGCTTGGGTGGGGGACATGCGGGCGGCGCGGATGGCGGGCAGCAGTCCGGCGATGGCGCCGATCGCGAGGGCGGAGGCGAGGCCCCCGGCCCAGGCGAGTGGAGGGATGACGGTGGCCCAGTGTTGGGTGTGGGCGTAGACGGCGGTGGCTGCCGCGCCGAGCCCGACACCGACGGCGCCGCCCAGCAGGGCGAGGAGCATGGCTTCGGTCGAGGAACTGGATGCGGATGTGGCCCTTGGTGGCGCCCAGGGCGCGGCGCAGCCCGATTTCGGAGCGGCGTTCGAGCACGCCGATGAGCATGACGTTGCCGACGCCGATGGCGCCGACGAGCAGGGAGACCGCGCCGAGGCCGAGGAACAGGCTGTTCAGCGCGCCTTTGGCGTCGGCTTGGGCGACCAGCGCGTCGGAGGGCTGGCTGACGGTGACCTGGTTGGGGTATTCGGGGTTGGCGGTGGCGGCGAGGACGTCGTGCGACGGCGTTGACCTGGTCGGTGTGTGCGCGCAGGTAGATCTCGGACGGGTGCCCGTCGAAGCCGAGGTATTTCTCCGCGGCGGGGTATCCGATCAGCACTGAGGTGTCGATCTCGGGGGCGAGCACGGCGGGGTGGAGGATGCCGGCGAGGTAGAACCATTGGCCGCATTGGGTGGAGTATCGGCGAGGGCGTGGGCAGCCCAGCCAGATCCGCTCGCCGGGGTAGATCCGGTCGATGCCGAGGCGCCCGGCGGCGGCGGCGCCGAGCACGGCGACCGGCTCGCGGGCGGTGGCAGCGTTCAGGATAGCGTCCTTGGGCTACCGAGGTGCCGACCGTGTGCGGGCAGTCCCAGGCTGGTGGCCTGCACGGACAGGGCGTTGGTGTTGATCGAGGGGATCAGCGGGCTGCGGTAGGCGTTGACGTTGCTGACGGTGCCGGTGTCGTCCACGGCGGTGACCGGGCCGATGCGCGAGATCATGCCGGGTGCGGCGACGCGGGAGTTCGGCGGTGTCGCCGCTGAGGGTCTGCCCGTTGGCGACGGTGAGCAGGTTGGTGCCCAGCTTGCTGATCTCGTTCAGCAGCCCGGCCTGGGAGGAGGCCGAGAGGCCGAGCACGGCGACGATCGCGGCGACGCCGATGGCGATGCCGAGCGCGGACAGGGCGGCGCGGAGTTTGCGCGTGCGCATGCCCACCGCGGACGAGGCGGGCCAGATCCGCCGGCCGCATCCGGTGCGCGCCCAGCGTGCTGCTGGTGGTCATGGGCGTGCTCCTGCGCTGATCGTGGGGTCGGCGGTGTCGGTGACGATGCGCCCGTCGAGCATCTCGACCCGGCGCGGCATGCGCGCGGCGATGCGCTCGTCGTGGGTGATCACGACGATCGTGGTGCCGGCCGCGTGCAGCTCCTCGAGCAGGGCGAGGAGGGCCTGCCCGGTGGCCTGGTCGAGGTTGCCGGTCGGCTCGTCGGCCAGCACGATCGCCGGGCGGCCGACCAGGGCGCGGGCGATCGCGACCCGCTGGCGTTGCCCGCCGGACAGCTGCGTCGGCCGGGCGTGCAGCCGGTCACCGAGGCCGACCGCGGCCAGCGCCTCGACGGCTTGGCGCGCGGCGCTGCTTGAGCGGGACGCCGGCGTAGAGCAGCCCGTCGGCGACGTTGTCCAGGGCGGTGGCGTGCTCGGCGAGGAAGAACTGCTGGAACACGAACCCCACCCGGCTCGCGCGCAGCGCCGCCAGCTGCCGATCCGACAGACTCCGCCACGTCCAGCCCGGTGATCTTCACCGTGCCGGCGCTGGGCCGGTCCAGGCTGCCCATCACGTGCAGCAGCGTGGTCTTGCCCGACCCGGACGGGCCTACCACCGCCACCACCTCCCCCGCGGTCAAGGTCAGGCTCACCTCCCGCAGCGCGGTCACCGGCGGCTGCACTTGGATAGGTCTTGGTCACCTGATCGACCTCCAGCACCACCGGAGGCCCATCGGCAGTGTCTGCACCGGGAGCGGCGAACCGGGCCGATTCCTGGATGGTCTCCTCACTACTCATTGCCGGGCACCACCACGTGCTGCCCGGCCGCCAACCCCGGGCCGGACACCTGCACCATGCCCGCCGCGTCGTCGAACAACCCCAGCCTCACCCGCACCAGGTGGTGCGTGCCGTCGCCGGCGACCACCTCCACCGCGTACCCGCCGCCAGAGCGGGCCAGCAGCGCGTCGACCGGCACCGCCAGCACGTTGTGCACCGTCTGGTCGGTGATCGCCACCTCCACCAGGGCCTGATCCAGGCTGCCGGTGGCCCTCGGATCGGTGGGCCGGATCTGCACCGGCACCGTCGGCCCGCTGTCAGAGCCAGCCGGCGTTGTTCGAGGGGGCGGTGGCGACCGTGCCCACCGAGGTGACCCTGCCCGGGGTGGTGCTGCCGTCCGGCAGCGTGATCGTGACCCGGTCGCCGGCCTTTACCTCGGATTGCAGGTCCGGGTCCAGCGCCACGTTCACCGTCCGCGCCGTCGCACTCGCGGTCATAACCGGCCCGGTCGCGGGGCCACCGAGGGTGGCCTGCAGCGTGGTCACCCGCGCGGCGGTCGGCAGGAACACCACGTCCCCCAGATCGAGCTTGCCGGTCTGGTCCACCCTGAGGTGTTTCTGCAGCTTCTCCACCCCGGCCTTGGTGGCCCAGCTGAACTCATCCCAGGCCGAGTCCACCTCGGACGGGTCCACGTAGCGCAGCGCGACCAGGTCGTGGTTCAGCTGGGCCACATCCTGGCCGGTCACGTCCGCGGCGGTCGCCTCGGCCAGAGCGCGGTAAGCGGGCGTGGCCCCGTAGAGCAGCACCACCGGCGCCTCATCCACCCGATACAACACCTGCCCCTGGCGGACCACCTGCCCGACCTTTGGCAGCCATGTCATCGTGCCCCCCGCCTGACCCAACACCGTGTAGGAGCCCGTATACCCCAGCGTCCCGTTGAATTGCGTCTGCGTCGACAGCGTCCGGCGCGTGACCGTCGCCAGCGACGTCGCGAACCCGTTAGAGCCCGACCCGCTCCTCCCTCCGCCACCGTCGAACACGCCGCCGACCACCAGGACGGCGCCCGCAGCAATCAGCATCAGCACCACCGCAACGATCACCCATGGGAGCCGGCGCCGGCCTCGCCGAGCACCGGACTCGACGAACTCGGCAGGTTCACTGGTCGCCGGCGTTATCCCGCCAGTCATGGCATCTCCTTCACGGTCGTTCCGCTTCTGGTCGAACGGGCGGGCGATTGGCCGCATTTCTTCTCAGCCGCCCTCGCCGCAAGAGGTGCGCCGATGCCTTCATGGTGAGACCGCCGCCGGTAGCCCGGGCAGCCCGGGCATCAGCCGTGAGCACTCGTTGCCCTTGGCCCAGATCTGTGGCGAATACGGATCAAGGCCGTCTTTGCTGATGCTTATGGCGAAAACAGGGCGGCCCTCGGAATCGATGGTCGGGTCTGGCCAGTTCGGCACCCCGTGCGAGCGCATACACTGGGCGAAGTTCCGCTCCTCGTTCACCACCTGCTGTACCAGGGCTTGGGGACAGTCGTCGGCCATCATGCATTGTTGGATCGAGTCGGCGTTGATCGCCCCGCCGTTGTTCGGGAGCAGCTGCTGACATGCTTGCCGGGCCGCCTGCAACTGGGAGCTGCTGACCCCAAATCGCTGCGCGTCGCCCTTCGGAAGCTGTCCGCTGCTGTCGGGGTCGGGGAAGTTCGGCACGCCGTGGGAGCGCATGCAATGGGAGTAGCCCACCGCCGACGGGGAGCTCGGTGACCCTCCCGCATTCGATGCGCCGCCGGAGCCCGTGGCAGATGCGCTGCCGCCGCACGCCGCCACCAGCAGGGCGAGGCTGGCCGTGGCAATCACGGCTGCAACCGGCACGCCGCGTCGGCGCAGCGGACTCGGTGCGACACTGGCTTTCATGGTGTGACCATTAGCGGCTCACCGGTGTTTGGATGCTCCACGCGCTTGCACTCTTTGTCCTTGGTTTGGATCTGCGTCGAATACGGGTCGAAGCCGTCTTTACTGGTGCTGACGATGAAAAGAGGGGCCCCACCCTCGCCGATGGTGGGGTCGGGCCATTTGGGCACGCCGTGCGAGCGCATGCACCGGGCGAATTTCTCTAGTTGGGTCAGCGCCTGCTGCACCAGGACCAGTGGACAGTCGCCGAGCATCTCGCATTGTGCGAGCGACAAGTGATTGAGGTTGGTGTCGTTGATCGGGAGCGTGTCGTAGCAGGCTTGCTCAGCCGTCTGGAGCTGGGACGGGCTAACCCCGACGTCGTGCGCTGAACGAACAACGGCGGGGAATCCCGGGCTTTGGGGTTGAGGATCTGGGTACCGGGGCACGCCGTGGGAGCGCATGCAGGACGAGAACGGCGCCGCGGAGTGGGCGCTCGACGATCCTCCCGCGTGCACTGAGCCGCCGGAACCGGTGTTTGATCCGCTTCCGCTGCACGCCGCCGCCAGCACGACCAGGCAGGCTGTGGCGATGATGGCGGCGGCGGATCGCGCTGCGGCTGGGCCTCCCGGCCGCGGCCGGCCTATGAGGAGGGTGCCTTCGTTCATGACACTACCCGAGCTGGCCTGGATCGGACCGACCGACTTCGGGACGTGCGTGCCGCTCGTGAGCCCACATACACTCGGGGGAGGCCAGCGGGTCGCCCGACGCCCAGCCACTCGTGGCCGACGTCGCCACGCAGTCGGCTGTCCGCGTTGCGACCACCATCGAAGGCCGCCAGCGCGACGGGCTCCAGCCCGGCGACAGGCAGGCCTTGCCGGCGTCGTGGATTCGGGGCGACACGGTGTCACCCGAACGACTCGGGGGCGTTATCTCCCACCAGGCGCGCGCATTCGTTCAGCTTGGCGATGAACCGGGGCGTATGCGACGCAGGGTCGGAAATACCGACTTTGGAGATATTGAACCAGGGGCCGCTGGGACCACCGTTGGTGGGGTCGGGAAAGTTCGGCACCCCATGGGTACGCATGCACCCCGCGAGCTTCTCGTCGTCAGACATCATCTGCTGCACCAGGGCCTGTGGGCAGTCGCTGTTCTCCATGCACTGCTGGTCTTGTTGTTGAAGAGATCCGCCTGTCGGGAGCAGGTGCTGGCAGGCTTGCTGGGCGGTCTGGTACTGGGCGCTGCTGACCCCGAATTGCTGTGCGCCGTCCTTCGGGAGTTGTCCGTTGCTGTTGGGGTCGGGGTAGTTGGGCACGCCGTGGGAGCGCATGCAGTGCGAGTAGCCGACCGCTGATGCGCCGGAGCCGGTGGATGGTGTGCTCGCGCTAGTGCATGCCGCCGCCAGCACGGCCACGACGACCGTGCCGATGATGGCGGCGCCGGGCAGGCAGTGACGGGGCAGCGGACTCGGGTCTGCTGCCGCCCCGCGGCGGCGGGGCCGTGGCTGCACCTGGCGGTCGACGTCCATGGGGGCCAGTTGATTCCGCTGCATGGGCTGCTCCTTTCGAGTGGGCCGCGGCGCCACGGCATGTCCGGTCGAGCACCCGGCCGATGACAGGAGCCGAACAGCGAGTGTTAGGCGGCTGTCATCTGCGCTGGTGCAGAATGCGGAGATGCGGGTGCTCGTTGTGGAAGATCACGTCGCCCTGGCCAACCGAATCGGCGAGGGCCTGCGCGACGCAGGATTCGCCGTCGACGTGGTCTACGACGGCGCGGCGGCCCTGCAAAGCACGACCAGCACCGACTACGACGTGGTCGTCCTTGACCGAGACCTGCCCACCGTGCACGGCGACCGCGTCTGCCGCCGGCTGGTGCGCGACGGCTCGCGCAGCCGGATCCTGATGCTCACCGCGGCCACGGACGTCGAGGATCGGGTCGACGGGCTGGAGCTGGGCGCGGATGATTACCTGGGTAAGCCGTTCGCCTTCCACGAGCTGATCGCTCGCATCCGCGCCCTGGGGCGACGCGGACCCGGGTCACCCGCGGTCGTGCAGCGGGGCGACCTGGTGGTCGATCGCGCCCGGCACCGCGCCACCCGCGCCGGCATCCCGCTGACCCTGACTCGCAAGGAGTTCGGCGTGCTGGAGTTCCTGGCAGCGGCGGACGGCGCTGCGGTCAGCGCCGAGGAGCTGCTCGAACACGTGTGGGACGCAAACGCCGACCCGTTCAGCAACACGGTCGCGGTCACCATCGCCCGGCTGCGTCGCAAACTCGGCGACCCGCCCCTGATCGAGACCGTCGTCGGCGTCGGCTACCGGCTGTGACAAGCCATCTCAGCGCCCGATCGCGGCTAACGCTGCTCTATGCCTCGCTGTTCACCCTGGGCGGGGCCGCACTGATCTCGATCACCTACCTGCTGGTCGCCCACACCTTGCACAGCACGACCATCACGACCCCGAAGGATGTGCAAGCCAAGGTCGAGCAGTGCCTCACGCTGGTGTCGAGGGGCGGCGCCACCTCCGCCCAGGCCGCGCAGAAATGCGGCGCGCTGTATACCAACGGTGTCCGGGCCGGCGCCTCCGCACAGCGCAGCACGACGCTCACCCAACTCCTGACCTATTCGCTGCTGAGCCTGGCCGTCGTGACACTGCTCGCCGCGGTCGCCGGCTGGATCGTCGCGGGACGCATCCTGCGGCCGGTGCACCGGCTCACCGCAGCCGCCCGCGCAGCCAGCGAGCAGAACCTGTCCCAGCGCATCGCCCTGCAAGGACCGCGCGACGAGCTGCGTGAGCTCGCCGACACCTTCGACACCATGCTCGAGCGGCTCGACCGCGCGTTCACCAGCCAGCGGCAATTCATCGCCAACGCAAGCCATGAGCTGCGCACGCCGCTGACCGTCATGCGCACCACGATCGACGTCGTGCTCGCCAAGCCGGACCCGACGCGCGATGAGCTGGTGTCGATGGCCACCGACGTCCGCCAAGCCGTCGATCACGCCGAGCGCCTCATCGACGTACTGCTGGTACTCGCCCGCAACGATCAGGCGCGCGCCCTCACCGATCCGCTCGATCTCGCCGTCGTCGCCGAAGACGCACTCGAGGGGCGCCCCGCCAACGGCATTACGACGATCACCGCGCTCGACGAAGCCCCGGTGACCGGCGACGGAGTGCTGCTCGAGCGGCTCGTTGCCAACCTGCTCGACAACGCCGAGCGCTACAACGTCGCCGACGGCACCGTCACGATCTCGACCAGCGCCGACATCAGATCGTCCCTGGTGCGAGTCCTCAACACCGGCCCGGTCGTACCACCAGATCAAGTCGACCGGCTATTCCTGCCGTTCACGCGCCTTGACGAACGCACCCGCCACGACGGTTTCGGCCTCGGCCTCGCCCTGGTGTCCTCCATCGCCAGCGTCCACAACGGAACGGTGCACGCCACGGCCGACCCCACCGGCGGCCTCGACATCACCGTGCGCCTACCCCGCCGCCACCCCCAGGAACGGGACGACCGTGCATGGACTAAAAACACATAGCCTGGCGCGCCCCTGGGCCGCCTCCAAACCCAAGTCGGTACTCCCGCCAAACCAAGGCGGGTGTCGACTAGCGGAGCGGCGCAGGAGTCGAACCTACCAACCGATGGGCTACATCGGCCTGCCGGTTTTGAAGACAGAGGAGATTTGGCTCTGGGGGAGGGATTGCGGGGGGTGAGTGACCATCTGAGTGACCATCGACGCCGCGGCCGCAGACCCCAGCCAGCCCCTCCGGCGGCGGCTGCTTGAGCGTCTCACGCGGTTACCTGTGCCGACCACGGGCCCGATCGGAGACGTGCAATAGTGATCTCTCGATCGAGGCGACCGGAGGAGGAGACGAGATGTCCGACAGTGTCTACCGCGTCACGGAAGTGATCGGCGTCAGCAGCGAGTCGTGGGAGGCGGCGGCGCGAAACGCCGTCGAGACGGCTGCGAAGACGATCCGCGACCTTCGGGTGGCAGAGGTCACGCGCACCGATGTAACGGTCGAGAACGGCAAAGTGTCCGATTATCGCGTTCGCCTCAGCATCTCGTTCAAGTACGAGACCCACGACTGAGACGGGCGACCGCGCCACGCGGGCTTGCGCGCACCCCGTGGACGATGATCGATCGCAAGCGCAAGTCTAGGACACCTCCGTACGGCCCGGAACTCGGGCCACGGGGTCGGTGAGTCGTTGGAATCTCACTTCGTTTGCACGATGCGAGGGCGCTGGCCATCGTGTCCTCCTGGGGACTCGGGTGATCAGCACCCGGGCGGGTGCCTTCCGCTCATTGTCACTGCAGACAACACCCGCTGCCGCTGTGAGGCGGTCCCCGCATCGCACGATCATGACGACTCGTGGCCCGCGCTGCCATCGGCGTTGCCGGCGTGGCCTACGGCAGGGTGCGTGTGTAGGGCGTCGTGGTGGAGACCTTGACGAAGCCGGCTCGTTCGAGGATCGGCCACGAGAACTCGGTCGAGTCGCTGTTCATGAGCTGCTTGCCAAGCCGCAGCGCCGAGCGGGCGCGTTCCGCAGTCAGGGCGCGGTAGATGCCGCGCCGGCGCCATTCAGGCAGAGTGGCGCCGCCCCAGATTCCCGCGAACTCGGTGCCGGGTACTGGCTCGAGCCGACCGGAGCTGACGATCGCGCCGTCCGCCTCCGCGACCCACAGCTCCATACCGTCGCCTCGCGCGAGGCGGTCCATCAGCGCCGAGGTCATCTCCTCCGCAAAGTCCTCGTGGAAGACCTCCTCCTGCATCGTGCTCATCGCGCGGACGTCGGCTTCGGCTGCGATGCGGCGCAGCTCGACCCCGTTCGGCAGCTCGACGTCGACCGCGAGCAGCCGCGCCTCTCCGATCATGATCGACTCCTGCTCGTCCGGCCGAAACCCGTTCGCCAGCAGCGCCTCGTGCAGTCCCGGGGCGCGGTCGTGGCCGCGCGTCTTCCATTCGACGCGCCTGACATGCGGGTCGGCCCGGTAGTGCGCCACCGCCTGCTCCACCCACTCGGCGATCGTCTCGGCTCCGGCGTCGCCGAGGTCGCGGTAGGTCACGAAGCCTCTCCCTCCCGCGAACGTCGCCAGCCTCAGGGGGCCGAGCTCCGTCACCGAGATCGCGCTCGGTGTCTCTGCCTCGGTGCGGAGCTGTGCGTCGTAGGCGGCCAGGTAGTCCTCGGCGGTCACGCGCCTAATTCTAGGAACCGCGAGGCGCAGGTCGAGATGACCCCAAGCCGGGTCGTGGCCCAGTGGCCCCTCAGTGGCCTCTCGGTGGGCCACTGGGCGAGCCTACCCGCGCGTTTCTGATGTTGGAAGGTACTGGTCACGTCCGACCAGAGGGCGCCGCAATCCCGTTGTTACCTTCCGCGCTCAGGTAGAGCGGTCGCTGACCGCCGCGGGCACGCGGTCGTAGATCGCCGCCAGCCGCTTGACCTCAGCCGGCCGGAGGCCGGCGAACAGCAGCTCGCGCACGCAGGCGTGATGCGTCCGCTGCGCCTCTCGTAGGCGCCTCACGCCGAGCGGCGTCAGGTGGACGACGAAGCTGCGCCGGTCGCCGCTTGACTGCTCGCGCTCGACCAGGCCGAGGTCGGCCAGGCGCGCGACTGCGCGCGTCATCCCGCTCGGGCTGGTGAGCACGCGGTCGGCCAGATCGGTCATCCGCAGCCGGCGATCCGGCTCGGTGATCAGGGTGATGAGGACGCCGTAGTGCAGCAACGGCAGCCCGTGCTCGCGTTCGAGCCTGCGGTTCAGCTCATCGGAGATTCGCCGATGCGTTCGCAGAAAGCCACGCCAGACCCGGAACTCGTCCTCGTCGAAGGCATCGGGCTCAGGAAGCTCGCCATGACGATGTGAAGCAGGCACTTGACAGTCGATCCTTTCATGTGGTACTAAAATGGTTGCTTCTGGTAGCAAGTATCCTATCTGTGGAGGCCGACGTGCACACGACCGCTCAGACACCCGCCACCGACGACGAGCTGCTCTCGCCCCGCGTGCTCGAGCCCGACGAGGGGATGCGTCTGCAGTCCGGGCCGGGCCGCGATCTGGTCTTCAAGCTGACGGGCGACGAGACAGACGGGCTGCTCGAGTACTTCATCGTCGAGGTCGCCCCGCACGGCGGGCCGCCGCTTCACGTGCACCACTTCCAGCACGAGACGATCCACATGATCCACGGCACGTTCAAGGTACGGATCGGCGACGATTGCCACCACCTGGAGCAGGGCGCGTTCGCCTTCCTGCCCAAGGGATTGCCGCATGCCTTCCTGAACCTGACCGCAGAGCCCGCCGAGGTGCTCGTGACGTACGTGCCCGGTGGGGGACACCGGTTCTACGAGGAGCTCGGTCCGCTCACCCGCAACGGGACGCCCGACCGGGCGGCGGTCTCAGCATGCTTCGAGAGGCACGGCATGTCGCTGCTCGGGCCGCCGCTCAGCCCGGACTGACTTCAGTCGCCGCCGGACTCGCCGACCGCGTGAATCGATGCCTTCGAGCAGGTGTCGGATCGCCACATAGCTGTACTGCAGATGCTCCGGGGTGTTGGCGTACGGATTCTGGTAACTCGACCAGGTCCACCGTCGAAGGCCATGAACCGCCCAACCATGCGTTTCGCCCTAGCGAGGCGGCGCAGGAGTCGAACCTACCAACCGATGGGCTACATCGGCCTGCCGGTTTTGAAGACGGCACGAATTTGGCTCTGGGAGAGGTCTCGCGAGGGGTCTGCGCCCTCGATCGCGCCCCCCACGAGCTATCGTCTGTCCGCCCTCCGCGTGTTCGATGGAATCGCTGGCGCCAGGCAGGCAGATTTGGGAGCAGTCGCCCTGTTTCTTCACCCCGGCGTCAGCGCTTCAGCGCGGTCTTCGGTAGCTGTCGAGATCGACTTAAGTCGCGGCGTCGCGGCAGTTTGCAGCGTTATGCTG
>CAVWLK010000084.1:0-5715 GCA_963755675.1 uncultured Actinomycetes bacterium
CGCGCACAGCTCCGGCCTCGGCTCGGTGCCGCCATGCAGGTTGATGATCAGCTCGGCCTCCCGATACAGCGTGGCCAGCTGGCGCTCGCTCATGCCGAGCGTGCGGCCGTCGTCGTGCAGCGCCTGGTAGGCCCAGCGATCGGACAGGCCGTAGGGACCGAGCACGACCGCGATGAACGCGGCGGCGCGAGCGGAGCCGTCGTCGGTGGGGTGTTCCATCAGCATCGAGGGCGTGCGCGCGTGCGCCTCGACGTAGTAGGGATCGAGGCCGAGGCTGCGCAGCCCCAGCAGGTAGTGCAGGGTTGCCAGACGACTCCGGGGACGGGGGTCTTCGCAATATGCCGAGCACCACGATCGCCTCATGCCGCCTCCTCGTTGGGTGTCAGTCCGAGGTCGTCCAGCAGCCGGCGGGACAGCCGGGGGCCTCACCGGCCGGGCCGTTATCCGAGGCCAGCACTCCAGCTGATCCGGCGAGCCGTCAGAGAGCAGCGGCCAGGCGGGGACAGCAGCTCCAGGCGGGTCGTCGCCGTCGCCGCCGCGGGCCATCGCCGCCATCTCGGCCAGGGCCGGCCCGGAGAGTCACCGTCGCGCTCGACGATCGCCGGGTCAACTCGGACATCCGGTCCGCCGACACCGCCGCGCTGGCGCCCTGCCGCGGGCGCCCTTCTGGGCGGCGTGGAGCTGGGCGTAGAGGCCGTGCTGGCCAGCAGCGGCTCGTGGCGGCCGTGGTCGACGACGCGGCCGTCGTCGATCACCAGGATCAGGTCGGCGTCGATGATCGTGGACAGCCGATGGGCCACGATGAAGGGGTCGGCCCGCCATCAGCCGCTCCAGCGCCTCCAGGATTACCGCCTCAGTGCTCGAGTCGATCGACGAGGTCGGCTCGTCCAGGATCAGGATCGGCGCATCCTTCAGGAACGCCCGCGCGACTGAGATGCGCTGCGCTCGCCGCCCGACAGGCGGGCGCCCCGCTCGCCGATCACCGTGTCGTAGGCGTGGGCAGCCGGTGATGAAGTCGTGGGCGTTGGCGGCCATCGCCGCCGCCACCACCCGTTCGTCGCTGGCGTCGAGCTGCCCGTAGCGGATGTTGTCGCTGAGCGTGCCCGAGAACAGCAGCGGCTCCTGCAGCACCACGCTGACCTGTGCCCGCAGCGAGCGAGCGTGTGGTCGCGGACGTCGCGGCCGTCCAGCGCACGCGGCCGCGCTGGGGATCGTAGAACCGTGGGATCAGGCTCAGGAGCGTGCTCTTGCCGGCGCCGGTCGGCCCGACGATGGCGACCCGCATGCCCGGCTGTGCATCGAAGGAGACATCGTCCAGGGTGCCCCGGCGGGCGACATAGTAGAAGGTCACGTCTTCGAAGGCGATGTGGCCGGGGAGCCGACCGCCGCGCATCCGGCCTCTCGTGGATCTCGGGGTCGGTGTCCAGCAGCCTCAGCGTCCCGCGCAAGGTGATGAACTGCAGCTGCAGGCCGCTGACGGTGTTGCTGATCTGCTCCAGCGGCGTGGACAACGAGGCCACGTAGCCCATCACCACCAGCAGCTCGCCCGGGGTGAGCGGAGCTGGAGCACGAAGAGGCTCCGCACGCCAGCACCATCGCGCGGCCACAGCCGTCGTCATCGTCACGATCAGCGAGAACATGGTCTGGCGCACCGTCAGGTCGACCGCCGCCACCGCCTGCTCGCCCTGCGGCGGAACCACAGCCACTCGTGGCGCTCGCGACCGAAGGCAACGATCACCCGCATCATCACCATCGCCTCGTGCACGATCGCACGACAAGCTCTCCAGGTGTCGCACCTCGACCACCCGCGGCTGGATCCGGGTCGCGTAGTACGCCGGCCGACAGGTAGATCGGCGGGAACCACCGTCAGCGACAGCAGCGCCAGAGCGGCTCATCCGAAACAGGATCACGAACATGCCGATCACCGTGACGAGCTCTGCAGCAGCGGCGGGATCGCGACGGTACCGCCGATTCGGAGGCCTGGTTGTTGATCTCGAAGATCACTGGCCGGTGCGGGTGCGGTCATGGAAGGCCAGCGAGAGCCGCTGCACGTGGTGGAGCATGTCGCTGCGCAGGTCGAGCACCATGCTCCTGGTCGAGCTGCGTGTTCACGTAGTTGTCAATCACCGCAAGGCCGTGCTCGAAGGCCCGTGATGCCGCCCGGCGAACACCGCAGCGCCAGCAGCTGATATTTGCCCAGACCATCCAGCGACACAGCACGACGGCAGGGCCGGTCGCCCAGCGCCGAGTCGATATGATCGCCAGCGGCCACGGCGCCAGCAGGGTCATCAGCGAGCCGAATCCGACCAGGCCGTCGCGCCCGCCGCCAGCCGGCGGTACGGCCACAGGTAGGGAAGGATCCGCCGGAAGTCGGCAAGACGGACCAGGGGCTGGGCCTCGCGGCGCGCGAAGCCTCATCTGCTTCCTCCCCCAGCGTCCCGCAGCCCGCGCAGGTCCCCGACCGCGCCGTCCCCGGCCGGCGCACCTCGGGAGCCGGTGCTCGCTCGAGCGCCGCCAGCGCGGTTGCCGTCGCCATCGAGCACTCCCCCACCGCGAAGGCCACTGAGCGACAAGACCGGGCCGAGCACCCCCGGCCGCCATCGCGGCGGTGACCACCGCCGCGGGCAGAGACGCGGACGCGACGCCACCGGCCCGAACTGGCGGGCGCATCCCGCGGCCATATCCGGGAGCGCACCAGGTGGCGGCCGCGGCCGTGGTCCTCCACCATCAGGCGCAGCCTGACCGCGCCGGCTGCGCCGCTCGGATCTCGAGATCCCAGCGGTCGTAGGCGCCCGCTGCCTGCGCGGCGGCGCCTACGACCGCTGGGATCTCGAGATCCGCGGCGGGGCGACCGGCGCGGTCAGGCTGCGCCTGATGATCGAGGACCACGGCCGCGGCCGGCAGGTGATGCGGTGCCGGATCTGGCCCAGGATCGCCCGCCAGTCAGCCTGGGTGGCGATCGCGTCCGCGCTGCTCTGCATCGTGGCGGTGGTCACCGACGGCTGGATTGCGGCCGGGGTGTTCGGCACCGGACTTGTCGCATGCGTGACCCTGGCGGTGGCGGAGTGCGCGATGGCGACGGCGACCGCGCTGGCGGCGTTTGAGACGAGCACCCGGCTCCGCGACGTCGAGCCGAGCCGATCGGACGGCGCGGTCGGGGACGTGCGCGGGCTCGAGACGGTGGGGGAGGAAGCAGCATGAGGCTTTCGCGCGCCGAGGGGCCGAGCCCATGGGCGTTCTTCAGCGACGCCCCCAGGATCCTTCCCTACCTGAAGCCGTACAAGCGGCTGGCGTCGATGTCGATCGGCCTGGTCGGGTTCGGCTCGCTGATGACCCTGCTGGCGCCGTGGCCGCTGGCGATCATGATCGACTCCGTGCTCGGCAACAAGCCGCTGCCGTCCCAGCTGAGTGCGCTCGATGGTCTCGGCAAATATCAGCTGCTGGCGCTGACGGTGTTCGGCGGTCTGGTCATCACGGGGCTTCAGCACGGCCTTGCCGTCGTTGACAACTACGTGAACACGAAGCTCGACCAGAGCATGGTGCTCGACCTGCGAAGCGATCTGTTCCGCCACGTGCAACGGCTGTCGCTGGCCTTCCATGACCGCACGAAGACCGGCCAGATGATGTTTGAGATCAACAACCAGGCATCGGGAATCGGCGCCATCACGGTCGCGATCCCGCCGCTCCTGCAGAGCATCGTCACGGTGATCGGCATGTTCGTGATCCTGGTTCGGATCGAGCCCACGCTGGCGCTGCTGTCGCTGACCGTCGTTCCCCCGATCTACCTCTCGGCCGCGTACTACGCACGCCGGATCCAGCCGCGGGTGGTGGAGGTACGACACCTCGAGAGCCTTTCCATGCAGATCGTGCACGAGGCGATCTCGATGATGCGCGTGATCGTGTCCTTCGGTCGCGAGGGGTACGAGTGGCGGCGGTTCCGGGTGCAGGGAGAGCAGGCGGTGGCGGCCCGCGTCGACCTGACGGTGCGCCAGACCATGTTCTCGCTGGTGGTGACGATGACCACCGCTGTGGGCAGCGCGATGGTGCTCGGCTGCGGAGCCTACTTCGTGCTCCAGCACCAGATGACACCGGGCGAGCTGCTGGTGGTGATCGGCTACGTGGCCTCGTTGTACAGCCCGCTCGAGCAGATCAGCAGCACCATCAGCGGCCTGCAGCAGCAGTTCATCACCTTCCGCAGCACGCTGCGGGTGCTCGACACCGATCCCGAGATCCACGAGAAGCCGGACGCGCGGCGGATCGGTCGCTGCGCCGGCCACGTCGCGTTCGAAGGCGTCACGTTCTCCTACGCCGAGCGCCGCGGCACCCTCACCGATGTCTCGTTCGAGGCGCCGCCCGGCACGCGGGTCGCGATCGTGGGGCCAACCGGCGCCGGCAAGAGCACGCTGCTGAGCCTGATCCCTCGCTTCTACGATCCCCAGGCCGGCCGCGTGACCCTGGATGGCCGCGACGTGCGCGACCTCACGCTTCGCACGCTGCGCGCGCAGGTCAGCATGGTGCTGCAGGAGCCGCTGCTGTTCTCCGACACGCTCGCCGCCAACATCCTCTACGGGCAGATGGACGCAAGCGACGAAGAGGTGGTCGCGGCGGCGATGGCGGCCAACGCCCACGACTTCATCAGCGAGCTGCGCCACGGCTACGACACGGTGCTGGGTGAGCGGGGTGCCCGCCTTTCGGGTGGAGAGCGCCAGCGGGTGTCCGTGGCACGGGCGTTCCTCAAGGATGCGCCGATCCTGATCCTGGACGAGCCGACCTCGTCGATCGACTCGAAGACCGAGGCGGTGATCCTGGACGCGCTGGAGCGGTTGATGGAGGGGCGAACCACGTTCATCGTCGCCCATCGCCTGTCCACGATCGTGCACGCCGATCTGATCCTGGTCATGAACCACGGCAGCGTCGTCGAGCACGGCCGCCACGACCAGCTGCTCGCGAGCGGCGGCCTCTACGCCCAGCTCCACGACGCCCAGCTGGGAGCCACGCGGCGGGGAGCCAGCGCGGCGGTGTCGTCGGACGGGCTGTCCGAGCTGACCCGCGCGATCGTCGAGCACGGCGGTGATCTCTCCGGGCCGGCGCTGGCCGAGATGGCGCGGGCGATGGCCCGCCGCGACGAAGGCGATCAGGACACCGCCTGGAGCTTGCTGTCCGCCGCGTGGCCGCTGCTCTCTGACGGCTCGCCCGATCGCCTGCAGGAGCTGGCCCGGATGAACGGCTCGGCCGGTGAGGCCAGCAGGCTGGCGCGGCGGCTGCTGGACGACCTCGGCCTGACACCCAACGAGGAGGCGGCATGAGGCGGGTGGTCGTGCTCGGCATGATGGCGAAGACCCCCGTCCCGGGCGTGGTATGGCAGACCCTGCACTACCTGCTGGGGCTGCGCGGCCTCGGCCTCGATCCCTACTACGTCGAGGCGCACGCGCGCACGCCGTCGATGCTGATGGAGCACCCGACCGACGACGGCTCCGCTCGCGCCGCCGCGTTCATCTCGGCCGTGCTCGGCCGCTACGGCCTGTCCGATCGCTGGGCCTACCAGGCGCTGCACGACGACGGCCGCACGCTCGGCATGAGCGAGCGCCAGCTGGCCACGCTCTATCGGGAGGCCGAGCTGATCATCAACCTGCATGGCGGCACCGAGCCGAGGCCGGAGCTGTGCGCGAGCGGTCGCCTCGTCTACCTCGAGACGGATCCCGTGCAGTTGCAGAT
>CAVWLK010000085.1:0-65665 GCA_963755675.1 uncultured Actinomycetes bacterium
ACCAGCCTCCGCTTCACCACCTACGAGGTGCTGCCCGCCGACGACGCCAACGAGGCCCTGCTCAGCCTCACCGCCCAGCACCCTTCCGCGACCGTCGATAACAGCCAGGCCGACTACCTGGCGGCGGAGAAGCGCCTGATCCCCAACCGGCTGAGACCGCAGGAACGGCCGGCAAGCGTCCTCCAACCGATAGGGGTAGGCTGTTGGCGCTCGCGGCTTCGGCTCCCGACGGCAGTATGCCGCGACTCCACCAGCCGGGCCCTTGGGAGGGGGTGGCTGGTGATGTGCGTCGTCACTGCAAGGAGCCGTAGACGGCGCACGCAAACTCTTCTCAGATCCGGCGTACCATCGTCGTCTGGGCGGTTGGGGCGTGGTGGGCGGACTCGCCGCCATGGCTCAGCGGTTGTGGTTGACGACCTCGACGTTGTGGCCGTCCGGGTCGAGCACGAAGGCGCCGTAGTAGCCCGGGTGGTACACGGCGCGCTCGCCGGGGGTGCCGTGGTCCTCGTAGCCCGCGGCGAGCGCGGCGGCGTGGAAGGCCCGCACCGTGGCGTCCGCGTCCGCGGGGAAGGCGAGGTGGACGTGCTCGGTGAGCGGGCGCTCGTCGCGCACGAGCGAGAAGGAGAAGTCGGGGCCGGAGAACTGCACGCGATCCGGCGCGTCGTGCGTGAGGCGGAGCCCGGCGTACGGCGCGACCGTCGTGTAGAAGCGCCGCGACGCCTGCGGGTCGCGGACGCGGAGCCACAGGTGGTCGATGCGGCCGTCGGGCACGGGGCGCTCGCGGTCGCCGTGGACCGCCTCGACGCTGTTGCCATCCGGGTCGAACAGGAAGCCGCCGTAGTAGTCGGGGCCGTGGACGTGCGCGGCCCGGGCGCGCCATCGTGCGGGTGACCGGCGTCGATCCCGGCCTGCCAGAAGGCATCGACGGCCGCGCGGTCCGGCGCGCGGAAGCCGACGTGCAGGCCGCGGGTCACAGGGTGCTCGTGGTCCATCGGGCCGATGGCCCAGTCCTCCCACTCGACCAGCTCGGCGTCCGCGTGGCTTGGCTCGACGCCGAGCACGGAGAGCACGGTGCGGTAGAAGCGCTCGGACGCGGCGAGGTCGGACACGGCGATCCCCACATGGTCGAACATCGCCCCGAGGCTAGCATTGCCGGCGCCGCCAGACCCGCATGCGCTCGAGCCCGGTGGCACCGCCCAACCAGGCCGAGCGGCCGATTCCGGGCACGTGATCGTTGGACGGCGACGGGGCGGCGCCGACGATCGTCAGCGCCGCCCCGTGACGGGTGGATGCTCAGGCGTCGATGCTGCGGGCCAGCTGGGCGGCCTGCGGCTTGCCCTTGTGTCCGGCCTCCTTCAGGATCGGCGGGACGTCGGGGTCGGACACGAAGCTCTGCCAGCCCTGCTCGTCCCAGTCGAATGCGACCCAGACGCGATCGGCCTCGGAGGGATCGCGGAACACGATCGCGCCCTTCGATCCGTGCTGTCGGCGCTTGTCGGCGCCCTTGGTGGAGAACACTTCCAGGAAGCGGTCGAAGTCTTCGACCTGTGTGGTTGCGAGCAACATGGTCAGGTTCCTTTCGTCGGTGGTGTGTTCGGAGCGGCTCACAGGCGAGCGCGGGGACGCTGACCTGCCGCTCCTGGGGATCGATCGCGCCCAGCTCCTCGACCACCTGGAAGCGGCCGTTTCGTGACCTGGGCGATGTACATGTTCATGCGCACGTGGTGCTGGCCGGGGACGACCGTCGCCGGCCCGCCCGGGCCCTCGTCGATGTGCGCGTGGTCGAGCGCGGCGATGACGTCGGCCTGCTCCAGCGTGCCGGCCTCCTCGACGGCTGACGGCCCACAGCCGCAGGCCCGCGGTAGAGGCCCGAGCAGCCGAAGCCGCTGGTGAACGTGGCGGCGCCCGGGTAGAGCGCGTCGTACTGGGCCGTCAGCCGGCGGCTGAAGGGGTCGGCGACGTCCTGGTAGTAGTCGAGGCAGCTGTACAGGCCCTCGACGTGGGCGGGCGGCACGATGTTCAGCATGTTCTCGTCGAAGTAGGTGCAGACCAGCTGTCCGCCGCGGCGGTGAAGCCGGACGCGTGGAGCTGCTCGAAGAAGGGCACGAACCCGGGGGGCACGGTCATGTTGAACACGACGTCGGCGCCGCTGGAGACGATCCGCTCGACGGTCGCGCGGTAGTCGGCGTGGTCGAGCGGGAAGTACTCCTCGCCGAGGATGCTGCCGCCGTTGGCCGTGACCACCTCGCGCACGCGCGCGTTCATCACGTGCGGCCACACGTAGTCGGCGGAGGGCAGGTAGAACGTCCTCGCGCCCGTCCGCTCCATCAGCCAGGGCACCAGCGTGTCGACCTGCTGCGCCGGCACGGGCCCGGTGCAGAAGATCAGCGGATCGGACTCCTGCCCCTCGTACTGCTCGGGGTAGATGTAGAGCGTCTTGCCCTCGGTCACCGCCGGGCGCTTGATCGCCTGCCTGGTGGAGCTGAGGATTCCGCCCAGGATGACGTCGACCCGGTGCTCGTTCACCAGCTTCTCGGCCTCGGCCGAGGCGACGGCGTCGTCGGTGGCGCCGTCCTCGATGTGCAGCTCGAGCGTCCGGCCGAGCAGGCCGCCCTTGGCGTTGATGTCGCCGACCACCATCCGGACGACGTTTGCGTCCGCCAGCCCGGCCGGCGCGAGCGGGCCGGTCTGGTCGGCGACCACTCCCACCCTGATCGGGGCGGCGCCTGAAGTTGGTTGTGCAGCCATCATGTTCCTCCTCTGGAATCGGTGGTAGTCGCCCGAGGCGACAAACAGCGACGCGTCGTGCGACCATGGTGGCCGACCCTGTCGGCCGAAACATCGGGAGGTCTCCCCATTTCTGATCCGCCGCTTCGCCTGGGCGAGCTCGTCGCCACGCTGGCGCTGGCACAGGACAATGCGTTCGGCCAGCCGCTCGAATCGCAGCTGCGATCGTGCCTGCTGGCGACCTGGATGTGCGATCAGGCCGGAGTACGACGACGACGTCCGCAACACCGCCTACTGGGTGGCGTTGCTGCGGTACCTCGGCTGCACCGGACACGCCCACGAGGTGGCCACCGTGTTCGGCGACGAGATCGCCATCCGCGCCCAGACGCTGGTGCACGACGCCGCCAACCCGGCCGAGGTGATGCGCGACGTGATGGCCTACGCAACGGCGGGTCACAGCCCGGAGGAGCGCGATCAGATCGTCAAGATGATCCAGGAGACCGCCCGCGAGTGGGCGGTCTACAACTTCTCATCGGGCTGCGAGGTGGCCGACATGCTCGCGCAGCGGCTCGATTTCGGCCCAGACGTGCGCGAGTCGCTGCGGTTCACGTTCGAGCGCTGGAACGGCAACGGCTACCCCAACCACGCCAAGGGCGAGGCGATTCCGCTGCCGATGCGGATCGTGCACCTCAGCCACGACATGGAGGCGATCGGCCGCCTGTTCTCGCCCGATCACGCCCTGGAGGCCGCTCGCGACCGCCGCGACACCACCTACGACCCCGCGCTGGCCGACCTGTTCGTCGCTCACGGGCGCGGGCTGGTTCGACCGGCTGGGCGAGACCGAGCCGTGGGACGCCGTGCTCGCGCTCGAGCCGGAGCCCCACCGCATCCTGGCCGGCGCCGAGCTGGACGACGCCCTCACCGTGGTGGCCGACTTCATCGATCTCAAGTCGCCGTACATGGGCGGGCATAGCCGCCGCTGCGCCCAGGTTGCTGCCGACGCCGGGCAAGTGCTGGGGTTGGATGACGATGCCGCCGTCGCGCTCCGCCGGGCGGCACTCGTCCACGACTTCGGCACGACAGTGGTACCGAACTCGATCTGGGACAAGCCCGGCCCGCTCACCCGAGCGGAGTTCGACCGGGTCGAGCTCCACCCGATGGTGACCGAGCAGATGCTGCGCCGCTCCCCGGCCCTGGCGGTGCTCAACCCGGTCGCTTCCGCCCACCACGAGAAGTGCGACGGATCCGGCTACCACAAACGGCTTCGAGCCGACGACGAGGATCTGAGCGCGTGCGTCCTGGCCGCGACCGAGGTCTACGTCGGTCTCACCACCGAGCGGGCCGACCGGCCGCCGTTCGAGCCGGCGGACGCGGCCGCCGAGCTTCGCCGGATGGAGTCAGACGGCGTGCTCGAGCCGCGCGCGAGCCGGGCGGTGCTGGTGGCCGCCGGCCACGGCGAGCCCCAGACATCGTCGGGCAAGCGCCAGCACAATCCCGGAGGGCTGACCCGCCGCGAGGTCGAGGTGCTGCGGCTCGCGGCCAGGGGCCTGACCACCGGCCAGATCGCCGATCGGCTGTACATCTCACCAAAGACCGCAGATCACCACATCCAGCACATCTACGGCAAGATCCGCGTCTCCACCCGGGCCGCCGCCGCCCTGTGGGCAATGGAGCACGCCGTCGTCCAGTGACGCAACTGGCGTCCCAAACCGCCGATGCGCCTGGTAGGAATCGAACCTACGACCTTGCGCTCCGGAGGCGCACGCTCTATCCCCTGAGCTACAGGCGCGGTGAGACCGCAGTGTACCGACCCTGACTTAGAGCCCGCACCGAAATGAAGGGACCGGTTCGCTGACCGCGAACGGCGTTGGTGCCTGTCGTCAAGCTTGGAGTGGCGTCGATGGCTTCCTCGCCGTGGACGTGTCGAACGAGTTGGGGTCACGGATCGAGCCGTTGTTGCCGCGGGTGGAGCGGCGCTCTCGCTATCCAGGACGTAAGCGCCTGCTGAGCCCGACTAACTTGCATCCGGGCCGGGCGTAAACAGCTTCCAGTGCCCCTCGGAGATGACTTCGACGGTGCCGTCGATCACTTTGATTGCGGTCTGATCGTCAATCGCGTACCCCGGCACCGGTAGCTTGGCCGCCCATTTTTCTGCGTTGGCCATGGAATGGTCAGGCATAGCCTCGTGATCCAGGTGCGGAAACATCGCAAAATCGACCAATCCCAGGGCTCTGTCTCCACCGGTGGTGGGCGGACTCCCGTACACGAAGTCCTCCCCGACGTTGGGGGCCATCACCAAGCTCCCGGCGCTCACTCCGACCCAGACCGTTTCGCGCAGTGACGGGACGAGATCTGCCAGTCGCGACTGGCTAATCCAGTAACACAGGTACAGGGGATCGCCGCCTCCTACCAGCAGGGCGTCAGTCTCTTGCACCATGGGGACCCAGTGCTTTTCATCGATGCTGGGCAGCGCGGTGAGCTCCAGCACTCCCAAGGACTGCCAGCCCAGTTCGCACAAGGGGGTGGCGGCTCGTCCGCTGATCAGCCGCCATGCGCTGCCGGCACCGCCGGGGAAGGCATAAGTGGCGGTCGGAATGCAGAGGGCACTGGACTCGGCAATCGGTTTCCCTAGTAAGCCGACCAGCGCGTCGCGGATGCTCGGGTTCTTGATGCCAGCGGAAGTGAGAAGAAGTTTCATGCTGCCTCCTGAAGTCATTACTGCAGGGCAGACCTTCGGGCCGCGTACAGCCCGTACGCGGTAGAGACTCGCGGACCACCGAAAACTCATCGGCTCACTGATCCAGCCTCGGGTCTTCGGAGGTCATTCTGAGACGAGTTCTTAGCCCACGACCACGCCAGGCTCGACAGGCAGTCGGTCGGCGACGCCGAACACCTGCTCCAGAGCGGCCGCGGCCTGCAGCAGCTGCCACTCGCCGCGCGGCCGGCCGACCAGCTGCAGTCCGATAAGCAGCCCGCCGTCGGTGAAGCCACAGGGCAGTGCCACCACCGGACAGGACGTGAGGGTGATGGTCGAGGTGATGCGCAGCCACTCCACGTAGTTGTCGAACGGCACCCCGTCCACCTCGCGCACCCAGCGAATCGCGACGTCGAACGGTGCCACGCAGGCGGTCGGGCAGAGCAGCAGCTGATGCCGGTCGAGGAACTCGGACATGCGCTGGTAGATCGTCCCCCGCGCCCGCTCGGCCCAGCCGATCCGCTCCGTCGTCAGCCGCAGGCCCTGCTCGATGTTCCAGATCACATCCGGCTTGAGCTGGTCGCGGTGGGTCTCGAGCATCGGCCCGAGGTCAGTCACAAAGCCGACAGCCCGCAGTACCTGGAAGGCCTCGGGCGCGTCGCTCAGATCGGGGTGGGCCGGCTCCACCTCGACCCCGGCCGCGGCCAGCGCCGCCACCGCCCGATCGCAGACCTCGCGCACATCGGCCGCGACCGGCGTGATGCCGAGATCGGCGCTGTAGGCCACCCTGGCCGGCATCTGGGCAGCGGCGGCCGCTTCTGCAAACGCGCGCAGAGGCGCCTCCAGCGAGAGCGGATCGAGCGGATGGCGGCCGCACATGGCGTCCAGCATCAACGCGACGTCGGCGACGGTGCGCGCCATCGGTCCCTCCACCGACAGCGTGCCAAACGGCGTCTGCGATGGCCCATGCGCCACCCGGCCAGGGCTCGGTCGCAGGCCCACGACGCCGCAGAATCCAGCCGGCGTGCGAAGGCTGCCGCCCAGATCCGAGCCGGTCGCCAGCCAGGCTTCACCGCTCGCCAGCGCCGCGGCCGAGCCGCCGGAGGAACCGCCGCAGGTGCGACTTCTGTCCCACGGGTTGAGCGTCTCGCCGAACACCTCGTTGAAGGTGTTGCCGCCGGCACCGAACTCCGGCGTGTTGGACTTTGCAAGCACCACGCCGCCTCGCTGCTCCAGACGCTCCACCAGCAGATCCGACCGCTCCGGCACGTGGTCGGCGAAGATCGGAGAGCCCTGGGTCGAGCGCACCCCCGCCACATCGGTCAGGTCCTTGACCGCCAACGGAAGTCCGGCCAGCGGCGTCTCCGGCGAAACGCGGCCGGCGTGCTCGAGCGCGCGCTCACCACACACGGTGGGAAGCGCGTTCAGCAGGGGATCGACCCGCTCGATCCGCTCAAGCGCCGCCCGCACCAGCTCGCGTGAGCTGACCTCGCCGCGGCGCAGCAGTCCCACGGCCTCGGTCGCGGTGAGGGAGCAGAGCTCGTCGGCCACGGGCGCCACCCTATCCGTTCAGCCGCCGGTGGCGCGCACGCCGCGGGGTGCTCGGCTACGCTCGCCGCATGCAGCTCGCCGCCCGCATGTTCACGCTCGAACTGGCCGAGCCGTTCGTGATCTCGCGCAGCTCCGACACCGAGTCCGAGGTGGTGCAGGTGGCCATCCGCCACGGCGATCAGGTCGGCTACGGCGAGGGCGCCCCCGACCCCCGGTACGGCGAGAACTGCCAGAGCGCCCTGGAATTCTTCGATCAGGCGCAACCGCTGCTCGGCGACGACCCCTTCGCACTCGAGGCGATCGAGGCCGGATTGGCGACGATGCCCGGCCAGATGGCGGCCCGATGCGCGATCGACGGCGCCTTGCACGACCTGATCGGGAAGCTGTGCGACCAGCCGCTGTGGCGGCTGTTCGGCCTGCAGCCTGGGGCGCCTCCACCTCGTACACGATCTCGATCGACACGCTCGAGGGCACTGCCGACCGCGCCCGCCGCGCCGCCGGTTATCACGCCCTCAAGATCAAGGTCGGCGGTCCCGGTGACCTGGAGCGGGTGAAGGCCGTGCGGCGCGAGGCGCCGAACTCGCTGATCCGGGTCGACGCCAATGAGGCCTGGACGGTGGAGTTCACCCGGGAGGTTTGCCCCGAGCTGGTCTCGCTCGACGTCGAGCTGATCGAACAGCCGCTGCACGCCGACAACACCGACGGCTATCGCGAGCTGCACGCCGCGGGACTGCCGATCCCGATCGTGCTCGACGAGTCCTGCCACACGCTGCCCGACGTCGGCCGCGCCGCGGGCCTGGCGGACGGCGTCAACATCAAGCTGACCAAGTCCGGGGGCATTCGCGAGGCCCACCGCATGATCCACGCCGCCCGATCGCTCGGTCTGCGCGTGATGCTCGGCTGTATGAACGAGTCGAGCCTCGGCATCGCACAGGCCGCGCAGCTTGCCCCGCTCGTGGATGTCGTCGATCTGGACGGCCATCTGCTGAACAGCAACGACGCCTTCCAGGGCCTCGATCTACGCGATGGCGCGGTGCTGCCCTCCGCGCTGCCCGGGCTGGGTGTGACGCCGCTCGAGCCGTGGCCGTGACCCGCTGCGCGATCCTGGCCGAGGGCGGCTTCGCCGAGCACGACGCGAAGACCGCGACCGGCGTGCTCCGCTACGGCAGCCAGGAGGTGGTTGCCGTGATCGATTCCACCCGCGCGGGCAGCCGGGTGCGCGACCACGTGCCGGGACTCGACTCGGATGTGCCGGTGGTGGAGAGCATCGCGCAGGCGCTGGCGCTTCGGCCCGACGTGCTGCTGATCGGCATCGCGCCGGCGGGAGGACGGCTGCCGGACGACTGGCGCCAGATCATCCTGCGCGCCATCGAGGCCGGGCTGGACATCGAGAGCGGGCTGCACGATTTCCTCGCTGACGATCCCGAACTGGCGGCGGCCGCCAAGCTGCACGGCGTCGAGATCCGTGACCTGCGCCGGCCGCCGCCGGGGCTGGACGTCCCCAGCGGGGCCAACCTCGTGGTGGACGGCTTCATCGTGTTGACCGTGGGATCGGACTGCGCGCTGGGCAAGATGACGGTCTGCCTCGAGCTCGACGCTGAGGCCCGCCGCCGCGGCCTCGCCAGCGGCTTCGTTCCCACCGGCCAGACAGGGATTGCGATCGCGGGGTGGGGGATCGCGGTGGACGAGGTGGTGTCCGACTTCGTGGCCGGCGCCACCGAGCGGCTCGTGCTCGAGGGCTCCCAGCGCGCCGGAGCCGGCGCGGTGCTGTGGATCGAGGGCCAGGGCTCGATCAGCCATCCGGCCTACTCGGGGGTCACGCTCGGGCTGCTGCACGGCTCCGCCGCGCACGCGATGGTGCTGGTGCACGAGCCCGGCCGCACGCACCTCGACATGCCCGACGGGCCGCCCATCCCGCCGCTGCCGCAGCTGATCGACGACTACCAGCGGATGGCGCGCTACGTCCGCCCGGCAGACGTGGTGGCGGTCTCGCTCAAGACCAACCGCCTGTCCGATGCAGACGCGCTGGCCGCGATCGCCGCGGCCGAGAGCGAGACTGGCCTGCCGGCCGACGACCCAGTCCGCTTCGGATCCGGCAAGCTCCTCGACGCGGTGCTCGCGAGACGCTAGGCTCCGCCGTCGTGTCCGATCCTCGTGTGCAGTCTCTCTCGAAGATCATCTGCGGCTACTCGCTCGACGTGCAACCAGGTGATCTCGTCAGGATCTCCGGCCCCGCCAGCTCTCATGAGTTCATCGCGGCGGCCGTGGGGGACATCACCCGGCTGGGCGGCCAGCCCCTGGTGCGTGCGACGCTGCCAACGGTCGAGGCCGCGCTGCTTCGCCACGGGTCCGACAGCCAGCTGACGACGGTGACCGAGATCGACCGGCTGGACGCCGAGACGCCCGATAAGACTCTCACGATCTGGGCCGACACCAATACCCGCTACATGAGCGGCGTCGCGCCCGACCGCCAGGCCGTCTGGTCACGCGCGAGGCGAGCGCTCACAGATCGCTTCTTCGAACGGCTGGCGGCGGGCGAGATCGGCTGGTGCGGGGTGACGCTGCCGACCCAGGCCCACGCCCAGGATGCGGGGATGTCGCTGGCCGACTACGCGAACTTCGTGTACAGCGCAGGCCACGTCTCCGACCCCGACCCGATCGCGTTCTGGCGCGAGCAGTCCGCCCGCCAGGCGGCCGTGATCGAGCGGCTGTCGGGCGTCTCCGAGCTTCGGATCGTGGCCGAGGACACCGACCTCACGATGCAGGTCGCGGGCCGCACCTGGATCAACGCCGACGGCCGCGAGAACTTCCCCGACGGGGAGGTGTTCACCAGCCCGCTGCACGAATCCACGCAGGGGCACATCAGCTTCAGCTTCGATGCCACGTACCAGGGCCACGAGTTCGCAGGTGTGCGGCTCTGGTTCGAGGACGGCCGCGTCGTCCGCCACGAGGCGGCGCGCGGCGGAGAGTTCCTGACGGAGATGCTGGACATGGACGACGGCTCACGGATGCTCGGAGAGGTCGCCTTCGGCATGAACGACGAGATCCAGACCGGGACGGGCAACGTCGCCTTCGACGAGAAGATCGGCGGCACGTGCCACGTCGCGCTGGGCGCCGCCTTCCCGGAGGCGGGCGGCACCAACCGCTCGTCGTTGCACTGGGACATCGTCCGCGACCTGCGCGGCGGCGGCGAGGTGTACGGCGACGGCGAGCTGATCGCGAGAGACGGGCAGTTCCTGTGATCGACCCCCGCATCCAAGGCCTGTCGCGGGTGCTGTGCGAGTACTCGCTGGAGCTCAAGCCCGGCCAGCTGATGCTGATCGAGGGCCCCGCGCTGGCTGAGCCGCTGATGCTCGAGCTGGTCAAGACGGCGCTCGAGATGGGCGCCATCCCGCGGGTGCGGCCGGTCACCCAGGGGGCGCAGGCCGCCTTCCTGGAGAACGCGAGCGACGAACAGCTGGCCTACCTGGCCCCCAGCGCACTGGCGGAGATGGCCGCCATCGACGTTCGCGTCGCGATCCACGCCGCGTGGAACACCCGCGAACTGTCGGGCATCGACCCACGTCGAATGGCGGCCGCGCAATCCGCGCGAAAGCCGCTGATGGACCTCAACATGCGCCGATCCGCCGACGGCGCGCTCACCTGGTGCGTGACCGGGTTTCCGTGTGAGGCCTTCGCGCAGGATGCGGACATGGCGCTGGTCGATTACGAGGACTTCGTCTACCGGGCGGGCTGGCTGCACCTGGCAGATCCGGTGGCGGCCTGGCGCGAGTTCGCAGCCAAGCTCCAGCAGATCGTCGACCGCCTCGCGGATGTGCGCACCATGCGGGTGGTGGGGGAGGACACCGACCTCACGGTCGGCGTCGCCGGACGGCGCTGGATCCCCTGCCACGGCGACCGCAACTTCCCCGACGGTGAGGTGTACACGGCGCCGATCGAGACCGACACGCGGGGCGACGTGCGGTTTTCGTACCCCGCGATCTTCGGCGGCCGCGAAGTGGACGACGTCCGGCTGCGGTTCGACGGTGGCCGGGTGGTCAAGAGCGAGGCCGCGTCCGGCGGCGACCTGCTGCGAGAGATGCTTGCGATGGACGACGGCGCGTCCATCCTGGGCGAGTTCGCAATCGGCGCCAACTACGAGGTGAAGCGCTACTCGAAGCAGATCCTCTTCGATGAGAAGATCGGCGGCACGTGCCACATGGCGGTCGGCGCCGGCTATCCCGAGAGCGGCAGCACCAACACCTCGGCGCTGCACTGGGACATGGTCTGCGATCTGCGCTCCGGCGGCGAGATCCATGCCGACGGCGAGGTGATCTACCGCGACGGCCGGTTCCTGCCCGAGTTTGCGCCGGAGCTGGCGCCGACGGCCTGATGTCTCATACGCTCGGTCGCTCGAAGGCGTGGGGTACTCAGGGGCCCCGGCTGGGGGTGCCAGACTGAAGTCTGGCACCGGTCGCGTGTCGCACCGACCGAAGTACTCTGCCGGAGTGCTGAGGTTTCGAGATCGTTCGCTCGCCTTTGACGTCCGTCCACGTCTGATGGGGATCGTCAACGTCACGCCGGACTCGTTCTACGACAACGGGGCGACCGCCACGGCCGAGGCCGCGATTGCGAGAGCGCTGGCGGTGACCGAGGCAGGCGCGACCGTGATCGACATCGGCGGCATGACGGCGCGTCCCGGCGTGGTGATGAGCGTACGCCAGGAGCTGGAGCGGGTGCTGCCGGTGATCGAGGGCGTGCGGGCGGCGGGCTGTGACGCCGTCGTCTCGGTCGACACCTACCGGGCGGACGTCGCGGCGGCTGCGCTCGACGCCGGGGCGGACATGATCAACGATCACACCGGCCTCTCCGACGACGAGCTGGCTGCGGCCGTCGCCGAACGGGCCGGCGGCCTCGTGGTGACCCACCTCGGACTGGGCCCGAAGCAGGTGCAGGGCGGCCGCTACCAGATCACGCCGGTGGAGATCGGCGCGTTCCTGGTCGAACGCGCCTTGCATGCCGAGGCAGCCGGCGTGGCGCACGACGCGATCACGATTGATCCAGGGCTGGGGTTCGGCAAGTCGACGACGACCGATCTGGAGACGCTGCGCGCGCTGCCGGCGCTGCTCGAGCTGGGATACCCACTGCTGCTGGCGTGCTCCCACAAGGAGGTCACGGCTGAGCCGCTGGGTCTTCCCGAGTCGAACCTCGAGGGCACCGCCGCGGTCGTCGCAATCGCCGCGTACCTGGGCGCGCACATCCTCCGCGTCCACGATCTGCCGTTCATGAGTCACGTCGCCAGAATGGGTCGTCTGCTCGCGCCGGCGGCGCAGGTTCGTCACTAGCAACCGATCGCGGATTTGACACCGAACACGTGTTCGTCTACACTCGAACGCATGTTCGCCTCACTCACATTCCGCCGCATGGTTGCGGCATCTACGCTGGTCGTTTTCGCCATCGTCGTCTTCCTCACGGTGGCGACGCCATCACCTGGAGCCGCCCGCCCACGCCACTACCGGGTGCACGCCGGGGACACGCTCTGGTCGATCGCCTCGACCCGGTACGCCGGGTCCGACATTCGCGCGACGATCTATGACATCCGTCACGCGAACGATCTCTCGACCTCGACGATCACCGTGGGAGAGAGGCTGGTGCTGCCGTGAGCGCCGCCCAGGTCATCTCGCTCGCCGAGTGGAGGGCACGGACACACGCGGGCCAGGAGTACGGGCCCGAGGATCAGCCTCCGTTCACTCCGGCGCTTCGCCTCGTCGAACCCGACGAGCGGCCCGGAGACGCGTTCCGGCTCGACGTGTTCCTCTCCCGAGCACGTCTCGTCCTGGCCGACGGCCAGGACGAGAGCCGGCCCGCGTTGCACGCCGTACCCGGTTAACCGCGCGGGGTGATCCGACCCGCGCGCGTAAGATCTGGGCGTGGATCTCGACGTGCTCTTTGTGGGGACGGCCGGCGCGGTGCCGACGGCGCTGCGCGGACCTGCCGCGTTCTTGGTACGCCGCGGCGGCGAACGGCTGTTGATCGACTGCGGCGAAGGTACCCAACGCCAGCTGCTGCGTTCCGTGGCCGGGCTGCCCGACATCGACCTGGCATTGATCACGCACTACCACGCCGACCACGTCCTGGGGCTGCCGGGCATGCTGAAGACCTTCGCCCTCCGGTCGCGCGAAGCGCCGCTGACGATCTACGGACCGGCCGGTCTGAACGCCTTCATGTCGATCATGGGACGGCTGATTGGCCGGCTGCCGTACACGCTGGATCTGGTCGAGCTGGCACCGGGCGACGCGATCGAGCGCGACGGCTACCGGATCGAGCCGTTCGCCACGGATCACCGGGTCGCCAGCCTCGGCTACGCGTTGTGCGAGCACATCCGGCCAGGACGCTTCGACGCCGAGGCAGCGGCCGCGCTGGGCGTACCGTTCGGCCCCCTGTGCGGCGCGCTCCAGCGTGGCGAGAGCGTGGCGCTGGAGGATGGCAGCACGGTGACAGCGGCACAGGTGATGGGCGCTCCCAGGCCGGCGCGTCGGATCGTCTTCTCCGGTGACACACGGCCCTGCGCAGGAACGCTGGAGGCGGCCGCCGGCGCCGACCTGCTGATCCACGAGGCCACGTTCCTCAACGACGAGCTGGATCGAGCCGTCGAGACCGGGCACAGCACCGCCCGCCACGCCGCCGAGCTGGCGGCCACGGCGCAGGTCTCGCTGCTCGCGCTGACACACCTTTCGACCCGCTACACCGGCGGGCAGGTCCGCGATGAGGCTCGAACCACGTTCGAGCAGACGGTGGTGCCGCGCGACCTCGACCTGATCGATCTGCCGTTCGCGGAACGCGGGCTGCCGCGGCTGGTGCGCGGAGACGGTCGCGAGCCGGCGGTGACCGCCGCTCCAGGCGGCTGATGGACTTCGCGCCCATGGCGGCTCGCTACGACGAGCTGCGGCCGGCATCGCTCGACCTGGCCGAACTGACGCTGGCCGCGCTGGTCGGCAGCCGCCGCCTGCTGGACGTCGGCTGTGGCACCGGCCGGTTCGCGGCGCTGGCGGCCGACCGGTTGGGGGCGCGAGTCTGGGGGATCGATCCTTCGCCCGAGATGCTCGCGCAGGCGCGTGCCCGCGGAGCCCGGGGCTGTGGTTGGAAACAGGCAACGGCCGAGCGGCTGCCGTTCAAGGAGGGGTGGTTCGACGCGGTGCACGCCCATCTGGTGCTGCACCTAGTCGAGAACCGCGATCGCGCGATCACCGAGATGGTACGCGTACTGGGCTGGGGCGGCCGCATGGTGATCGTCTCCTTCCGGCCAGAGCACTTCGACCGCTTTTATCTCGCGCCGTACTTCCCGTCGCTGGTCGAGATCGATCGCGCCCGGTTCCCCGACCCGGATCTGGTGGTCGGTGAGCTGAGCCGGGCGGGACTCGACCATGTGTCAGAGCGAGCCGTCCGCCGGCGCGTCAGGCTGGAGCCGGCCGACGTGCTGGCCCGCGTCCGCGGCCGCTACATCTCCACGCTGCACCTGCTCGACGAACGGGAGTACCAGTCCGGTCTGGAGCAGCTCGAGCGCGACCTGTCGGCTCGAGCCGCCGCGGTGGAATCCGAGCTCGTGTGGTCGCTGACGGTCGGCCGGCGCCCGGCAAAACCGAACACACACCTCAGCGTCAGCTAACAACGCCTTTACATCAGGAGCCGATGGTGTTGGTGATGCTTCGCCCCCGACTCCGCTTCTCGTCCACCGTCCTCTGCGCCGCCGCCGCGCTGACATGCTCAGGCGGCACGGCCGGAACCGTGGTCAACGCGGGCGCCGCGACCGCCGCCGTCGGCAGCTCTTGGGCACGCCCGGCCCTGAGCAATCCGATCGTGATCCGCCTGCACGTCGGCTCCGATTCGCTGCACCTCAATGACAACCGCGACTACATCCTGAAGATGCCCGCCGTCAAGAAGGTGGGGCCGCTGTTCATCCGCGGCGGCCGCAACGTGCGGATCATCGGCGGCGTGATGTCGACCAAGGTGAAGGGCCCGAACATCGTGATCATGGACGACTCCGGCACGCACCTCGGCCGCATCGTCCACATCGAGGGCGTGGTGATCAACGGCACCAGCGGCGTTCCGTCCGACGGCATCAAGATCAAGGCACCCAAGACGATCGTGCAGCTGGAGAAGGATCGCATCATCGGCCTGTGGGGCACGCTGTCCGGCTATCACGCCGACGTGGTGCAGCCCGGCGGCGGGGTCCTGCTGCTGCGGATCGACGGGCTGACCGGTTCGAGCCACTACAACAACTTCTACTTCAGGCGCGAGACCAACCCGCTCCAGCCCGCGATCGGCAAGGTCGTGATCAGGAACGCGAACATGTTCGGCTACGCGAACCCGGCCGTCCCGCACCACACGTTGCGCGGAATCTCCATCGGCACCCAGTCGAACCCGCCGTCCGACGATTCACAGATGATCAACTGCAAGATCACGAATCCGCTTGTCCTGGTGAACTTCTGGGTGACCCCGCCGTCCGGGGTACGAGCCGCACAGTTCGTCTACCCGCACGACCGCATGAAGGGCTCCGCGGCCTGGTGCGACGCCAAGTACGCGTCCGGCACGCATACCGTCGACTGGCCGAACCTGCGAGCCTCGAAGGGTGGCAAGGTGTACGGGGCCGTGCATGTCGGCGCGCACCGTGACTTCGTGCCGATGGGCAGCATCGGCTTCGGCTATCGCTGAGCAGGCAGCTCCGCCAGCAGCGCGCTGAGTCCGGCCGCGAACGCCGCCCCGCCGCCGTTGGCGGGATGGCGAACGTAGACCCCGCGCTCACCCAGTACACCCTCGGCGACCCGGCCCACCGCCACAACCACCGCCGGTCGAAGCAACTCCAGCAGACGTTCCGCGAAGTGGCTGCCGGCGGCGATCTCCTCGACCGTCGGCCGCCGGTTGCTGAGCGGCACGCCAGGGGCATGAGGGTGGTGGGGGACGGTGTTCCACAGCACCACGCGGCGCTCCGCGCCGAGCTCCGCCAGCACCCGGTGAACGATCGTCCCCGACGGCTCGCTCCAGCCGCGATCGCGGTCGCTGGTGGTGCGAAACGGCTCACCCCAGCGCAGCAGGTCGCGCTCGCTGGTGAACGCGATGCCGGACCAGCGCATGCCCTGGTAGCCGGCCGCCTCGCCCAGAGCAACCACGTCAGCGCCTCGCCGCTGATCGAGATAGTGACGCAGGTTCGCCAGCCGCTGGGCGCCGCCCGCGCCCCGGTACTGGTTGTGGGTCAAGCCGATGCGGGCGGCGGCGAGGTCACGTAGCAGCTGCTCCATCCTGCTGCCGATCGTATCCTTCGCTCATGCACGATTCCCACAGCCGGCGCGCGCGGTCGTTCGGACGAGTCGCCGATCTCTACCGCGAGGCGCGTCCCGGCTACCCCCCAGAGGCGGTTGCGTGGACGCTCGAGCACGCCCCCGGGCATGACGTGCTCGACCTCGCGGCCGGCACGGGCAAGCTGACCGAGGTGATCGCAGCGACCGGCGCCCGTGTGACCGCGGTCGAGCCGTCGGAGGAGATGCGACGCGAACTTGCCGTGACCGTGCCCGCCGCGACCCGGCTGCCGGGCAGCGCCGAGCACATCCCGCTGGCCGACGGTGCCGTCGACGCTGTGCTGGTGGGACAGGCGTTTCACTGGTTCGACCAGCCGCGCGCGCTGGACGAGATGGCGCGGGTGCTGCGCCCGGGCGGTGTGGTGGGCCTGATCTGGAACCTGCGCGACGAGAGCGAGGAGTGGGCGCAGCGTGTGACCGAGGTGCTCGACGCAATCGACGTCGTCTCATCCGGCGTGGAGGAGGAGGTCGAGGTGCTGGCCGGCCACGAGCGCTTCCGCGACGTCGAGCATGGCAGCTGGCCGAACCCGGTGACGTTCGACCGTGAGCGGCTGCAGGCATGGGCGCGATCGACCAGCATCATCGCGACGATGCCGCCTGAGGAGGCGGAGGCGACCCTGAAGGCGCTTGCCGACCTGGCCGACTCGCATCCTCAGCTGCGTGACCGCGAGACGTTCGAGATGCCCTACGTCAGCTTCGCAATCCGCGCCCGGCGGAATGATTGAGGCCGACTCCGGCGCAGCCGGCCGGATCGGAGCAGGATGACCCGCGGCCGGCAGCTTGCGCTGGTGGCTGTGTTCGAGGTGATGGTGATGTCGCTGTGGTTCTCGGCCTCGGCCGTGGTGCCGCAGCTGCGCGACCAGTGGCATCTCTCGAGCGGCGACGCCACCTGGCTGACCACGTCGGTGCAGCTCGGCTTCGTCACCGGCGCCCTTGCGTCGGCGATGCTGAACCTGCCCGACCGGATGCCGGTGCGCAGGCTGATGGCGCTGGCCGCGCTGGCCGGAGCGCTGGCCAACGCCGCCCTGCCCCTGTGGGCGAGTGGCCTGGCGGTCGCCGTGCCGCTGCGGTTTGCGACCGGCGTCGCCCTGGCCGGTGTCTACCCGCCCGGCATCAAGCTGATCGCGTCCTGGTTCCGCCACGGCCGCGGACTCGCGGTGGGTGTGATGGTGGGAGCCCTGGCGCTGGGCAGTGGCTCGCCTCACTTGGTGAACGCCGCGTCATCGCTGTCCTGGCAAAGCGTGCTCTGGATCTCGAGCGGGCTCGCGGTGGCCGGGGCGGCGCTGATCTGGTCGGCCGCACGGGACGGTCCGGACATGGCCCCAGCTGCGCCGTTCCAGCCCCACTACGTGCTGCGCATGTTCCATGACCGCCGCCAGCGGCTGGTCAGCTTCGGCTACTTCGGCCACATGTGGGAGCTGTATGCGATGTACACCTGGGTACCCGCCTACGCGGCGGCCAGCTACGCGGCGTGGCGAGCGGGGGAGAGTGGCCGCGGCGAGGTCGAGCTGACCGCCTTCGCCACGATCGGCGTGGCAGGGGCGATCGGCTGCGTGGTGGCAGGAGCCGTCGCTGACCGCGTTGGCCGAGCCCCAACCACGATCGTGGCGATGACATTCAGCGGCACCTGCTGTCTGCTCTCGGTGGTCGTCTACTCGTTGAACCCTGCGATCGTGCTGGCGCTGCTGCTGGTCTGGGGCATCACGATCGTGGCCGACTCGGCCCAGTTCTCAACCGCCCTGACCGAGGTGGCCGACCCCGAGTACGTCGGCACCGCGGTCACGGCGCAGACCGCGATCGGCTTCCTGATCACGGTCGCCTCGATCCGGCTGGTGCCGGCTTTGGCCGACCACGTGGGCTGGCGGTGGGCGTTCGCGGTGCTTGCCATCGGACCGGCGTTGGGCATCGCATCGATGGCCGGTTTTGCCCGCGCTACGGCCGGCGAGAGCACGGCGGCGGCGGAGCCCGTCCGCTCATCCTGATAAGCTCGTTCTGGCTCGAGCGTCCATCGAGCCAGTCGGATGCCCCTTTAATCCGAGGCCAGAGAGCCCGGAAAGGAGTCTCAACGTGAGCGTTGCCTGCCCGCTGACCCTGCCTGCGCACAAGTGAGCGCTCCCGCGGCATCGGGCCGCGTGCTGCTCGACCAGGCCGACATCCAGCGCACACTGCGCCGGATCGCGCACGAGATCGTCGAGAAGCACGCCGACCTCGAGCAACTGGTGCTGGTCGGCATCTACACTCGTGGGGTCACGCTGGCCGAGCGCCTGCGCTCGCTGATCGAGCGAGTTCGCCGACCAGTGACGTGCCCACCGGCGCGCTCGACATCTCGTTCTACCGCGACGACGTCGCGCAGCCGCACCCGCAGCCGGTGGTCAAGGCCACCCGGCTCGAGTTCCCGATCGACGGCCGCTCGGTGGTGCTGGTCGACGACGTGCTGTACACCGGCCGCACGATCCGGGCCGCGATCGAGGCCCTGTTCGACTACGGCCGGCCCGAGCGGGTGCAGCTGGCGGTGCTGGTCGACCGCGGCCACCGCGAGCTGCCGATCCGCCCCGACTACGTCGGCAAGAACCTTCCCACCTCCCGCAGCGAGCGCGTCAACGTCCAGCTGGCCGAGGTCGACGAGGTCGACCGGATCGTCCTGCTGCCCGGGGAGATAGCGAGCTGAGCCGTGGACCTTGTAGTCCCCCCGCCCACCGGCCTGCCCCGCCGCCGCCACCTGCTCTCGATCGCCGACCTCGACCGGGCCGGCATCGAGCGGATCCTGGACACCGCCGAGGGCTTCGAGTCGGTGATGCAGCGCGACGTCAAGAAGGTGCCGACGCTGCGCGGGCGCACCGTCATCAACGTCTTCTTCGAGTCGTCGACCCGCACCTCGAGCTCCGTTCGAGCTGGCCGCCAAGCGGCTGTCGCGCCGACACCATGAGCCTCAAGGCGTCCGGGTCGAGCGTCGACAAGGGCGAGTCGCTCAAGGACACGGTGCTGACGCTGTCGGCCTACGACCCGGACGTGATCGTGATCCGCCACCCGCATGTCGGCGCCCCGCACTGGTCACCCGCCACACCGACGCCCACGTCGTCAACGCCGGAGACGGCAAGCACCAGCATCCGACGCAGAGCCTGCTCGACCTGTACACGATCCAGCGAGCGCTGGGCCGGATCGAGGGCCTGCACGTCGCCATCGTCGGGCGACGTGCTGCATTCCCGCGTGGCCCGCTCGAACATCCAGGCGCTGGGGCTGATGGGCGCGCAGGTGACGCTGGTCGGCCCGCCTCCGCTGATCCCGCGCGGGATCGCAGCGATGGGCGTCGAGGTCTCGCACGACATCGCCGACGATCGGCCACGCCGACGTCGTCTACGTCCTGCGCATGCAGCGCGAGCGGATGCTGGAGGGCGCCAACTACGTGCCCTCGCTGCGTGAGTACACCGCCCTGTGGGGCGTGACCTCCGAGCGGGTGCGACCCGGCCAGCTGGTCATGCACCCGGGCCCGATCAACCGCGGCGTCGAGATCGCGCCGGAGGTCGCCGACGCGCCAGCTCGCGGATCGTCGACCAGGTGCGGGCCGGGCTGGTGACCCGGATGGCCGTGCTCTACGACCTGCTCACCGAGCCCGACCACCGGCGGCGGCGAGGCCGCCCTGCGGGTCGTCCAGCCGGCCGGTCAGGAGGTGGCCTGATGGATGCGCCTGTTCCGCCGAGATGCGCAGCCGGCGTCGACCTGCTGATCGTCGGCGCTCGGTTGTGTCGACGGCGCCAGCGGGCTGGAGGGCGTGCAGCTCGACGTGCGGATCGTCGAGGGACGGATCGCCGAGGTCGGCGACGCGGCTCGAGGCGGACGGGCTGGAGACGATCGACGCCGCCGGGCTGACGATGACGCCCGGCCTGATCGACCCGCACGTCCACCTGCGCACGCCGGGCGACGAGGACGAGGAGGACATCGCATCGGGCACGCGGGCCGCGGCGGCCGGCGGGTTCGTCGCGATCCTGGCGATGCCCAACACCACGCCGGTGGTCGACTCGGCCGCCGTGCTGGCGGGCCTGATCGAGCGCGCCCGCGAGCAGGCTGCCGTCGCCACCGGCTTCTTCGCCGCGATCAGCCGCGGCCTGGAGGGGCGCGAGCTGGTCGACATGGGCGAGCTGGCCGCGCCGCGGCGCGGCCGGGTTCTCGGACGACGGCCGGCCGGTGGAGCGGGCCGGCATGCTGCGCCGGGCGCTCCAGTACAGCTCGCGTCACCGGCCTCAAGCTGACGCTGCACGAGGAGGACCTGACGCTGGCCGCCGGCGGCCAGATGCACGAGGGCGCCGTCTCGGCCGAGCTCGGACTGCACGGCCACCCGCGCATCGCCGAGAGCGTGATGGTCGGCCGCGACCTCCAGATCGCCCGCTACGAGGGCACCGCCGCTGCACCTCTGCCACATCTCCGCGGCCGAGTCGGTGGCCGAGATCCGGCGGGCCAAGGAGCTCGGCGTCGAGGTGACGGCCGAGGTCTCGCCGCACCACCTGTGCCTCACGGACGAGGCGGTGCGCGACGCTCGACCCGGCCGCAGCAAGATGAGCCCGCCGCTGCGCTCTGCCGCCGACCGGGCGGCCCTGATCGAGGCGCTGGCCGACGGCACGCTCGACTGCATCGCCACCGACCACGCACCGCACCGGACGCAGGAGAAGGAGGTGCCGTTCGAGGCCGCCGCCAACGGCGTGATCGGCCTCGAGACGGCGTTCCCGGCCGTGTACACGAATCTGGTCGCGCCGGGGCTGGTGCCGCTGTCAACGGTGATCGAGCGGATGTCGGCGGGCCCGGCCGCGAGCGTTCGGACTGCCGGTGCCCGCGATCCGGGTCGGGCGCGGTCGCCAACCTGGCGCTCTGGAACCTGGGCGAGAGCTGGCTGGTCGCAGCCGCCCTACGCCTCCCGCTCGCGCAACTGCGCCTTCGCCGGGCAGACGCTGCAGGGGCGCTGCACGCTGACCATCGCGGACGGTGCGGTCGCCCACCGGCATGGTCGAGGTGGCGCCGATGAGCGGCGCGGCTGCTGGTGCTCGAGGACGGCACGGTGCTGGAGGGCGAGGCCTACGGCGCGCTCGGCACGGCGGTCGGCGAGCTCGTGTTCATCACCTCGATGACCGGCTACCAGGAGATCGTCACCGACCCGTCGTTCGCCGGCCAGATGATCATCTTCACCCAGCCCATGATCGGTAACTACGGCGTCGAGGACGATGCCTCCGAGTCGACCGCGACCGCAGGCCCGCGCCGTAATCGTGCCGCGAGGGCCGAAACGCCGCCCCGGCCGGTCGCGTCGGTTTCTAGCGACTGGCTGGACGGTCACGGCGTGGTCGGCATCCAGGGCCTCGACACGCGCATGCTGACGCGACGCCTGCGCGACGGTGGCACGGTGCGTGCCGCGGTCTCGTCGCGACGGCTCGACGGTGCCGGAAATGCTGCGGGCGATCGCCGCGGAGCCCGACATGGCCGGCAGGGCGCTGGCCGGTCGCGTCTCGCAGAAGGCGGTCAGCGAGCTGCCCGCGCTGAGCGAGGAGCTCGCTCACGTCGCCCTGATCGACTACGGCGTCAAGAGCTCGATCGTCCGGATCCTGCGTGAGAGCGGCGCCCGTGTCACGATCTTCCCCTGGGACGCGCCCGCCGCCGACATGCTCGCAGTGCGGAGCCGGACGGGGTGCTGCTGGCGAACGGCCCGGGCGATCCGGCGGCGCTGCCGGCCTGCGTGGCGGAGGTACGCGAGCTGATCGGCAACGCGCCCGTGTTCGGCATCTGCCTCGGCCACCAGCTGCTCGGCCTCGCCCTGGGCCTCGAGACGTTCAAGCTCCGCTTCGGCCATCGCGGCGCCAACCACCCGGTGCTGGAGCGTCGACACGGGACGCGTGCTGGTGACCGCCCAGAACCACGGCTTCGCCGTGCGCGTACCGGAGGGCGGGGGAGACCTGGAGACCGACTTCGGCGCCGGCCCGGGTCACGCACGTCTCGCTCTACGACGGCACCGTCGAAGGGCTCGCTCTGCGCGATCTGCCGGTCTCGTCGATGCAGTTCCACCCAGAGGCCAGCCCCGGGCCGCACGACGCTCGTGTGGCGCTGGAGCGGTTCGTCGCCAGCTTGGCCGGAGGAGCCCGGTTGCCTAGGCGCGACGACATCCACAAGGTCGCCGTGATCGGGTCGGGGCCGATCGTGATCGGCCAGGCCTGCGAGTTCGACTACTCCGGCACTCAGGCGCTGCGCGTGCTGCGGGCCGAGGGCTACGAGACGGTGCTGATCAACTCCAACCCGGCCACGATCATGACCGACCCCGGCTGGGCCGATCGCACCTACCTGGAGCCGCTCGACCTGGAGGGTGTCCGCGCGGTGCTGGAGCGGGAGCGGCCGGACGCGCTGCTGCCGACGCTCGGTGGTCAGACGGCGCTCAACCTGGCCTCGCTGCTGTCCGAGGCGGGCGTGCTCGAGCGGCTCGACATCGAGCTGATCGGGGCGTCCTACGACGCCATCCATTGCGCCGAGGATCGCGAGGCGTTCGCCGCCACCATGGAGCGGATCGGGCTGCGGGTGCCGCGCAGCGTGATCGCGCACTCCCCGGCCGAGGCCCGCGCCGCGATCGAAGGCGGACCGCTCTCGCTGCCCGTCGTGATCCGGCCCGCTTTCACCCTGGGAGGCCAGGGCGGCGGGTTCGCAACCACGCCGGAGCAGATGGACGAGATCGTGATTCGGGGCCTGCGTGAGAGCCCGATCACCCAGATCCTGCTGGAGGAGTCGGTGGCCGGCTGGGGCGAGTTCGAGCTGGAGGTGATCCGCGACCGCAACGACAACGTGGTCGTGATCTGCTCGATCGAGAACATCGACCCGATGGGAGTCCACACCGGCGACTCGGTCACGGTCGCGCCGGCGCAGACGCTGACCGACCGCGAGTACCAGGTGCTGCGCGACGCTGCCGCCGACGTGATCAGGGCGGTGGGCGTCGAGACCGGAGGCTCCAACGTCCAGTTCGCGCTCAACCGCGACAGCGGCGAGCTGGTCGTGATCGAGATGAACCCGCGCGTGTCGCGCAGCTCGGCGCTTGCCTCCAAGGCCACCGGCTACCCGATCGCGAAGGTCGCCACCAAGCTCGCCGTGGGCTACACGCTGGACGAGATCCCCAACGACATCACCGGCACCACGCCGGCCTCGTTCGAGCCGGCGCTCGACTATGTCGTCATCAAGCTGCCTCGGTTCGCGTTCGAGAAGTTCCCCGGCGCCGACGCATCGCTGACCACCCAGATGAAGTCGGTGGGCGAGGCGATGGGCATCGGCCGCAGCTTCAACGAGGCCTGGGGCAAGGCGATGCGAAGCCGCGAGCTGGACGGAACGGTGCGCGCGCTGGGCGCGGTCGGCGGAGGCCACATGGGACCGGTTCGACGTGATCCAGGCCCGGCTGCTGCTGGGCGACGACCCGGCCGAGCTGGCCGCCGAGTCGCAGGTGCACCCCTGGTTCCTGGACGAGTGGCGACGCGTGGCCGACGCCGAGCGGGAGCTGCCACAGCAGGATCTCGCGTCGCTCGACACGACCGGATGGCGGCGCCTGAAGCGGCTCGGGATTGCCGATGCCCGCATCGCCGAGCTGACCGGCGTGACCGAACCGGAGGTGCGCACGCTTCGCCGGACACGGGGCGTGCGACCCGTGTTCAAGGCGGTCGACAGCTGCGCGGCCGAGGTCGAGGCCCAGGCGCCCTACTACTACTCGGCCTACGAGGACGAGGACGAGCTGCGCCGCGGCGAGCGCGAGAGCGTCGTCATCCTCGGCGCCGGGCCCAACCGGATCGGGCAGGGGATCGAGTTCGACTACTGCTGCGTCCAGGCCGCCCAGACCTTCCGCGGTCTGGGCTACGACGCCGTGATGGTGAACTGCAACCCCGAGACCGTATCCACGGACGCCGACTCCTCCGACCGGCTCTACTTCGAGCCGCTGACGGTGGAGGACGTGCTGGAGGTGGTCGAGCGCGAGCACCCGATCGGCGTGGTGGCGCAGTTCGGCGGCCAGACGCCGTTGGGCCTCGCGCGCAGGCTCGAGGAGGAGGGAGTGGCGCTGCTGGGCACCCCGTTCGAGGCGATCGACGTGGCCGAGGACCGCGAGCGGTTCGGCGGCGTGCTGGCCGACCTCGGCCTCGAAGCGCCGGCCTGGGGCATTGCCCAGGACGTCGATGACGCCGCCCGCATTGCCGCCCGCATCGGCTACCCGGTGCTGGTACGGCCGTCCTACGTGCTCGGCGGTCGCGAGATGCGGATCTGCTACGACGAGGCCACCCTGCGTTCGCGACCCGTCCTCGGCGGCTCGCTGGTCGACCGCTTCGTCGAGGACGCGATCGAGGTCGACGTGGACGCTGTCTGCGACGGCAACCGCACCTGGATCGGCGCCGTCATGCAGCACGTCGAGGAGGCCGGGGTGCACTCGGGCGACTCCGCCTGCGTGATCCCGACGCTCTCACTGGGCGACGAGATCGAACGGGAGATCCGCGAGCAGACACGGGCGATCGCCGAGGCGCTCGGGGTGCGCGGACTGATCAACGTCCAGTTCGCGGTGCAGGGATCGCGGATCTATGTGATCGAGGCAAACCCGCGCGCTTCCCGGACGGTGCCGTTCGTGGCTAAGGCCACCGGCCTGCCGCTGGTCGAGGCCGCATGCCGCGCGGCGCTGGGGCTACCGGTCGACCTGATTGAGGGTGCGCCGGAACACATCAGCGTCAAGGCCGCTGTGCTGCCGTTCCAGCGCTTCTTCGGCGCCGATCCGGCACTGGGGCCTGAGATGCGCTCCACCGGCGAGGTGATCGGCATCGGCCCCGACTTCCCGACCGCGTTCGCCAAGGGTGAGCGGGCGGCCGGCAGGCCGCTGCCGCGCGAGGGCCGTGTCTTCCTCTCGGTGCGCGACGCCGACAAGCCGGCGGCGACGATGCTCGCCGCCCTGCTCCAGTCACTCGGCTTCGAGCTGGTTGCCACGGCAGGCACGGCGCGGGCGCTGCAGCGGATCGGCATCCCGGTGGACACCGTCCAGAAGGTCACTCAGGGCTCTCCCAACGTCGTCGACCTGATCCGTGACGGTGCCATCAACCTGGTCATCAACACACCGCTCGGGCGTGGCGCGCGGGCGGACGGCTACGAGATCCGCGAGTCTGCCATCCGTCACCGCATCCCCTGCATCACCACGCTGGCCGGAGCCTCGGCCGCCGTGCAGGCGATCGCACAGGCCCGCGACATCGCGCCGATCGCTCTCCAGGATCTTCACGCGGTGGTCACGGACGGCGAGCATGCTCCCCGATAGACGGCGGCTGGATGTCGATCGGGTGGAGGCGGTTGGCGCCTACACCCTGGTCGTGCTGCGTAACGACGGCGGCCCGGTCGGAAGCCCCGGCCAGTTCTTCATGCTCCAGGCGGCACCCGAGCCGGCGGCGGCCTACCTGCCGCGGGCAGTCTCGGCAGCCTGGGCCGACGAGCGGGAACTGGCCTTCCTGCTGGACGTGCGCGGTGCTGGAACGGCGGCACTCACAGCGGCCACCGGCGTCGACGTGCTCGGCCCGTTGGGCAACGGATTCCCGCCCGTGCCCGGGCCGGCGATCCTGGTCGGCGGCGGCATCGGCGCAGCCATCCTCCCGTGGCTCGTCCGCACGCTGGTCGGCCCGGTGACCACCGTGCTCGGGTTCCGTGAGCCCAGGCACGCCGTCTGCGCTGCGCTGATCGATCCCGAAGCGACCGTGGTGCTCGAGCCCACTCTCGTGACCGAGCCGCTGGCCCGGCTGCTGCCGTTCGCCGGAAGCGTCTATGCCTGCGGCCCCGATCCGATGCTGCACGCGGTGGCCGCCCTCTGCGCCGAGCACGACACGCGCTGCCTGCTTGCGATGGAGGCCGCCATGGCCTGCGGCTTCGGCGCCTGTTACGGCTGTGCCGTCGAGATCGACGGGGAGTGGAAACGGCTCTGCATCGAGGGCCCGGTGGTGGAGGCGGGACGTGTCCTCGCCTGATCTCCGTACTGAGATCTGCGGCATCCCGCTCGAGCATCCGATGGTCAACGGCTCCGGCACGCTGGACGCGCTCACGGCCGGCACGCTGGGCCTTTCGGCCTTCGTCACCAAGACGGTCACGCTCAACCCACGAGCCGGGAACCCGCCACCGCGCATCGCGGAAACGCCGGCAGGGATGGTCAACTCGATCGGGCTCGCCAACCCCGGCCTGGACGCGTTCTGCGACCGACACCTGCCGCGGCTGGCCGAGCTGGGGGTGCCGCTGATCGTCAGCGTGGGCGGCTGGAGCCGCGAGGAGTACGCGACCGCCGTGGGCCGCGTCGGCGCACACCCGGCGGTGTCGGCGATCGAGCTGAACGTGTCCTGCCCCAACGTGGACACGGGCTGCATCTCGATCGGCACCGATCCCGACGAGACCCGGGCCCTGCTCCACCGCTGCCGCGCCGAGACCGATCGTCCGCTGCTGGCGAAGCTCTCGCCGAGCGTTGCCGACGTCTCGGAGATCGCCACCGCCGCCGCCGAGGGCGGGGCACATGGGCTCGTGCTGATCAACACCGTGCGTGGGATGGCTCTCGACCGCGACACGCTGCGGCCGCTGTTGGGGGGTGGCGGCGGAGGCCTCTCGGGACCGGCGGTGAAGCCGGTGGCGTTGCACGCGGTCTACCACAGCCAGGCGGCCACCGGCCTCCCCGTGATAGGCATGGGAGGAGTCGCCTCGGCTCAGGATTGCCTCGAGTTTCTGGCCGCGGGAGCGTCGGTGGTAGGGGTCGGAACGGCGCTGTTCCGAGACCCCGGTCTGCCCTTGCGACTGCTTTCCGAGCTGGCCATCCTGATGGGCCAGCGGACTGTATTCAAATTAGGCGACGTGATCGGACTGGCGCATCCCGACCACCATAAGGCTCGACTTGAGGTTGATGTCAATCAGTGATATTTTGGCCTATTTTGGCGGTTTATACCGCCTTGCGCGACCCATCCAGCGTGGTATTATCGCCGAGCACGATGCCTACGCTCCTCACGCAAGCACCCTCGCGCTCACTCGACCAGAGGCTCGACGCACTCGAGCGTGCGAATCGGATCCGCGTGCAGCGGGCGCAGCTGAAGCGCGAGCTCAAGTCGGGCCAGACGACCTTCGACCGGATCCTGCTCGACCCGCCCGACTTCGTGCTGACGGCCAAGGTCTACGACATGCTGCTGGCGGTTCCGCGGCTGGGTCGCGTGCGCGCAGGTCGCCTGCTGACGCAGTGCCGGATCTCACAGGCCAAGACCATCGGCGGGCTGTCCGAGCGGCAGCGCGGCGAGCTGGTCGAGCTGTTCAACTCCTGACGCCGGCCACAGCAGCGTGAGCGGGCGGCTGTTCGTGATCTCCGGGCCGTCCGGCGTCGGCAAGGGCACGCTGATCGCCCGCGCCCGCGACGGGCTGCCCTCGCTGGAGCTGGCCACGTCCGCCACCACCCGCGCCCAGCGGCCGGGCGAGCAGGACGGGCGAGAGTACTGGTTCCTCTCGCCCGAGCAGTTCGAGCAGGGGGTGCGGGAGGGCGCGTTCCTCGAGCATGTAGAATTCGCCGGGCATCGGTACGGCACCCTGCGCAGCGAGGTCGACCGGCGACTGGCGAACGGCTCGAGCGTCGTGCTCGAGATTGACGTGCCGGGAGCCCGCGAGATCGAGCGGCAGGTGCCGGACGCGCTGCTGGTGTTCATCGCACCACCGGACATGGGTGACCTCGAACGGCGGTTGATCGCGCGTGGCGCGAACTCCGCCGAGGAAATCGCAAACCGGCTGCGGATCGCCAACGACGAGATACAGGCCCGAGACGATTTTCAGCACGTGATCGTGAACGACGACCTAGACCGCGCCGCCTCCCAGCTCACCGAGCTGATCCGGTCGGTGCTCAGCGAGGAGACCGAATGATCCACCCCAAGGTAGACGTACTGCTCGAGCACGTGGACAGCAAGTACGCCCTGGTGATTGCCGCCGCCAAGCGCGCGCGCCAGATCAACGACTATCACCACCAGCTCGGCGAGGGCAGCTTCGAGGGCTTCGCTCCCCCGCTGATCGAGTCGCGGTCGAAGAACTTCCTGACGATGGCGCTCGAGGAGATCGCCGAGGGCAAGCTGCAGGTCTCGACATCGGACAAGAACGCCTGACGGCACCGCTGATCGGCCTGGTCGGCGACCCCAGCGATGGGGTCGCCGCACACCGCGAGATCCCGCGGGTGCTGGCCGAGCTGGGCGCGCGGCACCGCTGGCTGGCAACCGGCGAGGCGCCTGACGAAGGCGAGCTGACCTCGCTGAACGGTGTCTGGTGCGTGCCGGGCAGCCCGTACCAGAACATGCCGGCCGCGCTGCTGATGATCGGCACCGCCCGCAGGGAGGGGGTGCCGTTCCTCGGCACCTGCGGAGGCTTTCAGCACGCCCTGATCGAGTACGCCCGCAACGTGGCCGGGATCGAGGACGCCGAGCACGCGGAGTCGGCGCCGGCGGCTCACCACCTGGTGATCGAGCCCCTGTCCTGCTCGCTGGTCGGCGCGGAGGGCGCGATCCTGCCGCTGCCGGGAACCCGGCTGGAGGCGATCTACGGCTCTGGGGAACATCGCGAGCGGTATCACTGCTCGTACGGCCTGGCACACGGATACCGCCATCTGACCGAGTCCGGAGGGCTGCGGGCCGCCGCGCTGGACGACCACGGCGAGCTGCGCGCGGTCGAGATGCGGGACGGGGAGTTCTGGCTGGCCACGCTGTACCAGCCCGAGCTGTCCTCGCCACCCGGCCAACCGCATCCAGTGATCGCGGCATTCGTCGCGGCAGCCGGGCGGCCGTACACTTCCTGACATGATCCTGCTGGGGGTGAGCGGAGGCGTCGCGGCGTACAAGAGCTGCGAGCTGGTGCGGCTGCTGGTTCGAGCCGGCCACGACGTGCAGGTGATGCTGACCCCCGCCGCTGAGCGGTTCGTGGGCGAAACGACATTCGCGGCCCTGTCGCGCCGGCCGGTGCTGACGGAGCGCAGCGCCGAGGTGTTCCCGCACCTGGAGGCGTCCGCCACGGCCTCGTTGTGCTGTATCGCCCCCGCGTCTGCCAACACGATCGCGGTGCTCGCTCACGGCGAGGCGCCGACCGTGCTGGCCCAGTCGGCGCTCGCCTTCACCGGCCCGCTGCTGGTCGCCCCGGCGATGAACCCGCGCATGTGGTCGGCCGCCGCGACCGTCGGCAACGTCCAGACGCTGCGCGACCGTGGCGTGGAGCTGATCGGCCCGGAGCGCGGGGAGATGGCCGAGGGCGAGCACGGTCTGGGCCGGATGACCGAGCCGGCCGTGATCGCCGAGCGGATCGAGCGGCGACTCGACGCCGGGCGCAGGCTGGAGGGGCGCCGGGTGCTCGTGACGGCCGGCGGCACCCGTGAGCCGCTCGACGCGGTGCGGTTCCTGGGCAACCGGTCGAGCGGCCGGATGGGAGTCGCGGTCGCCGACGAGGCGGCACGCCGTGGCGCTCAGGTGACGCTGATCCTGGCCGCCGGCAGTGCCAATCCCAGCGCGCCGATGCGGACGCTGCGGGCGGAGTCGGCCGAGCAGCTTCACCGCGCCACCGTCGCCGAGGCCGCCACGGCTGACGTGATCGTGATGGCGGCGGCGGTCGCCGACTACCGGCCGGCCGAAGCCGTCGCCGGCAAGCGCGTCAAGGACGGAGAGCGGTGGCTGGTCGAGCTGGAGCCGACCGTGGACATCCTCGCCGAGCTGGGCCGCACGCGGCGCGACGGCCAGCTGTTGATCGGGTTCGCGGCCGAGCACGGCGAGGGCGCCGTCGAGCGCGCCCGCGCCAAGCTGGAGCGCAAGCGGGCGGACATGATCGTGATGAATGACATCGGTCGCAGCGATATCGGATTCGACAGCGCGGACAACGAAATCGTCCTCGTGACGTCAAAGGGGGAGAGCACTGTCTCCCGGCGCTCCAAGGAGGCCTGCGCATCGGCCATCTGGGATGCCGTGGGGAACCAATCGGCCACCGCGGCCGTAGAGCAGCGTACGACGGTCTGACGAGAGGACATCCTGTGGAAGCACACGAAGTCAAGGACACCGCCCAGGCTGAGGCGATTGCGGGCGCGGGCGACACCGCCCGCCGCGTGATCGAGAACGTGGGGCGGGTGATCCAAGCTCCGCCGGGGGTGCTCGAACGCTGCGTGCTGGCGCTGCTCTGTGAGGGCCACATCATCCTGGAGGACTTTCCCGGCGTCGGCAAGACGATGCTGGCCAAGTCGCTGGCCCGCTCGCTCGACTGCGAGTTCGCCCGCATCCAGGCCACGCCCGACCTGCTGCCGTCGGACATCACCGGGGTGAACGTCTTCAACCTCCAGGCGAACGAGTTCGAGTTCCGTCCTGGGCCGGTGTTCGCGAACCTTGTGCTGGTGGACGAGATCAACAGGGCCAGCCCCAAGACCCAGTCGGCGCTGCTCGAGTGCATGCAGGAGGTGCAGGTCACGATCGACGGATCTACCCACCGCCTGGCGCGGCCCTTCATGGTGATCGCGACCCAGAACCCGATCGAGTACGAGGGCACGTTCCCCCTCCCCGAGGCGCAGCTCGACCGGTTCGCGATGCGGCTGCACCTCGGCTACCCGGAGATCGCGGAGGAGGCTCGGATGCTCTCGGAGCACGCCGCCTCCGAGCCGCTCGAGGATCTGCACCCGGTCACGTCGGCCGCCGATCTGGAGGCTGCCATCGCGGTCGTCAAGAACGTCTACGTCGAGGAGAGCCTCAACCGCTACGTGGTTGCGCTGCTCCGCCACACGCGCGGCGACTCGCGCCTGGCGCTGGGCGCCAGCCCGCGCGCCGGTATCGCCCTGATGCGGGTGGCCAAGGCGCACGCGGCGCTGCGCGGCCGTGAGTACGTGATCCCAGCCGACATCAAGGATGTGGCGGCGGACGTGCTGTCGCATCGCGTGATCATGGCCGCCGACGCGCGCAGCGGCGGCATGGACCCGGCCGAGGTGATCCGCGACGCGCTCGAGCGAACGCCGGTGCCCGTGTAGATGACCCGTTCCCCGTCCACCACCTTATGACCCGCCGCGGCAAGGGCACACTGGGCCTCGCCGCCGGCCTCTACCTGGCATCGTGGGGGTTCGGCACGGCGGCCATGTTCCCGGTTGCGACCGGCCTGTTGGTCCTGCCCATCCTGGCCTGGCTATGGGTGCGGATCACCGCCCGGCCGACCGAGCTGCGCCGTCGCACGGGCCACCGTGAGCTGGTCGAGGGAGGCCGGGTCGCCGTCGAGGTCGAGTTGCGAGCCGACGGCGGTCCGTTGCCGGCCCGGGCCCGGATGGCAGAGAAGGTCGGCGACCTGGGCGTGCGGGACGTGCCCCTGCGGCGCCAGGGCTACATGCTCCGCGGCCGCTACGCGCTCGACCCGGCACCGCGCGGCCGCTACCGGCTGGAGGCGGCCGAGCTGGTGGTGGACGACCCGCTCGGCCTGGCCGAGGCTCGGCTGACGATGGACCGGGTCGACACGCTGCTCGTGTATCCCCGCGTGTACACCCTCGACGGCCTGTTCACCGATTCGGGCAGCGCCGGCGGCGATGAGGGGCGTGCGCTGCTTCACCGCACCGCCGGCTACGACCTGCACTCGATCCGTGAGTTCCAGCAGGGCGAGAGCCTGCGCCGGGTGCACTGGCGCTCGACCGCCAAGCGCCGCCGGCTGATGGTCAAGGAGCTGACCGACATGCCCCGCGACGAGTCGGCCGTGCTGCTCGACTGCGACCGCAACGGCAACGTGGGCGCGCCGGGACACAGCAGCTTCGACGCGCAGGTGAGGGCGGCAGCATCGTTGCTGAACAGGATGGTCGAGCGCGGCCAGCGCTGCTCGCTGGTGCTCCACGGCCAGACGCTGCGACGGATCCGGATCCAGGCCGGCGGCGGTGAGTGGGGGACTGCCCTGGCCGCACTGGCCGCCGTCCGCGCCGACGCCGACCGTCCGCTGTCACAGATGGTGCGCGATGCGCTGGGCGCGACGGGAGCTGCCGAGGCGGTCGATGCGGCGCGGTTGTACGTGGTCACGGCGTCGCTCACACCGGCGCTCGCAAGCAGGCTGCTGGCGATGCGCTCCGCCCGCCGCGACGTCGCCGTGGTGTGGGTCGACGCGCCCAGTTTCGCCGGCGTCCAGCGGGTACCCGGCGAGACCGACGCCGCCTCGCTGCAGCTGGCCCGGGCCGGCGCCTCCGTGGCGCGATTGCGTGCCGACGACGACATCTCAGGCGTCCTCTCGGCGGCCATATCACGGAGCGCGAGCAATGCCTGAACGCTTGGCCGTGCTCGTCGCGGCGGTGCTGTTCGGCGGCTGGCACTGGCGGCAGCTCGAGCGTCCGCAGATGGCCGTGGGCGAGCTGGCGCTGCTGGCCGTGCTGGCCACGGTGCCGGGGCTGCTTGCCGCCCTCGGCCGGCGGCGCTGGGCGATCGCCAGCATCCCGATCGTCGTCTGGATGGCCGTGTGGACCGCGCTCGGCTATCAACCCTGGGAGACGGATCACCCGCTGTATCCGCTGCGCGTGCTTGGCGACCTGCGAGACGGCGCGCAGAGCTGGTTCGACGCCGTGACGCCGTTTGACGCCGGCCGCTTCCCGCTCACCGACGCGCTGGTCGAGCTCTCGTTCTTCGGCCTGGTCGCGGTCGTGGCGTGGCTGCTGCTGGATGGCCGCTTCGCGATCGCATCGGTGGCGGCCAGTTTCGCGCTGTTCGCCATCCCCAGCACGGCGCTGACCACCCCCGACCCCGGATTGCGCGGGGCCATGTTCCTGCTGCTGGCCCTTGCGATCCTCGCCGTGTGCCAACGCGAGACGCCCGGACGCGGCATTGCGATGGGCCAGCTGGTGGCGCTCTCGGTGGCGACGGTGGTGGTGGGCCTGGTGGTGGCCGCCGCGCCCGGCGTCGCCAAGGGCGCGCTGTTCGACTGGCGCAACTGGAACCCGCTGGGCGGCGAAAACAACCGGGTCAGCGTCGGCTACGTGTGGGACCAGCACTACGGCCCGCTGAAGTGGCCCAAGAAGCGCACCACCGTGTTCGAGGTCGTCTCTCCGCGGCCGCTCTACTGGAAGGCCGCCAGCCTGAGCGAGTTCGAGGTCGACCACTGGCAGGAGTCGCCCAGCCTCCTGGGCAAGTACACCGGCGCCACCGCGATCGGCGTGCCGAACAGAGACCTGCCCGAGAAGGCGATCACACCCGATCACCGCGGCGACGTGGTGCAACTGTCGTTCAAGATCAAAGGGCTCGCCGACCGCCACCTGCTGTCAACCGGCCAGGCTGTCCGCTACGACCTCAGCTCACCGTTGGACGCCTCGCTGTTCACGGACGGCACCGTCCAGGCGACCCGTGACCCGGCCAGTGACACCAGCTACTCGGTGCGTGCGTACGCGCCGGATCCGACCCCCAGCCAGCTGGCGCAGGCCGGCAACAACTTCCCGTTCGCGGTCGCCAGCAGCATCGTCGTCAACGGCAACAACCTGCCGCCGTGGCCCGCGACAGCTGATCCACGCGCGATCAGCGACATCGCCGGTTCGCCCTTCGAGGCGGCCAGTGCACAGGTCTGGCATGCCTCCGGCGCGGACAAGGCCGATACCGAGTACGGGGCGGTGGTGGCGGTCGAGGCGTACCTGCGCGCGAAGCCGTTTCACTATGACCAGACGCCGCACTACCGCAGCAACGTGCCGGTGCTGGTCGACTTCATGACCCGCACCCACACCGGCTACTGCCAGATGTTCTCGGGATCGATGGCGTTGGTGCTGCGGCTGCACGGCATCCCGGTGCGGGTGGCCGTCGGCTTCACGGACGGAAGGCAGACGTCTGCCAATCACTACCTGGTGCAGGATCGCGACGCCCACGCATGGGTCGAGGTGTACTTCCCGCACTACGGGTGGGTGCCGTTCGACCCCACACCGACGCGGTCGCTTCATCAGCAGGCATCGACCTCGAGCAGCGCGTTCTCCAAGGTTGCGACCCTGCGCGACGTGTTCAGGAACGGCCAGCCCAGCAGCGCCCCGCTGGCCCTGCTCGTTCAGCTGCGCGGTGGGCCGAACGGGCCTCTGCCTGACCCCAGCTCGCGGAAGGGCCATTCGATTAACAGCACCCAGGCCGCCGCCCGGCCGGTCTCGCACCGCGGCCGTAGCCTGCTGCTGTGGCTGCTCACGGCGGCCGCCATCGTGATCGCCGGGCTGGCCGCGGTGAAGCTGGCGGCAGTGCGCTGGCGCTACCTGCGACGCGGCCCGCGCGGCCAGGCGGCGGCCGCCTACCATGAGCTCTCGACGTACGTCGGCGATCAGGGCGTCGTTGTCCCCGCGCACGCCACCTTCGAGGAGTTGGCGACGCTCGTCCACGACACCTGGGGAGTGGACGCCGCCGGGCTCGCGACGGCGGGTAGCGCAGCGCGTTATGCGCCGCCGTCGATGGCGGCCGCGGCGGGCCGCCAGGTGCGACCCGAGCTTCGCCGGGTCAAGCGCAACATCCGCCGTTATCTCACACGCCGCGAGCGGGCGGAGGGCGCGCTGCGGCTACGCTCGGTGCTGGCACAGACCACCCACCTCGAGTGAGGTGGGAATCTCAAGAGGCATCCGGCACGAGCCGATGACGAGGGCAGAGATGCAGTACGACGACACCTACGATCTCTTCCAGCAGGGGCGCGAGCACCTCAAACGCGGCGACAACGCCCAGGCGACTGTCGCGCTCGAGAAGGCCAAGCGGCGCGAGCCGGACAAAGCATCGATCCGGGAGGCGCTTGGGGTGGCCTACCTTCGGCTTCATCGCTACCGGGAGGCCGCTGCCGAGTTCGAGCACATCCTGGATGCGGCGCCCGCGAACGACTACGCGCATTACTGCCTCGGCCGCTGCCTGATCCGGATGGGCCAGCCGCGGCTGGCCGCCGGCCACTACAAGATGGCTTACTGGCTGCGGCCGGAGGTCGAGTACTACCGCGAGGCGGCCGGCGCCGACGCCGAGACCGGCTGACTACCAGGTCGCGGTGTCGAGCCAGATGGTGACCGGGCCCTCGTTCACGAGCGAGACGCGCATCTCTGCGCCAAACCGACCGGTCTGCACCGGCAGGCCAAGCGAGCGCAGCTCGGTCGCAACCACGTCGACCAGCCGCCGGCCCAGCTCAGGCGGTGCGGCGGCCGTGAACCCCGGGCGGTTGCCGCGCCGCGTATCGGCGAACAGCGTGAACTGGGACACGCACAGCACGGCGCCGCCGACGTCCGCCAGCCCAAGGTTCATGCGGCCCTCGGCATCGCCGAACACACGCAGCGCCCCGATCTTGCGGGCCAGACGGACGGCGTCCGGCTCGGTGTCGTCAACCCCCGCTGCGACCAGCGCGAGGAGGCCATTTCCGATCCCTCCAACGCGCTCTCCGGCCACCTCCACGGAGGCCTGAGACACCCGCTGAAGCAGCGCCCGCATGGGGATGGTGTTCCTCCCCTGGAATAAACTCCCTGCTATCCTTCGGGGACTGTCAGCGTGTTGGGGGTGGCCGTCGAGGTGGGTGAGAACCCACCTTTTTTTCGCCCCCAGTGACTCCTCGGAGGAGGTGTGATGGGCCGCTCGGCTGAGCTACAAGAGCAGATTGCAACGACGCTTCGGACGCGAGTGCCGGAGGTCGAGGTGCTGCTCGCAGAGCTGCCATCGCCCGGACTGCTTCGGGTCACCATCGACCGCCCCGACGGGGCCGTCGATCTCGACCTCTGCCAGCGCGTCAGCCGCGAGCTGACGCCGCTTCGCGAGCGTTTTGCGCTCGAGGTGTCGTCGCCCGGCGTCGAGCGGCCGCTGGTCACACCTGAGCACTACCGCAGAGCGGTGGGCAACCGCGTCGCGGTACGTACCGACCGACGCCGTGGACGGGCGGCGGCAGTTTCGCGGCACGCTGATCGAAGCAAGCGACGACGAGATCGAGCTCGACCTGGAGGGCGACCGCGTGCGGCTGCCCCACGCGGTCATCCGGCGCGGCAACCTCGTCGACGACCAGGCGGGAGGCATCCGGTGAGCAAGGAACTGTTGGAGGGCGTGAAGGCGCTCGAGAAAGAGCGCGGCATCGAGGCGGAGACGCTGCTGTCGGCGATCGAAGAGGCGCTGCTGGCGGCGTACAAGAAGATGCCCGACGCGCGCCATCCCGTACGCGTCGACCTCGACCGCGAGTCGGGCGACTACACCGTCTGGTCGGTGACGCCCGAGGCGTGGGAGGCGTATCTCGAGCAGCATCCGCACCACCGTCCGGCCGAGCCTGTCGAGCTCGAGGAGCCGGCGGCGCCGTTGCCCGAGGGCGAGCAGCCCGAGGAGGAGCCCGAGCCGGAGCTGGAGTGGGACTGGTTCTCGCCTGCCCAGATGGTCGCCGTCACCCCCGAGGGGTTCAGCCGGATCGCCGGCCAGACCGCCAAGCAGGTGCTGCGCCAGCGTATCCACGAGGCGGAGCGCTCGATCATGTACGACGAGTACGCCGACCGCGTGGGCGAGATCGTGACCGGCATCGTTCAGCAGGACGACAACCGCTACGCCTTCGTCGACCTCGGCAAGATGGAGGCGATCCTGCCCGGTTCCGAGAAGGTGCCGGGCGAGCGCTACGAGCAGGGCAGCCGCATCAAGGCGGTCATCATCGAGGTGCGAAGTGAGGGCAAGGGGCCGCAGGTCGTGCTCTCGCGGCGCAGCGACGAGCTGATCCGGCAGCTGTTCGAGCTGGAGGTGCCCGAGATCGCCGACGGCCTGGTCACGATCCGCGCCGTCGCGCGCGAGCCAGGCTACCGGGCCAAGATCGCGGTCGAGTCGAAGGTGCAGGGCGTCGACCCGGTCGGCGCCTGCGTCGGCCCGCGCGGATCTCGGGTGCGGATGGTCGTGTCGGAGCTGCGAGGGGAGAAGATCGACATCATCCCCTGGAACGACGAGCCGGCCCGCTTCGTCGCCAAGGCGCTAGCGCCGGCCAAGGTGCGCGAGGTCTACGTGGACGACGCCGACCAGCAGGCCACCGTCGTGGTGCCGGACGGCGAGCTCTCGCTCGCGATCGGCAAGGAGGGGCTGAACGCCCGCCTCGCCCACCGGCTCACGGGGTGGCGGATCGACATCGTCTAGCGAGACCGAGCACTACGCCGAGGACACCGACGTGCCGTACACCGGCGCCGAGGGCGAGGATGACGAGTTCCCCGGCCGCTGCATCGCGGTCACGTCGTCGGGCAAGCGCTGCCCGAACCAGGCGCTCGACGGCAGCCGCTACTGCGGCGTGCCGGCGCATCGTGAGCTGGCGGCCAAGGAGGAGGGGGCGGCCGCGCCGTAGCCGATCCGATGCGGCAGTGCGCCGGCTGCGGCCGGCGACGCCCCAAGGCCGAGCTGGTGCGGCTGATGGTCGCGCGATGGCGACGCTCGTCGATCGACCGCCGGGCAGCGGCTTCCGGGCCGCGGGGCCTACCTGTGCCCGGATCCGGCCTGCGTCCGCCGGTCGGCTCGGCCAGGTGGCGCGTGACGCAGGCGGTTGCGGGTGGGGCCGAGGCGGCCCAGAGGGCTCGAGGAGCGGATCCGGGTTGAGCGGGCCGCCCGGTGTTTGGAAGAATTGAGACTGAAGGACTGAATGGCAAAACGCAGCGTTTCCGATATCGCCCGTGAGCAAGGCGTCACCGAGGCCGAGGTCGAGCAGAAGCTTGACGAGGCCGGCACCGGCGCGGGCGAGGACGAACTCGTCGACGACGAAGAGGTTCGCGCGCGCGTTCGGCGCGAAGGCGACCGTACCCGCGCAGGAGCCGGGCCAGCTCCGCGCGGCCATGCTCCGAGCCGCAGCGTGGCGCCGGCGCCGGCCGCCGGCGCCGGGTCGTGATCGACGCGCAGGCCGGGCGCAAGCCGGCCAGAGGCGCGAGCGCGGCGGCCCAGGCCGGAGCCCAAGCGCGAGCCCGAGGTGCCCACCGGGCCCGTCAAGGTCGCCGTCCGGCATCACCGTCAAGGACCTGGCCGAGAAGCTCGGCATCTCGCCGGCCAAGATCATCGCCTATCATGATGGGCCTGGGCGAGATGGTGACGCTGACCGTGTCGCTGACCGACGAGGCCGTGCGAGCTGATCGGCACCGAGCTCGAGCGCGAGATCATCATCCAGCACGCCGCCGACGAGGAGGAGGAGGAGGTCACGTTCGAGCGACCCGGGCCGACCTCGTCACTCGCCCGCCGGTGGTCACCATCATGGGCCACGTCGACCACGGCAAGACGACGCTGCTGGACTCGATCCGCGAGTCGTCGGTCGTCTCCACCGAGGCCGGCGGCATCACCCAGCACATCGGCGCCTATCAGGTGGACGTCGGCGACGGCCGCAAGGTCACCTTCCTGGACACGCCGGGCCACGAGGCGTTCACGGCCATGCGCGCCCGCGGCGCGAAGGTCACCGATGTGGCGGTGCTGGTGGTCGCCGCCGACGACGGCGTGATGCCGCAGACGATCGAGGCGATCGACCATGCCAAGGCCGCCGGCGTGCCGATCCTGGTCGCCGTGAACAAGATCGACAGGCCCGACGCGCAACCCCGAGCGGGTTCGCAACGAGCTCGTCAACCAGGGCCTGCAGCCGGAGGAGTGGGGCGGGGAGACGATCTTCGTGGACGTCTCGGCCAAGGCCAGGCAGAACCTCGACCAGCTGCTCGAGATCGATCCTGCTTGCAGGCGGACGTGCTCGAGCTGAAGGCCAACCCGAAGCGCCGACGCCAGCGGCGTCATCATCGAGTCGCGCCTGGACGTCGGCCGCGGCCCGGTCGCCACGATGCTGGTGCAGCGGGGCACGCTGCGCGTCGGCGACGCGGTCGTCGCCGGCGACGCCTGGGGCAAGGTCAAGGCGCTGAACGATCACAACGGCAAGCGCGTCAAGGACGCCGGGCCGCGGTTGCCGGTCGAGATCCTCGGCTTCGACAAGCCGCCGCCGGCCGGCGAGTTCTGCCGCGTGGTCGAGAACGACCGCGTCGCCCGCCAGATCGCGCAGAAGCGCGCCCAGCGGCTGCGCACCGAGATGCTCGCGCGGCGCAGCAAGGCCGTCAGCCTCGAGGATCTGTTCTCGGCGATGCAGGAGGGCGCCGTCCAGGAGCTCGGCCTGATCATCAAGGCCGACGTGCAGGGCTCGGTCGAGGCGGCCGAGGGCGAGATCGCCAAGATCCAGCACCCCGAGGTCGACGGTCAGCGTGATCCACTCCGGCGTCGGCGGCATCACCGCCTCGCGACATCAACCTGGCGGCGGCGTCGAACGCGATCATCGTCGGCTTCAACGTGCGGCCGAACGCCGAGGCGCGGGCGCTGGCCGAGCGCGAGGGCGTCGACATCCGCACCTACCGCGTGATCTACCAGCTGACCGAGGACATCCAGCAGGCCCTGATCGGCATGCTCGCGCCCGAGCAGGTGGAGGAGGTGCTGGGCGAGGTCGAGGTGCGCCAGACCTTCCAGGCATCGAAGCTGGGCACGATCGCCGGCTGCATGGTTACCAGCGGCGCCGTCCAGCGCGGGCGCAGGTGCGACTGGTGCGCGACGGCACGATCGTCTACGACGGCCGCATCGCCACGCTTCGGCGCCATCCAGGACGACGTCCGCGAGGTGACGCAGGGATTCGAGTGCGGCTTGACCCTCGAGGGATACAACGACCTCAAGGAGGGCGACGTGCTCGAGGTCTACACCGTGCAGCGAAGTGGCCCGCACGGCCTGACCGGTCACGTCCACGGGTCCTGCTCGATCCGCTGCATCGGCACACCCGTGCGCCGCGCGACGGCCTGGACGAGCGTCCCCTGCACGACGACGGAGAACATCACGACCACGAACACCAGGCCGTAGATGCGGCGGCGCGTCGTCGGCGCCCTCCAGCAGGGCGAACGCCGCCAGCAGGATCGGCACCGCGCCGCGAAGGCCGGCCCAGGCCACGAAGGCCTTCTCCCCGCGCGCAAGCTGCACGGGCGCGAGCAGCACGGCGACCACCAGCGGCCGCACCACCAGGGTCAGCAGCACGGCCACCACGAGGCCGTCCAGCACCACGTCGCGGCCGTCCAGCGAGCTGCCAGCTCCACGGTCAGCCCGAGCGCGACGAACACCACAATCTCCCCCAGGCTGGCGAGGGCGGTGTGGAAGTGCTCGATCTCGGCCCGGAACGGCACTCGCACGTCGGCGATCAGCAGTCCAGCCACGAACACCGCCAGGAAGCCGGAACCGTGCAGGACGGAGGCCAGGCCGTAGATCGCCCCGGCCGAGGCCAGCGTCAGCAGCGGATACAGCGCGGCGTCGGGCAGGGAGACACGCCGCATCAGCTGCACCAGGGCGAGCCCGCCGGCGACACCGACGGCGAGCCCGACGGCCATCGCGACGGCAAAGCTGACGACAATCGTCGACCAGGTGCCGTCCGAGGTCGCTACCTCCAGCAGTCCGAGCATCAGCGCGATGCCGACCGGGTCGTTGGCGCCCGACTCGCCCTGCAGGATCACCCCGCTTCGTCCGCCGATCTCTCGACCTCCCAACACCGAGAACATCACCGCTGGATCAGTCGGCGCCAGGGCTGCACCGACCAGCAATGAACTCGTCCACGAGAGGTCGAACAGGCCGTGCGTCGCCAGCGCGAGCAGCCCGGCGACGGCGAACGTCCCCACCACACCGAGACTGACGATCGGCATCAGCGATCCGCGGAAGCTGCTCCAGCCGATCTCCATGCCGCCGTCGAACAGGATTACGATCAACGCCACCACGCCGATCCGCTCGACGTCCCGGATCGACAGCTCGCTGCCAAGCCGGGGTGCCAGGTCGGAGGCGACCGCCGCGACGATCAGGAACAGCGCCGGCGAGGGCAGCCTCAGCCGGGTGCTGAGCCGGCTTGAGACGATCGCGGCGGCAAACCCGACCGAGGCGATCAGCACGATCCGGCCGAACTCGGCGGTTTCGCTCACGTTGTCGCGGAGACCGGGCGCGTGACCCGCGCCGACTCCTGACCCGCGGTCAGACGGCGCACGACGAGCGCGGCCAGCACCGCGCCGCCGACCTGGAACACGTCGGACACGGCCCGGGCGACGGCCGCATCGTGCAGATGCTGGGGAGTGTTGTCGCTGAACAGGAGACGCGCCGAGGTCCCCGCCACCCAGTTGGCGACCAGGAAGAACGCCCACCACCAGTTGACGAGGGTTCTCGAGTGGGGGCGGGGGTCACACGAGAGCAGGTCGTTGACGACCTGCTTGGGCCGCCACAGCGACATGACGGGCACGAACCAGCCCCAGATCGCCCACCGCACGGAGTACCGCCGACGACCGCCGAGCTCATCCAGGTTGGCGTAGCAGCGCCGAAGCCAGAGGATGAACAGGACGGCCGTGGTGAGCAGGATCGCCAGCTGCACGAATCCGATCACCGCCTGGCGGTCGTCGCTGGCGTGCGCCTCGGACAGCGAGACGTAGCGACCGTCGATCAGGCGCTGGTACATCTGCTGCTCGGCGAAGTCGGCAATCGCCGCCACAAGGCTGACGACGGCCGTCAGCCACAGCACACTCATCGTCCAGCGCGACAACTCCACCGGCGAGCGATACCCGCCCGGCTCACGCGCCACCGGCCGGCCGCAGTTCATGCAGAACTGGCTTTCGCCGGGAAGCTCGACACCGCAGTTCGAACAGTTCACACCCCGATCCTACTGTTCGCCACAGCCGTGCAACGATTTCGCAACGCCGGACCGGGGAGTGTTTGACTCCGATAATTGGCCGCCGGAGACGATCCGCTCAACCACGCGGCCGACCCGCAACGATCTCGTCACAAGAACGTCACGCCGGACCGGGGAGTGTTTGACTCCGATAATTGATCTTTGTCACAACCGCCGGGCCTAGACTGAGCCCATGGCGGAGGGCTTCGTCGGCATCCTGCGGTTCGAGCTGCACCTGCCCGAGGGCGGGTCGCTGAAAGGCAAGCGCAAGTACCTGCTGCAGGTCAAGAGCCGGCTCGAGCGCCGGTTCGGCGCCTCGGTGGCCGAGGTCGGCTACCACGAGCTGTGGCAGCGCTCGCTGCTCGTGATGGTGGTCGTCCGGCGCGAGGCGGGTGAGACGATGCACGCCCTCGACGACGCTCGCGGCTACCTTTCCTCGCAGGAGTTCGAGCTTGCGCGGGCGGACGCGCAGCTCCTGTCAGTCGAGGAGGCAATCGGGTGAGCGAGCGGATGCGGCGCGTCAACGAGTCGCTGCGCAAGGTGCTGGCGGACGGCGTCGAGCGCCTTGGCGACCCCTCGATCGGCTTCGTCACGATCACCGGCGTGCGGGCCACCACCGACTTCTCCCAGGCAACCGTCTACGTCAGCGTGCTTGGCAGCGTCAAGCGCCGCGAACGCTCGCTGCGGGCGCTCGAACGAGCGCACGGAGTGCTCCAGCAGGGCATTGCGCGGGAGTTGCGGCTGAGGCGCACTCCTCAGCTGATCTTCCAGTATGATGAGACCGTTGATCGCGCGCTGCGCATGAACGAGCTGCTCGACCAGGTCGCGCCCGAGCTCGCAGCACAGCAGGTCGACACGCCTCCAAATGACAGACAGCCTGAACCGTGACCTCACCGCCGTGGTCGCTGCGCTCGCAGCGACCGATCGCGTGCTCGATCGCATCGCACGAGAACCCCGACGGCGACGCGATCGGCTCGATGTCGGCTGCAGCGCAGGCGCTGCGGGGGCTCGGCAAGCAGGTGCGGCTGTACCTGCACCCCGACTCGCCGATCCCAGGCGAGTACGAGTTCCTGCGCATGGATGACGTCGAGCGCTCGATCGAGCCCGGTTCAACCGCGGGCTGGACGATGCTCGCGCTCGACTGCGGCAACGAGCGGCGGCTGGGGCCGGACCATGAGCAGCTGCGGGCGGGCTTCGACCAGGTGATCGACGTTGATCACCATCACGACAACTCCCGCTTCGGCGACGTCAACTACATCGACGGCCACGCCTCGTCCACGGCCGAGATCCTGGCGCGCATCTTCGACGGCCTCGGCATCGAGCTGACCCGCGAGGTGGCCGAGTCGCTGTACGTCGGCCTGGTCACCGACACAGGCCGCTTCCAGTACCGCACCACCAGCCCCGAGGCGCTGCGCCTGGCCGCCAGGCTGGTCGAAGCCGGCGCCGATGTCCACAAGGTGTTCGAGCTCGTGTTCGAGACAGTGCCGATGGGCAAGATGCGCCTGCTGGGCCGCGTGCTCGAGCACGCTCGTCGTTCGCCGGCGGGCGGCTGCTGGTCAGCTACGTCACCCGTGAGGATCTCGCCCTGGTGGAGGGCGACGAGGCCACGACCGAAGGCCTGATCGACCACCTGCGGGCGGTCGAGGGCGTGCAGGTGGCCGGCTTGATCCGCGAGCAGGTGCCGAACGAGAACGGCAGCGTCGGCCCCAACCGCGTCTCCCTCCGGTCTCGGGGCACGATCGACGTGTCCCAGATCGCCCGCAAGTCCAGCGGCGGGGGGCACAAGCAGGCGGCCGGGTTCTCGCACCCGGGAACGATCGACCAGATCCGCGACTTCATCGTGGACGAGGTCGCAGCCCAGCTCGCCGAATCCGCCGCATAGACTCCCCACGATGATGGGAGTGTTCCTCGTGGACAAGCCCGCCGGGCCGACGTCGTTCGACGTGCTGCGGCAGCTGCGGCCCGCCCTGGGCCGCAAGCTCGGCCACGCCGGCACCCTCGATCCCTTCGCCACCGGTCTGCTGCTCGTGCTGGCGGGCGGCGCGACACGGCTGGCAGCCGCACCTGTCCGGGCTCGACAAGAGCTACCGCGCCGTCATCCAGCTCGGTGCCACGTCGTCGACGCTGGACGGCGAGGGCGAGCTCACCCCGACCGGCGCGTCAACCGATGGGCCTGCGCTGCGCGAGGCGGCGGCATCGCTCACAGGCGTGATCGAGCAGCGAGTGCCGCTGGCGTCGGCCGTGCGCGTCGGCGGCGAGCGCTCGTACGCGCGGATGCGGCGCGGCGAGACGGCGCCGCCTCCGCCGCGGACGGTGCGCATCGACCGTCTGGACGTGCTCGGGTTCGACGACGCCCTGCAGCAGGCTACGATCGAAGTGGCCTGCTCGAAGGGCACCTACGTGCGCCAGATCGCTGAAGACCTGGGCGACGCCACCGGCGCAGGAGGCTACTGCCTGGAGCTGCGGCGGCTGACGATCGGCGGGTTCTCGGTCGAGCCACGCCGGCACTCCCGACCAGATCGCCGGCGACCCCGATGGCCGCTGGCATCTGTCGGCCCGCGATGCCCTCGCCCACATGCCCGAACGGGCGCTGGACGATGCCGAGATGGAGCACATCCGGCACGGCAGGGCGGTGCCCGCCCGCGATGAGCGAGGGCCGGTTCGGCTCGTGCACGGCGGCGACCTGGTCGCCATCGCCGCCCCCGGAGAGCGCGGCCTGCAACCGACGACGGTGCTGAAGCCGTGAAGGCATACGGCTCGCTCGAGCTGGCGCCGGCGGCGGCGCGAGCGGTCGCGATCGGCAGCTTCGACGGCGTTCATCTCGGCCACCGGCGCGTGATCGAGCGAGCCATCGCGGCAGCCCGCGAGCGAGAACTGACCGCCACCGTGGTGACGTTCGACCCGCATCCGATGGCCGTCCTGCGGCCCGAACTGGCGCCGCTCGAGCTGTCCACGCCGGCCCGTAAACAGGAGCTGGTGGCCGAGCTGGGCGCGGACGAGCTGGTACGGATCCGCTTCGATCGCGCCTTCTCGATGCTCGACCATGAGCGGTTCGCAGAGGATGTGCTGTCCCACGCCCTGGGTGCTCGGCTGGTGATCGTGGGCCGCAACTTCCACTACGGCCATCGCGCCCAGGGTTCGATCGAGTCGCTCGTCCACTCGGGCGAGCGGCTCGGTTTCGCGGTCGAGCCGGCGCCGCTGCTCGAGATCGGCGGCGTTCCTGTCTCGTCGTCGCGCATCCGCGACCTGATCACCGCCGGAGAGGTGCAGCAGGCGTTCGAGCTGCTCGGCCGGCCGCCGTGGGTCGAGGGCACGATCGTGCGCGGCGACGGACGCGGCAGAGAGCTGGGCTTCGCCACCGCCAACCTGGCTGCGGCGCCGCACACGGCGGTACCCGCTACCGGCATCTACGCGGGATGGGGGCACCTGGACGGCGAGCGGCACGCGGCCGCCATCAGCGTCGGTTACAACCCGACCTTCTCGGATGCCCGCGACCGGGTCAGGATCGAGGCGCACCTGCTCGACTTCGACCGCGACGTGTACGGGCGGCCGCTGCGAGTCGATTTCACCCAGCGCCTGCGCGGCGAGGAACGCTTCGGATCGGTCGACGAGCTGGTCGCACAGGTGCATCGCGATATCGCGGCCGTGCGCGCGTTGGCCCACACCGCCGCCGACCCGGCGTCCTGACCTCCGCTCAGCCGGCCGGCGGCAGCAGCCGTGCCTCCAGCCTCGTCTCCGAGCCGGCCTCGACCCGGTAGGCGGAGGCGCCGGGCCGCTCGCTGACCACCTCTGCCAGAGCCCCCTCGGCGAAGCGCAGGGCGACGCCGTCGTCGGCCGCGAATCCCGGCGGCAGCTCGCCCTCGGCCACCGCCGCTCGATAGCTCGGACGGCGTTGGGGCTCTGAGTCGTAGTGCGGGCAGAAGCTTCCGCCAAGCAGCCCCAGCCCGTCGCGAAGGGGTGCCAGCGCGCGACCGAACGAGTCGGTCGAGCAGGCCTCGAACCAGCAGTTCGCGCCGGCCGAGAGACCGCACAGGATCACACCCGCGCTCCACGCCTCGCGCAGGATCGCGTCCACACCGTGCAACCTCCACACGGCCAGCATGTTGGCCGTGTTGCCACCGCCTACGTAGATCACATGCTGCGACAACAGATGCCGCCCCAGGTCGTCGATCTCGCGGGCGAACAGCCGCAGCACCGAGGCGTCCGCCCGCTCCGAATAGGCCGACAGGAAGTTCTCGATGTAGGTCGCCGAATCACCGCTGGCGGTCGGCACGAAGCAGACCCGCGGACGGTCGGCACCGGTCAGATCGAGCACGTAGCCGTCCAGGCCCGATCGGCCGTCCGAGAAGCCGCCGCCGCCCATCGCGACCACGCGGGGAGCGGTCACACCGCGACCGGCGTCACACCCAGGCTCTCCAGCGTCCTTCGAAGGCCATCGTCGAGCGTCACCTTGGGCTCCCAGCCGAGGATCTCCCGCGCACGCGTGATGTCGGGCTTCCGCACCTTGGGATCGTCCACCGGAAGGCCCTCGAACACGATCTCGGACGTCGTGCCGGTCAGCTTCTGGATCCGCTCGGCCAGGTCGATCAACGTCATCTCGTTGGGGTTGCCGATGTTGACCGGCATGTGGAAGTCGCTCGTCGCGAGCCTGAAGATGCCCTCGATCAGGTCGTCCACGTAGCAGAAGGAGCGCGTCTGGCTGCCGTCGCCGAACACCGTCATCGGCTTTCCCTCCAGCGCTTGGCGGATGAAGGTGGGGATGGCGCGGCCGTCGTGCTGGCGCATCCGTGGGCCGTAGGTGTTGAAGATGCGGACGATGTGCGTGTCCACGCCCTGCTGGCGGTGGTAGGCCATCGTCATCGCCTCCGAGTAGCGCTTGGCCTCGTCGTAGACACCTCGTGGCCCGACCGGGTTCACGTTGCCCCAGTACTCCTCCTGCTGCGGATGCACCTCGGGGTCGCCGTACACCTCCGATGTGGAGGCGAGCAGGAACCGGGCGCGCTTGAACTTGGCCAAGCCGAGAGCGTTGTGGGTGCCGTAGGAGCCGACCTTGAGCGTGTGCAGCGGCAGTCGCAGGTAGTCGACCGGGCTGGCCGGGCTGGCCAGGTGGAAGACGGCATCGACGGGCTCCGGCACGTCCACGTAGTCGACGAGGTTGTGGTAGCGGAAGTCGAAGGCGGGGTCGCGCAGGTGCTTGATGTTCTCGAGCGTGCCGGTGTCGAGGTTGTCCAGGCAGATCACGCGCCAGTCGCGCGCGAGCAGGTACTCGCAGAGGTGCGATCCGAGGAATCCGGCCCCGCCGGTGACGACTGCTGTGCTCACGGGTGCGATCCTTAGGTGGGAGGGGTTGGTCGACCCACACTACCGCGCCGCGCCCTGAGGGGGAGCGCATGAGCCCTGTGCTACCCTCAGGATCGACCGCACCGCGGATCAGCGCAGCTTGCCGGCGCTGTTCTGGGGTGTTGGCGTCTCAGAGTCAAGGCAAGGAGGTGGTAGGCGTTGCCGCTTACCCAGGAGCAGAAGACGGAGATCGTTGGCAAGTTCGGCCGGGATGGGAAGGACACCGGCTCGACCCGGGTGCAGATCGCACTCCTCACCCAGCGGATCTCCGAGCTCACTGAGCACATGAAGGTGCACAAGCACGACCACCACTCGCGTCGCGGCCTGCTCAAGCTGGTCGGCCGCCGGCGCCGGCTTCTGACGTACATGCAGAGGCACGACCTGGAGGGCTATCGAGCCCTCATCAAGGAGCTGGGCCTGCGCCGCTAGGCGCGCGCCGTCAACTCCACGGAGGATGGGCCGGCAGAGATCCGGCCCGCGGAAGGGACGAAAGAGGACATGAGTATCGCAGTGGAGCCAGAAGCAACCCGGCTCTCGATTGCCGTGGGCGGTCGTGAGATTACATTCGAGACGGGCGTCGTCGCCAAGCAGGCGCATGGCGCTGTGCTGGTGCGCCAGGAGGGTACGGTGGTTCTCGCCACCGCCGTCGGACGCACCGAGGGACGCGAGGGAGCGGACTTCTTCCCGCTCACCGTCGACGTCGAAGAGAAGATGTATGCCGCCGGCAAGATTCCTGGCGGCTTCTTCAAGCGCGAGGGACGCGCCGGAGAGAAGGCGATCCTGACCGCGCGCATGGTCGACCGGCCGATCCGGCCGCTGTGGCCGAAGGGCTACAAGAACGAGGTGCAGGTGATCATCACCACGCTCTCCGCCGACCAGATCCACGGCCACGACATCCTCGGCATGAACGGCGCGTCGGCCGCGCTGATGCTGTCGCCGATGCCCTTCATGGGCCCGGTCGGCGCCGTGCGGGTGGGACAGATCGAGAACCAGCTTGTGCTCAACCCGACGCTCGTGGAGCTGCAGGACTCGACGCTCGACCTAGTCGTCTGCGGCACGCCGGAGGCGATCACGATGGTCGAGGCCGGCGGCCAGGAGATCAGCGAGGACACGCTGGTCGAGGCGCTCGAGCTGGCACACGATGCGATCAAGCAGATCTGCCAGCTTCAGATCGATCTCGCCGCGCGGGCCGGACAGCCCAAGTGGGTCGACGGGGCGGTCACCGAGTCGCTGCGGTCGAGCCAGGCAGAGGTGCTGCAGGCGGCGATCCGCGAGGGTGGCCTGGCGGCGCTCCAGCCCAAGGCCAACGCCATCTTCGCCCAGGAGGCGCCGGAGATCAACGGCGCGTCCACCGATGCCGATGTGCTCCAGCGCCAGCGGGTGCAGTTCGCGCTCCAGCAGCTCGTAACCGAGGCCCGCGACGCGGCCGTCTATCCGACTGTGAAGGCGCAGTTCGGAGACCACGTGCGGGCACTGTCGGACGCCGAGCAGGACTCCAAGGAGCTCAAGTCCGCCAAGCGGGCAGCGCTGCTGGAGCAGATCGAGGCCACAATCGACCTCGGCTTCCCCAGCCGTGCCGAAGCCGACGCGCATGGCAACGCACCGCTCGATTCGCTCGCCAGGGCGGCCGTCTCGGCCGCGTCGGACAAGCTGTACAAGGAGATCGTCCGCACCAAGATCGCGGTCGAGAAGCGGCGCCCGGACGGCCGCTCCGAGACCGAGATCCGGTCGATCACGTCCGAGGTATCGGTGATGCCCCGCACGCACGGATCGGCGCTCTTCACCCGTGGCCAGACGCAGGCGTTGACGCTCTGCACGCTCGGCACCGGCAAGGAGGAGCAGCGAATCGACGACCTCTCGCTGGACGAGACCAAGCGCTACATCCACCACTACAACTTCCCGCCCTTCAGCGTCGGCGAGACCGGCTTCATGCGCGGCCCCAAGCGCCGCGACATCGGTCACGGCGCGCTGGCTGAGCGGGCGCTTGTGCCGGTGATCCCGAGCGCCGACGAGTTCCCCTACACGCTGCGGCTGGTGTCCGAGATCATGGAGTCGAACGGCTCATCGTCGATGGCCTCGGTGTGCGGGTCGACGCTCTCGCTGATGGACGCCGGCGTGCCGATCAAGGCACCCGTGGCGGGCATCGCCATGGGGCTGATCAAGGAGGGTGACGACGCACGTCATCCTGACCGACATCCAGGGCGCCGAGGATCACCTCGGTGACATGGACTTCAAGGTCGCCGGCACCGAGCATGGCGTCACCGCGCTGCAGATGGACATCAAGATCACCGGCGTAACGACCGAGATCCTGCGCAACAGCGCTGTCCCAGGCTCGGGACGCGCGGCTGTCCATCCTGGCCAAGATGCGGGAGGCGATATCGGCTCCCCGTGAGCAGGTGGCGGCGCATGCGCCGCGCATCATCTCGACCAAGATCCATCCCGACTATATCGGCATGGTGATCGGCAAGGGCGGCGAGACGATCCGCTCGCTCGAGGCCGACTACGAGGTGCAGATCGACATCGAGGAGGACGGCACGATCCGCATCTACGGCGCCAACGGCGAGCTGGCCGAGCAGGCTCGGCCGACCATCGACGCGATGACCAAGGACGTCGAGGTGGGGGACGAGTACACCGGCGAGGTGGTCAAGATCGCCGACTTCGGCGCCTTCGTCGAGCTGCGCAAGGGCGTGGACGGGCTGCTCCACGTCAGCCGCATCCTGCCCAAGGGCCACCGCCTGCAGTCGGCCGCCCAGGTCATGGAGCGCGGCGACATGGTGCGGGTGACGGTGGTCGAGGTGGACAAGGACCGCGGCCGCATCGGCCTGACGCTGCTGGCCAAGCTGGACGGGGAGCGGGAGATCACCCGCGAGCAGCTGATCGCGGTGGCCGAGGCCACGCCGGCCCCGGAGCCGCGTGAGAGCGACCGCCCGCGCGGCGGCCGTGACCGCGGCCGCGACCGCGGACGGCGGCGAGACCGTTAGACGCGCGTCGAGTGGGTGACGGTCGCCGACCGTCACCCACTTGCGTCGTTCCTCAGGGCTCTGCCCGACAGCGGCAGAGGCCGTACGGCCACGGCTGAGCGTCCACCAATCGGCGGCCCCAACCGGGGGTCGCCGCGCGCTGGCGGCTGGCCCCGCGAAGGCGACCATGCCTCAGGCCTCGCGGCTCTGCCCGACAGCGGCAGAGGCCACGTTTGCCCCTCCACCAGCGCCCCGCGCTCACGTTTTCCGCCGCCCCCAACAGGGGGAGAGACCACTCCAAACCCCGCTGCTAGAGTGCGGCGAGTGCAGCGATATTCCGTAACCACGCTCGACGGCGGAGAGCGGATCGTCACCGAGCGTGTAGGTCCGTGCGGTCCGTCGCGATCGGCATGTGGATCGGCGCCGGCTCGCGCGACGAGGGTACCGCCAACGCCGGCATCAGCCACTTCATCGAGCACCTGCTGTTCAAGGGCTCGTCGCGGCTACCGGCGTCCAGATCGCCCAGGTGTTCGACGGCCTGGGCGGCGAGCTGAACGCGGCCACCGCCAAGGAGTACACGGTGCTCTACGCGCGCGTCCTGGACGCCCACCTCGAGACCGCGCTGGACGTGATGAGCGACATGCTGCTCGCGCCCACCTTCGACGGCGAAGAGCTGGTCTCGGAGCGCGAGGTCGTGCTCGAGGAGATCGCGATGTACGAGGACAGCTACCAGGACCTCGCCCACGACCTGATCTCGACCGCGGTGTTCTCGGACCACCCGCTGGGGCGGCCGGTGATCGGCACCGCCGATGCCGTGAACGCGATGAGCCCGGACGATGGTGCGCGACTACCACTCGAACCGCTACGTCGGCTCGAACATCGTGATCGCCGCCGCCGGCAACCTCGAGCACGAGCCGCTCGTGCATGCCGTCCAGGAGCGCTTCGCGCGCTACGCGACGCTGCCCGACCCCGCCGCCGGCGTGCGTCCGGTCTGGATCGGCGAGTCGCGGCCCGAGATCCGCTTCCAGACGCAAGACCAGCGAGCAGTACCACGTCTGCCTGGGAGGCATCGGCCTGCCCGGTCGGACCGGCGCCGCTTCGCCGCTTCGCTGCTCGACTCGATGCTGGGTGGGTCGGCGTCGTCCCGGCTGTTCCAGGAGATCCGCGAGCAGCGCGGCATGGCGTACTCGGTCTACACGTTCGCGTCACAGTACGCGGACACCGGCCTGGTGGGCGTCTACGTCGGCACGCGCGAGGACAATCTCGCCGAGTGCATGCGGATCATCGCCGATCAGCTGACGAGCGATGGGCGCCGGCCACATCGGCCGGCGCGAGCTGGCACGGGCGAAGGAGAACCTGAAGGGCCGCATCATGCTGTCGATGGAGTCGACGTCCAACCGCGCCAGCCGGCTGGGCAAGTCGGTGCTGACCGACACCGAGCTGCTGTCGCTCGACCGCATATGCGCCGAGATCGACGCGGTCGACGCCGAGGCGGTGGCCGCGCTCGCCCGCCAGCTGTTCGCTCCGGAGCGTCTCTCGGTGGCCGGCATCGGCCCCGACGAGGATCGCTTCCGCGAGGCCGTCGGCATGCTCAACCCGGCCCTGGTCTGACCGGTACGATGCCCGCCCAATGATCCGCGTCATCGTCTCCGGGGCCACCGGCAAGGTCGGCCAGGCGCTCTGCGCCGGCATCGAGCGCGAGCCGGACCTCGAACTGGCGGCGACCGCCGCGCCATCGCTTGGACGATCGCTCGCCGAGGCGCTGGCAGCCGGTGGCGACGTGGTGGTCGACTTCACCGCACCGGCGTTCGCTGCAGAGGCCTGCGAGCGCTCGATCGCCGCAGGTGTGCCGATCGTGCTGGGTACGTCCGGCCTTGATCCGACGCGCCTCGAGCAACTCGGAGCCGAAGCCGCTTCACGCGGGGTGCAGCTGTTCCACGCCGCCAACTTCGCGATCGGCGCGGTGCTGATGATGCGGTTCGCCGAGGAGGCGCGGCGCCACCTGCCGGCCGCCGAGATCATCGAGCTGCATGCCGAGACCAAGCGCGATGCGCCGTCCGGCACATCGCTGGCGACCGCCGCCCGGATGGGTGGCGACGTTCCCATCCACAGCGTGCGGCTACCGGGCATGATCGCGCATCAGGAGGTGATCCTGGGCGGGCTGGGGGAGACGCTCACGATTCGCCACGACACGGTCTCGCGGGAAGCGTTCGTCCCCGGCGTGCTGATGGCCGCCCGGCGTGTGCGCGACCTGCCGCCGGGTCTCACGCTGGGGTTGGAGGCGCTGCTCTAGGAGCGTCGGCGCTCTCAGCCGACGCCGTCGCCGACGGCGATCCGCCCGCCGGCCAGGATGTCCGCGCGCAGACCGGCACGGTGGGTGGCGGCCCGGATCAGGTTCGGTTCGGCGAGCAGCTCGGCCAGGTGCATGCAGGGCTCACACAGCTCGACGCCGCGACAACGCGCATCTCCGACCGTGAACTCCTTGCCGACGAGGTCGTTCAGGCGGATGCCGCGGGTGACGACCTGCCGCCGCGAGCGCCCGCCGCCGAGGTCGACCCCGTGCACCTCACGGATCGACTCGATCTCCTCCGCCTCGATCAACGAGATCGCGCAGCCTCTGGGCGCCCAGCTGTCCTCGGGGGCGAGGTGGCGATCGCCTTCCAGACCTCGGCCCCTGATCGCCAGCACCGAGTCGACGCTGTAGGTGGAGAGTTCGGGATCGGCGAGGAAGATCTGTTCGACGGCTCCGGCCACGACCGGAGGACTTTAGATCATCCCCGGAGTAGAATCGTCTCGATGAATCGCCCCGTTCTCGGAGAGCTGCTGACCGCGATGGTGACCCCCTTCGCCGGCGACGGTTCGGTCAACCACCAGTCGGCTCGGCGGCATGGCGCGGCACCTGGTCGAGAACGGTTCCGACGGCATCGTCGTCTGCGGTACGACGGGCGAGGGCCCCACCGTCACCGACCGTGAGAAGCTCGACCTGTTCGACACCGTCGTCTCGGAGGTCGGCGCCGGTGCGACGGTGATCGCCAACACCGGCAGCTACGACACCCATCACTCGGTCGCGCTGACGCGCTCCGCCGTGGCGACCGGCGTGGACGGCTTCCTCGTCGTCACCCCGTACTACAACAAGCCGCCGCCGGCCGGTATCGTCGCGCACTTCGAGGCGATCGCCGAGGCCGCCGAAGGCCGGCCGGTGATCGTCTACAACATCCCGCAACGGGTGGTGCTGAACCTCGAGCCGGAGCTGCTCGAACGGCTCGCCCGGATCGACAACGTGGCCGCCGTCAAGCAGGCCACCGCCGACCTCGACCAGGCCACCCGGATCGTCGAGCACGGCGCGCTCGACCTCTACGCCGGTAACGACGACCTGGTGTTGCCGTTCACACGGCTGGGCGGCGTCGGCGGCATCTGCGTCGCGTCTCACCTGGCCGGCCGCCGCATTCGCGAGATGGTCGCCCTCGTCCGCAGCGGCGAGATCGACCGCGCGGAGCGGATCGACGAGGCGCTGCGCCCGCTCTACGACGCGCTTTCTGTCACAACCAACCCGATCCCGCTCAAGGCGGCGCTGAACCTGCTCGGTCATGACGTGGGCGGGTTGCGGCTGCCGCTGGTCGACGCCGACGATGCCGAGGTCGCGACCGTCCAGGCGGCGCTCGCGGTCTCCGGACTGCTGCCGACGGCCACCGCGTGACGATGCGAGACACGGTGCGGATCATCCCGCTGGGCGGGCTCGGCGAGGTGGGCAAGAACATGACCGTGTTCGAGCTCGATGGCGAGCTGATCCTGATCGACGCGGGGCTGACCTTCCCCAAGGCCGAGATGCACGGCATCGACCTGGTGCTGCCCGACTTCACCTACGTCGCCGACCGCGCCGACAAGCTGCGCGGCATCATCCTCACCCACGGCCACGAGGATCACGTCGGCGCCCTGCCCTACCTGCTGCGGGAGATCGGCCCGGGCGCGCCCGTGTTCGGCACGCGGCTGACGCTCGGGCTTGATCAAGTCCAAGCTGGACGAGCATGGCCTGGGGGCCGACATCGAGCTGGTGGAGGTCGGCGCCGGACGGCTCGCGCACGCGGGTCGGGCCGTTCGAGGCCGAGTTCGTCCGCGTGACGCACTCGATTCCGGACGCCGTCGCCGTCGTGCTGCACACGCCCACGGGCCAATCGTTCACACCGGCGACTTCAAGCTCGACATGACTCCGGTGGACGGTCGCGCAGTCGATGTCGCGCGGCTGCGGGCGCTGGGGGACGCCGGCGTGGCGCTGCTGATGTCGGACTCGACCAACGCCGAGAATGCCGGCCGCACCCCGTCGGAGGTGACGGTCGGGCCATCGCTGCGCGAGATCATCGCCAAGGCGCCGGGGCGTGTGATCGTGACGTCCTTCGCCTCACAGATCCACCGCCTGCAGCAGGTGATCGATGCCGCCACCGCCAACGGCCGCCAGGTGTGCGTGATCGGCCGCTCGATGGTACGCAACCTCAACATCTCGCGCAACCTCGGTTACGCGACCGTCGACGAGGACGTGCTGGTCAAGCCCAAGCTGCTCGACTCGATCCTGCCCCACAAGGTGGTCGTGATCTGCACCGGCAGCCAGGGAGAGCCGCGCTCGGCGCTGACCCGGATGGCGCACGGCGACCATCCGGCGCTGCACGTGCACCCCACCGACACGGTGGTGATGTCGTCCAAGGCCGTGCCGGGAAACGAGGTCAACGTGGAGGAGACGGTCAACCGCCTGAACCGGATGGGCGCGACCGTGCTGACCGAGGACAACGCCTACGTGCACGTCTCCGGCCATGGCTCCGCGGACGAGCTGCGCGAGATGCTGGAGATGGTGCGTCCGCGCCATTTCGTACCTGTGCACGGCGAGTATCGGATGCTGCGCGCCCACGCCCAGATCGCCGAGGAGACCGGGGTTGAGCCGCATGCGGTGAGGATCGCCGACAACGGCACGGTGCTGGAGCTGACCCGTGAAGGGCTGTTCGTGACTGGGCAGATCGAGACCGGCATGACGCTGGTCGACGGCTATTCGGTTGGAGACCTGCGTGACGAGGTGCTGCGCGATCGCCGCCGGCTGGCCACGGACGGCGTGCTGATCGTGGTGGCCACCATCGCGGCCGGCGTGGCCGAGGTGGTGGTCGACCCGGAGGTGATCGCACGCGGCTTCGACACGCCCGACGATGACGGCGAGGAGCTGCTCGAGGCGGCCCGGGACGCGGTCGACGAGGTGCTCGAACGCTGCCTGGCGAACCGCATGACCGAGGTCAACCTGCTCCAGCAGGAGCTGCACGACGCCCTCGCACCGCTGGTGCACCGGATGACCGGCAAGCGTCCGATGGTCGTACCGGTCGTGATCGAGGTCTGAGGCCGGACGCGCAGCCTCGGCTCGACCTGCCGGTGCCGGGCGGGAGAGACGCGGGCCAGGTGCTCGCAGAGGCGGGAAGGAGTGCCGTCCGACCCGGCGAATAGCATCGCCAATGGCCAGGACCACGACGCGACGGACCCATCGCGCTCCTGGTTCACAACCGGCTCGGCGCACGCGCAAAACCCCCATCCGCTCCCAGACCCCCCAGCGGAGGCGTTCGCCGAGCCGGACCTCTCTTTCGCAGAGGCGTGATCTGATCGGCGGTGGGCTTCTGGCGCTCGGCGCCTTCTTGGCGTGCGTCGAATTCCTGGGCTGGGACGGCGGCGTGATCGGGCTCAAGATCGACAACCTGCTGCACCTGCTGGTGGGACGCGCTGCGGTCGTGGTGCCGCCGCTGCTGGTGATCGCCGGCGCGATGATCTTCGTCAACAGCCCGCTGCGCCAGGTGCGCCCGCTGCGGCTGGGCGCCGTGATCTTCTGCGCCAGCCTGACGCTGGCCATGTCCAGCAGCGACACGATCCGAGTCGAGCGGCATGGCGGCCTGGCCGGCGCCTACCTGCGGATCGGGTTGGAAGGGCTGATCGGGCAGATCGGCGTCTCGATCCTGATCGCGCTCGGCTTCCTGGCAGCCATCGTGCTCGTCACCGGCGCATCGGTTGGCGTGATGATGCGCAGCTCGGGACGCCACGTCGCGCGGGCCGCCGAGACCAGCGCCCGGCTGGGCGGCGAGGTGGCGAGGCGGTATCGCGAGCGCCCATCACCGAAGCCGACGTTGCGCCGTCCCCGGTCCGGCCGCGTCGCGGACGCGCAAGCCGCTGGACGGCAGCCAGGAGTACGCAGACATCTTCGGCGACCCGCCCGAGTTCGATCCGCCCGAGGCCGAGTCCGCCGCCGTTCGAGACGCCCCCCGACCCGTTGCGGAGGCTGAGGTCGAACCCGAAGAGGCGATCACGGCCGAGGTCGTCGCTCCGCAGCTGGCGCTGGACGCTGCGCCGCGACCCAAGCCGCCTACCGCCTGCCATCGCCCTCGATTCTCAAGAGGAGCGCGGCCGGTCGCGGCGGCGGGGAGGACCACAAGCAGGTCGCCCGGCAGCTGGTCGAGGCGCTGGCCAACTTCGGCGTCGAGGCGCGCTGATCGGCATGGTGTCCGGCCCGCGCGTGACCCGCTACGAGCTGCAGCTCGCACCCGGTATCAAGGTGTGGCGCGTGTCACAGCTGCGCGACGACCTGGCGTATGCCCTCGCAACGACTGAGATCAGGATTCTGGCGCCGATTCCAGGCAAGCAGGCGGTCGGCGTCGAGGTGCCCAACAACTCGCACAACACGGTCACGATGGGCGACATCTACTCGGCCCTGCCGTCCGGTTCGAGCCCGCTCACGGCGTGGCTCGGCAAGGACATCTCCGGCAGCGGCGTGGCCTGCGACCTGGCGAAGATGCCGCACCTGCTGATCGCCGGCACGACCGGCTCGGGCAAGTCCGGCTGCATCAACGCCCTGCTCTGCTCGATCCTGCTGCGGGCGACCCCGGACGAGGTGCGGATGATCCTGGTCGACCCCAAGCGGGTCGAGCTGAACCACTACGAGTCGATCCCGCACCTGCTCACGCCGGTCGTCACCAACATGAAGAACGCGGCCCTCGTGCTGCAGAACATCGTCCGCGAGATGGAGTCGCGCTACGAGCTGATGGGTGCCGTTAAGGCCCGCAACCTGGCCGAGTGGAACAGCCGGCGGATCGAGCTGGGCCAGGATCCGGTGCCGCACATCCTGGTCGTGATCGACGAGCTGGCCGACCTGATGATGATCTCACCGGCCGACGTCGAGGACGCCATCATCCGGCTGGCGCAGAAGTCGCGCGCGGTCGGCATCCACCTCCTGCTCGCAACCCAGAGCCCGCGGGTGGACGTGATCACCGGCATGATCAAGGCCAACGTGCCGTCACGGATCGCGTTCGCCGTCTCGTCGCAGACCGACTCGCGCGTGATCCTGGACGTGAACGGCGCCGAGGCGCTGCTCGGCCAGGGCGACATGCTCTACAAGCCGCTGGGCACGTCCAAGCTGCAGCGCATCCAGGGCGCCTACATCTCCGAGGAGGAGACGCGCATGATCGTCGAGGCCTGCCGCAAGCAGGGCGAGCCCACGTTCGAGGAAGATCTCCTGGAGCTGCCCAGCGACGTCGAGTCGAGCAGCTCGACGCCGACGAGGATCCGGTGCTGAACGACGCCATCCGGCTGGTCGCCCAGCACCAGACGGCGTCGGTGTCGTTGCTCCAGCGGCGGCTGCGGGTCGGCTACACCCGAGCCGGACGGCTGATCGACATGCTTGAGCGGCGTGGCATCGTGTCGGGATACGAGGGCTCGAAGGCGCGCAATGTGCTGATCAGCGAGTCCGACCTGGTGCGGATCCTGGGCGAGCCCGCGCACGCCTCGATCGACGAGCCGGTCGAGGACCTGACGTTCTATCTGAACAGCGGGACGGTTTAGGCTCCGCGGTGATTGACGACTGGTATCCGCGGCTCCAGGCCTCCGGCCTGCTCGACACGCTCTCGCCGTACACGCCCGTGCTGGTCGGCGGCTATCCGCTCGGCGTGGCCCCGAGGGCACGCCGATCGAGATCGTCTGCCGGGCCGTCGACCTGGCCGCCTTCGGCCGCGTGCTGGAGCGCACGTACGGGACCGGCGAGGGCTTCGCGCTCCACGCCGGGGCGCTGGACGACGAGGAGGCCGTGTTCGCCGAGTTCACGCTCGACGGCCTGCCGCTCGAGGTCGCCGCCCAGCGCGAGCACGTCCACCGGCGGCTGGGCGCGGCGACGCTGGGAATCGTCGCGTGCTCGAAGAGGAGGGCGAGCCGCCCGGCAGCGACTGGCTGGGGCCGGATCGCGGCCGGCGATGACTGGCTGGAGGCGGCGGTCGATCAGACCGGCCTGAGCCGCACGGCGATCGAGTCGCTGGCCACCGCCAACCGCGCCGTCGCCGGCGCGTGCTCGGCGTCGGCGCCCGCCCCGCCGCTGCGCGACTACGTCGTCCCGCTGTTCGTGGGGTTCGTATCGCCGGCGCTGATCGTGGCGGCCACCGCCCGCCGCGGCTCCAGCGACTTCACCGGGGCGATGCTGCTGTTCGAGTCAGTCGTGCTGGGGGCGGTGTTCGGCGCGAGGATGGGGCTGGCGGCAGCGCTGGCGCCGCTGGCGGTGTTCGGCGCGTGTGATCGCGGGCAGCATGCTGGTCGGCAGCGACGAGCTGCGGGAGCGACGGCTGCGGGGTGCATTCGCCGGCTACGTGTTCGTCGCCGTCCTGGTCGCGAGCGCGGCCGGCGTGGCGGGGCTGCTGCGCGACCGCTACTCCCGCCGTTCGACGCCCGGCGGCAACGGCTGATCAGCGCGGGTCGTCTACGATCCGAACCGCCGGCGACGGCGGCTGCCTATGTTCGAGATTGGACCGCACTTCGAGAGGCCCGCGAGCGTCGGGGCTGTCCTTCAAGCCAGGTTGAGGACGACACCGAGATCCGGGCCCGATACATCCGCGCCCTCGAGGAGGAGGCGTTCGGCATCCTGCCCGGCGCCACATACACAAAGGGCTTCCTGCGCGCGTACGCCGACTACCTCGGCCTCGATGGACACCTGTTCATCGACGAGTTCAACTCGCGCTACCACGACCCCCGCAACGACGACGACCGTGCGATCTACCCCAAGTCGAACTCCCGGCCGCGCGGGCGGCAGCGTCGCGAGACCAACATCGTACTGATCGTGCTGGCGGCGATCGTGGCCATCGCGTCGCTGGTCTTCCTTGGTTTCAACTTCTCCGGTCCGGCGAACGTCAACCTGCCGCCGCCGCCGTCCACGCCGACCACCAGCACCGCGCCGAACCCCGACACCACGTCGCACACCGGCACGACCGAGAAGACGCACACCCACCACCCACACAACCCCGGCCAAGTACCGGATCGAGATTACCGCCGCCAACGGCAGCTCGTGGCTCTACGCCCACCTTGGGTCCGCCGCCGGCCCAGCCGCTATGTCGGTGCACGGCACCGATCTCTCGCAGTACCTGCTGCAGCAGGGCGAGGTGGCTGCACTCCTGGCCAACGGGCCGGTCGTGGTCACGCTCGGCGCGCCCGGCAGCGTGACGGTGACGATCGCGGGCCACGCCCGGCAGCTTCCGCCCGGCACCCGGTTTACGATCCGCGGACCGGCATCAAGCGGGCGTGAGCCGGCCTTCGGCTGCGATCCTGCTGACCGGCAGCGAGCTGCTGCGCGGCGTGATCTCCGACCGCAACGCCTCGCACTTGGCCCGTGAGCTCGAGCTGCTGGGGATCCCGGCGACGCGGGTGCTGATGGTGGGCGATCCGCTGCCCGACATCGTGGACGGCCTGCGCGAGCTGACGACCGACCACGACCTTGTCGTCACGTCCGGCGGGCTCGGCCCGACCCACGACGACCGCACCGTGGAGGCGCTGGCCGAGGTGGCCGGAGTGCCGCTGGTGGTGGACGAGGCCGATCCTGGCCCAGATCACGGCCTGGACGGATTCCGTGGCGGAGCGACTCGGCTTCGAGCGCTCGCGGTTCGAGGATGGCAATCGCAAACAGGCCCGTATCCCGGTCGGCGGCGTCGTGTTGGGGTTGGCCGGCACCGCGCCGGGACTGGTGATGGAGGTCAACGGCGCGGTGGTGGTGATGCTGCCGGGGGTTCCCTCCGAGCTGCGACGGCTGTGGCGGATGGCGCCTTCGCACCCGCTTGTCGCCGCCGCTGGTGGCGCGCGGGACGCCGCGCCGGCGGCGGATGCTGCGCACGTACGGCATCGGCGAGTCGCACGTGGCCGACCTGTTCGCGGCCGCCGGCGGCGACCCCGACGGCGTCGAGACGAGCATCTGCGCCCGCAACTTCGAGGTCGAGATCGACATCCGATCGCTGCCCGGCCGGGAGGACGACGGTGAGGCGCTGTTCGGTCGTATGGAGCAGCTGCTGGGCGACCACGTTTTCGCCAGCGACGAACGACCGGTGGCCGAGATCGTGCTCGATCTGGCCCGCGCGCGCGGGCTGACGCTGGCCACCGCCGAGTCATGCACGGCGGGCATGGTCGCCGCCGAGCTGACCGCCGTCGCCGGCAGCTCGGACGTGTTCGCCGGCGGCGTGGTCGCCTACTCCAATCGCATCAAGCACGAGCTGCTGGGCGTGAGCGACGACCTGCTCGAGACGTTCGGCGCTGTCAGCGTGGAGGTCGCCCAGGCGATGGCGGAGGGCGCGCGGGAACGGCTCGGGGTGGACGCCGCTGTGGCGGTGACCGGCGTCGCCGGCCCCGGCGGAGGCACGCCCGAGAAGCCGGTCGGGCTGGTGCATCTGCACGTCAGCTCCGCCGCCGGCGAGCTCGGCGCGCAGCATGCAGTGGGGCGGCTCGCGGTCGGACGTGCGCCTGAGGGCCACGGCGGCGGCCTTGCATCTGCTTCGCGAGCACTTTGTGTCTGGCCCGTGACGCGCCGGCCTTGAAGTGCGTCCGACCGGGGGGCTAGTATCTCCACACGAACACTCGTTCGACTGAGTGCATACTGACGACCCGGCGCCAGCGCCGGAGGAGAGGTGGATATTTCGATGGAACGAGACCAGGCACTGGAAGCGGCCGTCAGCCAGATCGAGCGCCAGTTCGGAAAGGGCGCGATCATGAAGATGGGCGAGGCGTCCCATGTCGATATCGACTCGGTCTCGACCGGCGCCCTCTCGCTCGACCTCGGGCTCGGCATCGGCGGCCTGCCGCGGGGACGAGTGGTCGAGGTGTTCGGCCCCGAATCGTCGGGTAAGACCACGCTCTGCTATCACGTGATCGCGGAGGCCCAGCGCAAGGGTGGGCTGGCCGCGTTCATCGACGCCGAGCACGCGATGGACCCGACCTACGCCCAGCGGATCGGCGTCAACGTGGACGAGCTGCTGCTGTCGCCAGCCCGACAACGGTGAGCAGGCGTTGGAGATCGCCGAGATGCTGATCCGCAGCGGCGCGCTGGACGTGCTCGTGATCGACTCGGTGGCGGCCCTGGTGCCGCGGGCCGAAATCGAGGGCGAGATGGGCGACTCGCACGTCGGCCTCCAGGCTCGGCTGATGAGCCAGGCGCTGCGCAAGATCGCCGGCACACTCAACCGCACCGGCACGATCTGCATCTTCACCAACCAGCTGCGCGAGAAGATCGGCGTGATGTTCGGCTCGCCGGAGACGACGCCGGGCGGACGTGCGCTCAAGTTCTACGCCTCCGTGCGACTCGACATCCGCCGCATCGAGACGCTCAAGGAGGGCACCGAGGCAGTCGGCAACCGCGTCCGCGTCAAGATCGTCAAGAACAAGGTTGCGCCGCCCTTCAAGCAGGCCGAGTTCGACATTGCCTACGGCGAGGGCATCTCCTGGGAGGGCACCGTGCTGGACGTCGGACTGGAGCACAAGATCGTCACCAAGTCCGGCTCGTACTTCTCCTACGGCGACGAGCGCCTGGGCCAGGGCCGCACCAACTCGAAGGCCTTCCTGGTGGAGCACCCTGACGTCACGAACAAGATCCTGGACGAGATCCAGGTGAAGTTCCCCGACGTGATCGTACCCCGGCGGTCTGCCACCCCGACCCCGCCCACATCGATCCCGGCCAAGGGTGAGCTCTCCGACTCCGAAGACGCGGAGCCGGTGATGAACGGCACCACCGAGCTCGCCGAGCAGGGCGCCTGAGACCGGCGGGGCGGTCACCGGAGGGGTCTCCGTGGAGCGCGTGAGTTCGATCTCGGCCAGCCGCCGGCGCGGAGGCGGCGCCGAGGTCGTACTCGGTCCGGCGAGCGGCTGGTGATCTCGACAGCCCGGCTGGCGAGCTTCGGGCTCGCGCGTGACGATCTGATCGAGGATGCGCTGATCGTCGAGCTTCGCGCCGCGGCGCGGCTGGACGGGCTCGAGCAGCGGCTGTTGCGGCTGGTGACGATCCGCGCCCGGTCGCGGGCGGAGCTCGATCAACGGTTGGAGCGCTGGCAGGTGGCGGCGGGCGAGCGCCAGGAGCTGCTCGACCGGCTCTCGACCGCCGGACTGCTCGACGATCAGGCGTTCGCACACCAGCTGTCGTCATCCCTGCAGCGGCGCGGCCATGGAAGCGCCCGCGCCGCCTATGAGCTGACCCGCTTCGGCGTCGACGACGCCACGGCATCACCGGCGGTCGCCGATCACGCCTGGGCCGACGGCGAGATCGCTGCAACGATCGTGGAACGACGGTTCGGCCCGGGGCCCTATGACACAGCCACGCGCCGGCGAGCGGCGAGCCTGTTGGCGCGGAGGGGCTTCGACGAGGACGTGATCCGGCCGTGCTGTCACTCGACGACGAAGTAGGCGTCCTGTCGTCTCGTTGCGGTCGGCTTCACCAGTCGATTACGATACGGGCGAGAGATACTCACCCTCACGTACTTTCGCCTGCAAATGCAGGAGTTCTCATGACGTTCGATGGTTTGGTGATCACACCATGGTCCACGCAGAGGCGCGTGGATGGTCGTGGTTCGCCGCGGATGCCATGAGGCCGAATGAGGCTGATCGCTCCCGGTAACAACTTTCACGCCTGGCTCGGCCAGCGGGCGAACAACCGAAGGAGAAACAATGGAGCAGGCGCTGATCGGCCTCGCGGCACTGATCGTCGGCGTGGCGGGCTTCGCTTGCGGCGCGCGCGTGGGCGCCGCCGGCTGGCTCGCGCCCAGCGGGAGGCGACCCGGATTCTGGCCGACGCGGACGGAAGGGCCGAGCTCAGATCAAGGAGGCGCGCATCACCGCCCGCGAGGAGCTGCTGCCGCAGCGCGCCGAAAGGAGCGTGAGCTCGGCGACCGGCGAGCAGAGCTGGCCAAGGCTCGAGGAGCGGCTGATCGCCCGCGAGGAGTCGAGGCCAAGGCGCGAGGAGGTGGCGCGGCGCGAGCAGTCGATCGTCGACCGCGAGACTCACGCCGGCAGATCCAGGAGGAGCTCAAGGCCGCCCGCGACGCGAGCTGGCCGAGCTGGAGCGGGTCTCGAGCATGACCGCCGCCCAGGCCCGTGAGCCGCTGCTGAGCGCAGGCCGAGGAACCACCCGCCACGAGATGGCCAAGCTCGTCCGCCAGGTCGAAGAGGAACCAAGCTCGAGGCCGACCGCCGCGCCCGCAAGATCTTCTCGGTCGCGATCCAGCGCACCGCCTCGGGCCACACCGCCGAGACGACCGTGTCGGTCGTGCAGCTGCCCTCCGACGACCTCAAGGGCCGCATCATCGGCCGCGAGGGCCGCAACATCCGCGCGCTCGAGAACCTCACCGGCGTCGACGTGATCATCGACGACACGCCCCAGGCCGTGGTGCTGTCGGCGTTCGACGGCGTGCGCCGCGAGATCGCCCGGCTGACGCATCGAGAGCTGATCGCCGACGGCCGCATCCATCCCTCGCGCATCGAGGAGATGTACTACCAGTCCAAGGCCGAGATCGAGCAGCAGATCATCGAGGCGGGCGAGCAGGCTGCTTCGAGGCCAACGTGCACGGCCTGCATCCCGAGCTGGTGAAGATGCTGGGCCGGCTGCACTACCGCACCAGCTACGGCCAGAACGTGCTGCAAGCACTCGATCGAGTGCGCCCACCTGGCCGCGATCATGGCCGCCGAGCTGGGCGCCAGCCAGAAGACCGCGCGACGCGCCGCGCTGCTGCACGACCTGGGCAAGGCGGTCACCCACGAGGTCGAGGGGCCGCACGCGGTGATCTCGGCGCAGCTGGCGAAGAAGTACCGCGAGTCGCCGAGCGTCTGCCACGCCATCGAGGCGCACCACTACGACGTCGAGCCGCAGACGGTCGAGGCGGTGCTGGTGATCGCGGCCGACGCCGTCTCGGCCTCCCGGCCCGGGCGGTCGCGGCGAGAGCCTGGAGCACTACATCAAGCGGCTGGAGGCGCTGGAGGAGATCGCCACCTCGAAGGAGGGGGTCGAACGCTGCTACGCGATGCAGGCCGGCCGAGAGATCCGGGTGATGGTCAAGCCCGAGGAGGTCGACGACGACACGGCCGCCCTCCTGAGCCACGAGATCGCCCGCGAGATCGAGGGGGAGCTCGAATATCCGGGCCAGATCAAGGTGACCGTGATCCGCGAGTCGCGGGCCGTCGACGTGGCCAACTGATGCGTTCCGGCGAACGCCACAACGTTCATTTCACATTAGAGCTTAGATTTACAGAATCCTTCAGCCTCCCGGGCTGATCCGATAATGAGGCTATGAAGGGGTGGGCATCGTGGTACTTGCGCCGTCGGTTGGTCCTGCTGCTACTCGCGCACGCAAGCCGGCACTTTCACGCCGCGGATGCTTTCGCGTCAAGTGGCGACGCTCGGCCGCGAGGGGGCGGGAACGCTGCACCAGACGGCCACCGGGAAAGCCTGGCGGGTCGGTCCGGTCGGCACGATCGGGATCCAGGATCTCAGCGACAACGGGTCACCGGGACTGCTCGGTGACGGGGGCTGGACGAGAAGAAGACGGGTCAGTCTTCTGCTCGGGCAGGACTCGCTGCGTCACGACCATGGACCGTGAAGATCTCGGCACGTCCGCATCGTTCGAGCGCGACCGCTCAAGGCCACGGCTACATCAAGGGCTCGGGCAGCTCCGCACCGGCCACGGTACCGGGGACTGCCGTGGCCGCGGTAGAAGTACATCTCTCGGGAGGCCGCGAGGTTCGCGGCTTCGGTCCCTCCAGCCACGCGGCTACAATGTAGCGGTGGCTGAGAAGATCCTGATCGTCGAGGACGAACGAAACATGGCCTCGTTGGTCGGCGATGTACCTGAAGAACGCTCGCTACACAGGTGGAGATCGCCCGTGACGGCGCCGAGGCACTGCAAAGGCGAAAACATGAAGCCCGACCTGGTGGTGCTCGATCTGATGCTGCCCGACATCGACGGGCTGGAGGTGTGCCGCCAGATCCGCGCCACCTCGACGTGCCGATCCTGATGCTGACCGCCCGTGATGACGACATCGACAAGATCGTCGGGCTCGAGGTGGGGGCTGACGACTACCTCACCAAGCCGTTGAACCCCCGCGAGCTGGTGGCAGTCGAGTCGATCATGCGCCGCTCGACGCAGACGCAGAAGAGCGGG
>CAVWLK010000086.1:0-15908 GCA_963755675.1 uncultured Actinomycetes bacterium
CTTCCTTGTCGAGGACGTGCAGGGGCGCTCTGGGGCGGTCTTCGACGTGCTCATCCTGGGGGTGGCGCTGGCGGTGGCCGCGGTGCCCGGAGGGACTGCCCGCGGTCGTGACGGCCGTGCTCGCGCTCGGCGTGCAGCGCATGGCCAAGCGGAACGCCATCGTGCGCCATCTCGCGGCGGTCGAGACGCTCGGCTCGGCCAACGTCATCGCCTCCGACAAGACCGGCACGCTGACCAAGAACGAGATGACGGTGCGCGTGGTCGTCACGGCGAGCGGACGCGTGGAGCTCGAGCGGCACCGGCTACGCGCCCGAGGGCGAGGTGACGCCGGGACGGCGGCGGCGCCGATCGACGGGCGCGCTGCGCATCGAGTTCGAGCGCGCGCTCGCCGCCGCCGACCGCGCCAACAACGCCGTGCTGCAGGAGCGCGACGGGCGCTGGACCGTGCAGGGCGATCCGACCGAAGGCGCGCTGATCGTCGCCGCGCGCAAGGCCGGGCTGGACGGACGAGGCGCTCGACGCGCGCTTCGCGCGCATCGGCGAGGTCCCGTTCTCCTCCGAGCGCAAGCTGATGAGCACCGTCCACACCGACGCCGAGCGCGCAGGAGCGCCTGCTCGTCTTCACCAAGGGCGCGCCGGACATCCTGCTCGGCGCGCTGCTCGCACGAGCTGGTGGGCGAGGAGACGCGGCCGCTGACCGACGGAGCGCCGCGCGGAGATCCTGCGGCGCAACGAGGAGCTCGCCGGCGAGGCGCTGCGCACGCTCGGCGTCGCCTTCCGCGCGCTGCCCGGCGGACGCCTCAGCCGACGAAGTCGACGAGCGACGTCGAGCAGGAACTGGTGTTCCTCGGGCTGATCGGCATGATCGACCCGCCGCGCGACGAGGCGAAGGAGGCGGTCGCCCGCGCGCAAGGCGCCGGCATCCGCCCGATCATGATCACCGGCGATCACCCGACGACCGCCGCGGTCATCGCGGCCGAGCTGGGCATCGCGACCGACGGCGCGCGCCGTCACCGGCGCCGAGCTGGAGCAGATGTCGGACGAGGCGCTCGACGCGACGGTGCGCGAGGTGTCGGTCTACGCGCGCGTCAATCCCGAGCACAAGCTGCGCATCGTCAAGGCGCTGCAGCGCGACGGCGCGATCGGTCGCGATGACCGGCGATGGCGTCAACGACGCGCCCGCCCTGAAGACCGCCGACATCGGCGTGGCGATGGGCATCACCGGCACCGACGTCTCCAAGGAGGCCGCCGACATGGTGCTGACCGACGACAACTTCGCCACCATCGTGGCGGCGGTCGAGGAGGGGCGCGCGATCTTCGCGAACATCCGCAAGTTCCTGCGCTACCTGCTCTCCTCCAACATCGGCGAGGTGATGACGATGTTCTTCGGCGTGCTGCTGGCCGAGCGTGCATCGGGCTGCACGGCCGGAGGCGAGGCGTCGTGCTGCCGCTGCTGGCGACGCAGATCCTGTGGATCAACCTGGTGACCGACGGCGCGCCCGCGCTGGCGCTCGGCGTCGATCCGGCCGAGCCCGGGGATCATGGACCCGGCCGCCGCGGCCCGCGGGGCGAGGCGTGATCACGCGCCGCATGTGGGCGGGATCTTCTTCGTCGGCGCGATCATGGCGGTCGGGACGCTGCTGGTCCTCGACGCCTGCTCTCCCGGCGGGCTCATCGACGGTCCGGCGGATGCGCTACGCGCAGACGATGGCCTTTACCACGCTGATATGTTCCAGCTCTTCAACGTCTTCAACGCCCGCTCCGACGAGCCGCAGCGCCTTCGCGGGCTCTTCCAAACCACTGGCTCTGGGGGGCCATCGCGGTTGTCGCTTGCCTCCTCCATGTCGCCGTAGTCTACGTGCCGTTCCTGCAGCGGGCCTTCTCGACCGTGACCCTGGCGCCGGCGACTGGCTGGTCTGCGCCGGCGGCCAGCTCCGTCCTGTGGCTGCGCGAGCTGAGCAAGATGCTGACCCGGGCGCCTCTGTCCGGACCGGCGCCGCTGGCGGGCGATAGGATCGGCGCCCCGGTGCCGGCCGGGGCTTGCCGATCGGACCGGGACTGCTCCTGCTCCGTCGCCCGCCGCCGAAAAGGAGAGAAGGCCATGGGGAGCAACCCGGAATTACTGGTTCATGCCACGACCACGACGCCGCCTTCTTCGACATGGATGGCGTTCTCACCGATACGGCGCGCCTGCACATCGATGCATGGAAGCGTCTGTTCGACGACTTCCTGCGCGTCGGGCGGCTGCCTCGGGCGAGGCATTTGTGCCCTTCGACACGGGCGCTGACTACCTGGCCTATGTCGATGGCCGTCCCCGTGAGGACGGCGTGCGGCTTTTCCTCGCCTCGCGCGGCATCCGTTGCCGGAAGGCTCGGAGAGGACCCCGAGGACGCGGAAACTGTTGCCGCGCTCAGCCGCCGCAAGGACGGCATGTTCGCGCGAGGCGTTGCAGGCCGGCGCCGACCCAGCTCCCGGGGCGGCGAGCAGTTGCTGCGGGGCTGCGGCGTCTTGGCATCCGGACCGCCGTCGTCTCCTCCAGCCGGAACTGCGCTGCCGTGCTGGAGGCGGCCGGCCTCTCCCCATTATGTGGACGCCCGGGTGGATGGGATGGATGCGGTGAGGCTTGGCCTGCCCGGCAAGCCCGCGCCCGACCTGTTCCTGGAGGCCGCGCGGCGCCTGATGCCGTCGAGCCGCGCCGCGGCATCCTGTTCGAGGACGCACTCGCCGGGGTCGAGGCCGGGCGGCGCGGCGGGTTCGGGCAGGTGGTCGGCGTGGACATCGGCGATCACGCGGCCGCGCTGCTCAGCCACGGCGCGGAGTGGTGATCCGCGACCTGTCGGAGGTGGCGGTCGCGCCGGACTGACCGTCAAGACCGTTTGCGGCGGCGGCGCGGGCGCGAATTCCGGTGCGGGCTCCGGTACCGGGGCCGGGTTCGCGCGGGTGCCGTCGGCGCGGCGGCGGTGAGAGTGATCGCCTCGCCGTCGTGGAGGATGGTCAGCTGCTCGCCTTCGATCAGGCGTGTAGGTGGTGACGTCGTGGCCGGCCTCGACGCGCAGCCGCCGTGCCGCGGAATGGCCAGGGCGAAGCGCAGCGCGCTGCCACTCGCGCCGGCAGGCGCGGCCGGAACGAGAGCGCCGCCGTAGTCGCGCATGCCCGCGAAGCCGTAGACCAGCGCCATCCAGGTGCCGCCGATGGAGGCGATGTGGGCACCGTGCATCATGTTGCCGCCGACGTCGGCCAGGTCCATCGGCGCCGCGAAGTGGAAGTACTCGAGCGCCTTGCGGCGTAGCCGATCTCGTTGGCGACGATGCTCTGGATGCAGGCCGACAGCGAGCTGTCGTCCGTGGTCAGCGGGTCGTAGTAGTCGAAGTTGCGCTTCTTCTGCTCCGGCGTGAACTCGTCGCCGAGCAGGAACATCGCCAGCACCATGTCCGCCTGCTTGATCACCTGGTGGCGGTAGATGACCAGCGGGTGGTAGTGCAGCAGCAGCGGGATAGTTGTCCTCCGGCGTGTTCGCGAAGTCCCACAGCTCCTTGTCGAGGAAGCTGTCGTCCTGCGGGTGGATGCCGCAGTCGCTCGTCGTAGGGCAGGTACATCCGGTCCGCCGCCGCTCGCCACTCGCGGGCTCCTCGGCGCTCGAGGCCGCGTGCGGTGGGCCAGCGCGGCGAACGCGTCCGGGTCGGTCGCGCCGCAGCGCCTCGACCGTGTCGCGCGGCGTACCGCAGGTTCTCGCGCGCCATCAGGTTGGTGAAGGAGTTGTTGTTCACGACCGCCGTGTACTCGTCCGGGCCCGGTCACGCCGTGGATGCAGAACTCGCCGCTCCTGGCGCTCGGAGAAGAAGCCGAGGTCGCACCAGAACCGCGCCGTCTCGACCAGGATCTCGGCCCCGTAGCGGCAGGAACTCCTCGTCGCCGGTGACCTCGACGTACTTGCGCAGCGCGTAGGCGATGTCGGCGTTGATGTGGTACTGCGCGGTGCCGGCCGCGTAGTACGCCGACGCCTCCTCGCCGTTGATCGTCCGCCACGGGAAGGTGGCGCCCCGGTGGCCGAGCTCGCGCGCCCGCGCGCGGGCCTGGTCGAGCATGTCGTAGCGGAACTTCAGGAGGTTCCTGCGCGATCCGCGGGTGCGTGTAGATCAGGAACGGCAGGACGTAGATCTCCGTGTCCCAGAAGTAGTGCCCCTCGTAGGTCTGCCCGGTGAGGCCGCGCGCGCCGATGCCGTGCCCCTCGGCGCGCTCGGTCGCCTGCAGGAGCTGGAACAGGTTCCAGCGGATCACCTGCTGCAGCTCGCGGCGCGGCGCCTCTCGACCTCGACATCCGCGCGCTCCCAGAAGCGCGGCGACGTAGGCCTGCTGCCGCTCCAGGACCGTGTCGAAGCCCTCTCCACGTGCACGGTCCAGCGTCCAGGCGACCTGCGACGCGGATCTCGCGCGGCGTCGTCCTCTCGCCGTAGTGGTAGGCCAGATACTTCCAGAGCCGGATCGGCTTGCCGCGCTCGCCCCGGAGCTTGAACACGACGGCGGCGAAATCGTCCTCGCAGCGTGCCTCGTGCGTGAACGGGCAGGCGGTTTCGATGACGTGGTCCATGCCGCAGCCCAAGACCAGCCCGGAGCTGCGGGTGGTGTAGCTGAGGATCGCGCGCAACCCTTCGGCGGCGCGTCCCGGCCGGCTGCAGCACCCGGCCGACGAAGCCGACCGCCAGGCGCGGATCGGAGCCGTCGCCGGGCAGGGGCTCGCGGTGCATCAGTCTCCGAGGAGATGACGATCTCGGCTTCCGCGTCCTCGGCACCAGCTCGTAGTGTATCGCCGCGAGATGCCGATGGTCGAAGGAGACCAGCCGAAGCGTCCGCAGCCGCATGCGTTGCCCGCAGGCGTCGACCAGACGATCTCGCGGACCAGGGTGCCCGACGCTGAGGTCCACGAGGCGGCGGTAGGAGAGCACCTCGGCCTCCGCCGGGACGAATGGCTCGCCATCCACGAAGAGCTTGACGATGGTGCCGTCGGGGCAGTTCAGGATGCTCTGGCCGACGCGCGGGAAGCCGTAGGCGTGCTCGCCGTAGGTGATCGGCCGAAGCTCATAGAAGCCATTGAGAAACACGCCTGGTTCCCGCACCGGGCGCCCTTCGTCCTGGTGCCGCGGATGCCGAGATAGCCGTTGGCCAGCGCGAACATCGTCTCGGCCGGGCCGGCGTAATTCGCGCGCTAGCTTCGCATCGTAGCGCCGGGTGCCAAGCGCCCAGGGTTCGGCAGGGAAGATGTCGGGCGGCGGAAGATGGCGTTCACGCAGCATAGCTTACTCCTCGTCCGGTTCGGCGTAGGGCGTGATGCGGACCTCCATCATGCCATGCGGCTGCGACGAGCTGACAGAGACCAAGCACCTTCTAGGCATTCACCGCTGCATTTACGCGCCGACCAGAGCGAACTGGTCTGGGCGTGTCACAGAAGACCGGGCGCCACTGGACGATCGGTGGGCTTCTTGGTCCGTAGGACCCAGCTGATCGGGTCTTGCGCCAGGAGCCCTGACGATAAGCGTGTCCGACACTCAACGGCAGATCCTCGCCGCTGCCGCGCAGCATGACGTCCGGCTCGCTACGGAGCCGAGCGGCTTACCAGCCGCGGCCCCTAACGCGGTGTTCCGCAGCATGCTCAAAAACGGCCTGCTGGCCGAGGTTCCAACGCCGGCGGAGTATATAGTCCTCGGCTGGCGGCAGGACGAGGCTTGAGCCTGGATTGCGCTTCGGATCACCAACGGTCTCGCTATTCGGGGTGTTGGAGGTCCGTGCCTTCCGCTTCGGCCCGTGTCGGTGCGGCGTGGTCTGCCGGCGATCGATCGCGCCGGTGCCGGAGGTCATGCCCGACCGCTGCACCCCCGCGTATGAGCGCGTCGTCGCCGCGATGGGCGCCACTCTACCCGACAGCCGCGCCTCGGCGTTGCTAGGGATGCCCCTGCGGTCGAGACAGCGCGGCAGCGGACCCTGCAGGTCGGTGCCCGGCTCGAGCGTGCGGCTCGGCGTCCGCGACCCGCTTGGCAGCCGATTAAGCCCAGCATGTCGGCTACCTCGTCGTCGACCAGGATCTGCTGGGCGAGGCGGCGACGATCTCTATACAGCCCGCATGCCTCTTCTTCAGCTCGGCGCAGGTCCCGATCACCGACCGCTACCGCTCGAGCAGCAGGTCGAGCGTGCCGGTCCCGCGCCCTGTTGGGCGTAGCGCGAGATCAGCCTGATCAGACGCCGCCGCCGGGCCAGGTCGGCCTGCTGACCGCGACGGTGCAGGCGCGCCGACTCGTGGTCCATCGCTTCCAGTTCGGCCTCGACCGCGAAGATGAAGACCTCGATGTCGGCCAGTATGTTCCAGCGATCACGGGCCGGGCGGGCGAGACAACGGTCTTGGGGCGACGAGAGGGTAGCTCGGATGAGAGGCCGCCGCCACCGCAACCCGTTTCCCGGACAGCGAGCGGGCAAAGCTCGCGCTTGAGCAGGCGGCTGGCGCTGGCCCACGCCATGCTGGTCGGCATGCCGCGTGACCGTGACGGGTGTGCTGGTCGCCGGGTCGCGCTTCGGAAGCGCGCTGGCCGACACCGCGTTCGGCATGAGCGCCGGTTTCACCGCGGCCTCAGTGAACGGTGGCTGTTCTGGGCGGTGGACATCCTGCACACCCAGAAGGTCCACACCACCGCAGTCCGGCTGCGCAGGTCGCGCGCGGCTCCGCCCTCGACCCCGTCAGCACGACGCTGACCGGCCTGCCAAGTTATAGCATGCCGCGCAGGTCAGCGGCATCGGCTCCATAGCAATACGATGAGTCAGGTACGCCACAGAGCCGACGCCATCACCCAGAGCAGGGGGGACACTCGTCGCCCTGACCATCTCCACCCTCTTTCTCGGGGCGGCGTGCACGGGCGCTCCCAGCGCCTCCAAGTCGGAGTCCGAGCGCGAGCACGAGCAGGCCGCCGAGGCCAACGTCAAGGCGATGCCGCACGAGGCCCTCGAGAAGTACATGATGATCGCCGGGGTCGACCCGGACGAGGCCGGCAAGGAGTCCAAGGAGGCCAAGACCCTGGCCGACCAGTTCGCCGAGGCCCGCACCGCCCCCGGCGTCGTCTCCTCGGGTGCCTACACGGCGGCCTACAAGCAGCTGACCGCCCTGCCGACGAGCGGCGGCTCCTGGGCCGACGTCACCAAGGTGCCCTACAACTCCGACGACCCGCGCTACCGCGACTACTACTCCAACTCCAGCGGCGGCGGCGGTTACGTCTCCGGGCGCATCACCGGGATCGCCGCCGACGGCGCCGGCGACGTCTACGCGGCCTCCGCGGACGGCGGCGTGTGGCGCTCCACCACCGGAGGCGGGCACTGGCAGCCGATCAGCGACCAGCTCCCGACCCTGTCCTCGGGCGACCTGACCCTCGCGGCGGACGGCTCGCTGTGGTTCTCCTCGGGTGAGGCGAACACCGGCGGTACGGCGTACGCCGGCGCCGGCGTGTTCCGGCTGGCCAACCCGAAGACCGGCCAGTTCACGATGGCGGACCGGGTCGGCGGCTCGGAGCTCGACTCGACGACGATCGGGCGGGTCCGCTTCGGCGGCGGCCGGGTGTGGGCGGCCACCAACCGGGGCGTCTGGTCCGCACGACGACTCCACCAGCACCGGCACGTGGACGTTCCACTACGCGCCGAACATGGACTACATGCCGAAGATCACCGACGACGCCGGCAAGGTGATCGTGCCGGCCGGCTCCAAGTGCACCGACAACACCTCGTGCGGCGCGACGAACGCGGCGTACAAGAACATCGTCAACGACATCGCCATCGACCCCACCAACCCCCGCCACGTCATCGCGGCGCTCGGGTGGCGCAGCGGCGACACCTACAACGGGTTCTACGAGTCGAAGGACGGCGGCAACACCTGGGTCAAGACGAACCCGGGCGGCGCGATGCCGGCGGACGACATCGGCTACGTCACCTTCGCCTGGGCCAAGGACGCCTCCAAGCTCTACGCCATCAACCAGTCCCCGACCCTGTTGAACAAGGCCAGCGGCACGGTCAACTCCTACCTCGACGGCATCTACGTCTCCAACAACGGGTCCATCACCGGCCCCTGGAACAAGATCGCCACCTCCACCAAGCTCGCCAACTCCGGATCGGCCCTCAAGCAGTCCGTGAGCGGCAAGGGCTACGGCCCCGGGGTCCAGGCCTGGTACAACCAGTTCCTCCAGGTCGACCCGAAGAACCCCAACCACGTGTACGCCGGGCTCGAGGAGGTCTACGAGACCAGCAACTCCGGCAGCACGTGGACCACGCCCGGTCCCTACTGGAACTTCTACTTCCCCTGCTGGAACATCAGCGACGCCAAGAACACCTGCCCGGGCACGACGCACTCCGACCAGCACGCCGCGGCCATCGGCACGGTCAACGGCACGCCGACGTTCTTCGCCGGCAACGACGGCGGCATCTACAGCCGCCCGGTCAACGGCAAGGCGAACGCCGACGGGCACGCCACCGACTGGAAGTCCCTGACCAGGGACGGGACCATGGACGGCCTGCAGTACTACTCCGTCGCGACCGGCGCCGACACGGCCAAGGGCGGCCTGGTGGTCTCCGGTGGTCTGCAGGACAACGGCGCCTCGAACCTGCGCGGCGTGAAGCCGTCGGGCGCCAACACCGACACCGAGATGGGCTCCCCCTTCGGCGGTGACGGCGGCGACTCGATGGCCGACCCCGCCAACGGCTGCCGGCAGGTGCAGGAGTACACCACGCTGTCGATGACCGTGACCGAGAACTGCGGCGTCAACCCCGGGCTCGACGAGCACCGACACCGCGACCTCGTGGAAGATCGACCCGCACGACCCGAACGCCCGGTTCATCGCCCCGTTCGACTTCGACCGCTCGAACAAGAACAGCTGGATCGCCGGCGGGCCAGTACGTCTGGACCCAGCAGAAGGGCTACGCGATCCGCTCCGGAGCCGAGTGGAACAAGACGTTCGACCTCGGCGCGGGCCACTCCGCCACCGCGGTCGCGATGAACAAGGGCGTCGGGTACGCGGCCTGGTGCGGACCCTGCAACAACGCCGGGTTCAGCCGTGGACTGGCCACCAACGCCTCCGGCGCCTGGAAGGCGGTCACCCTCCCGGCGAACGTGCCGAACCGCTACATCGGCGGCATCGGCATCGACCCGGCGAACAGCCGAGCACGCGTTCCTCGCCGTCAACGGGTTCAGCCGTCGCTTCACCGAGGGCCCGGGCGCCGGGGTCGGCCACGTCTACGAGACTCGTGACGGTGGCCAGACCTGGACCGACCTGTCCGGCAACCTCCCGGACGTGCCGGCCAACTCGGTCAAGGAGACCTCGTCGGGCGCGCTCGTGCTCGGCACCGACCTGGGTGTCTTCTACCGGGCGCCGGGTGCGACCAACTGGACGAAGCTCGGTGCCAACCTCCCGCTGGTCACGGTGATGGACGTCGAGCTCGCCGGTGACGGCAACGTCTACGCCGCCACCCACGGACGCGGGATCTGGAGCATCCCGCTGCCCTGAACGTTCGCGCCCTGTGCGGACCCCGCCCCCGACGGAAGAGCTCGGCTCCCCGGCCGGAGGCGGGGTCCGCTGCGCGGCTCTCAACTTTCGTCACAGATCAACGGGTGCGAACCGATCCAAGAAAAGTCCGCACCGCGGCTCCGGGCGAGCGCAGCCGCCCACCACACGGCAGATCCAGTTATCCATCCTGGCCCCTTGAGGCACGGGCCGTTGCCGTGACTGGATCAGCCCAGCTGCCGGATCGAGTCGCGAATCTGGAGATGGGGCTCGAGTCGAACGCGCCGCGGTGGAAGTTGGGGGTGTTGGATGCGGGTGTTCAGCAGGTCGACGGCTCGTGAGCCGATCTCGATCATGGGTTGCGCCACGGTGGTCAGACGGGGGGTGAGGACCTCGGACCAGGGAAAGTCGTCGAAGCAGGCGAGTGACAGGTCCGCGGGGACTTGAAGCGACAGGTCGCGCAGGCCGGCGAGTACGCCGATGGTCATCGCGTTGTTGGCGGAGACTAGGGCCGTCGGCCGGTTGTTGCTTTGCAGCAGGTCGATGGTTGCTTTGCGTGCTTCCTGTGAGTCGGAGTGGCCGTGGACGATGATCTCGTCGTCCTCGATGAGGTTATTTCGTTGGAGTCCGGCGCGAAACCCGGCGAGTCGCTCGTCTGTCGTGGACAAGCCGGGTAGGCCGGCGACGAATCCGATCTTGGTGTGGCCCTGCTGGGCGATCAGGTCCACGAGCGATGCCGTGGGCTCGGCGTTCCGGACACCGATCATGTCGAACGAGCCGTCAGCTTCGGGCGGGAACCGGTCCAGCAGGACTGTGGGGGTCCGGGACCGACGCAGCATCTCTAGCGACCGGTGGGCTTCGGCTGAGGGGGCGAGGATGAGGCCGTCGACTCGCCGTGAGAGGAGCGCCTGGACCGCGGTGAACTCAGTGGCGGCATCATCGTGGGTATCGACGAGGAGCACAAGCCGCCCCGTGGCGACGGCTGCTTGTTCCACCGCGGCTAGGACTTCAGCGAAGTAGATGTTGGAGATCGCGGACATGGCGACCCCGACGGTGTTGCTGCGGCCGGAGCGCATGGAACGGGCGAGGGCGTCGCCGACGTAACCGGTCGTGTCGATGGCGCGTCGAACCGCGTCCTCGGTGGCGGGGGAGACCTTTCGGGTGCCGTTGATGACGTGGGAGACCGTCGTCTGGGAGACACCGGCGGCTCTCGCCACCTCGTGCATTGTCACCATCACGGCTCCATTTTTCCCGGTAGTCACCACCCGAGGGAGGGCGCTGGCCGAGCCACTTGACCCTTCCCTATTGCCAGGCACCCACACGCCTAGAACGTTCTTCGATCCCTCGCACCCTTTACACGACTCAAGCCTAGCGCATACGGTTGCGCATACGATTGCGCCACGAGAGAGGACCAACCGTGCCAGGTGCGCAGGAGCAGCGACGTCGGCTCATCGTTGAGGCAGTCAGAGAGCGCGGCTGCGTCGACGTCGGCGCCCTTGCGGGCTCCTTGGACGTCGCCGCTGAGACGGTGCGGAGGGATCTCCACGCGCTCGAGGCCCACGGGCTGGTCCGTCGCACCCACGGAGGTGCGCTCCCCGTCGACAAACCCCACTTCGAGACCCAGGTGATGCGCAGATCTGGTCAGCTGGCCCGCGAGAAGCGGCAGATAGCCGCGGCGTGCATCGATGAGCTGGCGGGGTGGGAGTCGATCTTCCTGGATCAAGGCTCGACCGCGTTGGCCATCGCAGAGCGTCTGGCTGCGACCGAGGGTCCACTGACGGTGGTGACATCCTCGTTACAGGCTGCCATCGTGCTCTCGGCTCGTGCGAGGACCGAGGTGATGTTCCTAGGTGGCCGACTGCGCGGCAGGGCGCTCGCGACCGTCGGGGCGTCCGCGACCAGCATGCTCGCCGAACTGAGGCCTGACGTCGCAGTGATGACGGCCTCCGGGATCTCGCTGGAGCGAGGGGTGAGCACCTCCGACGCCGAGACCGCGGAGCTGAAACGAGTGGCAATGAAGTCCTCGGGCCGCGCGTTGTTCGCGGCGGACCACACGAAGTTCGGGGCCAGCAGCTTCTGTCACTACGCCGCGGTTGACGATTTCGCGGTGATCGTCACCGACGCGGGCTTGACCACCAGCGTCGCCGCGAAGTACCGGGCGCAAGGCCTGCGTCTTGTGCGAGCTACCTCCTGAGGCGCAACGATGAGAGAGGCAACTGTCCTGGCAGCCCAGCAGGCCCCGACCTCACCCGGTTCGAAACCATGACCGCAACTACCGTCGAGGTCGATGTCCGCTCTCTGGCGGACCGGTTGCGCATACTCAGTGCGCGGCAGCCCCGCACCCTCGTCGGTCTCTGCGGCCCAACCGGCGTCGGCAAGTCCACGCTCGCAGCCGACCTCGCCGCCAGGCTCGGTCCCGACACCTCAACCGTGGTCCCATGGACGGATTCCACTTGTCCAACCGAGCGCTCGCCACGCTCGGCCTCACACATCGCAAGGGTGCCTCCGCGACGATTGACGTAGACGGCTTCGCAGCGACCCTGGCACGGCTCGCCGACCCCAACGACTCGATCGTCTATGTTCCGGGGTTCCGCCGAGACCTCGACGAACCAGTCGCCGGCGGCATCGCGGTGCCGCGGGCCTTACCCTGGTCATCACCGAGGGCAACTACTTGCTTTCACCTGATCCGCGCTGGCAACGCGCACGCACCCACCTCAATGCCGTCTGGCACCTCGACATCGAGGACCAGTCCGCGCTCAACGCCTTATCGATCGACACCGACGCTTCGGTCGCACCCGAGAAGCGGCGATGGCCTGGGTCCGCCAGTCGACGAGCCAATGCCCAAAGCATCACATCGACCGCCCACCTCGCCGACCAACGCTTCGCGTCGTCGACGCGTAGGCGATCTGCCCGACGTGGCGGACTTACTGCAGAAGCGGGGAGCGGCTCGGGTCCGAGCGCCCGAGCCGCTATCCCTGGTGCAGGTGGGACCCGACCTACTTGCAGAGACCCCTTGCAGCCGCGTTCTTTCCCTGGCCGCCAACGGCCTTGACGAGCTCACCGACATTGGCGAAGCCGGTGAGGCCGCCGCTGTTGACGGTCTTGTGCACCTGGCCGAAGCAAGCGGCCTTCGCTGGTGCAGCGCTGGCCGGGGTGGCGAGGCCGAGCGTTGCAAGAACGGCGATGGATCCTGTGGCGAGAATGCGCTTCATGTGACTTCCCTCCTCGTTATGGGTGCGGGTTCACCCATCGCGAGCCCTTCGATACGCGGAGTCGAGCGGATTGGTCTGCACAGAGCCCGTCCAGACCACCCAATCGACGTACCCGCACGTCGGCAGTCCGAGCTTCACTCTGAGCGGTAAGGGAGTGCGCTTCGACCGGTCCCGACGATGATCTGAAAGTGTCGTCCTACCTTCCGAGCCGTGATGAGATGGATTTCATTGCGCGACGTGCCGATCTTCGCAACCCCACCCCGTCGCTCGATCAGTGATCCGGGGCAAGATCGCGCAACCGCCGACCGATTGGGATCCCCGCACCGTCCTAGGCGTCCCAGGCATTTCCTGGTCGGTGTTTAGAGCGACACGGGCGCGACGTGCCGCCTGAGTGCCCCCGACAACATCGTAAACCTATGACCGCTATTGCCGCGAGTTCGTGTATCGCCAGTGCCGCAACAAAGCGGAACTCGCTGCGATCGTGAGCGCGGACTGCGAAGAGGTCTTCTCGGTTACCGCTTCGACGGCCTGACGCGATGGACCACTGCAGCGTTACCGGCGTGGGCGTCATCGTCGGGTACATCCGTCACTCCCTCGTGCAGAACCCCGAGTCCGAGATCGCCCAGGGCCTGCAGGAGTACGCGGACTACCTGACGGGCACCGAGTCCCAAGACGTATCTCGAGGACTTCGACCCGTTCCTCCACGATCGCCATTAGGCCGACCGGACGCCCCGGCGGACGCCGCTCATCGGTGCGGGTTCAGGCGGTCAACGCAACGCCTCTGCCAATGCTTGCGATGGTGTCTTGAACTCGAGGGTCTGTCGAGGGCGTTCGTTGAGCTCTTGTGCGATGGCGTCGAGGTCGGCTTGGGTCAGTGTTCGGAAGTCGAGGCGTCGGGGCAGGTACTGACGCAGCAGGCCGTTGGTGTTCTCGTTGCTGCCGCGCTGCCACGGCGACTTGGGGTCGCAGAAGTAGACCTGCACCCCGGTCTGGACGGTGAACCGTTGGTGCTGGGCCATCTCGTGGCCCAGGTCCCAGGTCAGCGACTTCGCCAGCTGACCGGGCAGGGTGGTGATCGCCGCGGCGAGCGCGTCCGCGACGGCGTCGGCCTGGTGGTCGCCGCGGGGCAGCCCGACCAGCATCAAGAACCGGGTCTTGCGTTCCACCAGGGTGGCGACCGGGCTCATGTTCTTGCCGAAGACCAGGTCGCCCTCCCAGTGCCCGGGCACCGCCCGGTCGTCGGCTTCGGCCGGCCGTTCGGAGATGTGCAGCGTGTTCGGTCGACCGCCGCTGCCGTCGGGCAGCCGGACACCTTTGGGGCGTCGGATCACCCGACCGGTGCGCAGATACCGGGTCAGCTCCTTGCGCAGCGCACCGCGGGACTGCACGAACAGGGTGCGGTAGATGCTCTCGTGCGACACCTGCATCTCCGGACGCTGTCGGGTAGGTCAGCTTCAGCCAGCCATCGATCTGCTGCGGGGACCAGCGACTGGCCAGCTTCTCCTCCACGATGGCACGCAGCACCGGGTTGCCGGCCAGCTTGCACGGCTTCGGCCGCGCCGCCCGTGACCACGCCGCCAGGTCGGCCCGCGCCGCCCGATACCGCCGCCGGCCACCGTTGGCGTTGACCTCGCGACTGACCGTCGAGGGCGCCCGCCCAACGACACGGCGATCGCCCGGATCGAGTGACCCAGCCGCCAGGCCGCGCGAGATCTCCTCCCGCTCCGCGAGACTCAACCGACCCGCTGCACGTCGTCGCGGCTCGGGTCTGATCCCGCCGCACCGGATCAGATACGCCCGCACCGTCCCGGTGCACAACCCCAACTCCCGCGCCGTCGGCTTCGCCGCCTGACCGGCCCGCATCCGCAACCACACCTGGTCGATCGCCTCCGGCGTCAACCTCTCGTAATCGCCATGACCCACCACAACCACCTCGACATCACCGAATCACGAAGTGTTGCGCCGACCCCTTGAGACCGCCGGCAGATCAGGTAAACGGCAGGCGCCCACAAGCGGCGTACAGACGCACTTCGCTAACCACACCCACACCCACCCCAGAGGGGAGGGCAGCTAGCGACGTCGGAGTTGCCAACGACACGCCACCCACTCCGCTGCCCAGGTCCACGGCTTGAGTCTCGATCTCCCAACCGGCCTCGAGGGTTCGCTCGGAGCGGAGGAAGGTGCCTGTCCCCGGCAAGTGACAAACCCCGCCAGGCAGATCAACGATTGTCTTGTTCACGTCACGACGACAGGAGGCCCCGTGCTCTTCCACATCACGCAGGTCCACACCCCCGAGTCATGCCCTCGGGACGAGGGCGGGTCCAACTCGCTGTTCGAGCCCACTGTGCCTGGGGTCCGCTTGGTCGGGCGTTACGGCGCGAACGCTCAGCACACGCTCTTCCTGATCGTCGAAGCTGATGACGTCGACGCCATCCACACGTTCCTGTGGCCGGGCTTCAAGCGCTGCACGAGCACCATCACGCCGGTGAGCGAAGTCCCCGTGCCCAAGGTCTGAGTCCGCCGCGCGACTGAGGGCAGGTACGACGAGTCACACCCGTACGCCGCGCCGCTACGTGATCAGCTTCTCGAAGACCGGGGTCAGCACCTTGTCCTCCTCGGCGGTGAAGCCGCGAAAGCTCCGGGCTCGGGCGAGGACCTCGTCGGTGGGGAAGATCAGCTCGTTCTTCGCGACGGAGGGGTCGGACTCGAGCAGCGCCTCGCGCGACCCGGTCACCGGTGAGATGTAGTTGACCCAGTCCTCGACCTCGGCCATCACCGTCGGCGTGTAGTAGTAGTCGATCAGCCGCTCGGCGTTGGTGCGGTGCCGGGCGTAGCGCGGGATGACGAAGTTGTCCGACCACACGATGTGACCGGTCGTGGGCAGGGTGAAGCCGAGGTCAGGGTTCTGCGCCTGGAGCTGGATCATGTCGCCGCTGTAGGCGAAGCAGGCTGCGATCGATCCCGACCGCAGGCCGCTGATGTACTCGTTGCCGGTGAACCCCTTGAGCTGGCCGGAGTCCCGGACCTTCGTGAGCCTGTCGACAGCGTGGTTGAACTGGTCTCTCGTGAACTCGGCGGGGTCGACGCCCATCGACAGCATGGTCAAGCCGACGGTGTCGCCGACGTCCGTGAGGAGGGTGACGCGGCCCCTCAGCCGCTTGTCGGTGAAGAG
>CAVWLK010000087.1:0-130518 GCA_963755675.1 uncultured Actinomycetes bacterium
GGTCGGCGGCATGGTCGCGATCCCGATCGTGACGGGCGCTCTCGGCATCTCCCAGACGTGGCTGTCGAACCGCGTCGGCCAGCAGGTGATGCACGACCTGCGCCCTCGGTCTACCGCCACCTGCAGCGGCTGTCGCTCGCGTTCTTCACCCGCACCCGCACCGGCGAGGTGCAGTCGCGGATCGCCAACGACATCGGCGGCATCGACAACGTCGTCACGAACACCGCGACGTCGATCGTCTCGAACGTGACCACCGTGATGGCCACGATCGTCGCGATGTTCCTGCTCGACTGGCGGCTCGCGGTCTTCTCGCTCGCGCTCCTGCCGCTCTTCGTGTTCCTGACCCGGCGTGTTGGCAAGTGCGCAGCGGATCCCGCACGCGGCAGGGACGATGGCGGACGTCTCGTCGCTGGTCGAGGAGTCCTCTCGGTGTCCGGCGTCCTGCTCGGCAAGACCATGGGCCGCGCGCGACCTGGCTGACCGCTTCGCGACGGAGTCGCGCGCTCTTGCCGACCTCGAGGTGCGCCAGCGCATGGCGGGACGCTGGGTCATGGCGTCGATCCAGGCGACCTTCGCGATCATGCCCGCGCTTGTCTACTGGTTCGCCGGCTGGAGCTCGCGCACGGCAACGCGCGATCTCGATCGGCACGCTGGTCGCCTTCACCACCCTGCAGACGCGGCTCTTCTTCCCGATCGGGCAGCTGCTCATCGGTGCGGTCGACGTGCAGACCTCGCTCGCCCTGTTCGACCGCGTGTTCGAGTACCTCGACCTGCCGGTCGACATCGAGGAGGGCCGAGCGCGGTCGACGCTCGATCGCGAGGAGGGTCGTCGGCGAGGTCGCTTCGACGACGTGTCGTTCCGCTACGCCGGCGCGGCGCCTCGACCTCGACGCGCGTCAGTTCATGTGCCGGCGGGCACCACGGTCGCGTCGTGGGCGAGACCGGCTCGGGCAAGACGACGCTGGGCTACCTCACGGCGCGCCTGTACGACGCCGACCGAGGCGCGGTGCGGATCGACGGCGTCGACCTGCGCGACCTCTCCTTCGACTCCTGCGCGCGCCGTCGGGGTGGTCTCCCAGGAGACGTACCTGTTCCACGGCACGGTCCGCGAGAACCTGCGCTTCGCGCGGCCCGGAGGCGACCGACGAGGAGATCGAGCGGCCGCCCGCGCGGCCCAGATCCACGACCACATGGCCTCGCTGCCGGACGGCTACGACACGATCGTGGGCGAGCGCGGCTATCGCTTCTCGGGCGGCGAGAAGCAGCGCATCGCGATCGCCCGGGCGATCTGCGCAACCCGCCGGTGCTGATCCTGGACGAGGCGACGAGCGCGCTCGACATCGAGACCGAGCGCGCCGTCCAGGAGGCGCTCGAGCGACGCTCCGCCGGGCCGCACCACCATCGCGATCGCCCACCGCCTCTCGACGATCCGCGACGCCGACCTGATCCTCGTGCTCGACGACGGCGAGATCGTCGAGCGCGGAACGCACGAGGAGCTGCTCGCGCTCGGCGGCCGCTACGCGGCGCTGGTCGAGCGCGACGCAATCCTGGCCTGACGCCCAACGGCTACAGTTTGGATCCAAACTATGGACAGCTCGTACCGCACCGCCGACCCCTACACCGACCTCGACGTGATCGACCACCGCGCCAGGCGTGCGAATCAGGCTTTTGTCGGCGTGCTGTCGCTGATCGGCGTGGTCAGCGGCCAGTGGTGGCTGCTTCGCGCTGGTCGCAGCTTCTCCCAGCTGGCGATTGGCCTCACGCTGGGACGGCGATTTTGCCTGGCCTGCGTCGCCCTTCTTTGAGCTGATCCAGGCCGCCGCGCTTCGGCGAGGGGCCGCTGGAGGACTCGCGCCCACCGCGCTTCGCGAACAAGGTCTGGGCGTGGTCGTGCTCGGCGCGGCCACCCTGGCCTACCTGGCCGGATTCGATCCACTCAGGGGGCCGCGCTGTGCCTGCTGGTGGCGACGCTGGCGCTGGGACCGAGGCCACCGGGCTTTGCGCCGGCTGCGAGATGTACAAGATCTCGGCCGGTCTGCGCGGTCTCGGCCGCGGGCGCGGCCACATCGAGCGGATCAGATCCGGCGACTTCGATGGCGCGCTCTGCCAGAACACCGTCGTCCAGTTCACCCACACACTATCCGGGGTGCCCATGGGCTCGAGCGAAGCCTGCGTGATAGCGGCCGCACCGTGGTCACGGTTGACGTACGCGGGGGGGGGGACCTGGCACGCCGATTACGGGGTCGGCGTGGTACGGACCGCCGTCACGGTCGACGGCGCGGGTGCCGTGCTGGCCCGGCTCTCCTAAGAGGCCAGGCGGACGCCGTCGGTTGGGTGAGTGAACCGGGCCCGCGTTCCCCGTCCTGTGGCTCAGTATCCAGAATGAGCCAGCAGCCCGCGTGACGGATGCGGTCCATGGTGGCGTCCAGGCCGATGTGATGGCTCCGCCGCGCACTGCTGCGGGCGGCGGGATCGAAACCGACGCCGTCGTCTTCGACGACGCAGGTGATCGATGTCGCATCACCGGACAGGGAGACGAAGACGCTGCCGGCCCGCGAGTGTTTCTGGGCGTTGGCGAGCAGCTCCTTGATCGCGCGATAGGCAAGACGCTCCACCTCGGGCGGAAAGCGCGGGAACCCACCGAGACGGTGACCATTCGGGCAATTCCTGCGACTCGATGTCCTTGCCAGAGCAACTCGAGGGCCCCAAGCCCCCCAACCCTTCGGCTTCAGAGAGTGTTCCCGGGTACAGATCGAAGCTCAGCGGCCGGGTGCGATCCACCGCCTGGCCGACCATCTCGCGGACGCTTGCAGCCGACTCGAGCGCGCCCTCGACGTCGCCCGATTGCAGGCGGCGGGCATGGTCGTCGAGCCGTAGCGGCAAGGCCACGGCCAGCACCTGGATGGTGTCGTCATGCAGCTCCGCCTGCGATCCGCACCCGCTCCTCGTATACGGCGACCGGGGGGGGGGAGCAACGCGGTGACGTAACCAAGGCGTTTCACGGAGATGCGGGACAGGCCGCGCCGTGCACCGACGCGACCGTCCCGTTCGTCGGCCGCACCAGAAACACAGCGTTGCCGCCGCGGCTTCCAACGGGCTGTGGAAGTGGAACTGAACGACCGCGTAGACCATCGACAGTAGGACGGTGATACCGGCCACGAGCGCGCCGTCAAACAGCACGCACAGCGTTGCGATGACGACCAGGACATTGGGGACGAACACGCCGCCCGACTGCAGCCCGGCAACGGGCTTCGAGGGCGTCGTGAACACCACCGGCAGGCAGCACGCCCGCCACCATGACCCACTGCCAGCGCGCGCGCGGCTGCTCCGGGACTGGCGAGCCGATGATCGCGCCCATCGTCGGGGCGGTATTGGGTGCGGCGATCCGCAGCCAGTCGTTGCCGCCCGCGATAGCAACCGACATCACGATCGTCAGCGGCCCGAGTGTGGTGTCGACCGGCAACACGGCCCGACGCTGTAGGCCAAGGGCCACCCTTCGAACACTTGGCGAAGACCGCGCCAGACCAGCGCGTAAGCGGGATTATTTCAGGAGACATCAGGTCCATTGAGAACAGCTTGAAGCAGAGCCCTTGAGCCTGGATCAGGCCGCACGGCACCGGACATCGCCCCGAAACGGCGTAAGCGGCCTCCCCATCCGTGGAGGCGAACTACACCCAAATCGCAGATCCGGCGACTACTCGGGGCCTTGCTTCGGTGCCCATTGGGGACCGCCGATCGACCAGTCCAGGTGGGGGTGGAACGTGTTCACGAACAGCACCCAGATGTACCAGCCGATGATCGATGCGTAGCCAAAGAAGGCGCTGCTGCAATACGCCGGTTGGCATTTCACCCGACTTCGCCCATGTCGGCCCATCCAGGCCCAGAAGGGGTCGGTCGGAGCGATCTCGTCACGGAAGTACTGGGTCGAGAACATACGCCAGTAGCGCAGCAGCCAGACCGCCCAGAACGCGTCCCAGACGCCGCCCAGCGAGGTGTAGTACGCGACCGCGTCATAAGCGCGCCCGACCTCGCCGACGTATTGCCAAAGGCCGAAGTGCAGGTGCCACGTGCTGCGCGGGAAGAGAATCATCACGCCCACCGAGTCGAGCGTGTCGGAGAGGTCGTGCGCCACGGCGCCGATCAGGTACGAGAACGCCCACACCCGATTTCGCATCAGCAGGAGGATCATGCCGGAGATAGCCAGCCCGTAGAACGGGCTGTGGGTGAAACCCGCGCAGGGCCAGCCGCGATGGAACTGGACGGGATTGGAGAGCAGGGCGTCGTGGTGCGAGAAGCCGAAGCCGTAGACCGCCCACTTGGTGAGCACGTCGGGTGAGTAGCTTCCCGGCCGGCAGAACGCGAGGATGATCCGCATGCCCATCTTGGCCCGGAACAGGTACGGCTCGAGGTCGTGTGCGGCCCAGCTCACCGCGTCGCTTCGAGCCCAGCCAGGATGCGAGCAGCACGAGCGAGGCCATCTCCCAGAAGCCGAGCGGGAACGGCGCCGGCGCGGCGAACCGAGCACGACCGCCACGGCGAGCACGATCAACCAGTACAGCCAGAGGGGCAGGCGACGGCGATCGTGCTGCTGATCCTCGGTCACGCGGCGCAGACTACTCGCCGGCGGAAACGTCGCCCGCCACAGCCACCTCGACGGCAGGCCGCGCACGGTTGGCGCCGCGAAGCAGCAGCGGAACCGGCACCAGCAGCGCCGCTGCCAGCGCGATCGCGACGGCGATGCCGGCCGTCGAGGCGACGACCGCGATCGCGAGCCCGCCCACGATCCGGCCGAAGGCGTTGCTCTGCGAGGCAAACGAGATCACGGTCGCGCGCGATCGCGATTGCGAGGTCGGTGTTGAGGCACGACTGGAACAGCGGCTCCTCGACCACGCGGGCGACGCCGCCCGGTGACGCGGCGGCGGCCGCGACTGCAACCTGCGCGTCAGCGCGAACACGGCTGTTGTTGCGGACCGGACGGCAAAGGCCACGGCCAGCGGCCCCATCGCTCCGGACGGCCGGTCCTCCAACCTGCGGGCGAGGCGGCCGGCCAGCAGCACCTCCCAGCAGTGCCTCGATCGCGAGCAGCCCACCGAGCCACACGACGGGGGACTGGCCGGCGGGAACGCCGACATCCCGCAGGTAGTGCGCCGTGGAGAGCCGGTCGTAGCCCTCGCTGAATGCGCCGACCACCGCCGAGATCAGCACCAGCCGGCGCAGGTCGGGCCGGCGCCTGACGAGCGCGGAGCCCCAGCGCAACGTCTCTCGCATCTCGCCCCACGTCTCCCGCTCGGCGGCGGGGGTGCGATGGAAGTTGCGCTCCGGCATGACGATGGCCAGGGCGGCAGCCACCGCCACGATCACGAGGCCGCCGACCACGATCGGGAAGCTGATGCTGATCTGCGCGAGCACCACGGCCAGCGGGATCCCGACGAAGCGCGCGATGTTCCAGGCCTGGGCACCCTGGAGCAGCGCCGGGCCGGCGGCGCTCTCGCCCAGCTCATCGTTCAGCCAGGCCTGCTCGGCACCGCTGCAGAACACCGCGCCCAGCCCGAACAGCACCGACCCGGTGAGTACGCCGGCGAGCGACGGCACCGCCCTTCGATCGTGAATCCGATGCCGGTCAAGGCAACGCCGATGATGATCGAGAGCCGGCGGCTGTAGACGTCGGCGACCACCCCGGTCGGCACCTCGCCGAGCATGCAGACGGTCTCCAGCACGGTGCCGGCAAGCACCAGCTGGAACGCGGTCAGGCGACCGCGGTGACCTGGTAGATGAGATTGACGGTGACGATCAGGGTGAAACCGAGACCCTCGACCGCGCACCAGCCCAGATACACACGTCGCGCGTCAAGGCGAGGGACCATGCGAGGCTCCAGTCATCGAAGGGGGCCGGCGCTCGGGCCGGCACGATGGCCAGAACCGGTTTCAGGATGACTGGCGTCGTGAGGCGCAGGGCGCGGCGGGGTGGCAAGGATCGAGCCGCGAGTGGAGCGCAGGCGTGGCCGTAGGCCACGTTGAGCACCGCACGCGGCGTGGGACACCGCCATCGTCGCCGCGAACCAGCCGCAACAGCCGGTCATTCTGAAGCCGGTCTATTAGAGACGGGCTGGCATGACGGGGCAAGGCTACCACGAGTGGAACCTTCTAGGCTGGTTTCGCGCTCTTCACAGCAGACGCTTGATGGGAGTCACCGATCGCGACCAGAGCCGAGGTGGAAGCGGTGATTCGCTGGCATGCGGGACGGGTGTGGCGAGCCGTGCTGGCGATGAGCGCCGGACGCACGGCGATCGCCGACGACGCGACGGCGGAGGCGTTCGCCCGCCTGTTCGCCCACCGCGAGAGCGTGCGCGAGCCGGTGCCGTGGGTGTTTCGGATGGCGTTCCGGCTGGCCGGTCAGGAGCTGCGGCGCGACCGCACGCTCGCTCCGAGGGATCGGCGGAGCCGGCGGCCGAGGCTGGTTCTGCGCTTCCGTCCGACCTAACCGACGCGCTGCGGCGGCTCTCACCCGACCAGCGGGTGGTCGTCTTCCTGCACTACTACGCCGACCTGCCGGTGGCGGAAGTGGCGCGGCTGGTGGGGTCGCCGGCGGCGACGGTCAAGGTGCGGCTGCACCGTGCCCGGCGCTCGCTGCGGGCATCGCTCGAGACGGTTGGAGCGCATGATGGCTGAGGCCTGGCGCGATCTTCTGCGAGGATTCGATGGGCCGATCCGCCCCTCGACCTGCGTCAGCGAGTGCAGGGTCGGGAGGCTCGGTTGCAGACCAGGCCGCGAGGGTGGCGCGTGCCGCGGGCCGCCGGCTGGGCAATGGCCGCTATGGGGGTTGCGGCCGTTGTCGCGGCGCTGGCGCTGGCCGCGCACTCGCGGCGTAACGAACCGGCTTCCGGGCCGCCCGCCGTCGTTGCCTCGCCGAAGAAGCTCGCCGTCCTGAGGAAGTCCTTCATCCTGGGGCCAGGGTGGAGCCCGTATCCGGGCGCCGCGTCACTTCCGTTCCCGATTCCTCAGCTGAACTCGCCGCTCGCATCGTCACGCAACCTGGACTCGGTATGGGCGACGCGCCGCGCCGTGGTTGTGATCTGGAAGTCCGGCATCGTCGAGACGGTTGAGCCTTGGCACTGCAACTGCACCCTCGCTTCCTTCTTCAGCCGGTTTCCAACGGGCTTCAAGAGGTACACGATCGGCGGGTCACCTGCGATCGCGCGTACCTCCGACCCAACGGCCTTCAACAAGGAGCAGCCTCTCGGCGTGCTGCTGCTCGCCGAGCGCACATACGGGTCCCAGCGAGCGTCGTGACCGTCAGGGGCGGTTTCAAGGTCACGCTCTGGGCATACGGCGCCGACACACTCCCGGGGCTGATCGAGGTTGCCAGGACGCTGCCAACGCAGCAAGAGTTCGCGCCCATCATCGACGATCCCCACGCCGTGATCACCGGCGGCACGCGGGCCCAGCGAAGGCTACTGCGATCCATCATGCGGGGCATCGACACCAATACGTCCCCAAGGTCGAGATCGCGTCGCCGCCGGCGCGTACGACGCGAAGGGCGGCGCCTGGCTGACGTTCCGCATGTCTGGACTCAAGAACGACTCAGCGTTCGGGATCTGGGAGACATGGCTGGCTGCAGGCGCGTTTCGTGAGCTCTCGCACTCGCGTGGGCTCCCGAACGCCTCCGGATTCGGTGAGTCGTTTGCCGATTCCATCCCGGCCAGGAGGAAACCAGCACGTTCCCGAGTGACGCGTCCCACCCCACCGCTGGCATCGATTCTGTGGCGCTCGCAACGACGATCGAGAACAACCTGGCGAAGGCAGGACCAGCCTCGTCTCGCTGCGATTCGCCCGGCCGTTCAGCCTCGCACCGATCGTGATCGCGCGCACAGATGACCCGGCTGCGGGGAAGGCCGCGACTCGGACGCCGAAAGGCTATCCGCTCACCGATGACAGCCAGCTCGAGGGCAGCTTCTTTCAAGTCGTCGACCGATCGGGCAAGATGGTGTACTTCGTCGCTCACGCCACACGCGTCCAATCGGGTATGTCGACCGTAGGGGTCGGAAGCGGCAGGTGGCGCTGAGGCGGCGCATGCTCGCCTTCCCGGGTACACTGGCCGATGTCCGGCACGTATCCCACCGTGCTCGAGCTGGTCGGCAACACCCCGCTGGTGCGGCTCCAGACGCTCACCGCCGGCATCGACGCGACGGTGATCGCCAAGCTCGAATACCTCAACCCGGGCGGCTCGGTCAAGGATCGGATCGGCCTGCGCATGATCGAGGCGGCCGAGCGCGAGGGCAAGCTGCAAGCCCGGCGGCACGATCATCGAGCCGACCTCGGGCAACACCGGCGTCGGCCTCGCCATCGCCGCCGCCATCAAGGGCTACCGCTGCATCTTCGTGATGCCGGACAAGATGAGCCAGGAGAAGATCTCGCTGCTTCGCGCCTACGGCGCCGAGGTCGTGATCTGCCCGACCGCGGTCGAGCCAGGGTCGCCCGACAGCTACTACTCGGTCTCCGACCGGCTGGCGGAGGAGATCCCCGGCGGCTTCAAGCCCGACCAGTACTCGAACATGGCCAACCCGCAGGCCCACTTCGAGACCACTGGGCCCGAGATCTGGGAGCAGACCGGCGGCGAGCTTGACGCGGTCGTGATCGCCCTTGGCACCGGCGGAACGGTGTCCGGCGTGGCGCGCTACCTGAAGCAGCAGAATCCCGACCTGCGGATCGTGGGCGCCGACCCGGAGGGCTCGATCTACTCGCAGCCCGACGACGTCCACCCCTACCTGGTCGAGGGCATCGGCGAGGACTTCTTCCCCACCACCATGGATCTCTCGCTGATCGACGACTTCGTCACCGTGTCCGATCGCGACTCGTTCGTCACCGCACGCCGGATGGCGCGCGAGGAGGGACTGCTGGTGGGCGGATCCGGCGGCACGGCCGTCTGGGCGACGCTCGAGGTCGCCCGCACGATGGGCGCCGGCGCGACCGTGCTGACGCTGATCCCCGACGGCGGTCGTTCCTACCTGTCCAAGTTCTACGACGACAACTACATGCTCGAGCACGGCTTCCTCGACCGCGGCGCCCCGGCTCCGACGGTCGAGGAGGTGCTGCGCCACACGCGCGGAGAGCACGACGAGCTGCCCGAGCTGGTCGTGATCGAGTCGAGCCACAAGGTGGGCGAAGCGATCGAGCTGATGCAGCGCTACTCGATCTCGCAGCTTCCCGTGGTGCGCACCAACCCGGCCGACTCGCTGGCCGACGTCGTCGGCTCCCTCCAGGAGCGCGGGCTGCTCGACCGCGTGTTCAAGAACCCCGACGCGCTCAACGAGGGCGTCGCCCAGGCGATGCAGCCGCCGCTGCACGTGATCGACGCCAGCGAGTCGATCGACCGCGTATTCGCCGACCTGACCGCGGGCAGTCCTGCCGTCGTGGTCGCGCGGGGCGGACGCCCGGCCGGCATGCTGACCCGCTCCGACCTGCTCGAATACCTCGCCCACCGGCGAAACGGGGTTTGAGTCCGCCGGCCTCACTGGCGGAGGTGCGTCTGCGTGCGGTCGCGGCCCAGGGTTACGCCGCCCGCGCCCGGAGGGGGCGCGCGGTCGAGGTGGAGGCGGCGATCGCCCGCCTTGGAGCCGTGCAACTCGACTCGATCTCGGCCGTCGAGCGCAGCCACCGGATCGCGCTGGCGAGCCGGGTGGGCGCCTATCCGCGGGGCACGGTCTCGAAGCTGCTCAAGCAGGGCCGTATCTTCGAGTACTGGGCGCACGAGGCCTGCCTGATCCCGATCGACGACTGGCCGCTCTACCGCCACGTGATGCTGAGCAGCGACGACCACCCCTGGTGGGGCGACGTGCTCAAGCGTGAAGCGGCCCTGGCCGACTACGTGCTGTCCGAGATCCGCGATCGCGGGCCGCTGGGATCACGCCACTTCGAGGGTGAGAGCGGCGCCGGGATGTGGAGCCAGAAGCCGGCCAAGCGGGTGCTGGAGGCGCTGTGGAACTCGGGCCGGCTGGTGGTCGTCGGAGCGCAGGAGCTTCCAGCGGTTCTACGACCTGCCCGAGCGCGTGATCCCCGATGCCATGCTCGGCGCGCCGGTGCCGAGCGAGGACGAGATGCTGCGCACGCTCTCGGTGCGGGCGGTGGAGGCGCGCGGCGCCTCACCGAGCGCGGGATCGTCGAGCAAACCGCCTGCGAGGCGGTGTCGCCCGGATCCGGTCGCACGTCGATGCGTTGGTCGCCGAAGGGCTGCTTGAAAGGCTGCAGGTGGCAGACGGCGGGGCGCCCGTGCTCGTGCCGGCGAACTCGAGCGTGGCGGCTCGACCACCGCCGCGGTGCTGCTCTCGCCGTTCGACAACCTGCTGTGGGATCGGCCATTCGCCGAGCGCGTGATCGGCTTCTCGCACCTGATCGAGGTCTACAAGCGCGAGCATGAGCGCGCTACGGCTACTACGTGCTGCCCTCCTCCTGGGTGACCGGATCGTTGGCCGGGTCGACCTGCGCAACGACCGCAGCAGCGAGACGCTGCGGGTGCTGGCGGTGCACCGCGAGCCCAAGGGCGATGGGGCGCGCGCCACGACGAGGCCTTGACCGAGCGCTGGAGCGGCTCTCCGCGGCCATCGGTGCTCGACTAGCCTGGGCGAGACCAATGGAGTTCGACAGCGCGCCGTGCACAACGGGCAGGAGCCCGACCCCTCGACCGGTGCGGTCACCGTCCCCATCTACCAGACCTCCACCTACGTCCAGGAAGCGGTGGGAAGTTCTCAAGGATGGCGACGACTACGCGCGCACCGCCAATCCCACCCGGCGCGCGCTGGAGGCGTGCCTGGCGTCGCTGGAGAGCGCCGAGCACGGGTTCGCGTTGCGTAGCGGCATGGCCGCCACCACGACCGTGATGCACCTGCTCGACCCCGGCGAGCGGCTGGTGTCGGTGAACGACGTGTACGGCGGCACTTACCGGCTGTTCTCCAAGGTCTATCAGCCGAAGGGCTACAGCTTCTCGTACCTCTCCGCAGAGCAGTGCAACAGCGAGTTGGCCGACCACATGGAGGGCGCGCGGATGCTGTGGCTGGAGTCGCCCACCAACCCCTGCTCAACATCGTCGACATCGCCGCGGCGGCAAAGGTAGCGGCTCGTTCGGCGCCATTGTCGTGGTCGACAACACGTTCGCGTCGCCCTACCTCCAGCGGCCGCTCGAACTGGGAGCCGACATCGTCGTGCACTCCGCGACCAAGTATTGTGCGGCCACTCAGATCTGGTGTCAGTGTTTGCCAACACGCGACGCCGGGCTGGCTGAGCGGCTGGCATTCCTTCAGAACTCGCCGGGCGCCGTGGCGGGCCGTTCGATGCCTGGCTGGCGTTTCGCGGCCTGAAGACGCTGGCGGTGCGCATGCGCCAGCACTCGAGAACGCCCGGCGGTGGCCGGGCTTCCTGGCGGCCATCCCAACGTCGACGGGTGCTCTACCCTGGCATCCCCGACCACCCAGGCGCAGACGCGGCCCGGCAGATGCGCGACTTCGGCGGGATGATCTCGTTCCTGGTCGAGAGCGAGAAGCGGGCCCTCGGTTGGTCGCGCGCACCAAGGTGTGGTCGCTGGCCGAGAGCCTGGCGGCGTCGAGAGCCTGATCGAGACGCCCGCACAGATGACGCACGCCTCGACCGCCGATGCGCCGTTCGCCACGCCCACCAACCTGGTGCGGCTGTCGGCGGCGATCGAGTCGGCCGATGATCTGATCGAAGATCTGGAGCAGGCGTTCGGCTGAACGGCTAGGAGGGCTCCGCGGCCGGCGGCGCAAGCGCGGCCTGTTGAGGATCCCACCGGCGAGCAGTAGGGCGACGCCGGCTGCGGCGAACAGCACCGCCGCCGAGGCTTCTGCCGTGCTCGGAAAGTGATCCCACCTCGAACGTCGCCATCAGCACGGTGGCAAACCCGATCCCAGGGGTGAGCTGCGCCCACGTCACAGCGCCAGTGCCGCGAGCAGTGAGGCCCCGACGAGTCGGACCGTGCTCGCCCCGCTCGTCGGGTAGCTGACGAACGTGAACGGCACGAGCAGGGCTGCGGCCAGCAGCAGGTTGTGTGGCGGCCGGCACCCGGCTCGCCAGGGCGTGGAGCGCCGCCAACTCCGCCATCAGGAAGAGAAATCGCGTCCAGCTACCGCTGCTGAATGACGTCACCTCGCCATTTCCCAGCAATGGCACCTTGATACCCGCGACCAGCGCAAGCGGCGCGATCACACCAGCGCGCGTCGCGTGCAAGCGCGTAGGGAACGGCGAACACCACCGCCGACACGATCAAGCCGTTGCCTGTTCCGTCGCGCGAGAAGCCGAAGAAGAAGACACCGGTCTCGTTGCCGATCCCGGAATCCCACAGGAGCGCATCAACCGGGCGCTACGGCGAGCGCCGCCACCAGCGCGGCCAGTGACGCGTCCGCGGGGCGGCCCGATCGGCCCGCGTCCGAAGCACCGCCACGTGCACGGCAATCATGATCACGCAAAGGCCACCGCGATCGCACCGGCCTGTCTGCGCGAGAGGTCGTTGCTCTCGGCCGACAGGAAGGCACCGAAGGCGACCACCAGCGCCGCCACGCCACAGAGACGCGCCGCCGTCGGAGATGGCCGAACCCCATGCGGCTGAGTTCGTCGGCAAGGAGTTCTGTCCTGCCGGGTCGAAACTCCCCCTGAGAGTCGTATAATCGGCGGCCCATTAGTAGAGGCCGGTTCCTGACGACCAAGGAGGAAGATGTACACGCACGGGAGCTGGGCCCAACCCCCCTCCCGCCAATCTCAGCGACGACGAGAAGCTGCTTCACGAGCTCGGCTACGCGCAGGAGCTGTTGCGGGGCTGGGGCGGGTTCTCGAACTTTGCGATCTCTTTCACCATCATCTCGATCCTGGCCGGCTGTCTCACCTCGTACTACCTGGCGATCGTGGGGCGGCCTGGTCGCCGTCACCTGGGGCTGGCTGCTGGTGGGCGGCTTCTGCATCCTGGTAGCGCTCGCGATGGGCGAGATCGCGTCCAAGTACCCCACCGCCGGCGGGCTCTACTACTGGTCGTCACGGCTCGGCAGCCCGGGCTGGGGCTGGTTCACCGGCTGGTTCAACCTGGTCGGTCAGATCGCCGTCACCGCGGCGATCGACTTCGGCGCGGCGACCTTCATCTCGTCGCCGCTCGGCCTGTGGTTCGGCTTCTCGCTGACCAAAGAGCACGCCGATGTCTACGCTCATCATCGCGTTGCACGGCCTGATCAAATTCGGCGTGCGGCGGCCGGCGATGCTCAAGAACATCTAGCGCCTGGTGGCCCATGGCTGGCGTGCCGATCATCGTCGGTCGTGCTGATCTTCGTCCCCGACCACCACAAAGTGGCTAAGCTTCGTGTTCACGGACACCGAGAACCTGTCCGGGTTCCAAGGGGCAGAGCTTCACAAACCCGGCATTCTGGTTCGTGTTCGGCATCGGCCTGTTGATGGCCCACTACTTACGGATCGGCGCACATGAGCGAGGAAACCCTGGAACCCCTCCCGCGCGGCCGCGCTCGGCATGGTCATGTCGGTCGTCGTCTCAGTGATCTTCGGGTTCATCCTGCTGGTCGCCGTCACATTCGCATCCCGTGCCCGGTCGCCGACACCGGGCGCAGTACGGGTTCGCGGTGCAGTACATCTGGCAGAACGCGATGAGAACAAGTGGGCCGAGTTCCTGCTCGTGATCGCTGCGTGGCCCAGTTCTTCTGCGGCCTGGCGTCGGTCCATCGGCGTCGCGGATGATGTTCGCGTTCTCGCGTGACCCGCTGTCCCCGGGCACCAGCTTGGCGCAAGGTGTCGACCGCGACCGGGTGCCGGTGCACTCGGTGTGGGCGATCTGCGTGCTGGCGTGGGCGCTGATGCTGCCGACGCTGAAGAACCCGGTCGGTCGGCTATGCGGTGGGGACGTCGATGGCCGTGATCGGCCTTTACATCGCCTTCGTGCTTCCGATCATCCTGCGCTACCGCGCACGGGTAAGAATTTCGAGCGCGGGGGCCTGGCACACTCGGCAAGGACTACAAGTGGATCACCCGCTCGCGATCCTCTGGATCATCCTGATCTGCCTCCTGTTCCTGCTGCCCCTGTTCCCCGACGGCATCCCGGGAAACGGGGCGGTGGTCGGTGACCACTTCCTGGTGAACGTGAACTGGATCGACTTCAACTACGCACCGTCGGGGGGGGAGGGTGCGTTCCTGCTGTCCCCCGGCTGGCGGGTGCTATCCGCCAACAAGTGGTTCAGGCGGCCTGTGCGACGATGGGGTCTGAAGAGAGGCTGGGCGAGGATCGCAGGCCGCTGTTGCAGGTGGCTCACCGGCCACCTCTGGTGTGCACTGAACGTATGACCCCTCCGTCGCCATCCGGGCGGCGGAAAATGGTCGTGCTGTCAGACGACTGCCTGAACGGGACCAAAGATTCGCCGCCCCGGCTTGCCTTCCGTCCCCCAACCGAACCGTGTTTCGAGTCGCCTCTACGATCCGTCCGACTGGCTTCAACCTACTCGGCTGCCCTGAGCGGCGCAGAAGGAAAGGTACGCGACCCGGAACTGGAAAGCAAGCGAAAATATGCATATTCTCAACAGGCTACCGGCAACTGGGGCGAGTGCACGGGCTGACGCCTAGACTCACGCCATGACCGACCTCTCCCGACGGCTGGCCGTGGCGCGCGGCGACGAACCGGCCGTGTTGGTCCTGCGCGGCGGACGCGTGCTGTCGGTCCACACCCGCGAGTGGTTGGACGCCGACGTGGCCGATCTGGCGATGGCTGGGATTGCCGCAGTCGCCTCCTACGCCGGCCACCAGGCTCATCGAAGCCGGAGGTCGCCACGTCGCGGCCCGGGTCGGATCGACGCCCATATGCACCTGGAGTCGTCGCTGCTGCTGCCGGCCGAGTTCGCCGAAGCTGGTGTTTCCGTTCGGCACCACCACGGTGGTCGCCGACCCCCAAGAGATCGCCAACGTGCTCGGCACCGAGGCGTGCACTGGCTGATCGACGCCTGCGAGAACTGCCGCTGGACGGTCTTCAGGGCCCCGCCAGCGTGCCCGCCTCCAGGCTTCGAGTCGCCGCGCCGGCCCCTGACCAAGGGGACCTCGAGGGCCTCCTGCGGCGTCGGCGGGTGCTCGGCCTGGCCAAGATTGAACTTCCCGGGCCTGATCGCGGGCGCTCCGTCCGAGCTGGCCAAGCTGGCCCTCCGGGGTGCGGCGCACGTCGACGGCCATGCCCCGGGCGTGCTCCGCCCGCTCTTGCAGGCCTACGCGGCCGCCGGCATCGGCTCCGACCATGAGTCGACCACAATCGAGGAGGCTCGGCAGCGTTTGCGGGCGGGTATGAGGTTGCTGATCCGTGAGGCGTCCGGCGCTCGCAACCTGGAGACCCTGCTGCCGCTGATCGGCGAGCTGGGCCCGGCCAGGATCGCGTTCTGCACCGACGACCGCGAGCCGTCCCAGATCGTCGGGGACGGCCACATCAACTCGATGGTGCGGCGCGCGGTCGAGCCGGGCGTCGACGCTGGACGCGCTCACGATCGCCTCCCGGAACGCCGCCAAGTGGCACGGCCTGTCCGATCGCGGCGGTCGCGGCCGGCCACCGCGCCGACCTGCTCCTGCTTCCCGACCTGGAGCGATTTCTGCCCGACCTGGTGCTGAAGGACGGCCGGCCGCAGGTCGCCGCGGCAGCGTGCCGAATGGGCGAGCCGCACCGTGCGCGTGCAGCCGATCTCCCCCAACGAGCTGCACACGCCCTCGGACGGCCCCCCGATCCGCGTGATCGGGATCGTCCCAGAGCCAGATCGTGACCGAAAAGCTGGTGGAGCGGCCGAGGCTGCGCGAGGCCTGGCGGTCGCGGACGCGGATCGCGACCTGGCCAAGATCGCGGTGGTCGAACGGCATCTGGGCAAGCGGCCGGACCGGGCTCGGCTTCGTACGCGGGCTCGGCTTGCAGCCGCGGCGCAATAGCCTCACCGTCGCTCACGATGCCCACAACATCGTCTGCGTCGGCGTCGACGACGGAGACATGGCGGTGGGGCGCCTGGCCGAACTGGGCGGCGGCATGGTGGTGGTGCCGGCCGCGGCGTTCGCGCCGAGCTGCCACTGGCGATGGCCGGGCTCTTGTCGATTGCCGTCGGCGGCGTGCTCGAGGAGAGCCGGGTTGCTCGCGGCGGCGGCTGCGGACCTCGGCTGCGAGATCGTTGCGCCGTTCCACGCGATGGCTTCCTGGCGCTGTGGGTGATCCCTGCGTCAAGATCACCGACCGCGGGACTGGTGGACGTGGAGCGGTTCGAGCTGGTACCGCTGGCCGGCGAACCGCAACGTGAAAGAGATTCGCCGCCCCGGCTGGCCTTTGGTCACCCAGCCGAACGAACGTTCGAGTCGCCTCTACGATCCGTCTGCGGGGTTCACCCTACTCGGGTGCCCTGAGCGGCTCAGAAGGAAACCTCGCAGGCCGGCGGGACTTGGAAAGCAAGGGATAATTCCCGCTGTTTCGCGGCTCAGAACAGCAACGAGGTAGCACCGGCGGAACGGGTGTGACCTTGGTCGCGGCTCGCGGAGGGGCCAGACTCGGTCGCTGCCACATGCGCCGTCGAGCTCGCGCGCTCTCACGGGACCAAAGATTCGCCGCTCCGGCTGGCCTTTGGTCCCCCAGCCAACGAACTTTCGAGTTGCCTCACGTATCTGTTTCCGTCTGGCTTCAACCTACTCGGAGCTGCTGAGCGGCGCAGAAGGAAAGGTACGCGACCCGGAACTTGCAAAAGAAGTGGATAATTGCGGCTATTCAGCCCTGGCAACAGGCGCCGTCACGGCTGGTAGTAGGGATTGGTGCCAGCCGCGTGGTCGGTGACGTCGACCACCGTGATCTCAGGCACCGCAGCCCGGATCGCGGACTCCACACCCTGCTTGAGCGTCGCGGCGGCCATGCCGCAGCCTGACGCACCGCCGCCGAGGCGCAAGGTGGCGCGGCTGTCCTCGACCGCCACCAGCTCGGCGCTGCCGCCGTGGGCAGCGATCGCCGGGTTGACCTGCAGCTCGAGCACTTGGCGCACGCGGTCGGCGACGGGCCCTGCAGCTCCGGCAGCGGCCCCATCCAAGCGCAGGGCTGGCCGGCATCGGCGCCTTGGGGTTGTCGATCACCAGGCCGCCGCCCAGCGCACCGTCCACGTCGATGGTGGCTGATCGAGCGCGGGAGCGTCCAGCCGCGGCACCACGATCGTCAGCCGGGCAGTTCGACCACGAGGTCGGTCTCGTCGATCTCGTCGCGACGGAGGAACGACATGTCGTACTGATACGCGTTGCCGGCGACGCCGACGATCTCAACCCACAGGCGAGCTCGTCCGGCTCGTGCTCCTGGGCGCGGGCCTCGATCACCCGCTCGATCGCGGTGCGTACGGCGATCGCCATGCCCGAAGGATAGCCGCCGGGCTTCATGCTGCTTCGCGGCGAACGCATAGAGCCCCTCGATCTCTGCGCCGGACCGGCCGGCTGAACAGGAAGCCCTGGCCGAGCGGGCACCCGTGTCGATCAGGAAGCGGCGCTGCTCCTCGGTCTCGATGCCCTCGGCGAGCGGCTGCAGGCCGAGGCCCTGGGCCAGCTGGATGATCGTCGCGACGAGACCGCCGGGCCGCGGTCGCCGGGCAGGTCGGCGATGAAGGAGCGGTCGATCTTGAGCGTCGTCACCAGCATCTGGTTCAGCCGGGCGAGCGACGAGTGGCCGGTGCCGAAGTCGTCGATCGCGAGTCGCAGGCCGCGTTCGTGCAGCTCGGCCAGCATCGGCTCCGAGCGCGTGCGGGTCGGACATCACCGCCGACTCGGTGATCTCCACCATCATGCGGTCGGCGCTCAGGCCGAAGCGCTCGATCGTCGCCAGCACCTGGCGCATCGCGGTCGGCTGCCAGAACGACGGCCGGCAGGTTGACCGAGACGTAGAGGTCGAGCCCGGCCGCGCGCCACTCGGCGCTCTGGCGGCAGGCCTCCTCGATCACCCAGTCCGAGATCGGCCCGATCAGGCCGGTGCGCTCCGCCAGCGGGATGAAGTCGCCCGGCATGACGAGCCCGCGCTCCTGGTCCGCCAGCGGATCAGCGCCTCGGCGCCGACGACCGCGCCCGACTCGCAGCGCCACCAGCGGCTGATAGTGCAGCATCAACTCGTCCCGCTCGACCGCCCGCCGCAGCCGTCCGGCCATCGACAGCTGTGCGCGTGGTCGTGGCCGCTGGCGGAGAACAGCTGGTAGCCGTCGCGGCCCGACTCCTTCGCCTTGTACATCGCGATGTCGGCGTGCTTCAGCAGGCTCTCCGCGTCCGACGCGTCTCCCGGATACAGGCTGATGCCGACGCTGGCGCTGGTGTAGATCTCGGTGTCCGGCAGCACCAACGGTCGCTGGAGCGCCTCGCGCACCTGCTCCGCGACTCGACGGGCGGCGTCGCCGACGTCGATCTCGCGCGCCGGCCTCATCGGTCTCGACGTCGGCGATCAGGATCAGGAACTCGTCGCCGCCCTGACGCGCGACGACGTCGTGGCGCGAGTGGCGCCACGAAGCCGGGTCGCCACCTCGCACAGCAGCTGGTCGCCGGCGCTGTGGCCGAAGCTGTCGTTGACAAGCTTGAAATCGTCGAGGTCGACATAGAGCACGCTGACGCCGCGTCCCGTCGCGCTCGGCTCGGGCGAGCGCCACCTCGAGGTGCTCCTGGAACAGGATCCGGTTGGGCAGCGAGGTCAGCGGATCGTGGTAGGCCAGCCGCTCCAGCTCCAGCTCGGCCCGGCGGCGGTCGGTGATGTCCTCGCCGACGGAGGCGGTGCCGGTCACCTGGCCATCGGCGTCGCGCAGCAGCGTGTTGTTCCACGAGAACAGCCGCCGCTCACCGGCACGGGTGATGATCGAGCTCTCGTAGTGGGCCATGATCGACCCGGCGGCGACCAGGCGCTCCGCTCGCTGCTCGAGCTCCAGCTCGTCGGGTGGTGTAAAGGTCTCGTTCCAGAGACGGCCGATCAGCTCGTCTTCCCACCAGCCCGACAGCTCGGCCAGGTACTCGTTGCAGAAGGTGATCCGGCCCGCGGTGTCACAGGTAACAGCCGCCAGGCGGACGTTCTCGAGCATCTCGCGGAAGCGCGCCTCCGATGCCAGCAGCCCGGCCTCGGCCTCCTTCTGCTCCTTAACGTCCAAGATCACTCCCTGGATGAACTGCGGCACACCGGCCTCGTCACAGACGGCCACAGCGTCGTCGCGAACCAGCGGCGTGCGTCCATCCAGACGGATCATGCGGTAGGAGGCGCTGTAGGGGCGGCCGTTGCGACCGTGACACGGTAGTCGGCGATCGTGTGACGGTCGTCCGGTGCATCCGTTCTCCCACCCGTCGAAGCCGTCGAGCCATTCCTCGGCGGGAGCCCCCACCATCTCCACGATCTGCGGGCTGACGTAGTCGGCTGACGCTACCGGCCAGATCGACGTACGTCACGGGGCAGGTTCTCGACCAGCGCTCCCAGCCGGCTCTCCGCCTTGCTGTCGTTCGGCCTGTAACACCGCGTCGTGGACGGCGGCCGCGACCACGTCGCAGAGCGCGCCGAAGAACTCCATGTCTTCGTCCCAGTCACGGTCACGGACGTCGGCGATCTCCATCAACCCGATCGGCTCGCCGCGCGAACCAGCGGCAGCATCAGCATCGATCGGTAGCCGAGATTTTCCAGATCGTGCGTCGGCCAGGGTCGGACTGGATCGCCGGTACGGATGATGACCGGCGCCCCCTCCTCCATCACACGACGCGGATCCGCGCACGCCGACGAGGGGAGTTCCGCTCGCCGGCTACCGGACTCCGCGGCGGGTGATGGAGGAGCGGGCGCCGGTCATCATCCGTACCGGAGATTCCCAGGCCGACCCTGCGGAGCGCGCGATACTGGAAAATCTCGGATACCGATCGATGCTGATGCTGCCGCTGGTGTCGCGCGGCGAGCCGATTGGGTTGATGGAGATCGCCGACGCCCGTGATCGCGAGTGGGACGAAGACTTGAAATTCTTCCGTGCCCTCTGCGACGTGGTCGCTGCCGCCGTCCACAACGCGGTGTTACAGGCAGAGCAACAGCAAGGCGGAGAGCCGGGCTAATGAAGCGCTGGTCGAGAATCTGCCCGCCGTCACGTACGTGGATCTGGCCGGCAGTGGCGATCCGATCTACGTCAGCCCTCAAATCGCGGAGATGATGGGGATCCCCGCCGAGGAATGGCTGGACGGATTCGACGGGTGGGAGAAGCGCATGCGCCCGGACTACTGTCACACGATCGCCGAGTACCGTGTCAACGGTCGAGTACCGGTCGCCCCTACAGCGCCTCCCTACCGGCATGATCGGCCTTGACGGCCGCACCCGCTGGTTCCGCGACGATGCCGTGGCCGTCCTGCGATGAGGCCGGTGTGCCGCAGTTTCATCCAGGGCGTGATCTTCGACGTTACGAAGCAGAAGGAGGCCGAGGCCGGGCTGCTCGCATTCGGAGGGCGCGCTTCCGCGAGATGCTCGAGAACGTTCGCCTGGCGGCTGTTACCTGTGACACCGCGGGCCTGGATCACCTTTCTTGCAACGAGTACCTGGCCGAGCTGTCGGGCTGGTGGGAAGACGAGCTGCATCGGCCGTCTCTGGAACGAGACCTTTACACCACCCGACGCGCTGGAGCTCGAGCAGCGAGCGGAGCGCCTGGTCGCCGCCGGGTCGATCATGGCCCACTACGAGAGCTCGATCATCACCCGTGCCGGTGAGCGGCGGCTGTTCTCGTGGAACAACACGCTGCTGCGCGACGCCGATGGCCAGGTGACCGGCACCGCCTCCGTCGGCGAGGACATCACCGACCGCCGGCGGGCTGAGCTGGAGCTCGAGCGGCTGGCCTACCACGACCCGCTGACCGGCCTGCCCAACCGCGATCTGTTCCAGGAGCACCTCGACGTGGCGCTCGCCCGGCCGAGCGCGCGGCACGCGGCGTCGCCGTGCTCTACGTCGACCTGGACGATTTCAAGCTGGTCAACGACAGCTTCGGCCACAGCGCCGGCGACCAGCTGCTGTGCGAGGTGGCGCCGCGGCTGCGGAGCGTCACCCGCGCCAGCGACGTCGTCGCGCGTCAGGGCGGCGACGAGTTCCTGATCCTGCTCGCCGACATCGAGCCGAGCGGCCGCGCGGAGGTCGACGTCGCCGAGTCGCCGCGGCGGATCGCGGAGCAGCGTGCGCGACGCGCTGCAGCGGCCGATCGATGCTGCCGGACACCGAGATCTACGTCAGCGCCAGCGTCGGCATCAGCGTCTATCCGCGACGACGCGGCGGACGCCGAGACCCTGCTCAAGCACGCCGACATCGCGATGTACAAGGCCAAGGAGGCGGGCCGCGACGGCTACCAGCTGTTCTACGCGCCAGCGGCCGCGACTCGCGTCGCGCAGCTCTCGCTCGCCGGCGCGGCTGCGGCGCGGCGATCGAGCGCGACGAGCTGCGTGCTGCACTACCAGCCGCTGGTCGAGCTGCGAGCGGCGCAGGTCGTCGGCGCCGAGGCGCTGATCCGCTGGCAGGACCGCGAGCGCGGGCTGGTCATGCCGGGCGACTTCATCCCGCTCGCCGAGCGCACGGGCCTGATCGGGCCGATCCGCGACTGGGTGATCGACGAGGCCTGCCGCCAGAGCGCGACGTGGCGCGCGGCCGGCCTCGACCTGTACGTCTCGGTCAACCTGCCGGCCGTGCTTCTGGCAGCCGACCGCGATGCGCCAGGTGCTGGCCACGATCGAGTCGCTTCGGCCTGAACGCCGACCGCATGATGGTGGAGATCACCGAGTCGGCGCGTGATGGCGACGCGCGCCGACTCGAGCCGATGCTGGCCGAGCTGCACGAGCGCGGGCCTGCGACTCGCGATCGACGACTTCGGCACCGGCGACTCGTCGCTCGGGCGGCTGCAACCAGATGCCGGTGACGACGCTCAAGATCGACCGCTCGTTCATCGCCGACCTGCCGGGCGACCGCGGCGCCGCGGTGCTCGTCGCGACCATCATCCAGCTGGCCCAAAGCCTCGGCCTGCAGCCGCTGGCCGAGGGCATCGAGACCGAGGAGCAGCGCCGCTTCCTGATCGAGCACGGGTGCCCGCTCGGGCAGGGATCCTGTTCAGCCGGCCGGTCCCGGCCGGCCAGATCGAAGCGCTCTACCACGGCCGCCGCGAAGCGGCATAAAGCTCGCGGCTATCCTTCGGGCCATGCCGATCACCATCACGGCACCTGCGATTGAGCGGGTGATCGAGGCCCGCGCCCAGGAGCACGAGCCCGACGAGCTCGCTCTGTGGGTTGAGATCGTGGGCGTTGCAGGTAGCGCGTACCAGTACGACATGTCGTTTCTTCGCCACGACGAGATCGACGAGACCGACGTCGTCGTCGAACTGCCCGAGCTGATGATCGTGGTGCCGCGGCTGGACGCCCCGGCGCTTGATCAGGCCACCATCGACGTGGACGGTGCCCTGGGCGGCGGCCTGGTGATCGACAATCCCAAGTCGCCCATGCCGACCAGCCCTGCGCTCTCGATGGGGCCGGTGCCGGAGCTGGCGGGGCCCGTCGCCGACCGCGTACGCCAAGTGCTCGATCTGCAGGTGAACCCGGCGATCGCTGCCCACGGCGGAAGCGCCGAGCTGGTGGCGGTCGAGGACAGCAGCGCCATCCTGCGCCTCGGCGGCGGATGCGTCGGCTGCGGCATGGTGGCTGCGACGCTCAAGCAGGGTGTGGAGTCCGCGATCCGGGCTGCGGTGCCTGAGATCACGCGGGTGGTCGACGTGACCGACCACGCGGCTGGCACCAATCCCTACTACCAGCCCTGACGGCGCCTGTTGCCAGGGCTGAATAGCCGCAAACAGCGCCAATTATCCACTTGCTTTCCAGTTCCGGGTCGCGTACCTTTCCTTCTGCGCCGCTCAGGGCAGCCGAGTAGGTTGAAGCCAGACGGACGGATCGTAGAGGCGACTCGAAAGTTCGTTCGGCTGGGGGACCAAAGGCCAGCCGGAGCGGCGAATCTTTGGTCCCAGTGTGAGCGCGCGAGCTCGACGGCGCATTCGCGCTTAACCGGGGTCTGACCCCCTCCGCGAGCCGCGACCAAGGTCACACCCGTTCCGCCGGTGCACTCTTCCTCCGTTGCCTGCTTCGGATACGCGCAAACAGCGGGAATACTCCACTTGCTTTCCAGTTCCGGGTCGCGTACCTTTCCTTCTGCGCCGCTCAGGGCAGCCGAGTAGGTTGAAGCCAGACGGACGGATCGTAGAGGCGACTCGAAAGTTCGTTCGGCTGGGGGACCAAAGGCCAGCCGGAGCGGCGAATCTTTGGTCCGGGTCGGTTACGCCTGCAGCGGTACCAGCTCGAAGCGCTCCACGTCGACCAGTCCCCGGTCGGTGATCTTGAGCGCCGGGATCACGGACAGGGCCAGGAATCCCATCGCGTGGAACGGGGCCTCGATCTCGCAGCCCAGCGTCCGCACCGCGTCCGAGAGCAGCCGGCTCTGCTCGAGCACGACCGCGAGCGGCTGATCGGACACGAGCCCGGCGATCGCCAGTGGCAGCTCCGCCCGCACGCCGCGGGCGTCGACCACCACCATGCCGCCGCCCAGCTCGGCCAGGCGCCCCACCGCCCGGGCCATGTCACCGTCGTCCATTCCGACGCAGACGATGTTGTGCGCGTCATGAGCGACCGTTGAAGCTATTGCCCCACGCTGCAACCCGAAGCCGCGTGCGAAGCCGAGCCCGATCCGGCCGCTTCCCAGATGCCGCTCGACCACCGCGATCTTGGCCAGGTCGCGATCCGCATCCGCGACAGCCAGGCCGTCGCGCACGGTCGGCGTCTCGACCAGCGACTCGGTCACAATCTGGCTTTGAATGAGGCCGATCACGCGGATCGGCGATCCGTCGGACGGGGTGTGCAGCTCGTTCGAAGAGATCGGCTGCACGCGCACCGTGCGGCGCGCCCACTCGGGCGCGGTGGCCGCGGCGACCTCGGGCACCGGCCGTCCATCCTTCAGCACCAGATCGGGCACAAATCGCTCCAGGTCGGGAAGCAGGAGCAGGTCGGCGCGGTGTCCGGCGGCGACGGCGCCGCGATCGGACAGGCCATGCCACGTGGCGGCGTTGTGGGAGGCGATCGTGAGCGCGTCACGAGCGTCGACGCCCAGCTCGACCGCCCGCCGCACCATCGAGTTGATGTGCCCCTCGCGGGCGATCTGCGACGGCTCGCGGTCGTCCGTGCAGAACGCGATCCTGGCCGGGCCCAGCTCGCCGATCAGCGGCAGCAGGGCGTCCAGGTTGCGGGCGGCCGACGCCTCCCGGATCAGCAACCACACGCCGGCCCGCAACCGCTCGCGGCCCTCCTCGATTGTGGTCGCCTCGTGGTCGGAGCGGATCCCCGCCGCAACGTAGGCCTGCAGCCGCGGGCCGAGCACGCCGGGGGCATGGCCGTCCACATGCGCCGCGCCGCGGAGGGCCAGCTTGGCCAGCTCCGACGGGGCGCCGCCAATCACCCCCGGGAAGTTCATCATCTCGGCCAGCCCCAGCACCCGCCGACGCCGCAGGAGACCCTCAAGATCCCCTTCGGTCAGGGGCCGGCGTGGCGACTCGAACCTGGAGGCGGGCACACAGGACGGGGCCATGAAGAAGACGTCCAGCGGCAGTTCGGCGCAGGCGTCGATCAGCCAGTGAACGCCATCGCTGCCAAGCACGTTCGCGATCTCGTGGGGGTCGGCGACGACCGTGGTGGTGCCGAACGGCAACACCAGCTTCGCGAACTCGTCCACCAGCAGCAGCGAGGACTCGAGATGCATGTGGGCGTCGATCAACCCGGGCACGACGTGGCGACCTCCGGCTTCGATCGTCTGGTGGCCGGCGTAGGAGCCGACTCCGGCGATCCAGCCATCGCAGATCGCCACGTCGGCGTCCAACCACTCGCGGGTGTGGACCGACAGCACGCGTCCGCCGCGCAGGACCAGCTCGGCCGGTTCGTCGCCGCGCGCCACGGCCAGCCGTCGGGAGAGGTCGGTCATGGCGTGAGTCTAGGCGTCAGCCCGTGCACTCGCCCCAGTTCCGGTTGCCTGTTGAGAATATGCGGAAAATGCGAGAATTATCCGCTTGCTTTCCAGTTCCGGGTCGCGTACCTTTCCTTCTGCGCCGCTCAGGGCAGCCGAGTAGGTTGAAGCCAGTCGGACGGATCGTAGAGGCGACTCGAAAGTTCGTTCGGTTGGGGGACGGAAGGCAAGCCGGGGCGGCGAATCTTTGGTCCCGTTCAGGCAGTCGTCTGACACACGACGACCCCCGCCGCCCGGATGGCGACGAGGGGTCGTGGTAGCAGCGTCGTTCAGTCGCCAGAGGTGGCCGGTGAGCCGCCCTCGAGCGCGGCCTCGATCCTCGCCAGCTCCTCTTCGGAGCCCATCCGCACCGGGCCCTTGAACCACTTGTTGGCGGATAGCACCCACCAGCCGCCGAACAGCAGGAACGCGCCTCCCACCGTTAGCGGTGCGTAGTTGACGTCGATCCAGTTCACGTTCACCAGGAAGTGGTCACCGACCACCGCCCCGTTGCCCGGGATACCGTCCGGGAACAGCGGCAGCAGGAACAGGAGGCAGATCAGCACGATCCAGCCGATCGCGAGCGGGTCGATCCAGCGGTAGTGCTTTCCGAGTGTCCAGGCCCCAGGCTCGAAGCTCTTGCCCTTTCGGTAGCGCAGGATGATCGGCAGTACGAAGGCGATGTAGAGGCCGATCACGGCCACCGAGGTGCCGACGGCATAGCCGACGACCGGGTTCTTCAGCGTCGGCAGCATCAGCGCCCACGACAGCACGCAGATCGCCCACACGGCGTTCACCGGCACGCGGTCCCGTGACACCTTCTTCCAGAGGTTGTGCCCGGGGACGGCGCCGTCACGCGAGAACGCGAACATCATCCGCGACGCCGATGTGACCGAGGCCAGGCCGCAGAAGAACTGGGCCACGCACGCGATCACCAGCAGGAACTCGGCCCACTTGTCTCCCATCGACGTCTGCCAGATGTACTGCACCGCGAAGCCATACTGCGACGCGGTATCCCCGACCGGGCCGGGGATGGCGAACGTGACAGCGACCAGCAGGATGAATCCGAAGATCACTGAGACGACGACCGACATGACCATGCCGAGCGCGGCCGCGCGGGAGGCGTTCCGGGTTTCCTCGCTCATGTGCGCCGATGCGTCGTAACCGGTGATGGTGTACTGGGCCATCAACAGGCCGATGCCGAACACGAACCAGAATGCCGGGTTTGTGAAGCTCGCCCCTTGGAACCCGGAGAAGTTCTCCGTGTCCGTGAACACGAAGCTTAGCGACTTGTGGTGGTCGGGGACGAAGATCAGCACGCCGACGATGATCGCCACGCCCGCCATGTGCCACCAGGCGCTGATGTTGTTGAGCATCGCCAGCAGCCGCACGCCGAAGGTGTTGATCAGGCCGTGCAACGCGATGATGACGGTATACGTCAGGAACACGTGCCCCTTGGTCAGCGAGTAGTCGAACCACAGGCCCATCAGCGACGAGATGAAGGTCGCCGCGCCGAAGTCGATCGCCGCGGTGACGGCGATCTGACCGACCAGGTTGAACCAGCCCGTGAACCAGCCCCAGCCCGGGCTGCCGAGCCGTGACGACCAGTAGTAGAGCCCGCCGGCGGTGGGGTACTTGGACGCGATCTCGCCCATCGCGAGCGCTACCAGGATGCAGAAGCCGCCCACCAGCAGCCAGCCCCAGGTGACCGCCACCGGGCCGCCCCAGCCGATCGCCAGGTAGTACGAGGTGAGACAGCCGGCCAGGATCGAGATGATGGTGAAAGAGATCGCAAAGTTCGAGAAGCCACCCCAGCCCCGCAACAACTCCTGGGCGTAGCCGAGCTCGTGAAGCAGTTTCTCGTCGTCGCTGAGATTGGCGGGAGGGGGGTTGGGAGCAGCTCCCGGTGACGTGTCCATCTGTCCTCCTTGGTCGTCAGGAACCGGCCTCTACTAATGGGCCGCCGATTATACGACTCTCAGGGGGAGTTTCGACCCGGCAGGACAGAACTCCTTGCCGACGAACTCAGCCGCATGGGGTACCGGCCATCTCCGACGGCGGCGCGTCTCTGTGGCGTGGCGGCGCTGGTGGTCGCCTTCGGTGCCTTCCTGTCGGCCGAGAGCAACGACCTCTCGCGCAGACAGGCCGGTGCGATCGCGGTGGCCTTTGGGCTGATCATGATTGCCGTGCACGTGGCGGTGCTTCGGACGCGAGCCGATCAGGGCCGCCCCGCGGACGCGTCACTGGCCGCGCTGGTGGCGGCGCTCACCGTGACGCCCGGGTTGATCGCGCTCCTGTGGGATTCCGGGATCGGCAACGAGACCGGTGTCTTCTTCTTCGGCTTCTCGCGCGACGGGACGGGCAACGGCTTGATCGTGTCGGCTGTGGTGTTCGCCGTTGCCTACGCGCTTGCACGCGACGCGCGCTGGCTGCTGATCGCGCCGCTTGCGCTGGTCGCGGGTATCGAGGTGCGCTTGCTGGGAAATGGCGAGGTGACGTCATTCAGCAGCGGTAGCTGGACGCGGTTTCTGTTCCTGATGGCGGCGTTGGCGGCGCTCACCGCCCTGGCGAGCCGGGTGCCGGCCGCCGAACGGCACAACCTGCTGCTGGCCGCAGCCCTGCTCGTGCCGTTCACGTTCGTCAGCTACCCGACGAGCGGGGCGAGCACGGTCCGCGATCTCGTCGGGGCCTCACTGCTCGCGGCACTGGCGCTGGTGACGTGGCCGCGGCTCACCCCTGGGATCGGGTTTGCCACCGTGCTGATGGCGACGTTCGAGGTGGGATCGCTTTCTGAGCACGGCAGAAGCCTCGGGCCGGCGGTGCTGTTCGCCGCAGCCGGCGTCGCCCTACTGCTCGCCGGTGGGATCCTCAACAGGCCGCGCTTCGCGGAACCGCCGGCCGCGGAGCCCTCCTAGCCGTTCAGCCGAACGCCTGCTCCAGATCTTCGATCAGATCATCGGCCGACTCGATCCCCACCGACAGCCGCACCAGGTTGGTGGGCGTGGCGAACGGCGCATCGGCGGTCGAGGCGTGCGTCATCTGTGCGGGCGTCTCGATCAGGCTCTCGACGCCGCCAAGGCTCTCGGCCAGCGACCACACCTTGGTGCGCGCGACCAGGTCGAGGGCCTGCTTCTCGCTCTCGACCAGGAACGAGATCATGCCGCCGAAGTCGCGCATCTGCCGGGCCGCGATCTCGTGCCCTGGGTGGTCGGGGATGCCAGGGTAGAGCACCCGGTCGACGATTGGATGGCCGCCCAGGAAGCCCGCCACCGCACGGGCGTTCTCGCAGTGCTGGCGCATCCGCACCGCCAGCGTCTTCAGGCCGCGAAGCACCAGCCAGGCGTCGAACGGCCCCGCCACGGCGCCCAGCGAGTTCTGAAGGAATGCCAGCCGCTCAGCCAGCCCGGCGTCGCGTGTTGCGGCAAAACCTGACACCAGATCTGAGTGGCCGCCCAAGTACTTGGTCGCGGAGTGCACGACGATGTCGGCTCCCAGCTCGAGCGGCCGCTGGAGGTAGGGCGACGCGAACGTGTTGTCGACCACGACAATGGCGCCGAACGAGCGCGCTACCTTTGCCGCCGCGGCGATGTCGACGATGTTGAGCAGCGGGTTGGTGGGCGACTCCAGCCACAGCATCCGCGCGCCCTCCATGTGGTCGGCCAACTCGCTGTTGCACTGCTCGGCGGAGAGGTACGAGAAGCTGTAGCCCTTCGGCTGATAGACCTTGGAGAACAGCCGGTAAGTGCCGCCGTAGACGTCGTTCACCGACACCAGCCGCTCGCCGGGGTCGAGCAGGTGCATCACGGTCGTGGTTGCGGCCATGCCGCTCGCGAACGCGAACCCGTGCTCGGCGCTCTCCAGCGACGCCAGGCAGCGCTCCAGCGCGCGCCGGGTGGGATTGGCGGTGCGCGCGTAGTCGTAGCCATCCTTGAGAACTCCCACCGCTTCCTGGACGTAGGTGGAGGTCTGGTAGATGGGGACGGTGACCGCGCCGGTCGAGGGGTCGGGCTCCTGCCCGTCGTGGACCGCGCGCGTGTCGAACTGCTTGGTCATTCGCGCAGGATAGTCGAGCACCCGATGGCCGCGGAGAGCCGCTCCAGCGCTCGGTCAAGGCCATCGTCGTGGCGCGCGCCCCATCGCACCTTGGGCTCGCGGTGCACCGCCAGCACCCGCAGCGTCTCGCTGCTGCGGTCGTTGCGCAGGTCGACCCGGCCAACGATCCGGTCACCCAGGAGGAAGGGCAGCACGTAGTAGCCGTAGACGCGCTCATGCTCGCGCTTGTAGACCTCGATCAGGTGCGAGAAGCCGATCACGCGCTCGGCGAATGGCCGATCCCACAGCAGGTTGTCGAACGGCGAGAGCAGCACCGCGGCGGTGGTCGAGCCGCCACGCTCCGAGTTCGCCGGCACGAGCACGGGCGCCCCGCCGTCTGCCACCTGCAGCCTTTCAAGCAGCCCTTCGGCGACCAACGCATCGACGTGCGACCGGATCCGGGCGACACCGCCTCGCAGGCGGTTGTGCTCGACGATCCCGCGCTCGGTGAGGACGCCGCGCGCCTCCACCGCGCGCAGCGAGAGCGTGCGCAGCATCTCGTCCTCGCTCGGCACCGGCGCGCCGAGCATGGCATCGGGGATCACGCGCTCGGGCAGGTCGTAGAACCGCTGGAAGCTCCTGCGCTCCGAGACCACCAGCCGGCCCGAGTTCCACAGCGCCTCCAGCACCCGCTTGGCCGGCTTCTGGCTCCACATCCCGGCACCGCTCTCACCCTCGAAGTGGCGTGATCCAAGCGGCCCGCGATCGCGGATCTCGGACAGCACGTGGTCGGCCAGGGCCGCTTCACGCTTGAGCACGTCGCCCCACCAGGGGTGGTCGTCGCTGCTCAGCATCACGTGGCGGTAGAGCGGCCAGTCGTCGATCGGGATCAGGCAGGCCTCGTGCGCCCAGTACTCGAAGATACGGCCCTGCTTGAGCAGCTTCGAGACCGTGCCCCGCGGATAGGCGCCCACCCGGCTCGCCAGCGCGATCCGGTGGCTGCGCTCGACGGCCGAGATCGAGTCGAGTTGCACGGCTCCAAGGCGGGCGATCGCCGCCTCCACCTCGACCGCGCGCCCCCTCCGGGCGCGGGCGGCGTAACCCTGGGCCGCGACCGCACGCAGACGCACCTCCGCCAGTGAGGCCGGCGGACTCAAACCCCGTTTCGCCGGTGGGCGAGGTATTCGAGCAGGTCGGAGCGGGTCAGCATGCCGGCCGGGCGTCCGCCCCGCGCGACCACGACGGCAGGACTGCCCGCGGTCAGGTCGGCGAATACGCGGTCGATCGACTCGCTGGCGTCGATCACGTGCAGCGGCGGCTGCATCGCCTGGGCGACGCCCTCGTTGAGCGCGTCGGGGTTCTTGAACACGCGGTCGAGCAGCCCGCGCTCCTGGAGGGAGCCGACGACGTCGGCCAGCGAGTCGGCCGGGTTGGTGCGCACCACGGGAAGCTGCGAGATCGAGTAGCGCTGCATCAGCTCGATCGCTTCGCCCACCTTGTGGCTCGGACTCGATCACGACCAGCTCGGGCAGCTCGTCGTGCTCTCCGCGCGTGTGGCGCAGCACCTCCTCGACCGTCGGAGCCGGGGCGCCGCGGTCGAGGAAGCCGTACTCGAGCATGTAGTTGTCGTCGTAGAACTTGGACAGGTAGGAACGGCCGCCGTCGGGGATCAGCGTCAGCACGGTCGCGCCGGCGCCGATCGTGCGCGGCGACCTCGAGCGTCGCCCAGACGGCCGTGCCGCCGGATCCGCCCACCAGCAGGCCCTCCTCGCGCGCCATCCGGCGTGCGGTGACGAACGAGTCGCGATCGGACACGGTGACGAAGTCGTCGATCAGCGAGAGATCGATGGTGGTGGGGAAGAAGTCCTCGCCGATGCCCTCGACCAGGTAGGGGTGGACGTCGTCGGGCTGCGAGTAGATCGAGCCCTCCGGGTCGGCGCCCACGATCCGCAGGTCGGGATTCTGCTGCTTCAGGTAGCGCGCCACGCCGGACACCGTTCCGCCGGTGCCAAGGGCGATCACGACCGCGTCAAGCTCGCCGCCGGTCTGCTCCCAGATCTCGGGCCCGGTGGTGCTCGAAGTGGGCCTGCGGGTTGGCCATGTTCGAGTACTGGTCGGGCTTGAAGCCGCCGGGGATCTCCTCGGCCAGCCGGTCGGAGACCGAGTAGTAGCTGTCGGGCGACCCGGGCTCGACCGCGGTCGGGCAGATCACGACCTCGGCGCCGTAGGCGCGAAGCAGCGAGATCTTCTCCTGGCTCATTTTGTCCGGCATCACGAAGATGCAGCGGTAGCCCATGATGGCGGCGGCGATGGCGAGGCCGACGCCGGTGTTGCCCGACGTCGGCTCGATGATCGTGCCGCCGGGCTTGAGCTGCCCCTCGCGCTCGGCCGCCTCGATCATGCGCAGGCCGATCCGATCCTTCACCGAGCCGCCCGGGTTGAGGTATTCGAGCTTTGCGATCACCGTCGCGTCGATGCCGGCGGTGATGCGTTGGAGCCGCACCAGCGGGGTGTTGCCGACCAGGTCGAGCACGGTGGGATACGTGCGGGACATCGGCGCGAACTGTACCCGGGAAGGCGAGCATGCGCCGCCTCAGCGCCACCTGCCGCTTCCGACCCCTACGGTCGACATACCCGATTGGACGCGTGTGGCGTGAGCGACGAAGTACACCATCTTGCCCGATCGGTCGACGACTTCAAAGAAGCTGCCCTCGAGCTGGCTGTCATCGGTGAGCGGATAGCCTTTCGGCGTCCATCCGGCCTTCCCCGCAGCCGGGTCATCTGTGCGCGCGATCACGATCGGTGCGAGGTTGAACGGCCGTGCGAATCGCAGCGAGACGAGGCTGAGTCCTGCCTTCGTCACGTTGTTCTCGATCGTCGTGGCGAGCGCCACAGAATCGACGCCAGCGGTGGGGTGGGACGCGTCACTCGGGAACGTGCTGGTTTCCTCCTGGCCCGGGATGGAATCGGCAAACGACTGACCGAATCCGGAGACGTTCGGGAGCCCACGCGAGTGCGAGAGCTCACGAAACGCGCCTGCAGCCAGCCATGTCTCCCAGATCCCGAACGCTGAGTCGTTCTTGAAGTCCAGACATGCGGAACGTCAGCCAGGCGCCGCCCTTCGCGTCGTACGGCGCCGGCGGCGACGCGATCTCGACCTTGGGGACGTCATTGGTGTCGATGCCCCGCATGATGGATCGCAGTAGCCTTCGCTGGGCCCGCGTGCCGCCGGTGATCACGGCGTGGGGATCGTCGATGATGGGCGCGAACTCTTGCTGCGTTGGCAGCGTCCTGGCAACCTCGATCAGCCCCGGGAGTGTGTCGGCGCCGTATGCCCAGAGCGTGACCTTGAAACCGCCCCTGACGGTCACGACGCTCGCTGGGACACCGTATGTGCGCTCGGCGAGACGCAGCACGCCGAGAGGCTGCTCCTTGTTGAAGGCGGTTGGGTCGGAGGAATGCGCGATCGCAGGTGACCCGCCGATCGTGTACCTCTTGAAGCCCGTTGGAAACCGGCTGAAGAAGGAAGCGAGGGTGCAGTTGCAGTGCCAAGGCTCAACCGTCTCGACGATGCCGGACTTCCAGATCACAACCACGGCGCGGCGCGTCGCCCATACCGAGTCCAGGTTGCGTGACGATGCGAGCGGCGAGTTCAGCTGAGGAATCGGGAACGGAAGTGACGCGGCGCCCGGATACGGGCTCCACCCTGACCCCAGGATGAAGGACTTCCTCAGGACGGCGAGCTTCTTCGGCGAGGCAACGACGGCGGGCAGCCCGGAAGCCGGTTCGCTACGCCGCGAGTGCGCGGCCAGCGCCAGCGCCGCGACAACGGCCGCAACACCCATAGCGGCCATTGCCCAGCCGGCGGCCCGCGGCACGCGCCACCCTCGCGGCCTGGTCTGCAACCGAGCCTCCCGACCCTGCACTCGCTGACGCAGGTCGAGGGGCGGATCGGCCCGATCGAATCCTCGCAGAAGATCGCGCCAGGCCTCAGCCATCATGCGCTCCAACCGTCTCGAGCGATGCCCGCAGCGAGCGCCGGGCACGGTGCAGCCGCACCTTGACCGTCGCCGCCGGCGACCCCACCAGCCGCGCCACTTCCGCCACCGGCAGGTCGGCGTAGTAGTGCAGGAAGACGACCACCCGCTGGTCGGGTGAGAGCCGCCGCAGCGCGTCGGTCAGGTCGGATGGAAGCGCTGAGCCGGCTTCGAACGCCTGCTCCGCTGATCCCGCGGGAGACAGCACGCGGTCGCGCCGCAGCTCCTGACCGGCCAGCCGGAACGCCATCCGAAACACCCACGGCACCGGCTCGCGCACGCTCTCGCGGTGGGCGAACAGGCGGGCGAACGCCTCCGCCGTCGCGTCGTCGGCGATCGCCGTGCGTCCGGCGCTCATCGCCAGCACGGCTCGCCACACCCGTCCCGCATGCGAGTGAAACACCGCTTCCACCTCGGCTCTGGTCGCGATCGGTGACTCCCATCAAGCGTCTGCTGTGAAGAGCGCGAAACCAGCCTAGAAGGTTCCACTCGTGGTAGCCTTGCCCCGTCATGCCAGCCCGTCTCTAATAGAACCGGCTTCAGAATGACCGGCTGTTGCGGCTGGTTCGCGGCGACGGTGGCGGTGTCCCACGCCGCGTGCGGTGCTCAACGTGGCCTGCGGCCACGCCTGCGCTCCACTCGCGGCTCGATCCTTGCCACCACCGCCGCGCCCTGCGCCTCACGACGCCAGTCATCCTGAAACCGGTTCTGGCCATCGTGCCGGCCCGAGCGCCGGCCCCCTTCGATGACTGGAGCCTCGCATGGTCCCTCGCCTTGACGCGCGACGTGTGTATCTGGGCTGGTGCGCGGTCGAGGGTCTCGGTTTCACCCTGATCGTCACCGTCAATCTCATCTATCAGGTCACCGCGGTCGATCTGACCGCGTTTCAGCTGGTGCTTGCCGGCACCGTGCTGGAGACCGTCTGCATGCTCGGCGAGGTGCCGACCGGGGTGGTCGCCGACGTCTACAGCCGCCGGCTCTCGATCATCATCGGCGTTGCCTTGACCGGCATCGGATTCACGATCGAAGGGCTGGTGCCGTCGCTCGCCGGCGTACTCACCGGGTCGGTGCTGTTCGGGCTGGGCGCGGTGTTCTGCAGCGGTGCCGAGCAGGCCTGGCTGAACGATGAGCTGGGCGAGAGCGCCGCCGGCCCGGCGCTGCTCCAGGGTGCCCAGGCCTGGAACATCGCGCGCTTCGTCGGGATCCCGCTGGCCGTGGTGCTCGCGCAGATCAGCATCAGCTTCCCGATCGTGGTCGGCGGCCTCGTGATCGTGGCGGTGGCTGCCGCCCTGGCCATCGTCATGCCGGAGCGCAACTTCCATCGCACCCCCGCCGCCGAGCGGGAGACGTGGGGCGAGATGCGAGAGACGTTGCGCTCGGGCTCCGCGCTCGTCAGGCGCCGGCCCGACCTGCGCCGGCTGGTGCTGATCTCGGCGGTGGTCGGCGCATTCAGCGAGGGCTACGACCGGCTCTCCACGGCGCACTACCTGCGGGATGTCGGCGTTCCCGCCGGCCAGTCCCCCGTCGTGTGGCTCGGTGGGCTGCTCGCGATCGAGGCACTGCTGGGAGTGCTGCTGGCCGGCCGCCTCGCCCGCAGGTTGGAGGACCGGCCGTCCGGAGCGATGGGGCCGCTGGCCGTGGCCTTTGCCGTCCTGTCCGCAACAACAGCCGTGTTCGCGCTGACGCGCAGGTTCGGAGTCGCGGCCGCCGCCGGCGTCACCGGCGGCGTTGCCCGCGTGGTCGAGGAGCCGCTGTTCCAGTCGTGCCTCAACACCGACCTCGAATCGCGATCGCGCGCGACCGTGATCTCGTTTGCCTCGCAGAGCAACGCCTTCGGCCAGATCGTGGGCGGGCTCGTGATCGCGGTCGTCGCCTCGACGGCCGGCATCGCCGTCGCGATCGCGCTGGCAGCGGCGCTGCTGGTGCCGGTTCCGCTGCTGCTTCGCGGCGCCAACCGTGCGCGGCCTGCCGTCGAGGTGGCTGTGGCGGGCGACGTCGCCGCCGGCGAGTAGTCTGCGCCGCGTGACCGAGGATCAGCAGCACGATCGCCGTCGCCTGCCCCTCTGGCTGTACTGGTTGATCGTGCTCGCCGTGGCGGTCGTGCTCGGTGTCGCCGCGCCGGCGCTGTTCCTGCTCGGCTTCTGGGAGATGGCCCCGCTCGTGCTGCTCGCATCCTGGCTGGGGCCGAAAGTGACGCGGTGAGCTGGGCCGCACACGACCTCGAGCCGTACCTGTTCCGGGCCAAGATGGGCACGCGGATCAGCCTCGTGTTCTGCCTGCTGGGAAGCTACTCACCCGACGTGCTCACCAAGTGGGCGGTCTACGGCTTCGGCTTCTCGCACCACGACGCCCTGCTCTCCAATCCCGTCCAGTTCCATCGCGGCTGGCCCGGCGCGGGTTTCACCCACAGCCCGTTCTACGGGCTGGTCATCTCCGGCATGATCCTCCTGCTGACGCGAAATCGGGTGTGGGCGTTCTCGTACCTGATCGGCGCCGTGGCGCACGACCTCTCCGACACGCTCGACTCGGTGGGCGTGATGATTCTCTTCCCGCTCAGCACGTGGCACCTGCACTTCGGCCTTTGGCAATACGTCGGCGAGGTCGGGCGCGCGCATGACGCGGTCGCGTACTACACCTCGCTGGGCGGCGTCTGGGACGCGTTCTGGGCGGTCTGGCTGCTGCGCTACTGGCGTATGTTCTCGACCCAGTACTTCCGTGACGAGATCGCTCCGACCGACCCCTTCTGGGCCTGGATGGGCCGCTACACCGGCGAGTCGGTGATGCTGACGGTGTATCGCAGCAGCGCCTTCTTTGGCTACGCATCGATCATCGGCTGGTACATCTGGGTGCTGTTCGTGAACACGTTCCACCCCCACCTGGACTGGTCGATCGGCGGTCCCCAATGGGCACCGAAGCAAGGCCCCGAGTAGTCGCCGGATCTGCGATTTGGGTGTAGTTCGCCTCCACGGATGGGGAGGCCGCTTACGCCGTTTCGGTGATGTCCGGTGCCGTGCGGCCTGATTAGGCTCAAGGGGTCTGCTTCAAGCTGTTCTCAATGGACCTGATGTCTCCTTAAGAATCCCGCTTACGCGCTGGTCTGGCGCGGTCTTCGCCAAGTGTTCGAGGGCGGCCCCGGCGCACAGCGTCGGGCCGTGTTGCTGTTCTACACCACACTCGGGCCGCTGACGATCGTGATGTCGGTTGTGATCGCGGGCGGCAACGACTGGCTGCGGATCGCCGCACCCAAGACCGCTGTGATGATGGGCGCGATCATCTGGCTCGCGATTCGCAAGCAGCCTCGCCGCTGGGAGTGGGTCATGGTGGCGGGCGTGCTGCCTGCCGCGGCGTTCACGATCTCTCAGCTCGCCGCCGGGCCGCAGTCGGGCGGCGTGTTCGTCCCCAATGTCCTGGTCGTCATCGCAACGCTGTGCGTGCTGTTTGACGGCGCGCTTGTGGCCGGTATCACCGTCCTACTGTCGATGGTCTACGCGGTCGTTCAGTTCCACTTCCACAGCCCGTTGGAAGCCGCGGTGGCAACGCTGGTGTTCCTGGGTGCGGCGACGACGACGGTCGCGTTGGTGCACGGCGTGGCGTCGTATCTCCGTGAGTCGCTCGGTCACGTCACCGCGTTGCACACCGAGATGCTGGTTGCCGCAGACCAGGAGCGGGTGCGGATCGCAGGCGAGCTGCATGACGACACCATCCAGGTGCTGGCCGCGGCCTCGCTACGGCTCGACGACCATGCCCGCCGCCTGCAATCGGGCGACGTCGAGGGCGCGCTCGAGTCGGCTGCAAGCGTCCGCGAGATGGTCGGCCAGGCGGTGGATCGCACCCGGCGCCTGAGCTTCGATCTGTACCCGGCAACACTCGAAGCCGAAGGGTTGGGGGCGGCTCTCGAGTTGCTCGGCAAGGACATCGAGTCGCAGGGGGTGTTCACGGTCACCGTCTCGGTGGGTTCCCGGCGCTTTCCGCCCGAGGTGGAGCGTCTTGCCTATCGCGCGGTCAAGGAGCTGCTCGCCAACGCCCAGAAACACTCGCGGGCCGGCAGCGTCTTCGTCTCCCTGTCCGGTGATGCGACATCGATCACCTGCGTCGTCGAAGACGACGGCGTCGGTTTCGATCCCGCCGCCCGCAGCAGTGCGCGGCGGAGCCATCACATCGGCCTGGACGCCACCACGGACCGCATCCGTCACGCGGGCGGCCGGCTGATTCTGGAGACCGAGCCAGGACGGGGAACGCGGGCCCGGTTCACGATCCCAACCGACGGCGTCCGCCTGGCCTCTTAGGAGAGCCGGGCCAGCACGGCTCCCGCGCCGTCGACCGTGACGGCTGTCGGTACCACGCCGACCCCGTACTTGCGTGCCAGGTCGGGTCGCTCGCGTACGTCAACCGTGACCACGGTGCGGCCGCTATCACGCAGGCTTCGCTCGAGCCGATGGCAGTCCGAGCAGAGCGTGTGGGTGAACTGGACGACGGTGTTCTGGGACAGCGCGCCATCGAAGTCGGCGGGATCGATCCGCTCGATGTGGCCGTGCCCGCGGCCGAGACCGCGCAGACGGGCCGAGATCTTGTACATCTCGCAGCCGGCGCAAAGCCCGGTGGCCGCGGACAGCAGCGCCAGCGTCGCCACCAGCAGGCCGAGCGCGGCCCCGAGTGGATCGAATCCGGCCAGGTAGGCCAGGGTGGCCGCGCCGAGCACGACCACGCCCACCTTGTTCGCGAAGCGCGGTGGGCGCGAGTCCTCCAGCGGCCCCTCGCCGAAGCGCGGCTGGATCAGCTCGAAGTAGGCGACGCAGGCCAGGCAAAATCGCCGTCCCAGCGTGAGGCCGATCGCGAGCTGGGCTGCGACCAGCGCGAGCAGCCACCACTGGCCGCTGACCACGCCGATCAGCGACAGCACGCCGACAAAAGCCTGATTCGCACGCGGGGCGCGGCCGTCGATCACGTCGAGGTCGGTGTAGGGGTCGGCGGTGCGGTACGAGCTGTCCATAGTTTGGATCCAAACTGTAGCCGTTGGGGCGTCAGGCCAGGATTGCGTCGCGTTCGACCAGCGCCGCGTAGCGGCCGCCGATCGCGAGCAGCTCGTCGTGCGAGCCGCGCTCGATGATCTCGCCGCCGTCGAGCACCAGGATCAGATCGGCGTCGCGGATCGTCGAGAGCCGGTGGGCGATCGCAATCGTCGTGCGCCCGGCGGAGAGACGCTCGAGCGCCTCCTGGACGGCGCGCTCCGTCTCGACGTCGAGGGCGCTCGTGGCCTCGTCCAAGACCAGTACCGGCGGGTCGCGCAGGATCGCGCGGGCGATCGCCAGCCGCTGTTTTTCGCCGCCCGAGAATCGATAGCCGCGCTCGCCGACCACCGTGTCGTAGCCCTCCGGCAGCGAGGCCAGGTGGTCGTGGATCTGGGCTGCGCGGGCCGCCGTCTCGAGTTCCTCGTCGTCGGCGCCGGGGCGGGCGAAGCGCAGGTTCTCGCGCACGGTGCCATGGAACAGGTACGTCTCCTGCGAGACGACGCCGACCGTCGCGCGCAACGAGTCGAAGCTGAGGTCGCGGACGTCCACTCCATCGATCGTGACCGATCCCTCGCTGACGTCATACAGCCGCCCGGTGAGGTAGCCCAGCGTCGTCTTGCCGCTGCCGGTCTCGCCCACAACCGCCACCTTGGTGCCGGGCGGCGCGACGAAGCTGATGTCGCGGAGCGTCGTGGCGCCGTTCTCCTCGTACCGGAAGCCGACATTTCGGAACTCGACCTCGCCCCGCGTGGTGGTCGGGTCGAGCGTCACCGGATCGTCGCGTTCGTCGATTTCGACCGGCAGATCGAGGTACTCGAACACGCGGTCGAACAGTGCCGTCGAGGTCTGCAGGTCGGCCTGCACGTTGAGCAGTGAGCCGATGGGGAACAGCAGCCGCGTCTGGAGCGTGGTGAAGGCGACCAGCGTGCCGATCGAGATCACGGCGCCGCCGCGCGCCATCCCCAGTCCGGCGATGCCGTACATCAACGCCGGCATGATCGCGAACGTGGACTGGATCGTGGCCATCATCCAGCGTCCCGCCATCCGCTGGCGGAGCTCGAGGTCGGCCAGCCGCCGGCTCTCGTCGGTGAAGCGCCCGGTCAGCTCGCCGGATCTGCCCCATCGTCTTGCCAACAGCACGCCGGACACCGACAGCGACTCCTCGACCAGCGTCGAGATGTCGGCCAGCGAGCCCTGCTTGGTGGCCGTGATCGCCTGCCGCACCCGGCCCACCCGCCTGGTCATCCATACGAACAAGGGCAGGATCGGAAACGACGCCAGCGTCAGCCGCCAGTCGAGCAGGGCCATGGCGACGGTGGTGGCAAGCACGGTGGTCGCGTTCGAGACGATCGAGGTGGCGGTGGTGGTGACGACCGTCTGCACGCCGCCGATGTCGTTCGCGATCCGCGACTGCACCTCGCCCGTGCGGGTGCGGGTGAAGAAGCGAGCGAGAGCCGCTGGAGGTGGCTATAGACCGACGCTCGCAGGTCGTGCATCACCTGCTGGCCGATCAGGTTCGACTGCCAGGTCTGGGCGACCCCGATCGCGCCCGTAATGATCGGGATCACGACCATGCCGCCGACCAGGATCGCGAGCCGGGTGGTGTCGAGTCGGCCCTGGGTGAGCACGTTGTCGAGCAGGTCTCGCAGCAGGAACGGCGAGATCATGCTGATCCCGGCCGAGACGATGATCAGCGCCAGGAGCGCCGAGAGCCGACCCCGGTAGGGACGAAACAGCGCCATGATGCGCCGACCCTGACGGGGCGGCGCCGGCTGGGCCGGCGCGTCGATCACGCGCTGCCGCCGTCATCGCGCGACCAGGATCTCGCGCAGCGCGCGCTGGTCGGCGGGAGAGAGCTGCTGATCGGCTCCGGCGCCTCCGAGAGCCGCTTGACGATCCGCCGCCGCACGCTGGCGCCGTCCTCGGTCACCACCAGCATCTTGATCCGGCGATCGCCCGGCGCGGCGTCGCGCCTCACCAATCCGCGCTCCTCGAGACGATCGACGATGCCGGTCACGTTCGAGGCATCGCAGCACAGCTTGCGCGCCAGCGTCCGCATCGGCAGCGGGGCTCCCGGCTCGAGCAGGCGCAGCACGTGTGCCTGCATCGGGGAGAGCTCGAACTCGGCCGCCACGCTCGGAACGCGGCCGCGTTGGGACACGAACAGCCGGAAGAGGAGCGACCAGGCCTCGCTGGCATCATTACTCATGCGGCTCATCATAGTCGATGCTTCGGATATTTGACAACCTCGACCATCGAGCTCAGACTGCTATCCATGGAAACTTTCTTGCTGATACCACTGGAGGACGCAGTCGTCTTCCCGAACATGACGATCACCCTCCCCATCGACGTGGGCGACGAGGAGCGGGTGCTGCTGGTGCCGACCCACGAGAACGAGTACGCCAAGGTGGGCGTGGTGGCCGAGGTCACCGAACGGGCGAAGCTGCCCGGTGGCGTGACGGCCGTTTCGCTGACAGCGCTGCATCGCGCCGTGCTGGGCGCGGCCAAGGCGGACGCCGACGGCCGCCTGCGTGTGCAGGCGGAGCCGCACGCCGACGAGCAACTGGCGCCGGTGAAGACGCGCGCAGCTCGAGCAGGAGTACCGCGCTGTGGTCGAGGAGAAGCTCGAGCTGCGCGGAGACGACGGTCGTGTGACCGCCTTCCTGCGCTCGATCACCGACGGCGGGGCGCTGGCGGACAGCGCCGGCTACTCCCCCGATCTCTCGTTCGACCAGAAGCTGCAGCTGCTCCAGGAACTGGACGTGGTCGAGCGGCTGACGCTGGCGATCGCCTTCCAGCGGGACGCGCTCGCTCAGGTGCAGGTGCGAAAGCGGATCCGCGACGACGTCGAGACCGGCGCTCAGAAGCAGCAGCGCGAGTACTTCCTGCGCAAGCAGATGGACTCGATCCGCAAGGAACTGGGCGAGGACGACGCGTCGGTCGTGGACGAGTACCGCGCCAAGATCGCCGACGCCGGCATGCCCGAGAGCGTCCGTGAACAGGCCGAGCGAGAGCTGTCGAGGCTGGAGCGGATGGGCGAGCAGTCCGGCGAGTCCTCGATGATCCGCTCATACCTCGACTGGCTGATCGCCGTGCCGTGGTCGGAGCGCTCCGAGGAGCGGCTCGACCCGGTGCACGCACGCGAGGTGCTGGACGCCGATCACGCCGGGCTCGAGGACGTCAAGGACCGGATCACCGAGTACCTGGCCGTGCGCAAGCTGCGGCAGGATCGCGGCATCACCGAGGACAAGCGCTCCGGCGCGATCCTCACCCTGATCGGCCCTCCAGGCACCGGCAAGACCTCGATCGGCGAGTCGATCGCCCGCGCCACAGGGCGCGAGTTCGTGCGCATGTCGCTCGGCGGCGTGCGTGACGAGGCCGAGATCCGCGGCCACCGCCGCACCTACATCGGCGCCCTGCCGGGGCGGTTGGTAAGGGCGCTGCGCGACGCCGGCACGATGAACCCGGTGATCATGCTTGACGAGGTGGACAAGGTCGGCGCCGACTGGCGCGGAGACCCCTCCTCGGCTCTGCTCGAGGTGCTCGACCCGGCCCAGAACCACAGCTTCCGAGACCACTACCTGGACGTCGAGCTGGATCTGTCCGAGGTGCTGTTCATCGCCACAGCCAACGTGGCCGACACCATCCCCGGACCGCTGCTCGATCGCATGGAGGTGATCCGCTTCGACGGATACACCACCGATGAGAAGGTGGCGATCGCGCGCGGCTACCTGTGGCCGCGACAGCGGGAGCGAAACGGCCTGCTCGAGGACGAGGTGTCGATCTCGGACGACGTGCTTCGGCTGGTTGTCACCGAGTACACCCGCGAGGCGGGCGTCAGGCAGCTCGAGCGCGAGCTTGGCACGGTGCTGCGAAAGACCGCGACCAGGGTGGCCTCGAACCAGGCCAGCGCCCCGGTCGAGGTGACGCCCGAGCTGGCGCGTGACGCACTCGGCAAGCAACGCTTCTACCAGGAGGCCGCTATCCGAACGGCCGTGCCAGGAGTGGCAACGGGGCTGGCGGTGACCGGCACCGGTGGCGACGTCCTGTTCGTCGAGGCGACGTCGATCGCCGGCGGCACGGGGCTGGAGCTGACCGGACAGCTGGGTGACGTGATGAAGGAGTCGGCCAAGATCGCGCTCTCTTACGTGCGCGGGCACACGGCCGAGCTGGGCATCGATCCCCATGCCTTCGACGACCGTGGATTCCACGTGCACGTACCGGCGGGCGCGATCCCCAAGGATGGCCCGAGCGCCGGCATCACGATGGTGACCGCGCTGGCGTCGCTGCTCTCGGAGCGCAAGGTGAAGCACACGGTCGGCATGACCGGCGAGGTCACGCTGCAGGGCCGCGTGCTACCGATCGGCGGGCTCAAGCAGAAGGTGCTGGCCGCGCACGCGGCGGGCCTGACCGACGTGATCATCCCGGAGCGAAACCGGGCCGATCTCGAGGACGTGCCCGAGGACGTGCGGGACAGCATGACGTTCCACCCTGTGATGACGATCGACGAGGTTCTCGCGCAGGCGCTGGAGCCCGTGCAGGTCGGCGTCTAGGAGCCCCAGCGACAGCCGGAAGCGACGGGTGCCAGACTTCAGTCTGGCACCCGTCGTGCCGGAGGCCCACAAGCAACTCCAACGGTTTGAGCGACTGCGCCGTCGGCGGCGATTTGGGCCTACAGCACCACAGTGGCCCGGCACGTGCCGGCCCGGGGGTGTCGCGCAATCACGCCGACCCGTGTGCCGGCCGGAGCCTCGACGACCCACTCGTAGCGCGTCCGCTCGCTGCTCGGCTCGTTGGCCGAGCTCCATCCCAGCATGCTGATCGAGCGTTGCCGACCCTCGAGCTGACCCAGCTCAATGTGTGGCTCGCCCGACGCGAGACGCACCCCATCGGGCAGCTCGATGTCGACCTCGAGCGGCCGCACAGCCTTTCGGTCGATCGCCTTCTGCGAGACGTTGGTGGGCATCCAGCCGGTGTTGTGCAACACCAGCACGACTCGGTGCGCGCCGCTTCCCACCGGCTCGGCGCGCAGGCTCCGCACCTCCAGCCGGGGTGAGATCAGAGCCAGCTGCACGGCCCAGTCGGAGTGCGGTGCGACCTCGCGCTCGAGCAGATGCAGCGGCGCGTTGCCGATCCCGCCCATGTAGTCCCAGCCGCCGATCTCAACCGCTCCCAGCTGTGGATGGTCGAACGGGTACCAGTCGACGTAGGCCGCGCCTCCCAGCTCACGGTCTGACCACTCCAGCATCTTCACGTCGTCCTCGATCGGATGGTCCTTCCACCACTCGATGAAGCGCATGCCGATGTCCACGCCTGCCTGGCGCTGCGGGCTCCAGAACTCCGTCGTCCAGGCGAACACGCCGAGATGGTCGTACAGCCAGTCGTCGAAGGCGCCGCGCATGAACGTCTTGGGCTCGTACCGGAAGTGGTGGTAGACCGACGCCGACGGATAGCCCGTGATCCTGGTCGCCTCGTCGCCGATCCGAGTCAGCACCTCCAGGTCGGCCGGCGGGTAGTCGTCGTCCGGCTTGGCGCTGTACGGCCGCAGGTGCACCCCGCCAAACGTGTGGTAGGTGACGGCGTGAGTGATGTTCGGGCGATCGGTGATCGCTTGCACGGCCGCCCTCACCTCAGGCTCGGATGTGGGGTAGGGGCCGGCGCCCTCCTGATCGCCGTGCGGCGCCCAGTCGTAGGGGAAGTTGCGGTTGAAGTCGAGACCCTCGAACGGCTTCGGCACCTTGATGATCTCGCCGTCGTAGTCGACCAGGTGGCCCTCGTACAGCAGCCGGTAGTAAGGGCCGCGGTCGAATTCGTCGAACGGCCGCGGCACCAGTATCCGCGGATGCGCAGGGTCGATCGTCCACTGCCCGGTCGGATCGGGGATCCGCATGGTCAGGATCCGCCCGTCGCCGTCCACGTCGGACTCGTGGAGTCCGGGCTGTGGATCGGCCAGCGGCCAGTGGCGCACGCCCGAGCGAACGAACTGCGGCCGATCGGCCAGCGCCCGCTCCGCGCCGTCCGGGTTGAGGCGCGGCACGACGTAGAAGGCTCGGCTGTCGAGCGCATGCGTCACTCGGTCGTCCACGCCGTGGGCGGCCAGCAGGTGGTGCACAAGGTGCAGCGCGGCGGCCGCACCGGTCACCTCGGTGGCATGGATGTTGGCATCGATCCACACCGCCGGCTTCTCTGCGGCCGGGCCGGTGGCGCCGTTGGTGACGGCGCACAGCAGGATCTCGCGACCCTCGTGCGAGCGTCCGATCGATTCGACGGCGAGCAGTTCCGGGCGGGCCTGGGACCAGTCCTCGAGCAGCGCCGTCAGCTCGTCGTGGCGCGGCCAGTGATCGTAGGGCGGTGCTGTCAGTGCTGCGGCCACGGCGGGCCATCGTAGATGATCATCGACGCCGACCGTCGGTTGGGTGCTTGTGCTCGACCGCCGGGTCCGCTACGACTAGGGCGTGTCCCACGGCCCCGTACGCGTGCTCGTAATCGCCGCCGTCACCGTGGTCTGGATCCCGCTGGTGCTTGTCGCCGACGGCTCGGCGAGCATCGAGCTCCAGCGACTGCTCGGTGCGGCCACCTGGGTGCTGCTGATCGGGCTGCTTTGGGGGGAGCAGCGCTCCGTCCGGCTTCAGGTTGGCGCGGTGATCGTGGCGGCGACGATGCTCGAGTACTCGGCCTCGCCCCTGCTCGGGCTCTACACCTACCGGCTGCACAACGTGCCGACCTTCGTGCCGCCCGGCCACGGCCTGGTCTACCTGGCGGCCCTGACCGCGGCCGGCGCGATGCGGGCAAACCGGCTCGGCATCTGGTTCCCGCGGGTGGTGCTGGTCGTCGCCGCCGGCTGGGCGCTGTGGGGCATCACACTCAGCTCGCGTTCCGACACCGGCGGCGCGCTGCTCTACCTGTTCCTTGCCGCGTTCATCCTGCGCGGACGTGCGCCGCTCGTCTACGCCGCAGCCTTCGTCGTCACCGCCTACCTCGAGATCATCGGCACTCACGTCGGCAACTGGGCCTGGGCGGGCCACGACTTCCTGGGCGTGACGACGCTCGGCAATCCGCCCAGCGGCATCGCCGGCGGTTACTGCTTCCTCGACATGGTCGGCATCTACGTGGCCACCCGGCTGGCGACGGCGCATCCGCACGTGCCAGAGGTGGCGATCGAGCCGGTCGCGGAACCGGCGTAGAATCTGCCTCGTGTCCGCGACGCTGCCTCTTGACCTCGAGCGCTATCCGATCGACGACCTCGACCGGCCGTCTGCAGCCGAGCTGATCGCGAGCTGCCGGTCGCAGCTCGACCAAGCGGGGCTCTGTCTGTTGCCCGGCTTCCTCGGTCCCGATGCCGTGTCGCGCGCGGCGGCTGAGATCCAGGCCGAGGTGCCGGCCGCGTTTCGCAAGGAGCGCGAGATCGTGGCCATGAACGAGTCCCAGATCGATCCGTCGCTGCCTGCCGACGACCCGGTGCGCACGGCGCACCGCCACTCGATGCGTCGATCGCCTACGACCTGGTCGACGCTGACTCCCCGATCCGCACGCTGTATGAGTGGGACGGCATGACCAGCTTTCTATCGGCGGTGCTGGGCTATCGGGTCTACCCGTGCGCTGATCCGCTGATCGCTCTGATGATCTCGGCGATGGAGCCGGGTGGTGAACAGGGCTGGCACTTCGACGACAACGAGTTCGTCGTCTCGCTGCTGCTGCAGAAGCCGGCGGTGGGGGGCGAGTTCGAATACGTGCCGATGATCCGCAGCGACGACGATCCGGCCACCGACCGGATCCGGCGGGTGTTCCAGGGGACCAGCGACGAGGTGCGGGTGGCGCCGCTCGAGGCAGGGACGCTGGCGCTCTTTCGCGGTACCCGGTCGCTGCACCGCGTGTCTCCGGTGGTCGAGGGGCCGACCCGGCTGATCGCACTGCTCAGCTTCGATCGTGAGCCCGGCATGGTGTTCCCGGCCAAGGCGCAGCTGAACAACACCGGGCGCACGACGCACGTGTGAACGTCGACGCCTACCTCGAACGAATCGGATACGAGGGGTCACGCAGTCCGACGTTCGAGACGCTGGCCGCCGTGCACCGCGCGCACATGCTCTCGGTGCCGTTCGAGAACCTGGACATCCACCTCGGCCGGCGGCTGGTGCTGGACCGCGAGGCGAACTTCGAGAAGATCGTCGTCCGCCGCCGGGGCGGCTGGTGCTACGAGCTGAACGGTCTGTTCGGACTGCTGCTGGAGCAGCTGGGCTTCGCAGTCACCCTGTTGGGGGCGCGGGTGGTGGGCGAGCGGGTGGGCAATGAGCTCGGGCACCTGATGCTGCGGGTCGAGCTCGACCGGCCGTGGCTGGCCGACGTGGGCTTCGGCGAGTCCTCGCTGGCGCCGCTGCCGCTCGGCGAAGGGCCGGAGCAGGTGGTCGAGGCTGACGGCCTGCGCCGCGAGTTCACGACGGTGCCGCGGCGGTTGGAGGAGTTCGAGGCGATGTGCGAGTTCAGCCAGACCTCGCAGGACATGATCTTCACGCAGCGCCGGCTGTGCACGCTTGCCACCGCCACCGGCCGCATAACGCTCTCCGACCTGCGACTGATCGAGCGCGACGGCGACCGGGTGACCGAGCGTGAGCTGGCCGGCGAGGAGCAGTGGCGGAGCGTGCTGCGGGAGCGGTTCGGGGTTGTCCTCTAGCCGGGGATATCGCGGAAGAACGTGAAGTAGAACTGGCGCCACGCCGTCCACCAGTCGTCCGCACGTGAGAGCAGCGTGCGGCCGTCGGCGATCTCGACCACCGGGTGGTGCCGGTAGCGCTCGATCTCCTCGCTCGTCGTCAGCTCGATCCGGATCTCGCACGGCTTGCCTGGGTCGTACGGTGGCACCGCCTTCAGGTTGGACAACGCGCTGGTGGCGGCGGCCTCGATCAGCTCACGGGCTCGGATCGGCGAGATGTGGCGGGCGCTGAATCGGCCCAGCCCCTGCTTCACGGCCACCGTGGTCAGCCCGGTCCCGAGCAACGCCTCCGCCTCGCGACAGCTGGCGCGGTCGCCCGTCACCATCAGCACGGGGCAGCCCCAGGTGCCGCACAGCGCGGCGTTGATGCCGGTCTCACCGACCAGGGTGCCGTTGAAGGTGAGGTTGCGCCAGCCGGTGCCGGAGACCGTGTGGTTCATGACCCCGTCCGGCGTGCCGGCCATCGCGTGCATGCCGACGAACAGGGCGGCGTCGCAGCCCTGCTCGAGAAACTCCGTGTACTCGGTCCACTCCTGCTGCACGACGAAGTCGCAGCGGGGATCGAGCTGATCGGGGATCAGCGAGTTGAACGTCCAGCCCTTGCCGGCGCCGTGGCAGTCCATTACCACCACCTCGGTTGCCCCGGCCGTGTAGGCGCCCCGCACGGCGGCATTGATCTCCTCCGTGTACAGCCGCGAACGGTCGGCGTGCAGCGGCTCGCCGCCGTCGGTCTCGGCCCACTTGGTGACGCCGGCGACCCCCTCCATGTCGCTGATCACAAAGACGCGCATCGCACTACCCTACCGTGGGTGGAGGGAGAACTTCTGCGCGAGGAACTGCTGGCGATGGCGGCCGACGACGGCGCGGTTCGCGAGCGGCTGATCGAGGACGGAAGTCTGTTCGACGGCTACAGCCCGCTGATGGCGATCGTGCACCGCCGGAACGGCGATCGCCTGGGAGAGATCGTGGACGCTCACGGCTGGCCAGGCGTCTCGCTGGTGCAGGAGGACGGGGCGGCGGCGGCGTGGTTGCTGCTGAAACATGCCATCGGCGATCCGGCGCTCCAGCGCCGCTGCCTGCCGCTGGTCGAGGCGGCCGCCGCGGCCGGGGAGGTGCCGCCTTGGCAACCGGCGACGCTGCTCGATGGGATCTGCTTCTACGAGGGTCGGCCGCAGGTCTACGGCAGCGTGTTCGATTGGGATGAGCTGGGCGAGATGGCTCCCTGGCCGATCGAGGACGCAGACGGCGTCGACGGCCGCCGCGAGGCAGTCGGGCTTCCGCCCCTGGCAGAGCAGGCCGAGAGCGTTCGCGCGGCCGCCACGGCCGAGGGCGAGCCCTCACCTGCCGATCCGGCCGCACGCCGACGCGAGGCCGAGGTCTGGGCGCGCTCGGTGGGCTGGCGGGAGTAACAGCACCTCAGTCCAGGAACTGCGTGTAGACCTCGCGCTCGTCGCGGGCGGGAGCGGCCCACTCGCGGTCAGCGAATCCCAGGTGCAGCAGTCCAAGGACGTACTCGTCGGCGCCGATGCCGAGCGCCTCGCGACCGGCCGGCTCGCGCATCGCCTGCGGCGTCCGCCAATAGGTCGCGATGCCGCGCTCGTGGGCGGCCAGCATCACCGCGTACACGGCACACGCCCCGGCGCAGATGTCCTCGGCGTTCTGCAGCTCATCGCCGGTCTGAAGAACCGAGCAGGCGACCAGGGTCGGGGCGCGGTCGAGCTTGGCTGCGCCGTCCGGAGCGGCTTGCTTTAGCCGGTCGAGTGACGCCGGCCCGAGCACGCGGAACCGCCATGGGTTGGTCAGGTGGTGGTTGGGAGCCCAGCGCGCCAGCTCCAGCAGCTCGTCCAGCGTCTCCCGTGAAACCGGCTCAGATCGGTAGATCTTATGCGTGCGCCGCGAGCGGATCGCGTCGGCCACGTGGCGGTGGTGGGCCATGGTCGGGAACTGTAGACTCGCCCGCCATGAAGATTCGCGCAGCCGTGCTGGAGCAGTTCGGACAGCCGCTCGTGGTGCAGGAGGTCGACCTCGCTGAGCCACGTGCCGGCGAGGTGCTGGTGCGCCTGGTCGCCTGCGGCGTCTGCCATACCGACCTCTACACGGCATCCGGCGCCGATCCGTCGGGTTACGCGCCGACTGTGCTCGGCCACGAGGGAGCAGGCGTGGTGGAGCGTGTCGGCGAGGGAGTCAGCCTGGTCGCGCCCGGTGACCACGTCGTCACCCTGTTCTCGCCTCAGTGCGGCACGTGCGTGCACTGCCTCAGCCCCAAGACCAATCTCTGCCTGGCGATCCGGGACATGCAGGGCAAGGGTTTCCTACCGGACGGCACCGCCCGGCTGTCGCGCGACGGCGAGGCGATCCGTCACTTCATGGGCACCTCGACGTTCGCGGAATACACCGTGATGCCCGAGATCGCGCTGGCGAAGATCTCGCCGGAGGCCCCGATGGATGGCGCGGCGCTGTTTGCCTGCGGGCTTTCGACCGGCCTCGGCGCGGCCATCAACACGGCCAAGGTGGAGCCGGGGTCGACCTGCGTCGTGTTCGGCGCAGGCATGGTCGGGCTGGGCGCGGTGGCCGGCTGCCGGCTCCAGGGCGCAGGGCGGATCGTGTGCGTGGACATGTCTGAGCAGCGGCTCGAGCTGGCCCGTGGACAGGGCGCGACCGACACCATGATCGGCGGCGACGATGCCGTCGAGCGGATCGTCGAGATGACCGGCGGCTTCGGTGCCGACTACACGTTCGAGGCAACCGGCAACGTGGCTGTCATGCGCCAGGCGGTTGAGTCGGCGCGCATGGGCTGGGGGCTGTGCACCGTGGCCGGGGTGGCAGGCAGGGGCGAGACGCTCGACATCGTGCCGCGCTTTCTGATCACGGGCCGGCGGGTGGCGGGCAGCTCCTTCGGCGGAGTCAAGGGCCGCGACGGCGTCCCGCGCCTGATCGAGCGCTGGCTGGCGGGCGAGATCGACGTCGACCCCTTCCTCTCGCATAGCATCACGCTCGATGAGGTCAACCGCGGCTTTGAGCTGATGGAGGCACAGGATGGCATCCGAAGCGTGATCGGGTTCGCATGATCGTCGCCCGCAGCGAACATCCGCAGTGGACATCCAACGCCTACCTGGTTGCCGACGGGCCCGGTGGTCACGGCGTGTTGATCGATGGAAACGGCGAGTCTGCCCCGCTTCTCGAGCGCGTGGAGCGCGACGAGATCACCGTCACGCACCAGCTCGTCACGCACGGTCACGGCGATCACGTGGTCGGCGTCGAAGAGACGGCCGAGCGGTTCGGGGTGCCGTTGCTTCGCTGGCCGGATCTCGGCGACGGCGACGAGGTGACGTCCGGCGACCTGCGGATTCGCGCCCTGTACACGCCCGGGCACTGCGACGACCACCTCGCGCTGGAGGTCAGCGGCACGGACGTCTTCACCGCCGACGTGTTGTTCAAGGGAACGCTGGGCGGCACATCGGGCGGCGGGCCGAACGGTTTCAGCAACATCAAGCACTCGGTGATGGAGCGGCTGATGACGCTCGATCATGCGACCCGGGTTCACCCCGGCCACACGCTGCCCACATCGATCGGCGATGAGTGGGAGTCGAACCCCTTCATCCGCATCTGGCGCGGTGTGGACGACGAGGGCGACAATCCCTGTCTGGTGCGCGGCGAGCCGGCCACGCTGATCCTGTGGGCACCCGACTACGACGGCACCAACAAGGCCTGGGTGCGATTCCCCGACGGACGCGACATGATCATCGGCGGCTCGCAGGTGCAGCGCTGATGGGCTGGCGGCTGGAGCAGCTCGCCGAGGTGCCCACCACGGCCGCGCCGGGATTCTGGGACGAGTGGGCGCGTGAGCCCGACTACGGCGAAGGCTGGCACTCGATCGGAGATCACCTCGGCATCACGGGATTCGGCATCAACGCCTACCAGGCGGACGCGGGCCGCGAGCTGATCGTGCCGCACAGTGAGACCGAGTTCGGCGGCCAGGAGGAGCTGTACATCGTCACCTCCGGCCGGGCCCGATTCACCTGCGACGGTGAGCCGGTCGAGGTAGCCGCCGGCGGCCTGCTGCACATCACGCACGAGGTGTCGCGGGAGGCTGTCGCACTCGAGGACGGCACCGCCGTCATCTGCGTGGGCGGCGTGCCCGGCAAGCCCTACACGCCCAGCTGAACCGCTGGCTCTAAGGCTCGCGGCGCTTGCGCCGGCTCAGCCATGTCGAACCCGAGGGTTCGTCCTCCTCCTCGGCCATCGTGGCCATTCCGCGCAGCGATGTGAGGTCGAGGCCGGCGGAGCGCGCATCGGGTTCGCGGCCGCCGTTGAGGATGCGGTCGATCTTGGCAACGCTGCCCTCGTCGATGTCCAGGAAGCGGCAGCCGACGATCGTCTGGCCCGGCACGGAGGCCGGGCGAACCGAGGCCACCCGCACCTCGCCGCGGATCGAGTCGGCGAAGAACCGGCCGTGGAACAGCAGCCTGTCACCGACCCGCAGCACGCGCGCGGTGGTGAACGAGACACCGGTGCGGGAGAGATCCTCGAGCGTGCCGTCGACGCGATCGCGGTCGACCACGTCCTGGCAGTTGACAGCCTCCAGCCACGCGATGCCTCCGATCGGAACCCGCTCGGCCACTCGGCGGCTGTCGTCCACGCCGACCGCCGTCGGATGCATCCGCAGCATCGCCAGGTCGGGCGTGTGGTAGGCAGCGTCATCGACGTGCAACGTCAGCTCCCATGGCCGGCCGTCGGGGCCGACGATGCGGCCGGTCAGCACCATACCGGTGGCCACCGAAAGCCGCGGGGCGGTCGCCGTCACGTGCTCGCCGTCGACCAGGATCCGGCGGACGCGCAGCGCTCCGCCACCGGCGAGCTCGAGCTCGACGTCCGATGTGCAAAACAACAGGGACACGGCGTCCACCGGCGAGAGCGGCGACATGCCGCATATATCGGTACTCCCGCGCTCTGGCATTAGCGAGGAAGCCTCGAGTCAGAGCACCGTTGCGATCACGGCGATCGCGATCGGCAGCACGAACCAGGCCAGGGCGGTGAGAGCGATGGCGGCTACGGCGATGGTCGAGCTCTCGTCCTCAGGCGGGTTACCACAGTGGCCGATCGTCTCGTAGAGCGCCTCCAGCGACGGCCGCAGCGCGACCTTGATGCGCCGGTGGGCGAGCCCGGCTCCCTGAAGCAACACCCACGCAAGGCCGGCGAAGACCAGCACCAGCAGCACGCCTCCGCCGACGATCGGGATTGGCCCGGCGCCCTTCAGCGCACCGAACCGGCGTGCCACCGATGCCAGCACCGGCACCGCGGCGCCGCCGATCAGTACCGTCGGCAGCGGGAAGTTCCCACCTTTGTAGCCGAGCGCCAGCCGGTCGGTCTGGATGCGCGCGCGGGCGAGCATGTGTCGTTCGGTGCTGCCCGGCAGGGATTGGCTCTCTCGACGCGCGTAAAGGCGCGCCAGCGCGCGGACGATGTCCGCCACGTAGCCCCGCACGATCGTACGGGCGACGAACTGGATCGCGTACTCGGCCGCCCCGGACAGCGGACCCAGCCGGCGCAGCTTGGGGTGCTTCCAGCCGTCGCGGTCGAGCACCTCGAGCGCGCGCATCGCGAGCCTGTGGCTCTGCTCGAAGCGGTCGCCGTGGGCGAGCGGCCCGGCGGCTGCTATCTCGCTCAGCAGAGCGGCCTCGGCGCGGTTGTCCACGCCGATCTCGGCGAACGCCCGCTCCGCCGCCTGGTCGGGATCGCCGCTCAGCAGGCGGAAGGTGGTCGCGAGCTGGTCGGTGACCTCATCCAGGATCAGGTTGTCGTCGTCAGGAGGTGGGGTATCGACCATCGCGACAACGGTAGCGAGCGCACCGGCCGGGATCGGATCCACTCATCTCCGGCCCGGTCGCTGTCGATCTCTGGAGGGTGAGGCGCGTGCTCCCGACCTGGCTGCTGGTCGTACTCGCCGCGCTGGCCGGCGCGGCCAGTGGCGATGCCCGGCCGGCCCGGCCGCATGTCGAGGCGCACACCACCCAGCCGCTCTGCGGCGCGCTGGCGGGCCGGCCATCGGCGATCAGCCACGTGATCGTGATCGTGATGGAGAACCACAGCTACGGCGAGCTGATCGGCCCGCCCGGCTCGGCCGCCTCCACCCGCGCGCCGTACCTGAACGGCACGCTCAAGCAGCGCTGCGGGCTCGCCACCAATTATTACGCGATCACCCATCCGTCCCTGCCCAACTACATCGCGATGGTGTCCGGGTCGACCGGCGGCATCAGCTCGGACTGCACCTCGTGTACGACCTCGGCCAGCAGCCTGTTCGGCCAGCTTCGCCGCAACGGTCGGGGCTGGAAGGTGTTCGCGGAGTCGATGCCGTCCCACTGCTCATCCACCGGCACCAGCCGCTACGTGAAGCGACACAACCCGCCGACCTACTTTCCCGGCCTCGCGGCGGACTGTGCCGGCTGGGACGTGCCGATGGGCGGTGCTCCCGGCGGCCGGTTCGCGACCGCGCTCGCCAACGGCTGGCTGTCCGCCTTCACGATGGTCGTGCCCGACATGTGCAACGACATGCACGACTGCTCGATCGCGACCGGCGACCTGTGGCTGTCGCACTGGATTCCACGCATCGCCGCCACTGCCGACTACAGGCTGGGGCACACCGCGGTTCTGCTGACGTGGGACGAGGGCGAGGGTGCCGGCTATGCGGGATCGGTCGATTGCCTCGCCCACCTCGCCAACCCGAGTTGCCATGTACCTGCGCTGGTGCTGTCGGCGACAACCCCCGCCGGGACCCGGTCGGGAGTGCTGTTCTCGCACTACTCGCTGCTTCGAACGACGGAGGCGCTGCTGGGGATGCCGACGTTCCTGGGCCGGGCGGCGACGGCGGCGAGCATGCGGGGGCCGTTCGACCTCTGATCGCTTCGGTCAGCCGCCGAACATTGCCTTGATTCTGTCCCACAGGCCCTGCGAAGCGGGGGCCGGCTCGGGTGGGGCAGGCTCAGCGGCCATCGGCGGAGGTGGCGGAGGCGGCGAGGCGGCGGGCGCCGAGCCCTCGGTCTCCGGCTCTGGCTGCTGCTGGGCGGGTGGGGACTCCGGCTCGCCGGCGGGTGGATTCATGGTGTCGTCGTCTCGCATGCCACGCTCCTTCGTCGGGTGGGCTCCGAGGCGAGCATACGGCAATATCGGGCGCGATGCGGATAGCGGTACCTCGGATTTGACAGGGTAGTGAGTCTTCACTAACCTGCCCCGATGGTCGTCGAACCACGCCAGCGCCTCAGCTTCGACGTACGTCGGCAGCTGATCCTCGACGCCGCTCGCGCGGTGTTCGCGCGGCACGGCTTTCACGGCGCCGGCACGTCCGAGATCGCCCGCCGCGCGGGCTGTTCGGAGCCGATGCTCTACAAGCACTTCGCCTCCAAGCAGGCCCTGTTCGCCGCCGTGCTGGACGACGCCACGACCCAACTCAAGGCGCGCATTCACGCCATGCTCGAGGAGTGCGACAGCGAGCTGGAGGGGATCGCGGCGATGGTCGGGAAGCTGGCACACGACGACCTGATGATCGAGGTGTCGCGGCTGCGCATGCTCGCGATCACGCTCACCGACGATCCCGAGATCCGCTCCGCTCTCGAGCGCAGCGTGTCCGAGATGCGAAAGAGGGTCGTGGCCGCAGTAGTCAGCATGCAGGAGCGTGGCCTCGCCCGAAACGACGTGGACGCCGACCAGATCGGGTGGCTGTGGCTGGGATTCGTCCTCGTCGGCGGCTTCCGGCTGGCCCTCGAGGGCCCGGAGGTCGCCTCCGAGCTGCCCAAGATTCCTCAGACCCTCCTCGCGCTGTTGCGTGATCCAACACCTGGAGATGCGGACCGATGACCAACGAACATCCCAACCACAAGTGGTGGACGCTGTTTGCGATGTGCTTCGCGCTGTTCATGATCATGCTCGACAACACGGTCGTGAACGTCGCGTTGCCCTCGATCCAGCGCTCGCTCAACATCACGAATCCGGAGAACCTCGAGTGGACGGTGAACGCCTACATCCTGACGTTCGCGGCCCTGATCCTGCTGGGCGGCAAGCTCGGCGATAGGTTCGGCCGCAAGCGGATCTTCCTGGTCGGCCTGGCGATCTTCACCCTGGCGTCGGCCGCCTGCGCTCTGGCAACGACCGACAGCCAGCTGATCGCCGCCCGTGCGGTGCAGGGCGTCGGCGGCGCGCTGCTGAACCCGCTGTCACTCTCGATCCTGGTCGCGGCGTTCCCGCGCAAGCAGGTTCCGACCGCGATCGGCATCTGGGCCGGCATCTCGGGACTTGGTCTCGCGATCGGCCCGCTGCTGGGCGGCTTCCTGGTCGAGCACGTCTCGTGGTCGGCCGTGTTCTGGATCAACGTGCCGATCGGCGTGATCGCAGCCGGCGTGGCGCTGTGGGCCGTTGTCGAATCGAGCGACACGACCACCCGTGCCCTCGATGTGATCGGCGTGGCGCTGATCACGGCCGCGCTGTTCACGCTGACATGGGGGCTGATCAAGACCGGCAGCCACTCCTGGACATCGCTCTACACGCTCGGCTTCCTGGCCGCCTCGGCCCTGCTGGGCGCCGCCTTCGTCCTTCGCGAAGCGCGCACGGCCGAGCCGATGCTGCCGCTGCGATTCTTCCGGAATCGCGTGTTCTCGACGTCGAGCGTGGTGGTCGCACTGGTCGGCTTCTCGATGTTCGGCATCTTCTACTTCGTCACGCTGTACTTCCAGAACGTGCTCGGCTACTCCGCGCTCGAGGCCGGCGTGCGTTCGCTGCCGATGACGATGATGGTGATATTCGTGGCGCCGCTGGCCGGTCGCCTGAGCGGCAAGATCGGGCCTCGCTATCAGATGACGGTGGGCATGCTGATGATGACCGCCGGCCTGCTCATGCTTTCGCGGCTGGAGGTGGACACGTCGTACAACATGATCTGGCCCGCATACGTGCTCGCCGGTGCCGGCATCGCGATGACCATGCCCGCCGTGTCCGCTGCCGGCATGGGCGCCATCGAGCAGGCCAAGGCGGGTGTTGCCTCCGGAGTCATCAACTCGTCGCGCCAGGTTGGTGGTGCGCTCGGCGTGGCCGTGCTTGGCGCCGTTGTCGCAACCCGCGTCGGCAACGTTTGGACGGGCAATCCGAAGCTGGAGCCGCTGGTGACCGGCGGCCAGGGTTCCAAGATTCATGAGATTGCGCTCAAGGCGGGTGCCTCCGACCAGGTCGCCTCGGCGCTCGAGTCGCAGGCTCTCCAGTCCTTTGTCCACGGCGTGCAGGGCGCGATGCTGGTCGGTGCCTGCCTCGCCTTCCTGGCCTCGATGACCGCGTTCTTCGGGCTCAAGCACGCCCCGATCGCAGCACAGCAGCCGAGTGAGGCGCCGGCACAGGTGCCGATCGAGGCGTAGCGGAGTCGGTCGGGCGTCACCCGCGAGGGGGCGCCCGGCCGTCAGTCGATCAGCTTGACGTGCTGCGTGCCCGATCCGCTGTCGACACCGCCGAGCACACCACCTGGGAAGTCGGCGTAGGTCTGGATCATGATCGCGTTCACCTGGCCGGGTGAGGGCGTGTTCCAGTCCACGATGTACACGAGCGCAAAGGCGACGATCCGCACGTCGGTGCCGGATCCGTTCGGCCAGTCACTGAGGCCGCTGTTGTTGTTGACGACGATCGGCATCACCACCAGCCGGGGGCAGCTGGGGTCGAGCAGCTTCGAGAAGCCACCGTTGGGATCGGGCTGGACGACGTCGAGAAAGCCCTGGGCGTTTGAGCCGATCCGCTGCGCGAGGTCGTCGGTCGGGCCCTTCATGGCGCCGGTCTTGACCGGCAGCACATCGTTCACGTGAAGGTCACAGACATCGAGATTCCCCGCCATCAGGTCGGACCAGTAGCCGGCGCCTGACTGCGGCACACAGCCGTACTGCTCGGCCGGCAGCGCCACCGCCCCGAAGTTGCCCTTGCTGGAATTGCCCAGCTTGGCCGGAAACTCCTGGCCGAAGCCGTAGCTGGTGGCGTCGTCGCGCATCAGAGCGATCGGCACCATCTTGTTGGTCTTGATCGCGGTGTAGGACTGGGCGAGCGCGGTGGCGCTGGTGTTGATATCGAACCCGCCGATCCCGAACAGGCGGGAGAAGTACGGCGTTCCCGGCGAATGGGTGCGCACCGTGACAGTGTCATACCCGGTGCTGGTCGGGTCGGTCTGTCCGAAGCTGACGTCGGCCGAGCTGGCGCCGTTCTGGGCAGCCGTGGCGTGGGCCACGCCATTCGCCTCGCCGGCATGATCGGGCAGGTAGGCGGCGGCCGCGAGCGCCGCAGCGTCGGCCGCGTTCTGCATGTGGCCGCGCTCCGTGCGCCACACGCCGACATCGATGACCAGCGCAACCATGCCTATCAGCGTGGTCAACGAGACGATGGTGAGAATCGCGGCCTGGCCGCGCTCACCTCTGCGCGCGAGGGGACGGAGCATCGTTCACAGTGTCCGGCGGGAACGGGGTATCCATCCATCCCCCGGAGGGGTGAACGCTGGAATCATCATCTAGGATCGCCGGATGAGTTGGACGATCTCTCCCGACCGCGCCACGGCCGTGGGCGTGCGCGGGATGGTCGCGACCAGCCAGCCGCTCGCAGCCGCCGTCGGCGTGCGAGCGCTTGAGGCGGGCGGAAACGCAGCCGACGCGGCGCTGGCCGCGGCGGGGGTGCTGGCGGTCACCGAGCCGAACCAGTGCGGCCCGGGTGGCGACCTATTCGCGATCGTGTTGCGCGACGGCGAGCGGCCGGTCGGTCTGGATGCCAGCGGTCGATCGCCGCGCCAGCCAGGAGATGCGGTTCCGGAGCTGTTCGGGCCGCGCAGCGTGACGGTTCCCGGCTGTCCGGCCGGGTGGACCGACCTGGCGCAGCGATTCTCCAGGCTGGGCTTGGAGCGGGCGCTGGCGCCGGGCGTCGATCTGGCGCGGCGAGGGTTTGCCCGCGCCCCCAAGAACGCACGCCGGTGGGCGGAGGACTGGGTCGATCTGGCGGGCGATGCAGCCGAGCTGTTCCGACCCACCGAGCGGCATGCGAACCCGGGCATGGCGGACACGCTGGAGCAGATCGCCGCCGGTCGCTACTACGACGGGCCGATGGCCGAGGCGATCGCCGAGGTGAGCTGGCTATCGCGGGATGACCTGGCGGCGCACGAGAACCGGTGGGTCGACCCGGTCGAGTTCCCGTATCGCGACCATGTGCTGCTGGAGATGCCGCCCGCCGGACAGGGATCGATCGCCGGATGGGCGCTGGAGTCGCTGGCCTCGCCGTCAGCCTCTGACCAGGTGGTGGCGCTGGCGGCTGCCTACGAGCGGGGGTACGCCACGATTGGCGGCACGGCCTACGTGTGCGCGGCGGACGGCGACGGCATGGCGGTCTCGCTGATCCAGAGCATCTTCTACGGCTTCGGCTCGCAGGTGGTCGTACCGGGGCACGGCTTCATGCTCCAGAACCGGGGATCGGGATTCGTGCTGGAGCCTGGTCACCCGAATGCTTTTGCGCCCGCAAAGCGGCCGTTCCACACGATCATCCCGGCCGCCGTGTTGGACGCCGACGGCCGCTGGGCGGGCGTGTTCGGCGTGACCGGCGGGCAGTTCCAGCCGCAGGGCCACGTGCAGGTCATGGTCAATCTGCTCGACCACGGCATGCCACCACAGGCCGCGCTGGACGCGCCCCGTTACCGGCTGGAGGAGGACGGCAGCATCTCACTCGAAGTGCCGCTGGCCGGCCTGGTCGATGCCTTCGACAGGCCCGCTGCGGTCGTTGACGACGAAGGCAACTACGGCAACGCCCAGCTGATCTGGCGCCGCCCGGACGGGCTTCTGCTGGGCGCCAGCGAGCCCCGCCGCGACGGCATCGCGCTGGGCTTGTAACACCCGCCACCCAATTATTGGAGTCAAACACTCATGAGGCGGGCGTTGCTCGAATTGTGGCAGCTTTGTTGCACTCTGCCCGCGTGGTTGAGCCAACTCCTCCGCGCGGCCAATTATTGGAGTCAAACACTCATGAGTTGGGCTGCGCAGAAACGTTGCGGGATTGTGACGGTTTGGCGGGTCAGGCGGCGGGCTGCTGGAGGTCGCCCACGTGCAGAACGCGGTCGCGGCCGGACTGCTTGGCGCGGTAGAGGGCGGCGTCGGCCTGGGCGATCAACTCGCCTCGCTCGTCGGCATCGTTGGGGTACACCGCCCAGCCGATCGACGCGGAAAGCCGGCGTCCCACCGAAGGCTCCACGCCGAGCGCCTTGACCGCCTCGCGGGCGCGTTCGAGCAGCTCCGTCACGCCCTCTCGGTCTGACGTCTCGAGCATCAGCGCGAACTCCTCGCCACCAACCCTGAACACGCGGTCCGAGCCGCGCAGCACCCCGCGGATCGCCTCGCCGGAGCGTCGCAGCACCGTGTCGCCCTCGGGATGGCCGAACGAGTCGTTCACCAGCTTGAAGTGGTCGAGGTCGATCATCGCCAGCGTGAAGCCGAGCCCGCGGCGCTTCGACAGGCCCACCCGGCGACGAAGCTCGGCCTCGAACGTGCGCCGGTTGGGCAGTCCCGTCAGCGCGTCGTGGCCGGCGGCCCGCTCGAGCGCCTCCTGCCTCAGCACCGTGCGCCACAGCGCCGCGAGGTGGCCGAGTAGCAGGTCGAGCGCATGATGGTCGTGCTCGTCACCGCGATCGGGCGCGAAGCAGACCGACACGTGCAGACCGACGCCGGCGTCGTCCACCTCGATCGCCAGACGCGGCTGTGCGTGCGACTGGTGCGACGGCGCTGCCCCCTCGGTGAGGATGAAGCAGGTGGCGCCGATCGCGTCCTTTGGCGCCATGTGCGCGAAGCCGATCAGCTGGCTGCGGGTGGCGGCGCTCTTCGCCCTCACGCTCCACGCCAGCACTGACTCGATCTGGCTGCTCCAGCGCGCCTCACGCTCGCGTCTGGCGTCGGCCTCACCGGCAAGCGTGTGGGCGCGCCGCAACAGCCGCACGCCGCCTGCGAACAGGATGATCAGGCCGATCAGCGTGGCCGCTTGGCGGACGATGTCGGCGATGTGAGCCCGGTGCCGGGTGTTGGCGACGGCGACGCGCGAACCGTCGCTCAGGGCAGCTTCGAGCTGCGCCAGCCGTTGCTCGAGTGCCGGCACCGCCGCCTCCGTGGCCGTGCCCGGCGGAGCGAGCCCGCCGCTGGCCGGGTGCCCGGAGAACCGGATCGACACTCGGTCGTTCCAGGTCGTGATGGCCGAGACAGCGTCGCTCAACAGCGCCCGCTCCGCCCCGCTTGCGTCCGCCGCGCGGGCCGCCCGGCGAAGTGCGGTCAAACCCGCCTGCGTGGTCGCCGCATCGGCCGCGTACTGTTGGCGATACACCGCGTCGCCGGTGAGCCGGTAGCCGAGCACGTCGGTTGCCTGAGCCTGCACCGACGCCTGTAGCCGGGCGACGGCGAGCTGCGCCTCGGTGGCCGCCCGCGAGCGGCGGCCGGCGTCGTCGCGGTAGCGCGATGCGAGCACGCTTGCGATCGCCACGAACAGCAGCACGCCGATCGAGGCGGCGATCCAGAGCAGCGCGAAGCGGCGGATCTGCGCAGAGATCCGCTCGTGCTCGCGCACGGCGGACCGATCCGCGCGCGCAGAGGCGTGGGACTTCATGCTCTCAGCATCGCCACCGCCGCCGCTGGGCGGCATCCCCCAGAGGCGGGATAGAGGCTCTTTCGGGCGGGAGCTAGGGCGCCTTGCGGTCGTTCGCCACGAACGCCGCGTGCGTGATCGGCATACGGCTGGCGAACAGGCTCTCGACTGCCTCGGCGAAGCGGCGGATCTCGCGCTGCGCCGTCTCGGCGTTTCGCAGCGAGACGAAGTTCATCAGGCTGCGGGCGTTGACCGTCCAGTAGAACTGGGTATAGATGGCGACCGGCAGCACGTTGCGGGCGATCTCCTTCGCGACGCCCTGCTCGATCATGCTCTGGTAGGTGGCGTACGCCTGCTGGTAGACGGCACGTTGCGCTTCGCGCACGCCCTCGGCCGTCTCGGCGTCCAGCTGCTCGAAGGTATAGGCGCCCGGCTTGCCCACCTGCGTCCGCACGTCCTCGGCCTCGGGTACGTAGAACTCGGGCTCGAGCTGCGAATAGCGCGCCGACCACTCGTTGAAGGAGCCGATCCGGTGGCGTTGCCACTCCCGGCAAACGAAGATCGGGCACTTGATGTGGTAGCGAAATGCGTTGTGCTCGAACGGCGTGCCGTGGCGCTCCCGCATCAGGAACCGGATCAGCCCCTGGTCGCGCTCGCCCAGCTCGTCGACGTGCTGTGCGAACGAGACGCGGGCGGCGTTCACCACGGAGAGGTCGTCGGCCATCGACGCGTCCAGCCGCACGAACCCGTGATCGAGCACGTCGATCTGATCCGCCGCCGCCACGCTGTCGTCCACCATCGTCACGCCTCCAAGCATACGTCGCGCAGCGGTCGGAACCGGCGGCTCACCGCAGCAGCCTGCCGCCGTCCACGATCAGGTTCTGGCCAGTGAAGAAGTCGGCCTCGATGCAGTAGCGGATAGCCTGGGCGACGTCGGCCGGCGCGCCGATCCTGCCCAACACCGTCTCCTCGCTATTGGCGGCCACGCCCTCCGGCATCAGTACCGGACCGGGCGCCACCCCGCAGACCCGCACCGCCTCGTCACCCCAGTCGGCGGCCAGGCACTTGACCAGCTGGATCAGCGCCGCCTTGGCCGCGCAGTGGGCGGCGAACCGGGGCCATGGCTGCAGCCCGGCCACGTCGGTGATGGCGACGATCACCCCGCCCCGGCCGCGCATGTGATGGAACGCGGCCTGGGCGGCGAACATGAAGCCCTTCGCCGTCGAGTCGAGCGCGGCGTCCCACAGCGCTTCGTCCACATCGTCGGCCGCCCGCGGTTCGAAGCCGCCCGACGGCGCGTGCACGTAGACGTCGAGTCCGCCCAGCTCCTGCGCCATCCCGTCGACCAGCGATCGCATCTGCTCCGGCCGAGCGGCATCCGCCTGCGCGACGGCGGATCTGACGCCCAGCGCGCGGATCGCCTCCGCGGTCTCGCGCGCGGCCTCCTCTGAGCTGTGGTAGCTGATGCCGACGTCGGCGCCGCCGGCCGCCAGGTCGAGCGCCACAGCCCGGCCCACGCGGTGGGATCCGCCAGCCACCAGCACGCGCGCTCCAGCGAGCTTCATGCCGTCATCATCGGGGTATGCTAACCCTCTCTACCAGGACAGAAGGAGTGAGCCACCATGGCCTATGAGGTCCCCCGCTTCCCTACGACTACAGCGCTCTGGAGCCGCACATCGACGAGCAGACGATGCGGATCCACCACGACAAACATCACCAGGCGTACGTGGACAAGGCGAACGCCGCACTTGAAGGCACCGAGTGGGCCGACCGCCCAGTCGAGGACGTGCTCAAGAATCTCTCGTCGCTGCCGGCCGACAAGCAGGGCCCGGTGCGCAACAACGCCGGCGGCCATGCCAACCACAGCTTGTTCTGGACGGTGCTCGGCCCGGATGGCGGCGGCTCGCCGTCGGGTGAGCTGGGCGACGCGATCGCGTCTGCGTTCGGCGGGCTCGATCAGCTCAAGACGGCCATGAGCGACGCCGGCGTCAACCGCTTCGGCTCCGGCTGGTCGTGGCTGGTTGTTGACGGCGGCGAACTCAAGGTCGTCAGCACCGCCAACCAGGACTCGCCGCTGTCCGACGGTCAGACGCCGATCCTGGGCATCGACGTGTGGGAGCACGCGTATTACCTGAAGTACCAGAACCGCCGGCCCGACTACCTGGCCGCGATCTGGAACGTGGTGGATTGGAACGCCGTGGCCGAGCGCTACGCCGCGGCCCGCTCCGCAGCGGCGACGGTGTAACAACGTGCAATCAGCAGAGGCGGGGGTGGGCGAGATCGCCCGCCCCCGCCTCGCCGTTTCTCGGAGAGGAGAAGGGTGAGCGCGAAGACGGTGGTGTTCTTCCCGGAGGGCGCGTTCGGGCCGACCAACAATTGCGTCGGCATCGGCGAGCAGCTGAAGGCGCGGGGTCACCGCGTTGTGTTCATCCTCGAGCAGTCGTTCGCGGGCACCCTGGAGGCGCGAGGCTTCGAGGAACGGCTGATGCGGCTGGGCCCGCCCCCGGAGGTCGAGGAGGCGCCGGGCCAGTTCTGGAAGGACTTCATCCGCGAGACGGCGCCCGTCTTTCGCACCCCCACCATCGAGCAGCTGGAGTCGTTCATCGCGCCAACCTGGCAGGCGCTGCTGGACGGCTCGCGCTACGTCGAACCACGGTTGCGCGAAATCTTCGCTGAGCTCGCGCCGGACGTGATCGTCGAGGACAACGTGCCCTGCTTTCCGGCCGTTGTCACCGCAGACGCGCCATGGGTGCGGATCGTGTCCTGCAACCCCTGCGAGCTGAAGGATGCCGACGTGCCGCCCGCGTTCTCGGGCTACCCGGCCGGCGATCGCGGCGAGTGGGAGGCGTTTCGGACCGAGTACGACCGCACGCACAGGCCGATGTGGCAGGAGTTCGACGAGTTCGTCCGCTCCCAGGGCGCGCCCGGCCTGCCCGATCTGGAGTTCATTCACCGCTCGCCGGACCTGAACATGTACCTGTATCCGGCTGAGGCCGACTACGCGCGGGCGACCCCGCTCGGCCAGGACTGGCACCGGCTCGATTCCTGCGTGCGGGCCGTCGACGGTGACTTCACGCTGCCCGACGCGCTGCGCGACGGCCCGGGATCGCTGATCTACCTCTCGCTCGGCTCGCTGGCCTCGGCGGACGTGGCGCTGATGGAACGGCTGGTCGAGGCGCTGGCCGAGGTGCCGCACCGCTTCATCGTCTCGAAGGGGCCCCAGCACGACCAGTACCAGCTCGCCCACAACATGTGGGGTGAGGAGTTCCTGCCTCAGCCGGCCATCCTGCCGATGGTCGATCTCGTCATCACCCACGGTGGCAACAACACCACCACCGAGTGCTTCCACCACGGCAAGCCGATGATCGCGATGCCCGTGTTCTGGGATCAGTACGACAACGCCCAGAGGGTGGACGAGACCGGGTTCGGCGTCCGCCTGCCGACCTACACCTTCGCCGCCGCCGATCTCACCTCGGCCATCGACCGGCTGCTGGGCGATCGGGCGCTGCACGACCGGATGGCCACGATCGCCCGCAGGCTGCAGGCCGCGCCGGGAACCACGACCGCGGCTGACCTGATTGAACGTCTCTCTGCCTGACGCCTCGGCGCTGGCCGAGGAGATCGCCGTCGCGCGCTGGTACGGCGGCAAGGGCGCCGCCATCAGCGATGTCAGCGAGGAGGACAGGCTGGAACTGGACGCGGGGGTGGCATTGCACGTGCTGCGGGTGGAGTGCGACTCGCGCCCGCCGGAGCGCTACCTCTACATCAGCGGCGAGGCGGAGGTCGGGGCGTCGGTGCTGGAGGCGATCGTCGAGGGCCGGCAGGTGGGGCAGTGGTCGTTCGAGCCCGGCGTCGTGCTGCCGGGGCTGATGCCGTCCAACCGTGAGCAACGGCCGATCGGCCTCGACCAGTCGAACACCACCGTGATCGTGGGCGAGCGGCTGGCGCTGAAGCTGTACCGCCGGCTGGAGCCCGGCCCGCACCCGGACATCGAGATCGGGCGACACCTGACCGAGCACGCCAGCGTCGCCTTTGTGCCGGCGTATGCCGGATGCCTGCGGTGGGGGGAGTACGCGGTGGCGATGCTGCAGGCCTACGTCTCGGACGCCGAGGACGGCTGGTCCTGGGCGTCGCGGGCGGTGGTGGAGGGCGACGTCGCCGACATCGCGCGGCTCGGCGGCAACACCGCGATGCTGCACGGCGCGCTGGCGCAGCTCCAGTCGCGCCGGGCATCGCGCGAGGAGATGGCCGGGTGGCGGCGATCCGCGGGAGCCCAGCTCGACAGGGTGCTCGATCTGGTGGGAGGGGACGCCGGGGATGAGCTGCGCGACTTCGAGCCGCGGCTGAGAACCGAGTTTGAGGCATTCGAGCGGGTGGCGCCGCCGATGCTGACACGCGTGCACGGCGACTATCACATCGGCCAGATTCTGCGCTCGGCGGACGGGCTGCGGGTGGTGGACTTCGAGGGAGAGCCGACCAAGCCTCTGGCGGAGCGAAACGCGCCGGGCGTGCCGCTACGCGACGTAGCAGCGATGCTGCGTTCGTTCGATCACCTCGCCCGCTACGTCGATCGTGATGTCGAACCCGGCAACACACGCGACATCGAGAACTGGATCTTCGAGGCCCGCAACGCCTTCCTCGACGCATACGGCGAGCATGACGCGGCGCTGCTTCGCGCGCTCGAGGTCGAGAAGGAGTGCTACGAGTTCATCTATGCCGCCACCTTCCTTCCGGAGTGGATGTACGTGGCTGAGGCGGGCATGCGCTGGCTGATGGGGGCGCGGGCGCAGTGACCGTCGAGGGCTTTGAGGCGGACATCCTGTGCGAGCCGGAGGCGTTGTCTCGGGTGGCGGCGCGATACGCGAATGCAGGCCTGGAGCGGTTGCTGTCAGCGCGGCGGGTGCTGTTCATCGGCATGGGCAGCTCCCGCTTCGCGGCCGACACGGCGGCGGCGATGCTGCGAAGCCGGGGCGTCGATGCTTACTGCGAACCGGCGTCGACGGGGACGCCGCAGCCGGCATCAGGCGATACCGTAGCGGTGGTGATCTCGGCCTCCGGTGGCTCGCACGAGACGATCGAGGCGCTGCACAGGCACAAGGGCACGAGCCGCGTGGTCGCGATCACCAACCGCCCGGACAGCGATCTGGCCGGGGCGGCGGACGAGGCCGTTGACGTGCTGGCCGGCCCAGAGCAGGGCGGTATCGCGTGCCGCAGCTTCGCCTGCACGCAGGCGGTGCTGGCGTTGATGTGCGGGGCCGGCGGCGAGCCGGTGGAGCGGGCGGCGGAGTCGGCGCAGGCGCTGATCGACGCTCGCGGCGAGTGGCTGGCGCCGCTGGCCGACCTGGTCGAGGGGCGCGTCGGAGTATGGGTGTCGGGCCCGGCCGAGCGGTTCGGGTCGGTTCAGCAGTCGGCGCTGATGCTGCGCGAGGCGCCGCGGATCATCGCCGACGCGTGCGAGACCGGCGACTGGCTGCACGTCGACGTCTACCTGACAAAGCGGCCGGGATACGCGCTGCTGCTGCTGCCGGGGTCGCGGTTCGACGACGAGCTGCTGGGCTGGCGGGCGCAGCGCGACTTCGAGGTCGTCTCGGTCGGTCGCGCCTTGGAGGGCGTATCGATGGCGGTGCCATTTCCCGGCGCCGAGGATCACCTGACCGCGACGCTGGTGGAGACGATCGTCGCCGAACTGCTGGCGGCCGAGCTGTGGCGCCGGCACCCGATCTGATGCGACAGCCACTGATCATCGGGGAGGACGGCCTGGCCCGCTGCTGGTGGGGCGGCTCGACACCTGACTACGCGCTCTACCACGACAGGGAGTGGGGCCGGCCGGTGACCGACGACCGCGGGTTGTACGAGCGGCTCACCCTGGAGGCGTTTCAGTCGGGGCTCTCCTGGCTGACGATTCTGCGCAAGCGCGAGGGCTTCCGGGCTGCGTTCGCCGGCTTCGAGATCGAGCGGGTGGCCGCGTTCGACGAGCGCGACATGGCGCGGCTGATGGCGGATGCGGCGATCGTGAGAAACCGGCTCAAGATCGACGCCGCGATCGCAAACGCCAGGGCGCTGGCGGCGATGCACCGGGCGGGCGAGACGCTTGCGGAGCTGGTATGGGCGCAGCGCCCGTCCGCGGCGTTTCCCACGCCGACCACGCTCGACGACCTGCCGGCCTCGACACCCGGCTCCAAGGAGCTCGCAAAGCAGCTCAAGGCCCGCGGCTTCCGCTTCGTCGGCCCCACCACGATGTACGCCGCACTGCAAGCCTGCGGCGTCGTCAACGACCACCTGCTCGGCTGCCACGTGCGGGACGAGGTGGAGGCGCTGCGGCAATCGGTGTGAGGCCGCGTCGCCGCCGGCCGGGGTCTGACCCCGAATGGGGTCTGACCCCTTTCACGCCTCGCCATCGGCGGTCGGCCGCCGCATCGCCAGCGTCGTAGCAGCACCCGGTAGGCTGTTTGTCGTGACCTTGCCAAACTGGCTTTCGCTTGGCCGTATCGTGCTGATTCCCGTGTTCATGGTCGCGCTGCTCGGGAACATCCAGCACGGTGACCTGATCGCGGTGATCGTGTTCAGCGTTGCCGCCGCGACCGACTCGCTGGACGGCTATCTGGCCCGCTCGCGGCACGCCGTCACCACCGTCGGCAAGCTGCTCGACCCGCTCGCCGACAAGCTGCTCGTCTCGGCCGCGCTGATCTCGCTGGTCGAGCTCAACCGTCTCGCGGCCTGGGTGGCGATGGTGATCATCGCTCGCGAGTTCGCGGTCACGGGTCTGCGACTGATCGCCGCTGCGCAGAACATCGTGATCAGCGCCTCGCCATGGGGCAAGGTCAAGACCACAACGCAGGTGGCCGCGATCATCGCCCTGATCCTGGACGATCCGCCGCACCCCGCCACCACGGTACTGGTCGCCTGCGCGGTCGCGGCCACCATCTGGTCGGGCATGGAGTACTTCATCTCGAGCCGCGACGTGCTGCGGGAGCCGGCATGAACACGCTGCTCGCGGTCGTGATCGGCTACCTGCTGGGCGCCTGCACGTTCGGCTACTGGGCGGGACGGCTGCGCGGCATCGACCTGCGCGACGAGGGCAGCGGCAACACCGGCGGCACCAACGCGGTCAGGGTGCTGGGGGCGAAGGTGGGGATCCCGGTGATCGCGCTCGACGTCCTCAAGGGGACTGCGGCGGTGGTGATCGCCGGCCAGCTGGGCGGCACCGGCACCGAGGTGCTGGCCGGGACGGCGGCCGTGTTGGGCCACACCTTTCCGCTCTTCCTGCGCTTCCGCGGCGGCAAGGCGGTCGCCACCGGTGCCGGCGCGATGCTCGGCCTGGCGCCGTGGATCGCCGTCTGCGTGATCGTGCTGTGGATCGCGCTCGGCCTGGTCACGCGCTACATCTCGGTCGCCTCGATGCTGTCGGCGATCGCGTTCATGCTGCTGGCGATCGTGACCGACGAGCCCTGGCCGGTGATCGCGTTCACGGTGTTCGGCTCCGCGGTCGTGTTCTGGCGCCACCGCGGCAACCTGGCCCGGCTGCGCGACGGCACCGAGAACCGCCTCAACCTGCCGGCGCTGCGCCGGTGAGCGCGCTTCGGGCAGCGGTCTTCACCGGCGTCGACGCGCCGTTGGCGCTGGAGACGCTGGAGGCCGAGGCGCCGCGTGCAGGCGAGGTGGCGGTGCGGGTCGAGGCCTCCGGTCTCTGCCACTCCGACCTCCACGTGCTGATGGGCGAGTGGTCGGAGCGGCCGCCGATGGTCATGGGACACGAGGGCTGCGGCGTGGTCGAGGCGGTGGGTGACGGCGTGAGCCACGTCGCCCCCGGCGACCGCGTCGTCCTGAGCTGGTTCGCGCACTGCGGCACCTGCGCCCGTTGTCGCGACGGCCGGCCGTGGATCTGTCTCCGATCGCGGGCCAACGAGAGCCTGATGGCGGACGGTGGCACGCGGCTGCGGCGGCCGGACGGCGAGGCGGTGCGTTCCTACCTCGCGGTCGGCTCGCTGGCTGAGCGCGCGGTCGTCCCGGCCACCGGCGCGGTGTCGGTGCCATCCGCGCTGCCGCCGGATGCCGGCGCGCTGATCGGCTGTGCGGTCGCCACCGGGGTGGGAGCGGTGCTGAACACCGCCGCGGTGCGACCGGGTCAGACCGTCGTTGTGATCGGCTGTGGCGGCGTCGGCCTGTCTGCCGTGATGGGGGCGGTGCTGGCCGAGGCCGCGGCGATCGTGGCCGTGGACCTGAGCGACGAGAAGCTCCGGCTGGCGTCGGACGTGGGGGCGACCCACGCGGTGCGCGCCGGCGATGCGGCCGGCGCCGAGCTGGCTTCGATCCTGCCCGACGGTCCCGACCACGTGTTCGAGGCGATCGGCCTCGTCTCGACCATCGAGTGGGCGATTCGCCTGCTGCCTCCCGGTGGCACGGCCACCCTGGTCGGCATGACGCCCGAGGATCAGCGGATCTCGATCGATCCACTGCCGTTCTCGAGCGGCGGCCGCACGCTGCTCGGCTGCACCTACGGCTCGTGCGTCCCCGAGCGCGACTTCCCGCTCCTCGCCAAACTCCACCTCGACGGGCGGCTGCCGATCGACCGTCTGATCTCAGACCGGATCGCCTTGGACGACGTCAACCGCGCCTTCGACCTGATGCGCGCCGGCGACGGGGCCCGGAGGGTCGTGATCTTCTAGGATTGGCGGCATGAGCGGCGCGACTGTCGTTACGGCGATCCTGTTGATCGTCGCGCTGGTGCTGATCGCTCGGCGATTCGGCCGGAGATAGCCGCTCGCCTACTGTGATTCCAGCCAAGCCCGGGCGGTGGTGTGCTCGGAGTGCGCCTCCTCACCGGCCAGCTCGGCGCGCAGCTCGCGTACGACGCCGTGGCGCTCGGCCAGCACGTCGTGGTTGTGGATCGTCTCGAAGTTGACCTGCCGTGCCAGCACGAAGCAGCCGTCGGACAGATCGGCGTAGTGCTCGAGCGTCCCGGCGACCATCAGCCGCACCGAGTCCTCGACGAAGCGCGGATGCAGGTGGGCCTGCTCGACCACGTACAGCTCGTCGGGCCGCTTCAGCAGCTCGAAGATGGGCGCGCTCATCGACCGCTCGGCGATCCCGATCAGGTCGCGGGCGTCCACCTCGCGGGTGGTGCCCAGCATCAGCGTCGCCTCGGCGCGCTGATTGTGGGTTGCGGCCGGAAGCAGCGAGAAGATCTCGTCGATCTGGGCGGTCTCGTAGCCCGCCTCGCGCAGCCGCTCGTTGGCCCGCTCGCGCACGAGCCCCTGCGCGCATGGGCAGGCGTTCAGGCCCCGGACCTCGACGCCGACCATGCGGCGGGCGGAGCTGCCGTTCACCAGCGCCTGTCCGATCAGGGTGTAGATCTCCTGCGTGGGAAGGTCGCTGACCGGCGTCCGCCGCGTGACCGGGAACTTGGCCTTGATCGTGACCTCGCTGCGCACCGCCTCCTGGCGCTCGACGATCTGGGCAGCGATGTGCTCGGCGAGGTCCTCGACGTGCAGCGATTCGCCGATCACGACCCGGTCGATGGCCTCGGCCACCGTCTCGGGGAAGCGCGACATGTGGACGCCCTTCTGCGACGGATCGAGGTCGACGAAGGCGTCGATGTCCGCGTAGTAGACGAGCTCGGTGCCGGCGTGGGCGATCCGGATCACCTTGTGCACGCCTGTCACGCCGGCCCGTGTCAGCGCCAGGTGCACCTCTGGCTCGGCCGCCTGCAGATCGTGGGTGAACGTCTGTCCCTCGAGCATTGCGCACATGGTAGTTGCCTCCTCCTCACTCCCGCAGCAGCCGGGAGAGTCGCCGGTCGGCCAGCACCCGCCCATCGGTCTGGCAGGTGGGGCAGTAGTAAAGAGTGTGTTCGTCAAACGAGACGAATCGGATTTCATTCCCGCATCTGGGGCATTCTTCGCCGGCGCGATCGTGAACCGCGTAGCCACGCGCCGCCTTGGTGGCCAGGCCGGCTCCGCTGAGCGGCACCAGCCGCTCGACGGCGTCAGCCAGCAGGCCCGTGATCGCAGCGTGGAACCGGATCAACTCCTCGTCGGACAGGGTCGCGCTGCGGGCGTAGGGCGAGAGCTGGGCGGCGTGCAGGATCTCGTTGGCGTAGGCGCGGCCGATGCCGGCGATCGCCCGCTGGTCGCGCAGGAAGGCGTGCAGCTGGTGCGGGTGCTCGGCCAGAGCGCGGCGCAGGGCGTCGACCGTGAACTCCGGATCCAGCGGCTCCGGGCCGAGGTGGGCCAGCTCGGCCTCGACCGCCTGCGGCGCGAGCAGCCATGCCCCGGCGCGCCGCTTCTTGCCCGGTTCGCTCATCGCCAACTGGAGGCCGTCGGTGAAGGCAACCGCGAGCATCGCCGAACGGGGGCGGGCGTCGCCCACCGACAACCGCCCGGCCGACATCAGGTGCAGCATCAGCACCGGGCCGGAGTCGGTGTCGAAGAGCAGCCGCTTCGCCCGCCGGCGCAGGTCCACGAACCGGCCGCCGGCCAGTGAGGCGATCGGCGGGTCGATCGTCTTTACGGTCGCGAAGTGGGCGACCGGTACCGACTCGATCGGGCTGGCGCACAGCCGCTCGCGCTGGGCGCGGACGAAGGCCTCCAGTTCGGGTAGCTCGGGCATCTCCCCGTTAGGGTATGCGCTGATGAGCGTCACCGCCGTCCGCGGCGGCCTCGAGGAGAGCCGTCACCAGGTGCACGTCGCGGTCGCCGGAGCCGACGGCGAGCTGGTGGCGTGGCACGGCGACCCCTTGCGGGTAACCACGCTTCGATCGGCGGCCAAGCCGTTCCAGGCCGAGCCGCTGGCCGAGTCGGGGGCGCTGGAGGCGTTCGGCATCGACGACGAGACGCTGGCGGTGTGCTGCGCCTCGCACGCCGGCAGTGACGCCCACGTCGCCGCCGTGCGCCGCGGTCTGGATGCGGCCGGGGTGGACGCCGAGCGGCTGCGAAACACGGCCGGCTCTGTCGATGCGCGGCTCCGCCACAACTGCTCTGGCAATCACCTCGCCTTCCTTGCCCTGTCCGCCCACCGCGGCTGGGAGCTCGACGGGTATTGGGAGCCGTCGCATCCGTCCCAGCGGGCGGCGCTGCAGGCGGTCTCGGCGGCCGCGGGCGTGGCGGCGGAGGACGTCGGTACCTGCGTCGACGGCTGCGGTGTCGTCTGCTTCGCGCTGCCGCTGGCCACGATTGCGTCGATGTACGCGCGGCTGCCGCGCCTGCTGCCGCGACAGTACGCCGCGATGCGCGCGCACCCCGAGATGGTTGCCGAGGATGGCGACTTCGACACCGAGCTGATGCGCGCCCTGGGCGGCGCGGTCGCCAAGTCGGGAGCCGAGGGGCTGGGCTGCGTCGGCCTTCCCGCGGCCGGACTGGGAATCGCCGTCAGAACCGAGGACGGTGCGTCGCGGGCGGTCGCACCGGCCCTGATCGACGTGCTCGGTCAGCTGCTGGCGTGGAAGCGGCCGCCGGAGGCTCTGATCGGATTCGCACAGCCCTCGCTGCGAAACTCTCCCGGCGACATTGTGGGATTCCTCCGCGCAACCGTGCCGCTGGACCGGGTGTCGTGACCGAAATCGGACGCCACGGGCTGGTGAAGAAACTTGCATCGGTTGGTGAAAATTTGGGTCGCGCGGCGAAAAACCGCGGGTATACTCCGGGCGTCTGCGCTTCATTCTGCCGTCGCTGACGGCGGCCGCGGGCGGCCCGTACGCCGTCTCGGTCGGGTCGGCGGCGGAGTCCTTCATCCATACCGACGTCATACGAGGGTGCCATGCTGACTGTCGACATCTCGCTGCCCGACATCGAGGAGCTGAAAGCGCTCGTCACGGAGGGTCAGGAGAAGGGCTATCTCACGTTCGACGAGGTGGCCACGGCGCTCGAAGAGATCGAGCTGACGAAGGAGCAGCTGGAGGACTTCTACACCTACCTGCTCGAGCACAACATCGAGCTGCTGGACGGGGAGTCGAAGCAGCAGGCCCAGCAGGATCGGCTGATCCACGGCGAGAAGCCGCCCGAGCTCGACCTCACCGTCGAGCCCAGCCTCGACTCGCTGCGGCTCTACCTCCGCGAGATCGGCAAGGTGCCGCTGCTGACCGCCGACCAGGAGGTCAGCCTGGCGAAGCGGATCGAGCGCGGCGACATGCGTGCGAAGCAGCAGATGATCGAGGCCAACCTGCGCCTGGTCGTCTCGATCGCCAAGGGCTACCTGGGCCGCGGGCTGAGCTTCCTCGACCTGATCCAGGAGGGCAGCCTGGGGCTGATCCGCGCGGTCGAGAAGTTCGACTACCGCAAGGGCTACAAGTTCTCCACGTACGCGACGTGGTGGATCCGCCAGGCCGTGACGCGGGCGATCGCCGACAAGGCGCGCACGATCCGGATCCCCGTGCACATGGTCGAGAAGCTGAACCGCGTCGTCCACATCGAGCGCCAGCTGGTGCAGCGTCTGGGTCGCGAGCCGCGCCCGGACGAGATCGCACGCGAGCTCTCGATGACCGCTGACGAGGTGCGCGACATCTTGCGCATGGCGCAGCTGCCGGTCAGCCTCGAAAAGCCGATAGGCGAAGAGGAGGAGTCCGAGCTGGGCGACTTCGTGCAGGACGAGCAGGCCGTCTCGCCGTTCGACTCTGCCACGATGACGCTCCGCAAGGAGGACATCGAGCGGGCGCTCGACTCGCTGCCGGAGCGCGAGCGCAAGGTGATCGAGCTGCGGTTCGGCCTCAAGGGCGAGCACCCCTGCACGCTGGAGGAGGTCGGGCGCGCGTTCGGCGTCACCCGAGAGCGGATTCGCCAGATCGAGAACAACACCCTCAAGAAGCTGGAGAGCCTGCCCGAGGCGCAGGCGCTCCGTAACGCCGAGTAGGGCGGCGCTCTCGAGGTCGATCGATCAGTGCTGCTGCCGCGCGCCGGCCGCACGGTAGAATGGCACTCGCCTCGGGGGGGTGTCCGAGTGGTTAAAGGAGACGGGCTGTAAACCCGTTGGCTCTGCCTACACAGGTTCGAATCCTGTCCCCCCCATCGCCGTCGTAACGATCACCGCCGCGGGGTACCTATCCAACAGCAGGCCCCGTAGACTCATCGCGTGGCCATCTGCCTGAAATGCGGCCAGGATAACCCGGACGGCTTCCGGTTCTGCGGGGCTTGTGGCGTTGCGCTGACCACCACCGTCGTCAGCGAAGAGCGCAAGGTGGTGACGGTGCTCTTCGCCGACCTCGTCGGCTTCACCAGCCGCAGTGAACGCATGGACGTCGAGGACGTGCGCGGAACACTCGCCCCTTACCACGCGCTGCTCCGCGAGCAGTTGGAGCATTACGGCGGCACGGTCGAAAAGTTCATCGGCGACGCGGTGATGGCGCTGTTCGGTGCGCCGGTCGCCCACGAGGACGATCCTGAGCGCGCGGTGCGTGCAGCGCTCTCGATCCGGGCTGCGATCGCGCGGCTGAACGACGAAGAGCCCGGCCTCGACCTGCACGTTCGCGTGGGCGTGAACACCGGCGAGGCGCTAGTCGTCCTCGGTGCCGATGCTGCTCGCGGCGAGGGCGTGGCATCCGGGGACGTCGTCAACACCGCGGCGCGGCTGCAGGCGTCAGCCCCGGTTGACGGCATCCTCGTCGGCGAGACCACCTACCACGCCACCAACCGCGCCATCACGTACCGGGAGGCGGAGGCGGTCGTTGCCAAGGGCAAGTCGCAGCCGCTGCTCGTGTGGGAGGCGGTCGAGGCGCGGGCGAGGCTGGGCGTGGATGTCGTGCAGCGCCCGACCACGCCGCTGGTGGGGCGGAGCGAAGAGGTAGACCTGCTGCTGGACGCGCTCCGTCGCTGCCGCTCCGAACAAACCGTGCAGCTGGTCACGCTGGTCGCGGCGCCCGGTATCGGCAAGTCCCGGCTGGTCTGGGAGCTGATGAAGGCGGTCGAGCGCGACCCCGACTTCATCACCTGGCGCCAGGGGCGATCGCTGCCGTATGGCGACGGTGTCACCTACTGGGCGCTGGGCGAGATGGTGAAGGCACAAGCCGGCATCCTCGACTCCGACACCGCGCAGCAGGCCGAGGACAAGCTGCAGGCCTCGGTGGCTGATCTGATCCACGATCCCGCTGAGGCGGCTTGGGTGATGGAACACGTACGCGCGCTGGCCGGCCTCGAGGGAGCGGGCCGGCGGAGACCGCCACGCCGAAGCGGTGGGCGCGTGGCGCCGGTTCCTGGAGGCGCTGGCCGACCGGAGTCCGCTGGTGCTGGTCTTCGAGGATCTGCATTGGGCCGACGAGGCGTTGCTCGACTTCATCGACCACCTGGCCGACTGGGCTCGTGATGTGCCGATGCTGGTCGTCTGCACGGCCCGCCCCGAGTTGCTGGATCGTCGTGCCGGCTGGGGCGGCGGCAAACGGAACGCCCTCACGGTGGCGCTGTCGCCCCTGGCCGACGCAGACATCGCGCGGCTGATCGGCGCCCTCCTTGAACAGGCGCTGCTGCCGGCCGAGACGCAGGTGATGCTGCTCAGCACGGCGGAGGGCAACCCGCTCTACGCCGAGGAGTACGTGCGCATGCTGATCGACCGCGGCCATCTGCAACACGAGGGCGGTCGGTGGCGTCTCGAGGTCGGTGCCGAGCTGCCCCTCCCGGAATCCGTGCAAGGGCTGATTGCCGCTCGGCTCGATGACCTGCCGGGCGATCAGAAGCGACTTCTGCAGGATGCTGCCGTGCTGGGCAAGGTGGTCTGGCTGGGAGCGCTTGCCGCGATGAGCGGCATCGATCGCCACCTTGCGGAGACGCATCTGCATGGGCTGGAACGGCGGGAGATGCTGCGGCGGGAGCGGCGCTCGACGGTGGCCGCCGACACGGAGTACGCGTTTCGCCACGTGTTGATGCGCGACGTCGCATACGGGCAGATCCCGCGGGCCCAGCGTGCCGAGAAGCACCGGCGGGCGGCGGACTGGATCGAGTCGCTGTCGGTCGACCGCGGCGACGCGTCCGACATGCTCGCGCACCACTATGCGCAGGCGCTCAAGTACGCCCGGGAAACGGGGCAGCCGACCGACGAGCTCGAGCTGCGCGCACGTATCGCGCTGCGCGATGCGGGCGACCGGGCGCTGGCACTCAGCTCGCTGACTGCCGCTCAGCAGCATTACGCGGCGGCCCTGGCGCTGTGGCCGCGGGACGACCCGGACTGGCCGCAACTGGTGATCGCCACCGCCGATGCCGGCCTGAGCATGACCAGTGACGAGATGAGCGAGGCCCTGGAACAGGCACGCGACCGGCTGGAGGCTGCGGGCGACCTGGCCGGCGCCGCCAAGGCCGAGATGCTGAACGGGTACCGCTACTGGAACGAAGCGCGGAGCGAGCGTGCGCTGGCCGCCTTCGCGGCGGCGCGGAGCCTGATCGAGCGGGCAGAACCATCCGCGGCGATGGCTCACGTTGCCGCCAGGTTGGCGATCCAGTCGATGCTGCGCAGCGAGTACGACGAGACGTTGGCCATGTGCGAGCGCGTGCTTCGCATCGCCGACCAGCTCGATTCGGACGACCTTCGCCTCCACGTCCTCAACACTCGCGGCGTCGCTCGCGTCGTGCAGCGGGGCGATCTCGGCGGACTGGCCGACATGGAGGAGAGCATCGCGATCGCTGAGCGGTCGACCATGGTCGAAGGGATGATCCGAGGCTACAAGAATCTTGGCAGCACGCTCTGGGAGCTCGGGGAGCTCGATCGCGCGGTGGATCTGGAGCGCCGCGGCGCGGAGGTGGCGCGGCGCTTCGGCATCGACTTTCAGGTGGCGTGGTTCGAGACCGAGCTGGGGGCCCTCGCGTATCTCGACGGCGACTGGGAAGGTGCGATGGAAGCGTGCGCCAGCCTCGACCGATGGGTGGCGCGGGTCGGGCCGCACTACATGGAGGCGGGCATGCTCGGCACGCGCGGGTTGATCCTTGCCGCACGCGGCGACCCGGGCGCCCAGTCCTGCATCGATCGCGCGCTTGACTTCGGCCGTCGTTCGGGCGAGGCGCAGGTGCTGTTCCCAGCTCTCGCCGAGGCCGCCCTGATCGCCGCGGCGAGCGGTGGCACCGATGCCGCCAAGCGCGTCTCGGAGCTGTTCGACGAGCTGGTCGAGATCGCATCAGACGGTGTCCAGGCCAGCTACTGGTCGGCCGAGTTCGCGCTTGCGCTGGCGTTGTCCGGTCAGGCGGAACGCTTCGCGCGGCTCGACGTGACCGGCCCGTCGCGGTGGCTGCCCATCGCCCGGCGGATCATCGCAGGCGAGTATGCCGAGGCCGCGGACGGACTGGCAGAGATCGGCCACAAGCCCGCCGAGGCGCTTACGAGACTCCTTGCCGCTCGTGGCGAGATTGGTCGCGGCAACCGCGAGGCCGGCGAAGCACAGCTTCGACGCGCAGAGGAATTCTGGGTCGGAGTGGGAGCGAAGCGGTACCACGAGGCCGCTGCGGCGCTGACAGCGCAGACGGCCTGAGCCGGGCATCAAGGCTCCTCATTCAGGTCCGCCGCGTCGAGTGGCGTAACGCGGGCCGCAACCGCAAGCACCGCCCCATCCGTAACCACCGCCCCACGAGCGCCAGAGAAGCGGGCGCACGACGAAGAGGAAGAACACCGGGATGGCGAGCCAGAAGAGACGACCGCCGCTCAGCGCGATCGCTGCGATGAGGGCCAGTGGCAGGAGCGCGAACGGCCACGGACGCCGGCCCCACGGCCGGCTCATGGCGTGTGTCTCGCCCGGATCTCCAGGGAAGTCGCTGACGAGTTGATCGAGGTCGGCGTAGGTCTTTGCCGCCATGCAGCGGTCGAGGCGCTCTTCGAACTCAGTGCTGTCGATCCGGCCCGCTACGTGTTGTTCGCGGAGGATGTCGGCGACCGCTTCGCGATCGCTGTCGGCGGCCCGGAGGTTCCGGTCGCGCGGTCCTCGATGACGCTCGTAACGTTTGTCGTTGTCTGGCATGTCGGTCCTTTCGTTGGGGGTGCGCTGCTGGGCGGGACATCGGGGCCTTTCAGCGGTACCTCGCTGAGCAGGAGAATGATCGCCAAGGCCAGGGCGGCGACTGGCGCCGCGACGATGAAGACCGCCTGGACGGCGTGGATGATCTCGGTGCGGGCTGCCGCGTTGACGTCGCCGAGTCCGCCGACGGCCGCGGACGCCGCAGAGGTTCCGACGCGTGCTGCAAAGACGGCGCCCAGGAGAGCCGCGCCGACAGCGCCGCCCAGCCCGCGAGAGAAGCTGGTGGTGGCCATGGCCACGCCGAGCTGCCGTCGGTCGACGTCGTTTTGGACGGCGACGATCAGCACCTGCCCAACCATGCCGAACCCCAGGCCGAATACGGCGAGGCCGACGCCGATTGTGACCCGCGACGGGTTCGCAGCAACCACGGCCAGCTCCACCAGCGCAACGGTCATGAGTGCTGCGCCGGCCACGGGGAACCGCTTGTATCGGCCCGTGCGGGCGATGCTGCGCCCCGCGAGGTTGGTCGAGATGGCGATGCCGAGCATCATCGGCGCGAGCAGCAGCCCAGCTTGCGTGGGGGTGGCGCCTGTGGTCGTCTGCAGGAACAGCGGCACGAACACGTTGATGGCAAACAGCGAGGCGGTGGTGAGAAACAGCGCCGCGCTTGCGATCGCCACCGTGTGGGAGCGCAGCAGATCGAGCGGAACGATCGGGTCGGCCACGCGTCGTTCGCGCACCACGAGCGCACCGACCAGGATCACCGTCAAACTGATCAATCCCAGGATCTCCTGCGAGTCCCAGGCGTAGCGCCGGCCGCCCCAGACACAGGCGAGCATGAATCCGATCGTGGCGGCGGCGAGCATGACTGCACCCACGGCGTCCAAGGCTTGGCGGGTACGGTCGATGGACGGGGCCGGCAGGCGGAGATGCAACCCGGCGAGCGCCGCCAGGCCAACCGGGAGGTTGATGTAGAAGACCCAGCGCCAGCTGGCGTGCTGCACGATCACGCCTCCCACCAGCGGGCCGGCGACGGTGGCGACCGCGAACGTGGCGGCGATGTAGCCCTGGTAGCGTGCCCGCTCACGTGGCGAAACCAGGTCGCCGACGGCGGCCATGGCGAGGGACATCAGCCCTCCGGCCGCGACGCCCTGCACGGCGCGAACGACGATCAGCAGCGTCAAGTCCTGGGCTGTGCCACAGACCGCGGAGGCGATCAGGAACATGCCGAGGGAGATCTCGAGCAGTCGTTTGCGGCCGTGGCGATCGCCGAGCTTGCCCCACAGCGGAGTGGCTGCTGCCGCCGCCACGACGTAGGCGGTGACCAGCCAGGCAACGTCCGTCAGGCGGCCCAGATCGGCCGCGATGGTGGGCAGCGCCGTCGCCAGGATCGTCTGATCGAGCACGGCCGGCAGCATGGCCAGCACGATCGCGGCGAACGGCACGGCCACCGCGGCGGCGGCTCGGTTGGGTGTCACTGTCTCCGAGGTCATCGAATAGATAGGTTAGATCTCTAATGATTTGATGTCAAATGGAGTGGTATCATCAATCCGTGAGCGGCCCTCCCCTACTGCCACCGATCGGGTTGCGCCTGACGCGCACCGCTCGCGTGGTCGCAAACGCGTTCGAGCGCGCGATGGCCCAGGCGGGCGGCTCCGCGTCGGCGTGGCAGGTGCTCCTGCTGGTGCGCTCCCAGCAGTGGGGCACGCAGTCCCGCATGGCCGAGGCGATGGGCATCACCGATGCCACCCTCACCCACCACCTCAACGCGCTCGAGAAGCAAGGACTCGTCCGCCGCTGGCGGGAAGCCGACAACCGCCGTGTTCAACAGGTCGCACTCACCGCCGACGGCGAGGCGCTGTTCGCACGGCTTCGCGAGGTCGCCATGCGCCACGATCGCCGTCTGCGCTCGAACCTCACGGACAAGGAAACCGCACTGCTGGCCGAGCTGCTCGACAAGCTCCGAGCCGGGATCGATCAGCCCGACTCCAGCACGCAGGGTGAGTCAGCGAGTCACCCCTGACGCGGGCGTGCGCCGATCAGAGTCGCTCGCTGGCGGTGATCTCCGGCGATCCTCGCAGCGTGATGCGCTGTCGCGCGGGGCGGATTGCGGTCATTTGCGAGATGGGGATGATGAGCAGTCGGGTACTCGAGAGCCCGGCCCGGATCGCAAGCGCCGTCGGTATGTGCGGGTCGGCGCCGTATCGGAGGTCGACCACGGTGCCGATTCGGCCGTTCGGCGATTCGACGATGTAATCGCGGCAGGCACGGAGGGCATCAGCAGAGACGTTCACGTGCCACCAAGCCGCATCTGCCGTGTCCGGTGGCGACGGCCCGCGGGCGCCGGCTGCCTGCGTGGTTGGGGCCGCAAGACGATCCGGCGCCGCTCCTCGGAGATCTCGTCGATCTCGGCCGCCGGGATGATCACGGTGCTGTGGATGAACAGCCCTGTGCGTACGAACAGCGCACTGCAGCCGCCTGGCTCCCCAGGCTGGACGTCGCGGACAAGGCCCACTCGGCCGTCCGTGTCATAGACGGTGAAGCCGTGGCAGCGCGCCAGTCTGTCGCAATCGCCGGCAGGCGCCGTCGCGGCTTCGTGCAGCACTCGAAGCTTCATCGCGAGTGGCAGCATCGGCACCTCCAGGACCCGGCCGAACAGACGTCGGCGTGAACGCCTGACCAGGCGCTGGGGTCAGAGGTAGTGCGTCGACAAGGGCTGGACCGACGCGGAGATACGATACCACCCGGCGCTCGGTCGCGCCCTGAGGCGAGCCGGCCCGACTAGGTTGCTGGTTTGGGCGGTCCGGGGAGCAGTCGCCGGCCGTCGATGACTGCGCTGGCGATGTCTGTGACCTTCCTGTTGCTGCTGCGGGCGTGCGCGCGCAGCAGGTCGAACGCGGCCCGCTCGTCGAGGTCGTGGCGTTCCATGAGAATGCCCTTGGCCCGCTCGATCAGCGCGCGTCGTGCGAACGCGCCCTCCAGGTCCTGGAACTCGGCGAACCGGCGCAGGACGATGTCGATCGAGCTCTGCAGCTGTTCGGCCTCACCGTCGGCGATGTAGGCGAAGATCCCGCGCTTGGCAGCCTCGTTGATGAAGGCGCGGTCATCCGTGTCAAGGATCGCGATCACCGGGCAGGCGGCCTCCCGGACGATCTGGTCGATCAACTCGAGCGCGTGCTGACTACTGTCCCCCAGACCCACCAAGGCGACGTCGGGACGCTCGCGGGCAGTCAGCGCGGCAACATCCTCCACCTCGATCGAGCGCGCGATCACCTCGTGGCCCAAGCTGGCCACGATCATCGTCACACGATCAAGCCGCTGCGGCCGCTGATTTGCAATGAGCACACGAAGGTGATCCGACGTCGGCACAGCTCCCACCGTCTCCAAACACGCGTCAGATTACCACCAAGCCAGCGGTTCGTCAGAGGGCGTCCTGAGATCCCACGGTCAGGGCGTAGACCACGAGCAGGCTCACGATCACGCCCACCATTGCGGAGAACGGGGCCGAGAACATCATGAAGAACCACAGCACCGCCGCGGTTCCCGCAACGCAGATCCCGATGTAGTACCCGGCCAGACGATGGGAGAGGATGAGGCCCGCTCCGACCACCTGCAGTACGCCCCAGATCAGGAACATCCATCCCCAGAAGGTCAGGTTGGAGTAGACGATGTCGCTCTTGAAGTAGCTGTCGTGCTCGAGCGCGGTGAAGCCGTGGATCACGTTCATCGCCCCCAACACGAGCAATGTCACGCTGCCGAAGATCGCCCAGCCGGTCAACATGATCCGCCCCTGTGCCGAATCGGCGGTTCCCATTTCTCCCGTGCTCACGTTGCACCTCCCTCGCTCGCTTCGCGCATCGGATGTACGATCTTCGCGTTCGCGGCGCCGAACCGCGTCATCCCGATGGGACGACCGGCGGCGCTGTAATCTCTGGAGAGACGCGGGATCGGAGCATCGACGCATGAGTTCGAACCACGACAACATCGACACCGACGAATATTCAGGGCTGGGCTGGAGATTTTGGGCAGGGCTGGCCGGAATCGGCGCGCTCATGGGCATCGGGCTGATGGTCGCGGTGGCCATCTTCGGCTGGGCTTGGTATGCGTGGGGATTCCTCGGCGCAGCAATTGCGCTGGTCGCCGTCTGCGGCGGAGCTGCCTGGATCGTCGATCGACGGTCGCAGCGCCGCTGGTCGTCAGCACGCTCGTAGCTTCGACTAGGCTGTCGCCATGGCATTGATCGCCCTGATGGTGGTTGTGATCCTCCTGGTGTTCGGGATGGGAATCTTCGGCGTGGCCCTGTGGGCATTCTGGACGCTGGCCTGGTACTGCGCGGTGGGAGTGGTGATCGGCGGACTGGGGCGGCTGTTCGTGCCCGGACGGCAGCAGATGAGCCTCCTCGCGACCGCGCTGTTCGGGGTCGCCGGCGCGCTGCTTGGCGGCATCGTCGGACGCAGCCTGCTGGACGCGGGCTGGTTCGTCCAGTTCCTCTGTGCGGTGATCGCGGCGGCGCTGCTCATTCTTGCGACCGGCTACGGCCGGCAGCGCGCGCCCGCGGCCTAGAACGGCGTCCCAGCCACCGCATCGAACGGTGTCCCTTCGGTCGCAAGACTAGACTTCCACGATGGCGGTGATCGACGGGGAACGCCGGGTTGTCTCGGTGCTGATGGCCGATATCGCGGGTTCGACCGCGATCGGTGAGCGGCTTGGTCCCGAGCGCTCCAAGTTCCTGTTCGACGAGGTGATGCGGCTGATGACGGCCGAGATCGAGCGCTACGAGGGCACCGTCGCGCAGCTGCTGGGAGACGGCCTGCTGGCCATGTTCGGCGCCCCGGTGGCCCACGAGGACGACAGCGAGCGGGCGGTTCGAGCCGGGCTCGCCATCCAGCGCGCGCTGGCGACGTACGCGGTCGAGGTGCGCGAGGCCTACGACATCGAGCTGGGCGCCCGCGTCGCCGTCAACACCGGGCCGGTCGTGGTGTCGGCCGGCGAGGGCGACGATGGCCGCCGCTACAACGCGCTCGGCGACACGGTGAACGTGACCGCGCGGCTGCAGGCGCTCTCCTCGCAGGCAGAGGTCACGCTCGGCCCGCAGACGGCCGCCCAGGTGCGCAGCTGCTTCGAGCTCGAGGAGCTCGGCGAGACCCAGATACGCGGCCGCGAGGCGCCGGTCGACAGCTTCCGGGTGGTGAGCGAACTCGAGCCGATGCGACACCGGCCGGCCGAGCCGCTGGTCGGCCGCGACGGCGAGCTGGGCATCCTGTCCGACGGGCTGGAGCGGCTTGCCGACGGCATCGGCGCGATCGTCTCGATCACCGGCGAGCCCGGCATCGGCAAGTCGCGGCTGCTGCTGGAAGCATCCGAGCCGCTCCGCGACAGGCTGCGCGTGCTCGAGGGCCGGGGCCTGTCGTATACCGAGAGCTTTCCGTACTGGCCGATCCGCGAGCTGCTGCGCGACTGGCTCGGAATCGGCCAGCTGGCGAGCGAGGCGCGTGTGCGGCTCGACCTCAAGACCGCCCTGCACGGCGTCTTCGGCGACGATCCGGAGCCCTATCCGTTCCTGGCCGGCATGCTCGGCCTGCAGCCCGACGCGGAGTCGAACGGACTGCGGGAGTTCAGCGGCGAGGCGATCAGCCGCCGAAGCGGCGAGGTGGTGGCGGAGCTGCTGCGCCGGCTGGCTCGCGAGCGGCCGCTGCTCGTGGTGCTCGAGGATCTGCACTGGGCGGACGAGCCGACCCTGGAGTTGATCGAGTCGCTGTTCGCGCTAACCGAGAGCGAGCCGCTGGGGCTGGTGATGCTCTACCGCACCGACCGCGAGGCGCCGTCGTGGCGGATGGGCGAGCGCGCCCGCCAGCTCTACCCGCACCGCTATCGCGAGTTCGAGCTGGGAGCGCTCGACGAGCGCTCCGGCGCGCGGCTGGTCGAAGAGCTGGCCGGCGGCGGACTGCCCGACGGCGTGGCCGAGATGCTGGTGCAGCGCGCCGGCGGCAACCCGCTGTTCCTGGCCGAGGCGCTGCGCGACCAGGTCGAGCGGGGCACGCTGCAGCGCGGCACGGACGGCCGCTGGGAACCGTCGGATGTCCAGCTCGAGGTCCCCGCGCTGGTGCAGGGCGTGCTGCAGGCCCGGCTCGATCGACTCGATCCGGACTCCCGCGAGGTGGTCGCCGTCGCGGCCGTGATCGGCCGCCGGTTCGGTCAGCCGCTGCTCGAGCTCCTGGTCGATCCGGACACGTTGCCCGCGGCGCTTTCACAGCTGCTGCGGCTTGGGCTGATCGTCGAGGAGCAGCGGCGCCCGTTCCCGGCCTACCGCTTCCGCCACGGCCTGGTGCAGGAGGCCGCGTACGCCACCATCACCGACGCCCGCCGCAGGGCGTTGCACGAGCGGGTCGGCCTGGCGCTGGAACAGCTGATCGAGAGCGAGGGCGTGATGGGCCGCACGCTCGCCCACCTCGCCCGCCACTTCAGCGAGGCCGACGATGCCGAACGGGCGGCCGAGTATCTGATCCTCGCCGGCGATGCGGCGCGGGCGATCTACGCCGATCAGGAGGCGATCCACCACTACCGCCGCGCGCGCCTGTTCCTCCAGCGGATTGGGGACGATCTTCGGTCGCGCGAGACACTGTTCAAGATCGCGCTGGTGCATCACCTGGCGTTCGACTTCGCCGGCGCCGAGTCGGCGTACGACGAGGCGTTCGCCTGCAAGGTGATGCCGGTGGAGCAACCGCCTGCGGTCGAGCGGCTGGTGACGTCGCTTCCGGCGCCCAGCCACCTCGCTCCCGGGCTGGAGTACATCTCTGAAACCAGCGCGCTCACGGGGCACGTCTTCAACGGGCTGCTGATGGTGGATCGCGAATTGAATGTGATGCCGTCGCTGGCAGACAACTTCCGCGTCTCGGCGGATGGTCTCAGCTACCTGTTCCAGATCCGGGCGACCGCCCGATGGAGCGACGGTGAGCCGGTCACCGCGCACGACTTCGTCGACACGTGGGAGCGGGCGCGGCGGCTCTCGACCGCGACGGCGTTCCTGCTGGAGGACATGGAACGAGCCGAGGCGCTCGACGATCACACGCTCGAGGTGACGCTGAGCACGCCGCGGAACTACTTCCTCTACGTGCTGGCGGCGCCCGCCTCGTACCCATGGCCGCTTCACCTGTGTGAGCGGTTCGGCGAGAAGTGGCACGTCGAGGCGCCGCTGGTCTCGAACGGGCCGTTTCTGCTCGATGATTTCCGCGATGACGGCCTGACGCTGGTCGCCAACCCCGTGTTCGACGGGCCGCGCGGCAACCTGCGGGAGGTGGAGGTGCGCTTCCGCAACGCCGGCTCCGATCCGGTGGCGAGCTGGAACGAGGGCGAGTTCGACGCCCTCAGCACGGCCCACGCGCTCGGCGAGAGCGTCAACGAGACCGACCTCACGGTGGCGCCCGCGCTGGGCACCACGATGGTCGGCTTCCACCCGCAGGCCCCCTTTGACGATCCCCGCGTCCGATCGGCGGTCTCGGTCGCGGTGACCGAGCTCGCCGGTGAGATGGAGCGGCTGGGGATGGCGGCGCGGCCCTCCCGCGGCGGCGGCCTGATGCCGCCGGCGATGCCGGGGCACATGCACCACGCCCGGGTGGAGCCGACGCTCGATCAGGCGCGCGAGCTGCTTGCCGACGCCGGCTTCGCCGGAGGCGCGGGCATGCCGGTCGTCCGTGTCGCAATCCCGTTCTATCTGTCGGCCCTGGAGTCGCACCTGGTGGACTGCCTGGCGCAGCTCGGTCTCGAGAGCGAGCTGATCTGGATCGAACGCGGCGCGCCGCTCAGCCCGATCGACTGCCACGTGTGGCTGATCACGTGGCTTGCCGACTATCCCGATCCGGACGGGTTCTTCCGTGGACTGCTGTCAGACCAGCACGACAGGTTGCTCAACGATCCCGACCTGACCGCGCTGCTGGCCGAGGCCCGCGCCAGCCGCGATCGCGACGAGCGGCTTCGTCTGTATTCCTTGGTCGATCGACGCCTGGTCGAGGAGTCGCTGCTGGTGCCGGTGGCCTACTCGCGCGCGGTGCTGCTGACGCGGCCTTGGGTGCACGGCCTGTGGGCGAACGCGCTCACGCCGATCCGCTTCGACCGGGCGACGATCGAGCGCTGAACACCCCGGAGCGCATGTGATGCTGGGCGGATCGCGGGCCGGCTCGCTCGACCGACTTGCCGGCGCCGACGTCGACGTGCTCGTGGTCGGCGCGGGCATCCTCGGCGTGTCCACGGCCTGGGCGGCATCCCGGGCCGGTGCTCGCGTGGCGATCGTCGATCGCGGTGACATCGCCGGGGCGACGTCGTCGGCATCCTCGAAGCTGCTGCACGGCGGCCTTCGCTACCTGGCGATGGGCGACGTCAAGCTGGTGCGCGAGGCGCATCGCGAGCGACGGCTGAACGCCAGGCGGCTCGCGCCGCACCTTGTGCGGCCGCTCGAGTTCGTGGTGCCGGTGGGTCGTGACGCCCCCGTCCCGCTCTGGAAAGTGCGGGCCGGCGTCTGGCTCTACGGCTCGCTGGCGCGCTTCGGCGACGGTCGCAGTGGGCGTATCCCAGTGGCTGAGGCCGCCTCCCGGGTTCCTGGCCTGCGCACGGACGGCATCGCCGGCACCGTGCTCTACCACGACCACCTGACTCACGACGGCCGGTTGACGTTGGCAGCTGCACAGGCCGCCGCGGCGCAGGGGACGATCGTCGCCCCGTACGTGGAGATGGTCGGATTACGCATCAGCGGTGGGCGCGTCTCAGGCGCCGACCTCGTCGACCGGCTGTCCGGTGCGGCGCTCGCGGTGACCGCCCGCAGCGTCGTCAACGCCACCGGCCCCTGGGTCGATGCGGTGCGACGCATGGAGTCAGCGGCGGCCGGAACCAGCGTGGGACTCTCGAAGGGTGCGCACCTGCTGCTCGAGGCAGAGGGCGATGGGCGCTCGGCCCTGACGACGCCGCTGCCGAACGGCCGCGTCTCGTTCGCGATTCCGTGGGAGGGCATGCTGCTGCTCGGCACGACCGACGAGCCGTTCGAGGGCGATCCGGCTGCCGTCACCGCCACCGATGACGATCAGCGCCAGATCCTGGCCGAGGCGTCGCTGTCGCTCGAGTCGTGGCTGGTCGATCAGGCCCGTGTCCGCTCACGCTTCGCCGGCGTGCGGGTGCTTCCGGTGGCGAGCCGGTCGACCGCCCGCATCCGGCGCGAAACGGTGATCAGGCGTGGGCCGGCCGGGATGGTGTCGGTGGCGGGCGGCAAGCTCACGACCTGGCACGCCATCGGTCGGCGCGCGGCCGCGATGGCGCTGGCCGACATCGGGTGGTCGGCGCCGCCTTCCGGCGCCGCGCCCCTGCCCGGGGCGGCTCAGCCGGCCGAGATCGATGCCGCGCTCGCGCGAGCCTGGCCCGACCTCGATGCGGACATCCGCGTCGCCCTCGGCCGTCACTACGGCACCGTTGCGCTCGATCTGCTGGAGCCTGCCCGGGAGCGGCCGGAGCTGCTCGAGCGGATCGTCCCCACCGGCCCGGACATCTGGGCGCAGCTGCCGCACGCCGGTGACCACGAGTGGGCGGCAACCGCAGCCGACGTGCTGCAGCGACGCACCACTGTCGCTTATCGCGGGCCGGTCGCCGCCGCCGTTCACGCCCGCGCGGCCGAGCTGCTGGGGGAGCGGTGACGGTCGTCTGCGCCCATCGCGGGGCCAGCGCCCACCTTCCCGACAACTCGCTGGAGGCGTTTCGGGCGGCGATCGAGACAGGCGCGGATGGGATCGAGGCCGATCTGCGCCGCACCCCCGATGGCCGGCTCGTGCTCGAACACGACCTGCTGGCAGCCTACCCGCCCTCGCTTCCGCTGCTTGCCGACCTGGTGACGATGGCGCACGGGCGAGTGAGGCTGGACATCGAGCTGAAGGAGGCTGGCTACGAGCGAGAGGTGCTGGAGGCGCTCAGCCCGCTTCCGCCGGACCTTCTGATCAGTTCGTTTCTGCCCTCTGCGCTCGCGGCGGTGCGGGAGCTCGATCGGTCGGTCGAGACGGCGCTGATCATCGAGCGGCGGGACCGCAGGGGCGACCTGTTCGCTCGTGCCGATCGGTGCGGGGCGGACCTGCTCGCGCCGCATGTATCGCTGCTCGACGATCGCCTTCGAGCGTCCGCCGTCGAGCGTGGGCGTCCGCTGGTGGTGTGGACGGTGAATGACCCCATGGCCCTCTCGTCTCTGCTGGCCGACCCCGCCGTAGGCTGGGTGATCACGGACGTGCCGGACGTGGCGGTGCGGCTTCGGTCGGGATAGGCGCGCAGCTTCGGGGTCTGACCCCGAACGGGGTCTGACCCCTACTCCTCGGGGAGCCCGCCGCGGGGTCGAAGCCGCCAGGGCCTCTCCCGCTCGGCGGCGTCGCCGCGTACCCACTGGATCGATGCGTCGGTGTGGGGCTGAAAGTCCCACGGCGTGTGCGCGCCTCGGGCCAGCGCCGCCGCCACGATCCGCCGCCGGCGCTGGCTGTCCAGCACCCGTCGCTCCAGCTCCTCCAGATCCCAGCGTCCGGCGACCTCGGCTCGGAACGCCTCGACCAGCGAGGCGTGCTCGAGCTTGTCGGCCAGGTTCTCAGCTCGTGCGGATCGGCGTCGAGGTCGTACAGCAGGTCGGGGTCGCCCGGGCAGCGTGACGAACTTGTGCGCGCCCGCGCCGGAACATCACCGTCGGGTGCGCGCACGCCCTCGGCCAGGTACTCGCCGACGCACCGACCGGGCGCCCTTCCCGCGCCGCTGCAGCAGCGGCAGCGAGGCTGCTGCCCTCGAACTCGTACTCATCGTGACGCCGGCTCCGGCCAGCTCGGCCAGCGTCGGCGCGAGGTCGAGCTGGAGACAGGCTCGCCGCGTGGCGGCCGGCGGCCACGCCCGGGCCCGCGCACGATCAGCGGCACGCGCGCCGATGCCTCGAAGAACGACATCTTGTACCAGAGGCCCCGCTCACCGAGCATCTCGCCGTGGTCGGCGGTGAAGACCACCACCGTGTCGTCGGCCAGGCCGGTGTCGTCGAGCGCGTCGAGCACCTCGCCCACCCGCTCGTCCACGTAGCTGATCGCCGCGTAGTAGCCGTGCCGCGCGCGCCGCGATCTCCTCGTTCGGTCAGCGGCCGCTGGTCGATGCCGTACATCTCGCGCAGCCGCAGGCTGTGGGGGTCGGCCTGCTCGCGCGGGATCGGCGGCACCGCCGGGAGGTCGATCTGCGCCTCGTCGTAGAGCTCCCAGTGGCGGCGGCGCACCTCCCACGGGTCGTGCGGGTTCGTGAACGAGACAGTGAGCGAAGAACGGCCGCCGATGCGGCTGCCGCGACAGGTCGCGCAGCAGCTGACACGGCGCCGGAAGCAGACCTCGTCGTCGTAGTCGGTCTGCATCGCCGCCTCGGCAACGGCGCGTCGCCAGCACGCTGCTCATCGTGTGGTACCAGGGCAGACGGGTGCCCGACGGCAGCCGCCAGTCCGGCGTCCAGTCGAAGCCGGCCGGGTAGACGTCGGTCGTCAGGCGCTCCTCGAAGCCGTGCAGCTGGTCGGGCCCGACGAAGTGCATCTTGCCGGCGAGCACGGTCGTCGTAGCCGGCCGCGCGCAGCAGGTGGGCGATCGGTCGGCGTCGCGGCGGGCAGCTCGGCGGCGTTGTCGTAGACGCCGATCGCCGACGGCAGCCGGCCGGCCAGCATCGCCGAGCGCGACGGCGCGCACAGCGGCGACGCGCAGTAGGCGCTCTCGAACACGGCGCCCGCGCGCGGCCAGCCCGCTCAGGTTGGGCGCGCTGCACGACCGGGTGGCCGTAGAAGGGAAGGTGACGCCGCCGCCAGCTGGTCGGCCATCACCAGCAGGATGTTCGGCGGCGCGGCTCACGCCGACCACGCGCCTCGTGCAGGCCGCGAGCAGCGTCGGCGCATCGCTGGTCGGCGATCCTCGCGGCGCAGCTCCGCGGTGACGAACGAGAAGCCGGTGCGAAGCGGCGGCCAGCCGCCGTGCGACGACGCCGCCTGCGCCGGTGTGGCCGAAGGCGTCGTCGCGGCCGGGCCGAGCTCGCTGCGGCGTGCCCGCCAGCTCGTAGCCCGTGGCGCCGAAGCGCAGCGGCCGGCCCGACAGCGGGTCGTCGCCGACGGCGGCGGCTCGCAGCGCCGCGGCCGAGCATCGTCGCGCTCACCAGCCGCGCCCGCCACCAGCGCTCCGTACAGCGCAGCCATCGCGCGCGCGGTGGCGATGCCGTTGGCGGCCGGGACGGCGGGCTGCGAGCCAACCGGGTCGTCCGACGAGGAAGTCGCCGATCGGCGGGTTGCCGTACACCAACTCGAGCCGCGGGATCGGGGTCGTCGACCGCCGAGCGCGCCAGCTCGTAGTCCGGCGCTCGCCGCAGCCGCGCCAGCCGGCCGGCTGCCGCCGCGTCGCCGCTGCAGGCCGATGCGCAGGTCGAGCCCGAGCGGGCCGGCAAGCTCGTCGCGCACGACCAGCTGCCGGCAGCGAGCGCCCGGCCGACCGCGCCGCACCAGCCCGTCGGCACAGCCAGCCGTAGGTGAGGGCGTGGTAGCAGGGCCGCCCGACGGCGACCACGCGGCGCCTGGGCCGCCAGCTGCGTCGGCCAGCAGGATCGGGTCGGCCAGCGCGTCCGCCTCCAGCCGCCGCTCGATCCACGGCAAGCCGGCCGCGTGCGCGCACAGCTGGGCGACCGTGATCTCGCCCTTGCCGTTCGCCGCGAACTCGGGCCAGATGATCGGCCACGCGGTCGGTCGAGCGTCGAGCGCGCCGCGGTCGACCAGCCGCAAGCAGGGCCGTCGCCACCGACGCCCTTGGTGCCCGAGAAGAGCACGCACAGCGTGTCGTCACTCCACGGCCGGCCGCTGCCGTCGCGCGCCGCCCCACAGGTCGACCACGAGCTCGGCCGTCGAGCGTTGCGGCGAACGCGGCGCCGGTCTCGTCGCGCTGCGACGCCACCGCACCGGCGAACGCCTCGCGCACGCCCTCGAAGCCCGGGCGCGACCGTCCCCTCGACGGCCGTCTCCGGCGACCTCGGCCGGTCACGTCGTGGCGGCCTCGAGCGACGGCGTGTCCGCCAGCAGCGCCTTGGTGTAGTCGTCGGTCGGGGTCCTGCAGGACGCTGTCGACCGTGCCCAGCTCGACGATCCGGCCGTGGCTCATCACCGCCACGCGCTGCGCGATCGAGCGCACCAGCGGCAGGTTGTGGGTGACGAACAGCATGCGCCAGGCCGAGGTCGCGCTGGAGCTCGGCCAGCAGGTCGACGATCGCGGCCTGCACGCTCACGTCGAGCGCCGAGGTGACCTCGTCGCAGACCAGCACCGCCGGGCTCGCAGATCAGCGCACGGGCGATCGCCACCCGCTGGCGCTCGCCGCCGGACAGCTGGTCGGGGTAGCGGTCGGCGTAGCCGGCGGTCAGCGACACGCGCTCGAGCATCTCGCCCACCCGCTTGTCGGCTTCGCGCCCGCTGCCGGTGCCGAACAGCTCAAGCGGCTGGCGCACGATCTGGCCGATCGTGCGGCGCGGGTTGAGCGAGCCGTAGGGGTTCTGGAAGACGTACTGGATCTGCCGCCGGCGTCTCGCGCGGACGCCCGCGCGCGGAGTCCGCCAGCGGCATCGCCGTTCAGCAGGATCTCGCCGCGGCGCTCGCGGTGCAGGCCGGCGATCGAGCGCGCCAGCGTCGTCTTGCCCGAGCCGGACTCGCCCACCAGCGCAAGGCACTCATGCGGCGCGAGGTCGAGGTTGATCGTCGTGCACGACCGTGCGGCCGCCGTAGGCCGGCGCACGACGCCCGCAGCGAGAGCACGGCATCCTCGGCCGCGACCGGGTCGGCGGGCAGCGTCTCGCCGGCCGGCGTGCCCGACCTCGGCCCGCACCTCGTCGGCGCGCGATACAGCGCGCCACATGGCCCGTGCGCGACCTTCGCCAGCGGCGGCAGCTCGACGCGTGCAGCGCGTCGATCCGCCAGCTGCAGCGCGGCGCGAAGAAGCAGCCCTGCGGCCGGCTGCCCGGCGAGGGCGCGCGTCCGGGGATGCCGACAGCTGCGGCGGCCCGAGAGGTGCGGGATGGCGCGCGATCAGCCGCCGGGTGTACGGGTGCGCGGCGGCGTGGAAGAGCTCGTCGCGCCGGGCCGAGCTCGACGATGCCGCCCGGCGTACATCACCGCCACCCGCGCCGCCAGCGTGGCCACGACCGCGAGGTCGTGGCTGACGTAGAGCGCGGCGACGCGTGCGGCTGCGGCAGGTCGCGCACGGTGTCGAGCACGTGCGCCTGCGTGGTCACGTCGAGGCCGGTGGTCGGCTCGTCGAGCACGATCACGCGCGGCCGGCAGGCGAACGCCATCGCCAGGCCGACGCGCTGCTGCTGGCCGCCGGAGAGCTCGTGCGGGTAGCGGCGCAGGTACGCCGGGTCGTCGGGCAGCAGCACCTCGCGCATCATCTCGGCGACGCGCTCGCGGCGCTCGTCGCCGTTCGCGCCGAAGCCGTGCACCTCGAGCGCCTCGAGCAGCTGGGTGCCGATGCGCAGCGCCGGGTTGAGCGCGGACGGCCGGATCCTGCGGCACGTAGGAGATGACGCCGCCCGCGCAGCGCCGCAGCTGCGGCGCCGTCGAGCGCGCAGCACGTCGGGCTCGCCGACGCGCACCGAGCCGCCGGCGATCTGCGACGCCGCGGCGGGTGTGGCCGAGCAGCGCCAGGCCGGCGGTGGTCTTGCCCGAGCCGGACTCGCCCACCAGGCCGAGCACCTCGCCCGGGCGCGATCGCGAACGAGACGTCGTCGACGATGTCGATGCCGCGTGCCCGCGCACGGTCGATGCGCAGGTCCTCGACGACGACGCGCGGGTGCTGGCGCCGGTGCGCTCATTCCGTCGCCCGCCCGCGGTCGATGCCGGCCGCCGCGCGCGCGAAGCCGTCGCCGATCAGGCCGGTGCCGAGCGTGAGCAGCGCGATCGCGATCATCGGCAGCACCACGCCCCACGGCTGAACGGTCAGCGCGAGCCGGTTCTCGTAGATCATCAGGCCCCAGTCGGCGCCGTCCGGGTTGGGCGTGAAGCCGAGGAAGGCGAGCGAGGCGATCAGGCCGATCGAGTAGGTCAGTGCGCAGGCTGGCCTCGACCATCAGCGGCGACAGCGACGTTGGGCAGCACCTCGCGCGGCAGGATGCGCGCGCGGGGCACGCCCAGCGCCTCGGCAGCGGCGACGAAGTCGCGCTCGACGATCGGCTGGGCCGCGCCCCGCATCACGCGGGCGACGCGCGGCATCGTCGTCAGCCCGACCGTGAGGACGATCAGCCACGCCTTCGGGCCCGACCGTGGCGATCGCGACCAGCGCGAGCATGATCTGCGGGAAGGCCAGGATCACGTCCATCCCCCGCATCAGCACGTCGTCGAGCCGGTTGCGGGCGTAGGCGGCGACCAGGCCGATCGATCAGACCCGAGGACCGAGTCCGATCACCGTGGCCAGCGGCCGCGATCGACGAGGATGGTGCGCCCGCCGTAGAGGAACCGGCTCCAGCACGTCCTGGCCGAGGTGGTCGGTGCCGAACAGCGCCGTGGCCGACGCTGCGAGTTGGGCGGGCCGGCGAAGTCGGACGGGCCGTGCGGCGCGAAGTAGGGCCCGAACAGCACGATCGCGATCATGGAGCCGACAAGCACCAGACCGATCCGGGTGCGCCGCAGCGAGAGGGTCGTGCGGAGCAGCGCGTCGCGGTCGGCGGCTCGGCGCGACTCGATTCCGGCTCAGGCGTCGAGCGGCGATCTCGGGGACGAGCGTCACAGCCGCGTCCGCAGCCTCGGGGGTGACGAGGATCGTCGCGATGTCGGCCAGCATGTTCAGCACGACGTACAGCGCCGCGATCAGCATCGCCAGCGCCTGCACGACCGGCATGTCATGCGTATCGACGGCGTCGAACAGCGCGCTTCCGATGCCGGGGTAGTTGAAGACGTACTCGACCACGATCACTCCGCCGGCCAGGTAGGCGAGGTTGATCGCGATCACCTGGAAGGTCGGGCCGAGCGCGTTCGGCAGCGCGTGGCGGACGAGCACCGTCCGCTCGGGCAGCCCTTCAGCCTCGCCATCTCGACATAGTCGGACTCGAGCACCTCGATCATCGAGGCGCGCATGATCCGCGCGACGTACGGCGTGACCGCGATCACGAGCGTGGCCGTCGGCAGGATCATCTCCTTCAGGTGGTCCCAGGGACGGTACGCCGGGGCGACCGCGATCGCCGGCAGCCAGTGGAAGACGGTGGTCGAGAACAGCACCACCAGGAACAGTCCGACCACGAACTCCGGCAGCGCCGCCAGCGCCAGCGTCAACACGGATGAGCTGACGTCGAAGCTGCGGTCGCGGTGAAGCGCTGCATAGGAGCCGATCGCGATCGAGATCGGGATCGAGATGCCGCCGGCCAGCAGCACCAGGAACGCGGAGTTCTCGAATCCGCGGCTTGAGGTAAGTCGGACACCGGCTGCTGGTCTGCCAGCGAGATGCCGAAATCGCCGTGAAGGATCCCCGTCAACCAGTTCCAGTACTGCTGCAGGAGCGGCTGGTCGAGATTCAGCTGCTTCTGCAGCGCTGCCAGGCTGTCGGGCGTCGCGGTGCGCCCGAGGATCGCGCGGGCGGGATCGCCGCAGCGCCTGGGTGGCAGCGAACACGATCACAGACACGAGCAGCAGCACGGCCACGCCCAGCAGCAGCCGCCGGACGACGAACCCCTTGATACCGCCGATGTGAAAGCGTCGCCGCCACCCCGGACGCGGTTCCTGTTCGGAACCGGCCGGGGCAGCGGCTTGTGGAGGCTCGCTAGGTGAAGTAGATGGTTCGGTAGCCATGTCCGAACGAGTCGAGGTTCAGCGTCGCCCGGTTCGGCTCGAAGCCCTGCACCTTGCTTGCAGTAGGCGTCGACCAGGTTGTTGAAGAAGGGGATGATGTAGCCGCCGTAGTTGTACTCCTCGCGACTGCATCGTCGTGGATGATGTCGGCCCGCTTGTTGGGGTCGACCTCGGCCAGGGCCTGGTGGTACAGGTCCAGGTAGTTCGAACCGTTGCCGGACTTGGGCGGCCAGTGGGACTCGTTGTACGGCGCCGTCGGGAGCTGCCGTTGGCGACCTGGGGCAGGTAGTTGCGGGTGCCCCAGAAGTCGACCGAGAAGGCCAGCTTCAGGTACTGGTCGCCGTAGTAGTTGGGGTCGTTGTGGACGTTGACCGTGACACCGGCCGCCTTTGCCTGCTGAGCGAACACGTTGGCCGAGTCGACCATGCCGGCCGCCCCGTCGGTGGTGTGCAGGTCGACGGTGAGGCCGTCGTAGCCGGCCTGCTTGAGCAGCGACTTGGCCTGCTCGATGTCCGGCTCGCGCTGCGGCAGGGACGTGTCGTATGCCGGGATCGAACGGCGAGTAGAGGTCGTTGGCGACCCGGCCGTAGACCGGACAGCACCTGCTCCAGCATCGCCTGTCGATCGACGATCAGCCGCATCGCCTGGCGCACACGATTGTCGTCGAACGGCTTCATGTCGACGGCCATGCACAGCGGCAGCCAGCCGCCTCCCTGGCCCTCGAGCACCGACAGGCCGCCGTGTTGCTTCGCGACCTCGATCTGGGCGAACGGGATGTCGGTCATGGCGTCGATCTGGCCGGCCAGCAGCGCGTTCACCTGGGCGGTGGGATCGCCGAAGTCGGTGATCGTGACCTGGTCGAAGTACGGTGCGCCCGTGCGCCAGTAGCCGGCGTACTTCTTGTGGACGCTCTGCTGGCCCGGGGTGAAACTCTTCGACCGTGAACGGGCCGGTGCCGACGTACTTGAGCGGGCCGGTGCGGCTGTAGCCGACCGGCACGATGCCGTTGTAGTACTGACCGAGCTGGTCACCGATAGTCGAGTCCGGCCCCTTCAGCTTCAGACGCACCGTCAGGTTGTCCATCTTCGTCATCTGCTTGGGGTCGATCGAGGCCAGGCCGGCGGTGCCGAACAGCCCCTCGTTGGGATCCAGGATGCGCTTGAGCGAATAGATCACGTCGTCCGCTGTCAACGCCTTGCCGTTGTGGAACGTCGATGCCGTCGCGCAGCTTGATCGTCCACTGGTCGGGCAGGTCCTGAGTGACCTCCGACGCGAGGCCCTCCTGGGTTCCGCCCGCCGACGGCAGTTTGTACTGCGAGTCGTAGACCAGCAGTGTCTCGAAGCCGGCAACCAGGCGAGCCTGGTCCGGCTTGGTGATGATGCTCTGGCCGTCGATGATGTCCTTCGAGCCGCCGCCGGTGACCCCGAGGCGGAAGTTGCCGCCAGGCTTCGGGGTTCCGGTGCCGCCGCCGCCACCGCTGCTCGCGCTGCTCGAGCCACTGCTACCGCATCCCGCCAGCGTGCCGGCCAAGACCAGCCCGCCCGCACCCAATAGCAGTTCCCGACGCGACAGAGGCAGGCTCTCCAGGTAATCCAGTCGAACCGGGGGCCTGTCCGCCATTTTCCGTCTCCTTCCGTGGGACCCGGATGTCTCCGCATCCAGACCGGCGATGATCCAGCCTGGTCGGCGGCCTGTCAAGCGACCTATCTGCGGGCTAACCGCCAGCAGCGCAGTTCGTATTACGAACGAAACGCCCGAATCGTGAACTCGTGCGCGACGCTACAGAGCGGAGACCGCCGTGTCAAGCCACCTGATACCTGCCGTGTTAGAGTGGCCGCCTCTACCCGTGTTCGCAATGGGAACAGATCGTCCACATGCCGCACGTACCTTGGCTGACAGTCCGGCCGCAGCCAGTGTGCAGTCGGTGGAGCGAGCCATCGCGTTGCTGAAGGCGATCGCGACCGGGCCGATGCCATCCACGGCCGGCGAGTTGGCGCTTGTCTGCGGCATCAACCGCTCCACGGCCTGGCGGCTGCTGTCCACGCTGGAGGCGAACGGCATGGTCGAACGCGACCCGCTGACCCAGCGTTACGTGGTCGGCTACGCGGCCTTCCAGATCGCGTCCGCGGCGGAGGACGACACCATCGCCCGCCGCCTGCGCCCGATCATCGCGCGGGTGGCCAACGAGACCGGCGAGATCGTCACGCTGGCCGCGGCCCGCCGGTTCAGCCTGGTCTACGTCGACCAGGCCGATCCGCCCAAGACGCTGAGCCCGAACTGGATGGGCCGACCGATCCCGTTCCACGCCACGTCGTCCGGCAAGGTGTTCCTGGCCTGGCTGCCCGAGCAGGAGCGGGAGGCGCTGCTGTCCGCTGATCTCGAGGCCTTCACCGACCGCACGATTACCGACCGCGGCGTGCTCGAGGCCGAGCTCTCCGAGATCCGGCGGGTCGGCTACGGCGTGTGTGTGGGTGAGTTCGAGGAGTTCTCCAACGGCGTGTCCGCGGCGGTGCTCGATCCGCGCGGGCGGCCGGTCGTGATCGTCAACATCTGGGGCCCCAGCCAGCGCGTCACCCGCGGCCGGCTGCCGTCGCTGGGACGCGCCGTGCTGCGCGCGGCGCACGAGATCTCGGTGGGCCTGGAGTGAACACCGAAGTGTTCATCACCTGCGCGGTTACAGGCGCGGGCGCAACCACCGATCGCAGCGAGCGGGTGCCGATCACGCCCGAGCAGATCGCCGGCGAGGCGATCGCAGCGGCCAGGGCGGGCGCCGCCATCGCTCACATCCACGTGCGCGACCCGGCCACCGGCCGTGGCTCGCGCGATCTGGCGCTCTATCGCGAGGTGGTGGAGCGGGTGCGCGCCGCCGACGTCGACGTGGTGCTGAACTTGACCGCCGGTATGGGCGGCGACCTGGTGCTCGGCGGCGACCAGCAGCCGCTGCCGCTCGATCCCGAGGGCACCGATATGGCCGGCGCCGACGAGCGGCTGGCCCACGTGGCGGAGCTGCTGCCCGAGATCTGCACGCTCGACTGCGGCAGCATGAACTTCGCGGCCGGCGGCGACTACGTGATGGTGAACACGCCGGGCGTTCTGCGGGCGATGGCGCGGCGGGTGCAGGAGCTGGGCGTCCGGCCGGAGCTGGAGGTGTTCGACACCGGCCACATGGTGCTGGTCAAGGAGCTGATCCGCGACGGGCTGCTCGACGACCCGGTGCTGATCCAGCTCTGCACCGGCATCCCCTACGGCGCTCCGGACGACCCCGGCACGCTGCTGGCGATGGCCTCACTGCTGCCGGCGGGCGCGATCTTCTCCGCCTTCTCGATCGGCCGCATGCAGCTGCCGTTCGTGGCGCTGGCGCCGATCGTGGGCGGAAACGTGCGCGTTGGCCTGGAGGACAACCTCTACCTGTCGCGCGGGCGTTCTGGCGACCAACGGTCAGCTGGTGGAGCGGGCGGTGCGGATCCTGGAGGCGATGAACGTGCGCGTGCTGGGGCCCGACGAGGTGCGCGAGCGGCTCACGCTCCGCCGCCATGGCTGAGTCGGGCCTTCCCAAGACGGTTGGCCTGCTGGGCGCCGGCGTGATCGGCGCCGGCTGGGCAGCCCGTTTCGTGCTGCACGGCGTCGACGTGAGGCTGTTCGACCCCGACCCGGAGGTCGCCCGCAAGGTCGGTGAGGTGCTCGACAACGCACGCCGCGCGCTTCGCCGGCTGACGTTGGCGCCGATTCCGGCCGAGGGCGGGTTGACGCTGGTCGGGACGCTCGAGGACGCGGTGGCGGGCTGCGAGTTCGTGATCGAGAGCGCCCCCGAGCAGGAGCGGTTGAAGCGCGAGCTGCTGGCGGCGGCCGATGCTCTGGTTGACCCGGCCGTGGTGATCGCGTCCTCGACGTCGGGTCTGTTGCCGTCCCGGCTGCAGTGCGACATGCGCCACCCCGAGCGGATGCTGGTGGGCCACCCGTTCAACCCGGTCTACCTGCTGCCCCTTGTCGAGCTGTGCGCCGGGCGAGCGCACCTCGGCGCAGACGGTCGAGCGGGCCGCCGCCGTCTACCGCGCGCTTGGCATGGCGCCGCTGATCGTGCGCAAGGAGATCGACGGCTTCATCGCCGACCGGCTGATGGAGGCGCTCTGGCGTGAGGCGCTGTGGCTGGTCAACGACGACATCGCGACGGTGTCCGAGGTGGACGACGCGATGCGGCTGGGCGCGGGACTGCGCTGGGCGGCGATGGGCTCGTTCCAGAGCTACCGCATCGCAGGCGGCGAGGCCGGCATGCGCCACTTCCTGGCTCAGTTCGGGCCGGCGCTCCAGTGGCCGTGGTCGAAGCTGACCGACGTACCGGAGCTGACCGACGAGCTGCTCGACCGGATCGTTGCCCAGTCGGACGAGCAGGCCGACGGCATGGGCGTGCGTGACATGGAGCGGTTGCGCGACGACTGCCTGGTCGCGGTTCTGCAGGCGCTGCGCTCGCAGGGCGTGGGCGCCGGCGAGGTGCTGGCACGTCACGAGCGGATGCTGCTCGGCGGATCTCCGGCAGCGAGGACGTTGGCGAGGAGGACGGCGAGGCGCGGCCGCTGCACCGCGCGCGGGTACAGCCGGACTGGGTCGACTACAACGGCCACGCCCACGAGAGCCGCTACCTGCAGGTGTTCGGCGACTCCACGGATGGCGCTGCTGCGCCGGCTCGGTGTGGACGCTGACTACCTGGACGGCGGCCACAGCTTCTTCACCGTCGAGACCCATCTCTGCCACCTCGGCGAGGCCTCGGCCGGCGACGATCTCGCCGTCACCACCCAGGTGCTGGCGGCCGACGACAAGCGGCTGCACGTCTTCCACAGCATGACGGACGGCGGTGGGGGCTCGGTGCTCGCCACCGCGGAGCAGATGCTGCTGCACGTGGACACCGCGCTTGGCCGAGCGGCGCCGGCCGGCGGCGAGGTGCTCGCGCGGGTGCGGGAGCTGGCTGCCAGGCATGCCGATCTGCCGTCTCCCGACCGCGCCGGGCGGGCGGTCGGCATGGGGCGATCCGCCTCAGCCTGATTCGAGCAGGAGCGCGATCAGGTCGCTGTCGATGCCGTGGATCAGGCCGTGCGCGGTGGCCAGCCGCTCGGGCGGCATCGTGCCGACCAGCCCCAGGCAGCGCATGCCGGCGGCGACAGCCGCCGCCACGCCCGCCTCGGTGTCCTCGATTACGGTCACGTCGGCCGGCTCCAGGTCCGGGAGGGCGGCGCGAAGCAGGGCCAGGGCGACGTTGTAGCCCTCCGGGTGGGGCTTGCCGTGCGTGACGTCGTCTGAGGTGACGACGGCGGTGAAGTGGTCGGCGATTCCCGCCGCCCGCACCACAGGCTCGATCTCGGCACGAGCGGCGCCGGACACAATCGCGATCGGCACGCGGGAGGCGGCCAGCCGCACGGCATCGCGCATCGCCTGGCTGACAGTGCGACCGTCCGGTACCCGTGCGCAGTAGCCGTTCACACGCTCGGCAACGATCGCATCGACGTCGTCTCGATCGCCCAGCCACGCCCTCACCATCCCCTCGTCCGAGAGCCCGGCCAGTCGCTCGATGTACTGCTCGTGCGTGGGTGGCCGCCCGTATCGCGAGAGCACCTCGCAGGTGACCGCCTCCATCACGTGCTCATCGTCAGAGAGGGTGCCGTTGAAGTCGAAGATGAGCGCTCGCACCGGCATGGCGCGGCAGCCTAGCCTGATCATCGCTCGTGGGGGTCAGACCTCCCAACGGCGTCACGACCCGTGCCGGATCAGGGCCGATCGCGTAACGCCTAACGCGGAGGGGTCTGACCCCTCCCCCTCGCGCGCGCACCGAGCCTTCGACCAAGAACCGCCATTTCAAGCTGATTCTGCAGCTCGAGGTGTGACAATCCTGTGCTGATCACGCAACAGCGCCCTCAACGGGGTCTGACCCCTCGACCGCCTCGCGGTTAGCGGTCTCCATGCTCCCCGCAAATTCGTCTTGACATCTCCAGACACCGCAACTAGGGTCCAGATCGTCCCGTATAGGAAGGTTTCCTTCCAGTAGACGACCAGACCGGGGGTGCGAAATGGGGATTCGCAAGGTCACGATCGTGCGCGTCGCGGTGGCTGTTGCGGCGCTGACAATCCTGCCGTCGGCGGCCATCGCCAAACCGAGTCACGCCGCCGCGGGTACCGCCTTTGTGCGCGTCAACCAGGTCGGCTACCCCGCCACTGCCGCCAAACGCGCGTACCTGATGTCGAGCGTGGACGAGACGGGCGCGATGTTCACGGTAAAGAACGGCACCACTACGGTCCAGACCGGGGTGATCGGCGCCCGGCTCGGCTCGTGGAGCCGCGCTTTCTCCAACGTCTACGCGATCGACTTCACGGCCACGACCGCCGGCAGCTACACGATCGCCGTCAGCGGTCCCGCGAGCGCGACGTCGCCCGTGTTCGCGGTCAACACCGGCCCGAACGTCTATGCCGGGGCGCTCGCAAACTCGCTCGCCTATTACCAGAACTCCCGCGATGGTGCTGGCTTCATCGCCTCGCAGATCCGCACCGGGGCCGGGCACCTGAACGATGCCACCGCCATGACCTACCTGACGCCTAATGCCAACTCAAGCGGGCGCTTCTCAGGCGACCTCTCGCCGCTGGGCGTGACCGTCGATGCCTCGGGCGGCTGGTGGGACGCCGGCGACTACCTCAAGTTCGTGCAGACCGAGTCCTACACCGATGGCGTGCTGCTGAGCGGGGTGCGCGACTTCCCCGCCCAGATGGGTGCCGGGGGCAGTGCCAACTTCACCGCCGAAGCCAAGTTCGGCGCCGACTTCCTGCTGCGGATGTGGGACGACAACACGCGCACGCTCTACTACCAGGTGGGCATCGGCAGCGGCAACGCGAAGACGATCGGCGACCACGACATCTGGCGGCTGCCGCAGGCCGACGACACGTTCGGCGGCACCGACCCCGTCTACCGGTACATCCGACACCGGCCCGTGTTCCGCGCCGGCGCGCCGGGCTCGCTGATCAGTCCCAACCTGGCCGGCCGCGACGCCGCGGCGCTTGCCGAGTGCTACCAGGTGTTCAAGACCAGCGACGCGGCCTTCGCCACCCGCTGCCTGAACGCTGCCGAGCACATCTTCACCCTCGCCAACACATCGCCCAGCGGCAACCTGCTGACGGTGATCCCGTACAGCTTCTACCCCGAGACGGAGTGGCGCGACGACCTCGAGTGGGGCGCCACCGAGCTGTACCTGGCGACCGGCTCGCTGGGCTACCTCCAACAGGCCGCCCACTGGGCGAACGCCTACATCACCGGTCCGGGAGACGCCGCCGACACGCTCAACCTCTACGACAGCAGCGGCCTCGCCCACTACGACCTCTACCGTGCCATCACCCAGGCCGGCAACCCGAGCGGGCTTGAGGTGACGCAGGCCGCCCTCCTGGCCGACCTCAAGAAGCAGCTGGACGGCGCGCTCGCCCAGGGGGCGACCGACGCCTTCGGGTTCGGCTTCCCGTGGGCGGCGTTCGACACCACCTCGCACGGCTTCGGCCTGGCGGTGATGGCGAGCGAATACGACCAGCTCTCAGGCACCACCACCTACGCCGCGCAGGGCACGCGCTGGATCGGCAACGTGCTGGGCGCAAACGCCTGGGGCGTCTCGCTGGCTGTCGGCGACGGCACCACCTTCCCGCACTGCATGCAGCACCAGGTCGCCAACCTGACCGGCTCGCTGGACGGCACACCGCCGATCCTGGCCGGGGCGGTGGTGGAGGGCCCGAACAAGGTCGTCTCCAAGGGCCTGGTGTCCGGTATGCGCCCCTGCCCGGCGGACGGCGTGGACGTGTTCGCGCCGTTCAACTCGACCGCCACCTTCTCGGACAACGTGCAGTCATGGTCGACCGATGAACCCGCCATCGACCTTTCGGCGACCAGCCCGCTGGCGTTCGCGCGCCAGGCGGCGGGGCTCTACTGATGCGCCGTCGCGCGTTGTTGCTGGCCGTCGCGCTCGCCTGCGTGGCGCTTCCGGCCTCGGCCGGCCACATCCGGCCGGCGCGGGCGGCGCTACCGCCGGTGGTGGTCACGATCCAGTTCGACGACGGCAACGCCGACCTCTACACAGCCGCCTTCCCGATCCTCGCGGCGCACAAGATGCACGGCACCTTCTACATCAACACCGGCGTCGTGGGCGACTCGACGCACATCACCTGGGAGCAGCTGACCGTGATGGCCAAGGCCGGTGACGAGATCGCCGGCCACACGCTGACCCACGTCAACCTCAAGCACCTGAAGCTGCCGAAACTGCGCATGCAGATCTGCCAGGACCGCGTCAACCTGTTCGACCACGGCTTCCAGCCAACTTCCTTCGCCTACCCCTTCGGCTCGTTCAAGGACATCACCAAGCAGACCGTTGCCGATTGTGGTTACAACAGCGGGCGTGGCGTGGCGGGCGGCACCGAGACGATTCCCCCGCTCGATGCCTACGCCACGCGCACGCCGCCCAATCCCAAGAAGGGAACAAGCCTGACCACCATCGAGGGCTACATCACCGATGCCCAGGCCTCAGGCGGCGGCTGGGTGCAGCTGGTGTTCCACCACGTCTGCGACGGATGCGACGCCTACTCGATCACGCCTACCAACTTCGGCATGCTGCTCGACTGGATCCAGAGCCAGGAGGCGAACGGGGTGACGGTGCTGACGACGAACGAGGTGATCGGCGGCACCGTCAAAGCCCCGGTTCCGCCATAGGACGGGCTACGCCAGCTCGACGGCCGGCTCGATCACGATCTCGCTGGTCACGCTGTTGGCGATGAAGCACTCGTGGTGCGCCTTCTCGACGATCCGAAGCACCCGCTCGACGTCGCTTCCGGCGGCGACCACCATCTGCGGCCGAAGCGTGATCCGCGTGATCCGCACGGGCTTGTCGTCCTCGGGCATCATCGCCTCGGCCTCGTCGCTGTAGGACACCACGTCCACACCGGAGCGGGCGGCGATGGCCAGGAACGAGAGCATCTGGCACGAGCTGGCCGCGGCCAGCAGCAGCTGCTCGGGGTTGGTCAGGGCGGCGCTGCCGCGGAATGCGGGATCGGCGCTCGCGGTCAGCGCCGGCGCGCCCGGCGGCAGCTCGACCTGGTGTGTGCGGTCGTACGCCTCATAGCCTCCGGCGGTCGACCCGCTCCACGAGACCGTCGTGCGGTAGGTGTGGGTGTGCGGCATGGGCGTGACGATAGCCGGAGGGTCGAGCTCAGCCGCCGGCCACGTCCCGCCGCAGGAACGTCAGGTACGCGATCGCCAGCGCCGGCACGGCATAGGCCACGCTGACCCACAGGCCGCGCACGATCGGCAGCCAGTCGGTCGGCACGCGGAAGAAGCCCTGCCATGCCTGGAACTGGGTCGTCAGCAGGTACGGCTTGGCGCCGGTCAGGCCGGGCAGGATGCCGATCAGCTGCATCAGCAGCGCGAACATCAGCGTGCCCACCACCGCCCCGGCGCTGTTTCGCGTCACCGCCGAGAGGCAGAGGCCGAAGCAGGCGACGGCCAGCATCGGCACCAGGTAGACGACGAAGCTGGCGCCCACCAGGGTCAGCCCTCGCCGTGCCGACACCGGCTGGCCGGACAGGTCGGTGAGCGGGTTGAAGCCCGACTGCAGCGCGCCCGCGATCACCGCCACGATGCCCATCAGCGTCAGCGCCAGGGCGGCATAGGTGGCCGCCGCCAGCGCCTTGCCGGCGAAGATGTGGCCGCGGTCGATCGAGCGGGTGAGGATCGTCTTCAGGGTGCCGTTGTGATCCTCGGCGGCGATGATGTCGCCGGCCACCAGCGCCGTGATCAGCGGAAACAGCCAGATCGACCCGAACAGGAGCAGCACCAGCGGCACCGCCAGGCCGGACTCGCGCACATAGCGGCCGAAGGCGACGTCATTCGGCGAGCCGTTCTGGAAGTGCAACGCCGCCACGAACAGCAGCGGCACGATCACCGCCGCGCCCAGGCCGAGGTAGGTGCGCTTCTGACGCACCAGCTTGCGCAGCTCCCAGAGGTACACGGTCAACACCTTGGGTCTGGTCATGACGCCGCCGCCACGCTGGGCGGCGGCGCCGTGGCCGCCCCTCCGGTTCGTCCGATGTGCCCTCGGTGAGCTGGAAGAAGAGGTGTTCGAGCGAGCCGCGCCCGGTCGAGAGCTCGAGGATGCCGACGCCGGCCCGGCCGAGCGCGATCGTGTAGGCCGCGATCTGCTCGTCATCGCCGGTCAGCTCCAGCTCGTCGCCGCCCGCGCGGCGGGCGCCCACACCCAGCCCCTGGGCGATCGCGGCCGCCTGGTCGGGGTCCGAGGTGCGGATCCGGCGCGCCTCGCCGTCGCTCTTGAGGAGCTCGTCGAGGTCGCCGTCGAACAGGATCTGGCCGGTGCGGATGATCGCCACCCGGTTGCAGAGATCCTCCACCTCGCTCATCAGGTGGCTCGAGAGCAGCACCGTCAGCCCTTCCGACGCCAGCCGCCGCACGAGGTCGCGCATGTCGCGCATACCGGCCGGATCGAGACCGGTGGTCGGCTCGTCCAGCACCAGCAGCCGCGGATTGCGCACGAGCGCGGCGGCGATGCCCAGCCGCTGCTTCATGCCGTGCGAGTAGCTGCCGACGCGATCCTTGGCGCGGTCGGCCAGGTCGACCAGCTCGAACGACTCGTCGATCCGCTTCGCGGCGTCGCCGCCGTCATAGGCGGCGCACAGCTCGAGGTTCTTGCGGCCGGTGAGGTAGGGATAGAAGCGGGGCGCCTCGACGAAGCCGGCCACGCCGTCCAGCGCCCGCGCGCCGTCCGTCTGCGGGTCGCGCCCGAACAGCCGGGCGACGCCCGCGGTGGGCCGGATCAGGCCCAAGAGCATGCGCAGCGACGTGGTCTTGCCAGCGCCGTTCGGGCCCAGGTAGCCGTAGACGTCGCCGGCCTGGACGGTCAGGTCGACGGCATCCACGGCCAGCCGCTCGCCGTAGCGCTTGCTCAGGCCGCGCATCTCGATCGGCGGTGCCGTCTCGGTCACGCGACCGCCCGCGCCGCAGCCTCGGCTGCCACCGCCGGCACCGAGCCGACGAGGGTGTAGGTGACGCCGCCGCTGGTGACGCGGATGACGGTGCCAAGCGCGGTCGCCAGCTCGTGGCCGCGGGCGCCGTTGATCGAGATCGCCGGCAGCCCGGCCAGCGGGTCATGCGCGGACGTGCGGGTGTCGGCCGGCTGCTCGAAGACCGCCAGCGTGCCCAGGCCCTGGCCGTACAGCACCACCGCGGCACGCGAGTCGCCGGTCTCGACCAGCCGCACCGCTTTGCGCGGCAGGCCGACCAGCGAGCTGGGAGCGGACAGCTTGAACGGCAGTGCCTTGGCGACCGCGGCAGCTCCGCTGATCTGGGGGTGCTTCGCGCCGTGATCCTTGGCAGAACCGGTAGTCGGCAGCTTGACGTCGACCGGCTTGATCGAGGCCGGAGCGTGCACCGTCAGATCGGAGCTGGGGATGGCGCCGTAGTGGACGTCGGTGGCGGTCAGCGCCAGCACGGGCGATGCGTCGCCACGGCTGTAGACGGCCAGCTTCAGCGGCACACCGCGCTCGGCGTCCCAGGCCAGCTGCACTGCGCCAAGCAGGCCGCCGTCATGGCTGGGGGAGATGCGCACCGAGTAGACCGGGCGACCGGCGATGTCGCCGGGGATGGCGCCAGACAGGCTGGCATGCGACGAGAGATGGGTCAGCACCCGTTGGATGTCGGCGACCCCAAAGGCATGCGGCTGCTGCGTCGCCGTTGAGTGGTCGGCGCCTCCCGTCTGGGCCGGCAGCTTGAGGCGGTAGAGCGTGCCCTTGGCGGCGTCGTAGACCGAGATCGTCTTCCCGTCGCCGGTGATCTGGGTGTCGCCCGTGTCTGACTGCAACTCGAGCCGGAAGCGGCCGTCGTTGGAGATCCAGACGCGGCCGCCGGCACCGGCCAGCAGCGGGCTGCCGGTGAGCGCGCCATCGGGGAAGAGGTGGTTGGTGAACGTGACGCGGGCGCTGAAGCCGGCCACCGGCTTCGCGTGCAACGCCGCGTTCAGGGCCGACGCCAGCGAACGGGGCGGCGGCTTGGGGCCTGAACGGCTGGCGGCCACCGCGACGGCCGTGATGAGCACGGCGAGGACGGGCAGGACGAGAACGGCGATCAGCTTGGGGGTCGAGATGCGGCGAAGAAAATTCATCGGGTGGCGCCTTCCGTGGGTGAGTCACCTGCAGTGTGGCGCCTGGAGTCTGAGAGATCTGTGAGAGGGCGAGTCGTGAGACGGAGAGGGTTCAGACCCCGTTCGGGGTCAGACCCCAACAGCACCAGCGGCGAGGTCGACCGGGGTCTGACCCGGGTGTCCACGAGCCGCAGCGAGGCGGTCCGCCTCAACGCCTTAGTCCGACGCCGGCAGCGTGATCGCGAAGCGGGCGCCGTCGATCGTGAGGTCGCCGCCGTGCCGCCGGGCGGTGGCGCGGACGAGCGCCAAGCCGAGCCCGGAGCCCTCCGTGCCGGCGCTGTTGGGGCCACGCCAGAAGCGGCGTCCCGCTCGGCGACCAGGTCGGCCGGGATGCCGGCGCCGGCGTCGCTGACGGCGATCACGACCTGGCCGTCATCGCGGGCGGCAGAGACGGCGATCGGCGGCGTGCCGTAGCGCCGCGCGTTTTCGACCAGGTTCCCCACGGCGCGGGCGATCGCGTCCGCGTCGCCGCGCACCACCGGGTCGCCCTCGACCGAGACGACAGCGCCGTCCGCGGTAACGGCCTCGGTCAGCAGGGCTCGCAGCGGCACGAGCGTGGTGGGAGGATCGGCGGCGTCCTCACGGGCGACGGCCAGAAGCTGATCGACCAGGCGGCCAGAGCCGGGCGATGTCCGCCTCGAGGTCGGCGAAGGCAGCCTGCTCGGGGGCTTGGCGGGCGAGGTAGGCGGCGTTGCCGCGCAGGGCGGTGAGGGGCGTGCGCAGCTCGTGCGAGGCGTCGGCCAGGAAGCGCCGCTCGCCGTCGCGGGCGCGTTCCAGCGCGGCCAGCATCGCGTTCAGGGCGTCGGCAAGGGAGGCCACCTCGTCGGCGCGGGAGCTGGTGGTCAGGCGGCGCGAGGGATCGGCGGTCTGGCCGATCACGCTGGCGTCGGACGAGAGCTGGGCGAGTGGGCGCAGGACGCGGCGGGTCAGCAGCAGCGCGGCGGGCGCGGCCAGCGCGGCAGCGGCCAGGGCGGCCAGCAGCGTCAGCAGGCGCAGGCGGTGCAGCGTGTGGTCGATTTGCTCGGTGGAGGAGGCGACGACCACGGCCCCGCCGGTGGCGCGGCCGCCGCCGAGGGTGGGCAGCGGTGCGGCGTAGATGCGGATCGACTGGTCGCCCAGCGCGCCGTCCTGGTAGCGGGCGTGGCCGGTTCCGGATCACATCGGCGGCGAGTGCCTCGGTGGGCAGCGTGCGGGCGCCCAGCGCCAGCGAACGCGACAGGATGGCGCCGCGCCGGTCGACCACCTGCACGTCCAGGCCGACGCCGTTGGAGGACGAGTCGAGCGCACCCGGGCTGGTGAGCAGCGCGGGGGCGGAGACGGAGAGCGTGGCCACGTCGGCGGCCCGGCGGCGCAGGTCGGAGTCGAGCTGGCGGTGCAGCTCGCGGGAGAGCAGCAGGTGGAGAGCGACGCCGAGCAGCGCGACGGCCAGCAGGATGGCGAGCGCCGAGGCGATCGCGACCTGCGAGCGGAGGGTGAGCCGGCTCATCCGCGCAGCACGAAGCCGACCCCGCGCACGGTGTGGATCAGCGCTGGCGGCGCCGAGCTTGCGGCGCAGGTAGGCGACGTAGCGGTCGACGGTGTTGGCGGTGGCACGCGGCCCTCGCCCCACACCGCATCCAGCGCCTGCGTCGCGCGATGATGACCTGGCCGGCATTGGCGACCAGCAGGGTGAGCAGGGCGGCCTCGCGCGGGGTGAGGGGGATGGCCGTGCCGGCGCGGGTGGCCGTGTTGGTGGTGGGATCGACCGTGATGTCGCCGTGGCTGATCGGGCCGGGGGCGGGATGGCCCCGTCGCAGCAGCGCTCTCAGGCGTGCGGCCAGCTCATCGGGCGCGAACGGCTTGACCAGGTAGTCGTCGGCGCCGGCGTCGAGGCCGGCAACGCGATCGCTGACCTCGTCGCGGGCGGTCAGCAGCAGGATCGGCACCGCGTCGCCCTTGTGGCGCAGCCGGCGGGCGACGGCGTGGCCGTCGATGCCGGGCATGACAACATCGAGCACGATCGCGTGCGGCGGCCACGACTCGGCGGCCGCCAGCGCCGCGCTGCCGTCGGGGGCGGTGCGGGTGTCGTAGCCCTCGGCCTGGAGCGTCCGTTCGAGCATGCGGCGGATGGCGGGATCGTCGTCGACGACCAGGACACGGCGGACGGAGAGGGGCGTGCTCATCGCAGGGAGGATAGATGGGTAGTGGCAGTGATCCGGCGCGTTCGTCGGGGCAAAAGCACCTGACGGCCGCGTGACCGCTGACCTCAGTCGACCAGGCGCCGGGTCATCTGGCGGACGGCGAACCGCCACAGCACGAACGCCCACACGATCAGGTAGCCAAGGTGCCAGAGGTCGGCGGCGCCGTGCCAGCCAAAGACGGCTCCCCGCACGAGTTCGACGCTGTTGTAGAGCGGGTTGAACAGCGCCACGACTTGCGCCCAGGTGGGAAGGTTGTCGATCGGGAAGAAGGTGCCGGCAGTCAGCATCATCGGCGTCAGGAAGCCGGTGATCACGTAGCTGAAGTTGTCGATCGAGTTGAGCGTCGCGGCGACCGAGATGCCGAACAGCGCCCAGCCGATACCCGACAGGAAGCACACGAACGGAAGCGCGAGCATGCCCCATGACGGCGGAAGCCCGAAGAACAGCGCCACCACGATCGGCGCGCAGCCGTAGACGCCGACGCGGACGCCGATCCACAGCGCCTCGGCGGTTACCAGCTCCTCACAGTCGACCGGCGCCGCGATGATCGCGTCGTACGTGCGCTGGAACTTGTACTTGACGAACGTCGAGAACATGGCCGGGAATGCGCCGCTGTACATGACGGACATGCCCACCGTCCCGGTGGCCACGTAGAACAGGTAGCGCTGGCCCGCGACCTGCGAGACGAGCGCGCCGACGCCGAAGCCGAAGGCGAGCAGGTAGATCACCGGCTCCATCACCGAACTGAACGCGGACGAGCGCCAGAACGACGAGTAGTTGATCAGCTCGCGCATCAGCACGCCACCGATCGCCGGTCGCTCCAGCCGTCCGATCCGCTCGCCGACCTCGCCCTCGGGGCGGCGCGTGGACGAGGGTCGCGAGGTGGCGGTCGTCATGAGATCTCCTCGCCGGTCAGCAGCACGAACACGTCCTCCAGGTTGGCGGGCCGCCGCTCGCTGCGCTGCTCGAAGCCGTCCGGCGGGGCGTCGCCACCGAGCACCGAGACTGAGGTGCCGGTGCGCCGGGTCGGCCGGCCGGCCTTCCGCGCGGCCTGCTCGACCTGCTCGAGCAGCGGTGGGGCGCCGTACACCTCCCAGGCAACGGTGCCGGCATGCTCGTCGACGAGAGCGCTCGGCTCCCCGACCGCGACGGCGTGGCCCTTCGACATGATCGTGACCGAGTCGCAGAGCCGCTGGGCCTCCTCGATGTAGTGGGTCGACATCAAAATCGAGGTGCCTTCGCTGCGAAGCTGCTCGATCAGCGCCCACAGCTCCTGTCGCACCTGAGGGTCGAGGCCGACCGTGGGCTCGTCCAGCAGCACCAGTCGCGGCTGGTGGATCAGCGCCCGCGTGATCAGGAGCCGCCGCCGCATCCCGCCCGACAGCTTGTCCACCTTGGTGTCGCTGCGGTCGGTCAGCCGCGCGAGCTCCAGCGCGCGCTTGACGGCCGCGCCGCGGTCGCGCTTGGGGATGCGGTAGAGGTGGCTGAACACGACCAGGTTCTGCTCCACGGTCAGCGTGACGTCGAGGTTGTCGAGCTGGGGCACGACGCCACACTCCGCCCGCGCCTGCTTGCTGTCGGCGGGCAGTTCGTAGCCGAGCACGGTCAGCTCGCCCTCGTCGGCGATCGCCTGGGCGGTCAGCATCCGCATGGTGGTCGACTTGCCGGCGCCGTTGGGACCGAGCAGGCCGATGCACGCCCCCTCGGGAACGTCGAGGTCGAGGTGATCGACGGCGGTGATCTCGCCGAAGCGCTTGACCACCGACCGAAGCTTGATTGCTGGCTGGGCTGGCGGCATCGCCGCATCGTATCCCGGTGCCGTTGTCAGCTTCGATCGCTCACGGGTACCGTGCCTCCATGAGGTATGCGGCGCTTCTGCGAGGCATCAACGTCGGCGGCAAGACGCTGATCAAGATGGCTGACCTCAAGACGTGCGTCGAGGCGCTCGGGTTCGACGACGTCTCGACGTACATCGCAAGCGGGAACGTTCTGTTCACGAGTCGCCGCCGCGACGCGGCGAAGCTCGAGATCGAGATCGAGCGCGCGATCGAGGCGCGATTCGGGCTGCCGGTCAAGGTTGTCGTGCTCGACCGTGCTGCCTTCGCGCGCATCGTCAAGGCGATTCCGGCCTCCTGGGTGGGGGACGCAAGTCGGCGCGCGAATGTCGCGTTCGTTCGGCGCGGCACGAACGCCAAAGCGGTCGTGCGCGAGCTCCGGCCAGACCCGGCTGTCGAGGAGGTCAAGGCGGTCGACGGCGCGATTCTCTGGGCGACCGAGCGCGACGAGCTCGGGCGCAGCGTCATGCGCAAGCTGATCGGAGGGGCCGCCTACAAGGAGCTGACCGTGCGCAACCTGAACACGACGCTCAAGCTCCACGAGCTCCTCGCCTGAAAGGCGGCCGGGCCGATCTGCCTCAGTCCGGATACTCGTCTTTGCGCCAGCTGAGGTACTCGGCGGCCGGCATCTTCGGCGTTCGCTCGAGCAGGAAGCTGAAGTAGGGCGCGACGAACGGGTCCGGCGCCATCACCGTGTAGGTGTGGTAGACGGTGCCGTTCTCGAGCGCAAAGGCGATCCAACTCGGGCCTTCGCGCAGGCCGTCCTTGAGCTCGGCGCCGACTTGGCGCGACCAGTCTTGGAGCCAGTCGGGCGGGTCGTCGATCATGCCCTTGACCTCGGGGATCTGCTGCGCCTGCTCCTCGGTCAGCGCGAGGCCGAAGTCAAACGGGAAGTCGGTGTTGTAGGTGGAGACGTAGGGGAACTGCCAGCCCATCCGCTGCTTGTAGGCGATCAGCCGCTCGATCGGCGCACGCGAGAAGCAGATCAGCGTCACGTCTCGGTGGTTCAGGTGGACGAGCGAGCCGTCGAGCCCGTCGCCCAGGCTGGTGCAGCCCGGGCAGGCGCCCAGCGTGTAGTCGGGGCCGAACATGATGTTGTAGGCAAGCAGCTGCGAGCGGCCGTCGAAGAGCTCGGCGAGCGTCTTCTTGCCGTCCTCGGTGTCGAAGACGTACTCCTTCTCGACCGGCACCCAGGGGAGGTCGCGACGCTTGCTCTTGATCTCCTCGTTGCGCTCCGCCTGCTCGGCCTCGAGCTTGGCGAGCTCGTCCCGGGCGGTCTGCCATTCTTCGCGGGTTCCATGTTGTGTTCGGGCATCTCATCTCCTCCGTGTTGCTCGGCTCGGATGCTAGGGGATCACGAGTTGAGACCGGCGACGGGTCCGAGACTCATCGCCCGGCGGGTTCCGATGCGAGCGGATCGCGGTATCATGGCTCGCACGCGCGGCCGGCAAGGGCGCGCCTTTTTGCCCTCTTAGCTCAGTTGGTAGAGCACTTCCATGGTAAGGAAGGGGTCAACGGTTCGAGTCCGTTAGAGGGCTTCATTGCAACCCGCATGGTTATGTGGCAAACGGGGGCTGTTGGGGCAACGGGTGCGAGGCACCGGCGTTGCGTGCTCAGTCCTGGTGCTTGGGCGCGTAGCGATGGTGCAGCATCAGGGCGTTGCCGTCGGGGTCGTGGAAGAAGGCCATGTGGCAGACGCCCGTGTCCAGCGTGTCGGCGACGAACTCGACGCCGCGCGTCTCCAGCTCGGCCCGGGCCGCCTCGATGTCTTCCACGTGCAGCGCGATCGCGTTCTCGTTGCGGTGGAACGTCATCCCGAACTCCTCGACTGCGATCACGGCCAGGGTGAGATTGCCGGTCTCGAACTCGGCGCCCGGCCGCTTGCCGTAGCGAGCACTGCAGTGCAGGCCCAGGGTCGTGCCGTAGAACTCGACCGCGCGCTCGAAGTCCCGCGTCGGTAGGTAGATGAAGTCGGTGCCGGTGACGATGCTCATCCGGCCGCGATCATAGCCCGATGGGATTTCTGCCCTGCGTCCAGGCGTTTCGAGGCACGCGCCCCCCGGAGAGGGGCACGTGCCTCGCTACCGTCAGTCGTTCTTCAGAACGTGGTGCGTCTCGCCGGTGCCGATCGCGCCAAACGCCCCGGTGCTGACTGCCACGTGCGTTGCCTGCGCCGCACTCGCGACCGACAGGCGGCCCGGCGAGAACATGGCCTCGCGGAACGCGGCCGTCGTCGGGTCGCGGCCGACCGCGAAGACGGTCGTGGCCATGCCGCCGGAGAACGAGGTCGAGATGTAGTCGCCGGTCATCGGGCCCTGCGAGGTGTTGGCGATCTGGCTGAGCCCCATCGGCCCCGCAAGCTGCGTCGCGTCACCCCAGTGGGCGCCGCCGTCGGGGGACGAGATGTAACCCACGTCGAGCCGGCACGCGCCGCCGCAGTTGGCGTCGGGATAGAAGTAGTACGTCAACGCCAAGTGCGTGCCCGCGCCGGAGGTCGTCGGGTCGACGGCCAGGCCCGGGATGAAGTGGTCGACGCTGCTCGTCACGGGGTCGATCGGCACGCGGGCCGGATCTGTCCAGGTGACTCCGTCGGACGACTTCGAGAACACGATGTCGTTGGACGGGCAGTTCTTCCGGAAGCGGCAGTCTTCCCACGCCACGTAGATCGTCCCGTCGCCGGCGATCTCGGCGGTCGGGAGCGGGCTCGTCCGCAGGTCACCCGCGACGCCGTGAAAGCGGACCCGGAGATCTTGACCGCGCGGCTCCAGGACGCCCCGCCGTTGTCGGACTGGAACGCCGAGATCGTGCCGTTGAGGCTCTCGAACGGGACGACGACGCGGCCGTTGGGCTGAACGACCGGCTGGCCGCCGAGGCCCTTGTCGTTGCCATTGGTGCGAATCGGCACGCTCCAGGTGAGGCCGCCGTCGGTCGAGGTCGACATCAGCTCCAGGTCGCCGTCGCTGAAGTTGTCGAGCTCGGTGTAGCAGTGGCCATAGAACCGGCTCGACCGATGGTTGTCGCAGACCGTCCAGTTCTTGTCCAGGCTGATCGAGTTCGAGACGGGCGGCGGCATGCTGATCGCGGGCCCCCAGGTGCGGCCGTCGTCGGTCGAGCGGTTGAACAGGACGGTCGGCACCTGCCTGGTCGGCAGGAGCGGGATCGACGAGACGATCCAGACGTTATGCGCGGCGTCGTAGGCAACGCTCGCGTCGCTCACGCGCTCGTACGGGCTGGACGCGTCGCCGGAGTTAAACGTGTCGTGCAGGAAGCGAGGCGCGTCCCAGGTCGCACCGCCGTCCCCGGAGCGAACCACGCCGATGTCGCTCGCCCCGCCACTGAAGAAGCGGCCAACCTGGAACGCCGAGACGACGGTGCCGTGGTCGGCGAACGTGTCCGGCTCGACCTCGGTCGCATGCTGGCTGGTTGAATTCGTATAGGGGTCGGAGCTCACCCGGGTGAGCGGTGTGTTCGCCGCTGCCGTCCCGGCCGCGACGAGCAGACCGACGGCTGCAAGCACGGTGGTTAGACGCCACCCTCGAAAATGTCGTCTCATGGAACCTCCTCGGAGTCCGCAGGCAGGGCGGGTGTACCCCGATACGAGAGAGAAGTCAAGACCGAGGCCTCGGTCTCACCCCCGGGGCCGGTACCATCGCTGACTTGCCCGACGTTCGTACACACCGCTGCGCCATCCAAGCCGCCCATGGGCGCCCCTCGCCACCGACCCTCGTTTCGTCCAGCTGGTGTTTCACGACCTTCCGGCCGCGACTCGCAGAGATCGGCCCGGCCGAGATTGCGACACGGCTCGCCGAGTTCCGTCTTTGGGATGAGAACGGTCTCGAGCTCTACTACGCCCCGTTTGACTGCGCGAACGTGGACGCCCGGGTCGTGCTCGTGGGGATCACGCCAGGCGCCTACCAGATGCGGCGTGCGCTCGAGGTGGCCGCCAAGTATGCCGCGAGCGACCTCTCAGACACCGAGGTACTGGCTGCGTGCAAGGCAAGCGCCAGCTTCAGCGGCCCGATGCGCGACTTCCTCGTCTCCATGCTGGACGAGATCGGCGTAGCTCATGGCCTTGGCCTCGTTTCCGCCGCCTCACTGTGGGCAGCCGATCAGCCGCTGGCCTCGTTCACATCGACGATTTGCTACCCGGCGTTCATCGACGGGCGCAACTACAGCGGCGAGTCGCCACGCATCGACCGAGTGCCACTGTTGCGTGAGTTCGCCGAGCGCATACTGGCCGCCGACCTGTCGCTCACTCCAGACACGCTGATTGTCCCGCTGGGCAAGCGACCGACGGAATGGGTCGGACGTCTCGCCGAACAGGGCCAGGTCGAGTCCGAGCGATGCCTGCTCGGTCTGCCGCATCCCTCGCCGGCAAACGGGCATCGAACTCGGCAGTTTGCCGAGCGCAGGGATGATCTCCGCCGCAGCGTTCACGCGTACTTTGCGGGCTGACGCCAGGTTTGCAGCGGGTGGTCCCGCCCCCTTTCGTGATCGCAAGATGGCGCGACGGCCCGCAGGCACCGCAGCATCGTAGAATCGTCGTGTGCCGGGTGAACTGCGCAGGGACGATCCAATGGGCGTGTCTCAGCGCAAGACGGTCACGATCGTGTTTTCGGACATCGCGGGCTCGACCGAACTCGGTGAACGGCTTGACCCGGAGGCGATGCAGGAGGTGATGCGCCGGTACGGCTCGGCGATGCGCGCTGCGCTGGAGCACCACGGCGGCGTGGTTGAGAAGTTCATCGGAGACGCCGTGATGGCCGTGTTCGGCATCCCGCTGCTACACGAGGACGACGCCGTTCGCGCTGTCCGCGCAGCGGTTGACATGCAAGCCGCATTGAGCGAGTTGAACGCGGCGTTCGATGAGGAATACGGCGTTCGCCTTGACATGCGGATCGGGGTTCACACCGGTGAGGTGATCACGAGCGCCACGACGTCAGACCAGGCGCTGGTCGCGGGCGACGCGGTCAACGCCGCTGCCAGATTACAGTCCGCCGCTCCCCTCGGCTCGGTGCTGATCGGGCCGGCCACGTACCGGCTGGTCGCAGGCGTCGTCGAATCCACGCCGCATGGTGAGCTCAGCCTCCGCGGCAAGTCGCAGCCGCTCGCCACGTGGCGCGTTCTCGGTGTGGCATCGCCGCCGCGTGCCCCAACGTTCGAGCCGATCGCGGGACGCGGCCGTGAGCTCGGCCGCCTCGCCCGTCACCTTGCGGAGGCAGCGGATCACGAGCGATGCCGTGTTTCGGTGATCACGGGTACAGCCGGAATAGGGAAGTCTCACCTGGCAAGGACGTTCGCCGTCTCGCTCGATCCGGCGACGCCGCGGGTCGTCGGACGCTGCCTCCCTTACGGCGAGGGCATCACCTACTGGCCGCTGAAGGAGATCATCGATGGCCTCGGCGGATTCGACGCGCTTGAACGAGTGATGGCGGGAGATGCGCGTGGAGCACGTGCGGCGACGATCCTCGAAAGCGCGCTAGGGCGGTCGAGCCAGGCGGCGACACCACAGGACGTGCAGTGGGCGGCGCGGACGCTGGTCGAATCGCTCGCACGCGTTGGCCCAGCGGTCATGGTGCTCGATGACGTGCACTGGGCAGAGCCGGCGATGCTCGATCTCGTCGAGTACCTGCATGACTACGCGACGGCTAAGCCGATCCTGATCGTCGCCGTTGCACGCGACGAACTGCTGGACATCCGACCCGGATGGCGCACACGATTCGGGCGCGCCGCACATATCGGTCTGCGCCCTCTCAGTCAAGTCGAGGCTCGAAGGCTGATCGACGGCCTTCCCAGCGCGACTGCCGTCCGCGGCCAGCGACGAGAAATCCTTGCCGCGGCAGAGGGGAACCCGTTGTTCCTCAAGCAGCTGGTCGCCATGCGCTCGGACGATCCCACCGGAGCGATCCCGCCCACGGTTCAGGCGCTGCTCAGCGCACGCGTGGACGCACTTCCTGATCAGCCTCGGCGGGTGATCGAAGCCGCCGCCGTGGAAGGCCGCACGTTTCACCGCGCGGCTGTGATCGCGCTTCTCGCCGAGGCCGCCTTGGTCGAGACCGACGCCGCGTTGGGCGAACTTGTACGCCGCGAGCTGATCCGCCCTGCAACGCCGGCCCTTCCACGAAGTGACGCGTTCCGGTTCACCCACATCCTCGTCCGCGACGCCGCCTACGAGCTGATCCCCAAACGGCGGCGGGCGGGCCTGCACACGCGGTTCGCCGAGTGGCTGCAGACTGCACATCCCGACCAACCGGAACTGGACGAGTTCACCGGGTATCACCTCGAACAGGCGTACCGTCTGCGCGCGGAGCTCGGCCGCGCCGACAGGGCCTCCGTAATGCAAATCGCCGCCGACGCGTCGCGTCACCTCGGTGCTGCCGGCCGGCGCGCGCTCCGTGCTGGCGACCGGCGCGGATCGGTGAACCTGCTCAGCCGCGCCCTTTCGCTTCACATCCCACACGACGTCGGACGGGTCGGTCTCCTGTTCGACGTGGGCACGGTGCAACGAGAGGAAGGCGATCTCGCGAAGGCGACGGCCACATTCGCGGAAGCGGCCGCCGCCGCCGCGTCGCTCGACGCCAGGCATCTCAAGACACGTGCAGAAGTGGAACGGCTGCTCACCCAGCTGCAGGTCGACCCCGACGACGTCGCCCAGGCCGTCGCCTCGCACGGCGACGCACTCGAGCTCGAACTCAACGCAGCTGAAGATCGCGCCGGACTCGCACACTTGAGCCAGATCCGCGGACTTCTCGCCTGGATCCGCGGCCATGCCGGCGACGCAGCCGCGCACTGGCGAGCTGCCGCCGACGAAGCACGTGCCGCCAACGACGATCGAATGCTGCACGACATGCTCGGATGGGAGGCGGCCACGCTGACCGCCGGTCCAACGCCTGTCAACGACGCATTGAAACGCTGTCACGAGATCCTCGAAGAGCTTCGCGATGACCCGTGGGCAGAAGCGCTCGCCTGCCACCAGCTGGCTGCGCTGATGTGTATGACTGGTCAGCTCGACCAGGGCGTCCAGGTGCTCGACGCCGCCGATCTAACATTGGCAGGGTTCACGCCGACGCTCGACGCCGCCGTCTCGCACCCGGTCGTGATTGTGGCACTTCTGACCGGCGATCTCGCGCGCGGCGAACTGCATCTCCGCACCGGCCGGCGCTTGCTGGGCGCGATGGGCGAACGCGCAGTGTTGGCCTCGACCGAGTGTTACTTAGCCCAGATTGTGCTGCTGTGCGGTCGAACCCAAGAAGCCGATCGGATCGCCCGCCGCGCCGCCGCGCTCGCAACCGGCGACGACATCACCGCTCAGACGATGTGGCGGCGGGTGCGGGCGCTTGCGCTGGCTGAGATCGGGCGCACCAGCCGCGCGACCCTGCTCGCGGTCGAAGCGGTCGACCTGATGGCGCAAACTGACTGGCTGAACGAGACTGCGGGCACGCTCGCCGACCTCAGCCGCGTCTACGAGCTGGCCGGCCGCAACGACGAGGCTCGCGCTGCACGCGAACAGGCCGTCGACGTGTACCTCCGGAAGGGAAACGTGGTGGCGGCTCGCCGCGTCGGCACCGGGCGCGCTGCGTCCGCTACGAGCGCCAAGTAGCGTGCCATCAGCCCTCTGAACATGGAGGGGCGGCCACTGCAGTGGCCGCCCCTCCGTGGTCGCGCCCGCCAGGGCGGTTCAGCAGGTTGGCAGGGGCCTGATCCGCCCCTCCAGCGTGCCGAAGAACCAGGCGGAAGGCGGTCCGTACTGCGCCGTTCCGCCGAACGAGCGTCCGTTGCTCATCTGGCCGAACTCCCAGGTGCAGGTCCCGCCGATGTTCGCCAGCGTCCAGTACGGGTAGAAGCCGCCGGGACTTCCCGGAGGGGGCACCGCGACAGCCGCTGCCGTCGGGCTGGCAGGTCGACTCGCTTGCGGGGCATCGGTCTGGAACTGGATCTGCGAGTACGCACGCCCGAGCGTGACAGGCTGCTGCTGCTGGAACGGCGACGGGAACGAATCCGGCCTGAGCCGGTCCGGCCAGTTCGGCCAGTACGAGCGTCCCGTCAAAGTCCAGGTCGCCGTTGGCCTGGAAGAAGTTGACGCACCCGGTCACCAGATTCGGCGGCGTGGTGCCGCCATGCGTGTCGCCGGCCGGGTAGCAGGGCGAATCGGCCCGCTCGGCGTTGCCTGTGTCGGCGGTCGTCTTCTCATAGGGGCCCAGGCAGCTGCTTCCAGTAGGTGTCCGTGAAGCCGTCGAGGCTGAACGTGCTCCGCCCGGAGATGCCTGTGCAGGGCGTGAAGTGGCCGATCTCGAACTGCGTGGCGATGTTCACCTGCAGGGCGGCCCAGGGCACCGCGTTCTGCGGCTTGGACGTGTTGAACTCGGGCTGATAATTGAACGGCACCCCCGAGCAGTCCTCGTGGTTGGTGGCCATGAACCCATTCGCGGCGGAGGCGATCATGAACCCGCTCTGGCCGGTGGTTATGTCCGTTAGTTGCGTTTCGAGCGCGTGCTGGCCGCCTCCGATGTCGGCGTTGAAGATGTGCACCCGAACCACGTCGCCCGGATTCATCAGCAGCGTCTTTGCGTTCGGGTGTCTGCGTCGCGAGATTCGTGAGCTGCGGGCTGGGCGGGCCGGCCGGCACGCCGTCTGTCTGGATGAAGGCGAAGTTGGTCGGCTCGATGCAATTGTTGTTGCAGTCCTCGAACGTCGAAGTGTGCACTCGAGGTCGTTGATGTGCAGGGACGCGCACCAGTGCGTGTTGTCGCAGCTGATGCTGTCCACAAACGGCGCATATCCCGGCGGGTAGAACTGCATCTCCAGGAAGGAGCTGCCACCGCCGGCCAGCTCCGGCGTCGCCCACGGGGGGTTGCCGACCGGGGCGTTCGCATCGCTCTCCGGCGTACATGGTGTGTACGGGTACGAGCGCTGATTGCACAGCGCCATCGAGAACCACGGCGCAATGGACAGCTCGAACCAGTGCGTGACATCCGTGCCCGGGTGCGCGACGGTCGGGTCGGCGGCCGGATCGAACGGCAGCCGCTCCGTCCAGGTGACGTCGTTGCCTGATCCGGCGGCGCTTGACATGAAGCGGACGATCGGCTCGTCGTGGCCGATGTAGTGGCCGTTGTCGTAGAAGCGGCCGCCGTCGTAGCCCTTCGGATCGGTACAGGCGCCGGTCAGCTTGACCGTGCGCTGGATCGGGCTGAAGCCGTTGCAATCCAGAGCGCCGACGGCGTGTGGCGCGACCCGTTGGGAGAGCGATCCGGCCACCGCGGGAGCCGACCCGAACCCCGCCAGCACCCCCACCACCAAGACCAGGAATCCGACGCCGCCCCGTCGATGGAGTACGCGGCGCTTGCCTCGCATGAGAATCCCCCTTTCGATGACGCCCACCCCGGCGGCCAAACTACTCCAGCCGGAAGAAGGCCGCAAGGATCGCGGCCACAGGCTCAGGCGCGACGTCCTCACCAAGCACGACTACGACCTCGAGATCAGGCCGTAGGGCCAGCGGCCGCCCTCTGCTGATGCGTGACCACCCGTATGCGACCGCGCTGGAGCTCGACCAGACCGCGCCGGCGCATCTCTTGGAGCACGCGATTGACCGTCAGGCGTGACGTGCCGGCCAGGCCGGCAAGATCGTCCTGGGTGAGCGGGATGACCGCGTCGCCGTCCGGTCCGCGGTAGCGCTCGGCAAGGCCGTCGATGATGTGGTGGACTCGGCGCGGTGCCGGGGTGTAGAGCACCTCGATCAGCCGGTCGGTGAGGTCGGAAAGCCGGTCTCCCAGGAGCTCCAGCAGGTAGCTGTCGACCTCGGGGTGGCGTCGCCGCAGCTGGTCGAGGTCGGCGCGCGAGAGCGCATAGGTCTCGCTCGCGCTGAGCGCCTCGACGGTCGCGCTGCGGACGTGCTCCGACCGGATCAGCGCCAGCTCGCCGAAGCACTGCCCCGGCCCAACAAGCTGCAGCGTGGCGACGCTTCCGAGCGGGGTGATCACTCGCGCAGCCAGGCAGCCGCTGTGCACGAGGTGCATCACGTCGGCGGGGTCGTCGCGATGGAACACGACCTCGCCGCGGGAGAAGCTTCGCCGCCGGGCTGCAGACAGTACGCCGCGTGCCTCCTCACCGGCGAGCATCTCCAGGATCGGGAATTGGGTCATGCGACACGCCTCCGAAATCTGTGTATCCGATCTTACACTCGCTGTGTATCGCCGGATGTCGAACGGCCGGCCGCGGCGGCCGATGATCTGGCCATGACGTTCTCCACCGCATCGACAGCCAAAGGGAGCACCACCATCATGGCCACCACTGCCCGCATCGCACGCGTCCTGATCGTCGCCACGGGCGTCCTCGCCCTCTCCGCCACGGCCGCTCAGGCGCGGCCGGTCGGCCTCACCTACGCGGGCAATGGCACCGCGACCAACTCGAGCCAGAGCTACCACAGGGTGTACGGCCCGCAGGCTCTCTACAAGGCCGACCCGGCCGGTCAAACCGGTTCGGCCACGATCGTCGTCACGCGGGCCGTGCCTCAGCCCGTTGCCGCCGCCGATTCGGGCTTCAACTGGACGGCTGCGATGGTCGGCGCCGGCATCGCCGCCTTGGTGTTGCTGGTGGTAGCGATCACCGCGAGCCGCATCAGGCCGCGCCAGGTCGCGCAGCTCTAGCGCCGTCGAGTGCGCTCTGAGGTCTCGGGCCGGGGCATCCCGGCCCGACTGCTGCCCGGAGACGGCCGGGCGTGGCCGGCACGTTCGGGCTCGGGTGATGTCGACATCGACCAGGCTGTATGTCCCCCCGGTACTGAGCCGGTCCAAGACCGTACTATTGCGTGATAGTGACCGACGGCACAGATGCTCCAGCCGAGATCCGCACGTTCCTGATCGCCGATGTGCGCGGATACACACGATTCACGCAGACTCACGGCGACGAGGCCGCTGCTCGCCTCGCCGCGCGATTCGCCGAGGTGGTGCGCAGAAGATCGAGGGCCATGGTGGCCAAGTGGTGGAGCTTCGAGGCGACGAGGCGCTGTGCGTCTTCGGGTCGCCGCGGGCGGCGCTTCGTGCCGCGGTCGACCTGCAGCGCCGTTGCGGGGAGGAGATGCGCGCCGATCCCTCGCTGCCGCTCGGCATCGGGATTGGAATCGATGCCGGCGAGGCGATTCCGGTTGCGGGCGGCTACCGCGGAGGTGCCCTCAACTTCGCTGCGCGGCTGTGTTCGATCGCGAAGCGCGGTGAGGTGCTCGTGTCGGACGGCGTCGTGCATCTCGCTCGGCGAACCGACGAGATCACCTACATCGACCGCGGTCAGATGGCCTTCAAGGGCTTTGACGAGCCGGTCCATGTGCTGCAGCTGGATTTCGATCCATACCTGCCGGCCGACGAGCCTGATGCGCGACCGCGCTGGACGCCGGTTCGCGTCGCATCGATCGCGGTCGCGGGCATCGCGGTGCTGGCGGGTTTGGTGGCATTCGCATCGAGCACGATCGGGTCGCACCATCCCAGCCGGCTCGGCACCAACGTGGTGGGCATGCTGGACACTTCCGGGCATATTCTCGGCGACGTGCGACTTGCCGGCAGGCCGGGCGGACTGCCGCCGGTGCGGGGTCGGTTTGGGCGACGGTGACCGATCGCAATGAGGTGGTGAGGATCGATCCGACGGCGCACGTCGTCGTCGACCACATCCCCGTCAACGGCCGCTCGCCGACAGGTGTCGCTGTCGGTGGCGGGGTGGTGGGTCGCCGACGGTGGCAGCGGTGAGGTTTCGTGGATCAACCCGAAGGACACCGGCGTCGTCAGGAACATTCGGGTAGGCCGGGACCCGGGCCGATCGCCTACGGTGACGGCGCCGCCTGGGTGGTGAACACGACCGATGCGACGCTACAGCGGATCGACGGCACCAGCTTCCAGGCGTCCGATCCGGTCGCGGTGGGCGGGTCCCCGGCGGCCGTCGCATTCGGCGGTGGCTGGGTCTGGGTTGTCGACAGCGGCTCCGGTACCGTCGTCAAGATCGACCCGGGGACACTGCAAGTGGTGGGCCGATTCCACGTCGGCAACGATCCCGTCGCGGCTGCCTACGGCGGGGGCAGACTCTGGGTCGCGAATGCTGATGACGGCACGGTCACCCGCCTCGAGCCGGCGACGCAGCAAGGCCAGCCGATCCCCGTCGGCGCTCGGCCCACCGGCGTGGCGTACATCGATGGCGTGGTGTGGGTGGCGACGGCCGCCGGCGTCACGCGCATCGACGACGCACTGCACACCCATTCCACGCCAACCGGAAGCACGCCGCTCTCTGCCGTGGCAGCGGGCGGAAAAGTCTGGGTCGCTGCGCTTGCAAGTCCCGCCAGCCACAGGGGCGGCACGCTTCGGGTCGCGTACGGTGACGACCTCTTCGGCCCGGGGTACGGGCCCTACGATCCGGCGGTGGCGCCGTACAAGGAGCACTTCCAGTTGCTCTCCATGACGAGCGATGGTCTGGTCACGTACCGAAGGGCGGGCGGCGCCGCCGGGCTGCAAGTTGTCCCTGATCTAGCCGTCGCCATGCCCACCGTCACAGACGGCGGCCGAACCTACACGTTTCAGCTGCGCAAGCATCTCCGGTACTCGGATGGGCAGCAGGTGCGCGCGTCGGACTTCCGCTCCTCGGTGGAGCGCGCCCTCTCGCCGGCAGCGCTCGGCATCGCATCCCAGGGCTACTACCAGGACGTCGTGTTCTCGACGATCGTTGGTTACAGCGCCTGCCGGTCGCATCCTCAGACGTGCGATCTGACGAAAGGCATACAGACAGACGACCGCACCGGCACCATCACCATCCACCTGTCGAAGCCGGATCCGGCGCTGCCGCAGAAGCTCGCCACAACATTCGCGGACTTCGTCCCACCGGGGGCGCCACCCCCGGATAGCAACAAGCCGGTACCAGGCACCGGGCCCTACATGGTCTCGAAGCTGTACCAGCAAGGCCACGGCGGCTTCCTGCTGACGCGAAACCCGCACTTCCGGGAGTGGTCATCTGACGCCCAGCCGGCCGGCTATCCGGACACGATCCGCTACACGCGTTACAAGGATACGGGTGCGGCGCTGACGGCCATTGAGCAGGGCAAAGCGGATGTGTTGGTCGGTGAGCCGCCACCCGAGCGCTTCGCCGAACTGGCCAACCGATACGCGACGCTGGCGCACCCCGTGGCGGGACTCTCCACCGTGTACGTCTCCCTGAACACCGCCGTCCCACCGTTCACCAGTCTCGCCGCCCGCCAAGCTCTCAACTTCGCGGTGGATCGTGCCGTCATGGCGCGAACCCTGGGTGGAGCGTCGGCGAACGTGCCGACCTGTCAGGTGCTGCCGCCTGGGATGTTCGGGTATGCGCCTTACTGCCCGTACACAAAGGCCAGCCGGCGGGCGGCACGTGGACCGGCGCCGACCTCACGCGTGCGCGTACGTTGGTGGCCCGCTCGGGGACCGAGGGCGATCGGGTGGTGCTGTGGGCATGGGGCGGCTCCGGCAGCACCCCGCTCGTGCCGTCGATCGTGCGTGTGCTCAACCAGCTCGGGTATCGGGCCTCGTCGCATGTGACGTCCGCGGACGGCGCTGGGTACGGTGAGTGGAACGCGGCCGCGAGCGACTCCCGACAACGCGTCTCGGCGGTGCTCAGTGGCTGGGCGGCCGACTACCCGAATCCGATCGATTTCTTCGACATCCTGCTGTCCTGCCGCGCGTTCGTGCCGCATGACCCGAGAAATCTCAACAGCTCGGAGTTGTGTGATCCCACACTGGACGACCTGATCCACCGGGCCGAGGCGCGGCAAGCCAGCGATCCTGCCGCTGGGGCCGCGCTGTGGCAGGCCGCCGATCGCCGCGCCGTCGATCTCGCTCCCTGGGTGCCGTTGCTCACCAACGTCCAGACCGATGTCGTGTCCGATCACATCGGGAACTACCAGCACAACCCTCAGTGGTCGGCGTTACTCGATCAGCTCTGGGTGCGCTGACGCTCTCTGGGCTTGTTTGCATTCCGCCGTCTTCGGTGCTTCAATTGCGCCGCTGGGCGGCCGTGGGCGGTCGCGGATGCTGTCACGGGGGCGGGCGAGACGGTGCGACAGCGAGGCAAGTGGAGCGTGATGCGGGCGTTGGCCGCGACCGTGCTGGCCGCGTCGGCGATCGCACTCACCGCGGGCCGCGCCAGCGCCGCCGACTGGCCGCAGCTTGGGTTCGGGCCGGCGCACAACGGCTTCAATCCGAACGAGACGACGATCGGAGCATCGAACGTGTCCAGCCTGCACAGGGTCTGGGCGACTCCGAACCTGTTCGACGAGCAGCAGTCTCAGCCGATCGTCGCCAGCGGCCGGCTGTTCGTGAACACCGGTGACGACGGCGGGCCAAACCTGAACGTGTTCAACGCGACCACGGGCGCATTCCTGTGGAGCGCGCCGTCGGGCGAGTTCTCGACCGGCACGCCGGCGGTGGCGGGCGGGCTCGTGATCGTGCCCGACAGCCTCGGCGGCGGGCTGTTCGCCTTCCATGCCGGAGGTTGCGGAGCGACATTCTGCGGCGCCCCGGTGTGGCAGACGGCGGAGATGACGGGCACCAGCTCCGGACAGTCACCGGCCGTAGCCAACGGCGTCGTCTACTTCGCCGACGGAGACGGCCGCATCTCGGCGTGGACGGCCGCGGGCTGCGGCACGTCGACCTGTCACCGCCTGTGGAGCGGCGGCATCGGGGGAGGCACCTCGATGGCGACGCCCGCGGTGGCGAACGGCAAGGTGTACGTCGCAACCGACCGGCTGCGGGTGTTCAACGCGGCCGGTTGCGGCGCCGCGACGTGTGCGCCGCTGTGGACCGCTCCGCTTCCGACCGCCACCCCGTGGCCTGCGATCGTCTACCGCGGCTTAGTCTACGTCGCTTCCGGCAGCAGGCTGGTGGCGTTTGATGCCGCCGGTTGCGGCGCTGCCACTTGCTCCAGGCTGTGGACGGGTGGCGTGGGCACCATCATCGAGACGCCGCCGTCCGCCAGGCGCGGAGAGATCTACCTGGGAGGCGGCAACATCGAGACGTCCGCCGGCTCGCGTCTAACGGCCTTCGCCGCCGGCGGATGTGGCGGCTCGTTCTGCTCTCCCACGTGGATCGGCCACGTGACGCACCCGATTGTCGGCAGCATCGCCCTCGCCAACGGGCTGCTCTATGCGCCCGGAATTCGACGGCTACCTGCGCATATTCAGGATCGGGGGCTGCGGTCGGGTGACCTGCAGCCCGCGCGCGTCGGTCCACGTCGGCGCCGGCGGCAATCTGGACAACCCCACCGTCGTCAACGGCACCGTCTACGCGGGCACCGCCGACGGACACGTGGTCGCGTTCAGGCCCTGATCCGACCCTAATGGCCGGCTATTCGGCGAGCGTCTCGCCGGAGCCGCCCAGCTCGGCCGGGAAGTCCTTGAGCTTGGGCAGGCCATCCTTCATCGGCATCACGGTGGACTCGTAGTTGACGTGCACGCCGGGTGTGAACGGGAACGAGGGAATCGTCGCCGCGTAGACGTCAACCAGGTCCCACTGCGGGTGGCGTGTCAGGAGATGGCCGCCGCAGACCGTGCACCACTGGCGATAACTCCGCTCGTTCGCGTTGTACTCGCCGATCTTGTCCTCTCCCTGGGTGACCTCGACCGCCTCGGGCTTCCAGAGCGTGAACGCGTTGACCGGGCCCGCCGACCAGCTCCTGCACGATGCGCAATGGCAGTAGCCGGCGCCCGCCGGATCGCCCGTGACCTCGATCTTCACGGCGCCGCAGTAGCACTGCCCCTCATAGGTCTTCTCACTCTGGCTCATGACTGTCTCCCTTTGCTCGAGTCCAAGGCGGCTCCCGATTCTCAGCCTACAGCATGGGTTTGGCGCTTACTCGCCGCTCGGCAGCGACGGATGGTCGGTGGGATAGACGCCGACCGCGAAGCCATAGACGGTCTCGCCCGACCGCGGAAGCTGGTCGAACTCCGCCACCAGCTCCGCCATGCGCTCCCAGAAGTCCGACGCCTGCCCCTCCGAGATGCGGGCGTGCCGGATGAAGCCCCACAGCTTCCCGTCGCGGTAGGCCGGGGACGACTCCCGAGCGGCGACCTCGAAGTCGTTGAAGTCTCGGGGCATGTCGTCGCCGTCCGGCGCTTCGCTCGACGCGACATAGAACATCCGTGCCGTGCGGCCGTAGAATCGCTCCTCGATCGCCCGCACCCTGCCGGGTCCTCACCACCTGCACCAGCCCGGCGTCGCTGAGCACCTTGACGTGATGGGCGACCGTGCTCTTCGGGCGCTCGACGGCGGCCGCCAGTTCGGTCACGGTGGCGGCCCGCTCATGGAGCAGGCTCAGAATCGTGGTGCGGAGGGGATGGCCGATCGCCTTCACCTGGGCCGGCTGAGCGCGATTCGATCGGCCAGGTCGTAGTCGGGGGGAGCCGGTTGCCGGTCACGTCCGAATAGACTAACATGGCGAAACGTTCCAATTAATGGATCAATCATGGGGGAGGACCGCAATGACTGAGGTCGTGCTGTATCACCACGTCCAGGGGCTGACCGACGGAGTGGACTCGTTCGCCGACGACGCTGCGGCAGGCCGGTCACACCGTGCACACGCCCGACCTGTTCGACGGGCGCCCTTCGACACGATCGAGGAGGGCATCGGCCTTCGCGCGCGAAGCCGGGTTCGGCGCGCTCGCTGAACGCGGGGTGGCCGCCGCCGAGGGGATCCGCCCCGACGTCGTCTACGCCGGCTTCTCCTTCGGGGTGCATGATCGCCCAGCAGCTCGCGCAGACCCGGCCCGGCGCCCGCGGCGCCCTGCTGATGTACGCGTGCCTGCCGGTCTCGGAGTTCGGGGACGCGTGGCCGGACGGCGTCCCGGTGCAGGTGCACGGCAAGGAGGCCGACCCGTTCTTCGTCGAAGACCTCGAGGCCGCGCTGGCGCTGGTCGAGTCGACCGACGGCGCCGAGCTGTTCCTCTACCCCGGCGAGGAGCACCTCTTCGCCGACTCCTCGCTCCCGGCGTACGACGCTCGACGCTGCGACATTGCTCATCGAGCGCGTGCTGGCGTTCCTCGAGAAGATCGGTTAACCAAGCGCAGCCGTGATCTCGGCCAGTGCGGAGCGCTCGGCCGGACTCACGTCGACGCCGTCCTCTCGATGGGCTCCGGCCACTCGCTCGGCCACAGCCACCACGAACTGCTTGTACTCCGAAAGCTCTTCCGGGCTGGCCTTCGACTGCAGCGCAGAAGCGGCGTCTCGAAGGTGGGCGACGCACGCGTCCCGTTGTTCCTCCGTCGAGTGGTAGCGGGTGTGATCGCGTGCCGGCTTGGACGACACCAGCTCATCCAGCAGTTCGCTGTTGCCCTGCTGCTGGCGAGCCTCGGAGTAGGCCTTGGCGAGCGCCCATGTCTCGCGAAACATGCCGCCGCTCTGCGCCGTCATCACCAACATTCCCGCACTCACGGGAGCCTCGGAGATCGCCTGCCACTGCTCCGGCGTGAAATCTGCTTTTCCACTCATCTGCAACCCACTTTCACTCGACCAACAATCGCCTCTGACGGGACGATAGCGTCACCCCGTAAGTGCTCGATGCCGCCTCCGTCCATCGAGAGAGTAGTAGGCTCAAAGCGGTCCATGGGCGTCGACGGGGAAGCATCCGAGGAGGTTCTTGCGGAGATCGTCTCCGGCGAAGTCGTGAGGATCGTTCCTGGGGAGGCGGCGGTCCGTGCCTTCTTGGAGAGTGGCGAGCGGGTCAACAAGGCGCGGCACGTTGCAAGGGCGGAGACCTTGCGGGAGCTGAAGCGCTTCATCGGTGAGTTGGCTGCGGAGCTGCGTCCGCTCGCGAATATTGCCGAAACAGTCGCCGATCGTGCCAGGCTCGCTCGACTGTCGGAGTTCTACGCCGAGGGAGTTCTCGGAGGCTGGCTGATTGAGCATGTCGGCGCTGATGCCAAGCCGCTGCAGGATGGTGGTCAGATGCGCAGCGACCGCGAACTGCCGACATGGTTCCATGACACACCCCAAGGGCGCGCGAAGCGTGGCGTCCGTTGCCGACGGATCGCCGAGCTGGGACCGGCGGAACTGCTGGCGCTGTTCCACGACGCCTCGGAGGCAAACCGTCAACTCACGTCGAGGATGGTCGACGACCGCTGGCGAGAGCTCTACCCCGGCAAGGCGGCGATGGCGAGACGCAGGGGCGGCAAGCCCGACCGCGAGCCTGCGTTGAGCTTCTTGCTTCCCGAGGGCGAGCGGCGCGTCTGGGATGCGTTGCGCCACAGCGGGGTATCCGTCCATGAGACCGAACGTCGTCTCAACCGGCTTCGTGGAGAGGCACAAGGCGATCCAGACCGCCTCGACACGCTGCTTCGGGGCGCGACCATCGCGGCGGGCAGCGACTAGGCATCCACCTGCCCGATCGGCATGTGTGTGTTAGGTGGATGAGAGCAGGGCCAGCTCCGCCAGGCGATGCGCCGCGCCGTTCTCGGCCTCGGGCACCCAGCGGTAGCGGAGCTCGGCGAATCGGGACGCAGCGCCCTGATCTCGTCGGCGAGCGGCGCGATGTGCGTGCTGCGAACCGGTGCCTCGCCGTGCATGTGCGCCACCAGCAGGCGCGAGTCGGTTCGCACCTCGAGCGAGTCGACGTGCGCGTCCAGCGCGGCCACCAGCCCGGTCAGCACGGCGCGGTACTCCGCCAGCGCCGCGGTGGCGACACCGATCGGCTGCGATCCCTCCAGCAGCACGACGCCCTCGGCCTCCAGGACGAACCCGATCGAGGCCGGGCCCGGGTTGCCGCGCGAGCCTCCGTCGCACCACAGCACCGGGACATCCGCCTCTGCCGGTCGTTGACGCATCCGTGACGCCTTCGACAGCCGTCGCCGCTCGGCGTCGCTGCGGGTGCCGCCGGCCTTGCGCGGCCGCCTGCGCGAGCTGGTCGGGCGCGCGACGGCGCTGGTCACAACGACGTTGGGGTCAAGGTGGTCCACCACCGGCCACTCTACTTCGCCCGCCTAGGATGCCAACGTGACGCTCGCCGGCCCTGTCGCAATCGACGGCTTCGACTACACCGGGATCGAGGTTGGCGACTCCAGCTACCTTGCCGGCGTGGCCGGTCAGGGCCCGCCCGTGCTGCTGTTGCACGGTTTTCCCCAAAACCAGTACTGCTGGCACCACGTCGCGCCGGCCCTCACGCCCGGCCGGACGGTCGTCGTGTGCGACCTCAAGGGCTGCGGCATGAGCCGGGCGCCGAGCGGCGGTCCTCTGGGGGAGGGCTACAGCAAGCGGGAGATGGCGGCCGAGATGGTCGATGTGATGGCGCGGCTCGGCCACGACAGGTTCGCCGTGGTCGGGCACGACCGGGGCGGACGGGTGGCCTACCGCATGGCGCTCGACCACCCGCAGCGAGTGGAGCGACTGTGCGTCCTCAACATCATCCCCACTGTCGACCAGTTCGAACGCATGGCCCAGGCGGCGTCGCTCGAGTACTACCCATGGTTCCTGCTCGCCCAGCCGCCGCCGTTCGCGGAGCGCCTCGTCAGCCCCAGCGCTGAGTACTTCCTCCGCCATACGCTCGAGACCTGGGCCGCGAGCCCGGGAGCGATCGACGCCGCCTCCTTCGACCGCTACCTTGGCACCTTCACGCCGGACGTCATCTCCGCGATGTGCTCCGACTACCGGGCCGCGTTCCACCTCGACCGGCCCATGGACGCCGACGACCGGGCGGCCGGACGCACGATCCACTGCCCCGTGCTGGTGCATTGGGGCGGCTCCGAGTCGGGCATGTCCGACGGCCCGCTCCAGGGTCTGGCGGCGATGGGCGGACACGGTCGAGGGCGGCCCGCTTGCATCCGGCCACTTCCTGCCCGAGGAGGCGCCGGTCGACCTCGTGGCATCGCTGCGGCGATTCCTTGACATGTGACCTTATGGTCACCTATACTCGCTTTCATGGATGACGATGCCGTGTTCCGGTCGCTTGCGGATCCGACCCGCAGGCACCTGCTCGACCGGCTCTTTGAGCGCGACGGCCGCACGCTCCGGGAGCTTGAGTCGGAGCTGGAGATGACCCGCTTCGGCGTGATGAAGCACCTGCGGGTGCTTGAGAGCACCGGCCTCGTCGTCACGCGCCGGTCTGGACGCGAGAAGCTGCACTTCCTGAACCCGGTG